>SUXS01000014.1 GCA_015060865.1 Bacteroidales bacterium | reverse complement strand
ATTGTAAAGTATTTATAGGATTAAAAAACTAACCAGTCAACCTAGTATAGGAATAAGACCAAATCGTGTAAACCTGTTATAGGGATTAACCTCTAAACTGACAACCTAAATCAGGAAACTACAGCCGGAGCCTTGCGTTCCGCGTGGTACATGCATGTACCGATTCCATTGCATGTTTGTAATCATTTCATTGCATGCATCAACCGCAAAAAAGTAGTTGATGTATGCAATAATGGGGTTTCCGTTTTTACCTGCCAGTGTCCGCCGATGCATCATAACACTATGAATGACTTATGGTTAATGGCGGACACTGCGTACAAATTTACATGTAGGCGGTAAAGTATGCCTACCCATCTCATGATTGCTCGTAACAGGAGTTATTGTTTCAGATTTCTTTCAGATAATCAATGTTTGTCTCACGCAGAAATATAGGATACTGCAAATTTATTTGGTGGTATCCTATATTTCTGCGTGAGAATAACGTATTTAGCGTGAGAAAACGCGGTTTGTGTGTAAATTACCAAGGCTCATCTAATACTTTTTATTATGCGTCTGCCCGGTTTCTGCTTGTCGTTTTTATGAGGCTGTGTAAAAAAGAAAAACAACTATCATTTTGTCATTTCGACAGAGCGAAGCGACGAGAAATCTCTAATACTGACGATGAGATTCCTCCCTTCGGTTCGGAAACGAAGTTCGCCGCCCGTAGGGGCCAAAGGCAATGACACGACATTTTGATAGCGCGTTCCCATTTTGACACAGCCTCATAAAAATGTTGTGTAAAATCAGGGAATGGGCTATATGAAAAGTGTGTTTGAGAAGTATTATCTTAGAGGATGTCTTGTCATTATGGCGGACATTCGGCTGATATGGATATTTGTCCGCAGTGTCCGCCACGAAAGCATAATGTATCAATAGGTTAACCCTTATTGGCGGACACTGGCAGATAGAAAACGGAGAAAACAGATTATTGCCCGTAGCTATAGACAGAGCCTATAGGGCCATTTGCCGTGCAGTAGGGTGATGTACACAACATTTGGGCTATCCGTACGTTTTAATTGTACGAGAGTATTAACCTTAGAAGCTGTTTGGATTTTACCGTTAATAAGTTTAAGGAGATACTTTTCTGTTTATTTGGGGTCCTTTTTGGCATCTTTGCCCTCTCCGTTCTTGCAAATAGACCACTATTTGCTGCGAACCAAGAGTACAAATCTACTCAAAAAGTCTTCCCAACTAAACTATAAATAAAATTCAAACAGCTTCTTAAAATAAAAGATATGAGAATAACGGATATCAGAGGACGTGAGGTCCTGGACTCGCGCGGCACGCCTACCATAGAGGCCGACGTGGTACTTGAGAATGGTGTGGTAGGACGTGCTTCCGTACCGTCGGGGGCTTCTACGGGTGAGAATGAGGCGCTGGAGCTGCGCGATGGCGACAAGCGTCGCTACGGCGGCAAGGGAGTGACGAAGGCGGTGATGAACATCAACGAGCGCATAGCTCCCGTGCTGCATGGATGCAACGTGTATAACCAGCGCGAGCTGGACAAGCTGCTGCTGGAGCTGGACGGTACGCCCACGAAACGTAACCTCGGGGCCAATGCGATGCTGGGCGTGTCGCTTGCCTTAGCCAGGGCGGCGGCAAAGTCGTGCGGCATGCCGCTGTACCGATACATCGGCGGCACGAATGCCCATGTGCTACCCGTGCCCATGATGAACCTGCTCAACGGTGGCCGCCACTCCGACGCGCCCATCGCCTTTCAGGAGTTTATGGTAAGGCCCATCGGAGCGCGTAGCATACGGCAGGCCATACAGATGGGTGCCGAGGTGTTTGGCGCACTGAAGAGCGTGTTGCGCAAGCGAGGCTACAGCACGGCCGTGGGCGATGAGGGTGGCTTTGCGCCTGCCCTGCGAGGCACCGAAGAGGCGCTGGAGTCGCTCGTGCAGGCCATCGAAGCAGCCGGATACAAGCCCGGCAAGGAGGTGACGCTGGCACTCGACTGCGCGGCATCGGAGTATTACAAGGATGGAGTGTATGACTACAGCCTGTTTGAGGGACCCAACGGCAGTCGGCGCACCTCTGTCGAGCAGGTGTACTACCTCGAACGTCTTGTGGGGCTTTACCCGATAGACTCCATCGAGGATGGCATGGCCGAGAACGACTGGGAGGGATGGGCCATGCTCACCGAGCGCATTGGCAACCGCTGCCAGCTGGTGGGCGACGACCTCTTTGTGACGAACGTGAAGTATCTGCGCAAAGGTATAGAGCAGAACTGCGCCAACAGCGTGCTTGTGAAGGTGAACCAGATAGGTACGCTCAGCGAGACGCTCGACACCATCGAGATGGCCCGACGCAATGGGTACAGCACCATCATCAGCCACCGCTCGGGCGAGACCGAGGACACCACGATCGCCGACATTGCCGTGGCGGTGAATGCGGGGCAGATAAAGACGGGCTCGATGAGCCGTAGCGACCGTATAGCCAAGTACAACCAGCTGATCCGCATCGAGGAGGCGCTGGGTGGTACGGCGCGGTATGGGATAAGAATGTAAAAACTTTTTCGAGCCTTCGTTATATATCAGACCTTTGCCTTGGCCTGTTTCGCCGAGCGTCGGTTAACTTTCGTTTTCCTCCTTCGCGCCTCGGCATAGACTAAGCCAGCTTCTCTCTGCTCTTGGCTTGGCGTCGGTTAATGATGATGAGCAACACCAATACGGTGACGAAGATTATCGTCGACAGGGGTCGCAGCTCGGGGGTGAGACCGCCCTTGCGTGCATCGGAATAGATGTAGGTGGAGAGGGTCTCGAGTCCGATGTTGCCCTTGGTGAAGAGGCTCACGGCAAAGTCGTCAATAGAGAGCGTGAACGAGAGGATGAAGCCACTGATGATGCCGGGCTTGATCTCGGGGATGATGACCTTGCGCAATGCCTGGAAGGGCGTGGCGCCGAGGTCGAGGGCCGCCTCATAGATATTGGGGTTCATGCCTGTGAGGCGCGGCATCACGCTGAGCACCACGTAGGGTGTGCAGAAGGTGACGTGGGCAAGGATTACCGTGGTGTAGCCCTGCGATATGCCCAGTGCTACGAAGAGCAGGAAGAGCGAGATACCGGTGATGATGTCGGGGTTGATGAGGGGTATGTTGTTGAGGAAGTTGACCGCTTGTCGCTGGCGGTTCTTCAGGTTGTAGATGCCTATGGCGGCCACGCTGCCCAGCACGGTAGCGATGGACGAGGCTACCAGGGCAATGATGATGGTGTTTTGTATGGCACTCATCAGCGAGTTCGACATGCCCCCGTCAAAGAGGTTGGTGTAGAGCTTCAGAGAGAAGCCCGTCCAGTTGCCCAGCACCTTCGTCTCGGTGAACGAGAAGATGGCAATGATGAGAATCGGGGTGTAGAGGATTGCCAGCAGCAACCACAGATACCCTTTGGCTAATATCTTTTTTGCGTTCATCCTTGTTCTTTGTTTTTCGGAGTACCCGGAGAGCTCAGAGTACTCTAATTGTCAATTATCAATTGTGAATTGTCAATTTATATTATTCCTCCATGGCTCACCTCTCCCTCATCGTCGCCGCTGAAGAAGCTGGTGATGCCAATGATTATCAGCATGATGAGTGAAAGGGCAGCGCCATAGTTCATCGTGTCGCTCAGCATGATGTTCTCCTGGATGATGGAGCCGAAGAGGCGTATATCGTTCATCGTCAGCAGCTCAGAGATGGCGAAGGTCGATATCGTGGGCAGGAACACCATCATGATGCCGCTCACTACGCCCGGCATGGAGAGGGGCACTATCACCTTGAGGAACACGCGCAGTTGGTTGGCCCCGAGGTCTTGCGCAGCCTCAATGAGATTCTTGTCAATCTTCATCATCGTATTATATATAGGATAGATCATGAAGGGCAGGAAGTCGTAGGTGAGTCCGAAGAGCAGGGCACCCTCGCCGAGCGGTATGCCGGTGATGTCGAAGAGCGACACGGTGGCCAGCGTACGGATGAGGATGTTGACCCACATGGGCAGGATGAAGAGCAGCACCATCGTCTTGGAGCGGTTAAACTCCTTGTTGCTCAGTATGTATGCCGCGGGGTAGCCCAGCAGTATGCACAGGAAGGTAGTGATGATGGCTATGGCCACGGAGTAGACGAAGGTCTTGATGGCCTCGGGCTGCTCGATGAACTTGACGAAGTTGGCCACGGTGAAGTTGCCGCTATAGTCCATGAAGGCATACACGCCGATGAGTATCAGCGGCAGCACCACAAATAGCAGCAGGAATATCACATAGGGGATAGACCATGTGCTGCGGCGCGATATGAATTTGATGAATTTGTTCATTGGGATTATAAATTCTTGTTAGACCCCTCCGCTTCATTACGCTCGTCTTATACTACGTGCTACGCTTGTAACGCCCCCGCCCTTTGGGCACCCCCTCTATGAACAGAGGGGGAGTTAGTATAATGCTTTTGAGTTAGTATTGACGCGGAGCCTAATTCTCAATTGTCAATTGTCAACTGTCAATTCTCAATTATCCTCATATCTCCCGGCAATATGTTGATACCCACCATATCGCCATCGTCCCACACGTCGTTGGTGTCTACGTAGAGGTAGTCGTCCTCGTCGGTCACGATGGTGAGGTGATAGTGGTTGCCTTTGTACAGGATGAGTCGTACGTCACCTTCGAGCATACCGTCTTCCTTGTCGTCGGTGAGCTCTATCTTGTCGAAGTCCACCTCTACCTTCACCTCAGTGCCCTTCTCGAGCGAGTGAGGCATACATTCGAAGGTAGCTCCCAGCATGTCGATGTGCGTTTCGTCCACCACCACGGCCTCGAAGGTGTTGCATGTGCGCTCCTTCTTCATCACGTGAATGTCCGATGGCTTGATGATGAGGCTCACCTCGCTCTCCGGCTCAAAGGCGTTGTAGTCCTGCACCATCAGCTCGTAGCCGTTGGGCAGCTGCACGGTCATCTCGTAGTGTACCCCCTTGAAGATGCACGACGACACGCGTCCATGCAGCATGGCACTCTCTGTGGGGGCCATGATGTAGATGTCCTCGGGGCGGATGACCACGTCGACGGGTACATCGTTGCCGAAGCCCTCGTCGACGCACTTGAACTCCGTGTCCATGAAGCGCACCAGGCGGTCCTCCACCATGGTGCCGTTGAGGATGTTACTCTCGCCGATGAAGTCGGCCACGAAGCAGTTCTCCGGTTCGTTATATATATCGGTAGGCGTACCTATCTGCTGTATCACGCCCTCGCTCATCACCACGATGGTGTCGCTCAGCGTGAGCGCCTCCTCCTGGTCGTGGGTGACGTAGATGAAGGTGATGCCCAGTGTCTTGTGCATCTCCTTGAGCTCCATCTGCATGTCCTTGCGCATCTTGAGGTCGAGTGCGGCAAGGGGCTCGTCGAGCAGGAGCACGGTGGGTTGGTTCACGATGGCACGTGCTATGGCCACGCGCTGCTGCTGTCCGCCCGAGAGCGAGTTCACGTCGCGATGCTCATAGTCCGTCATGCCCACCATCTTCAAGGCGCGTCGCACCTTGTTCTCTATGATGTTGGCCTTGGTCTTCTTCAGCTTCAGGCCGAAGGCGATGTTGTCGTATACGTTGAGGTGTGGAAATAGCGCATAGCGTTGGAATACCGTATTCATCGGTCGCTGATGCGGTGGTGTCTGTGTGATGTCGGCACCTTCCAATAGGATTTCTCCCTCTGAGGCAGTCTCAAAACCTGCCAAGATTCGCAGAAGGGTCGTCTTGCCGCATCCCGAGGGACCAAGGATGGTGACGAACTCTCCCTTTCTGATGTACAAACTCACATCATCCAGCACCTGCTTGTCTCCGAACCATTTAGACACGTGCTTGATATCGATGATGTTACCACCGGGTTCTACTCTGTTTTCAGCCAATGCCGTACTTTATTACAAGGTAATACAACATAAAAAATCCTAATTTCTCAAAAAGTGGGAACAAAATTAGTGCAAGGCGAGAGAAAAAACAAGTAAAACTTGATTTTTTCCGAGCCGCAGCCTAATTTCTGCCTGCAAAGCAGGCTAAAGATAGTGTGAAAAAGTGAAATTTATTACCTTTAGTATTCGCTTTGCGAACACAGAATTTAGGCGGCGCCTCGGAAAATTACAAACAAGTTTGCATTTTCGCTCGGCTTGCACTAAATTTGTCGGCGAATTTTATTAACCTATTCTAATTATTTGTAACAAAAATGAAGAAAAACAACTTCTTATCTATTGCTTGCGCTCTTCTTCTCGGTACGTCGTCAGTGGCTCCGCTTTGTGCGCAAGAGAGTGGTGACTGGTCTATGACCATAGGTGCCGATGCTGTGAGCCATTACCTGTGGCGCGGTATGGAGCTGGGTGGACCCAGTGTGCAGCCATCGGCCTACTTTGACTATGAAAAGGGCGACTGGGCAGTAAGCCTCGGCGTGTGGGGCACCAAATCACTGTTTCATAACCGCTACGGCGAGCATTACAACGAGCTCGACCTCTCTGTAGAGGCTTCGTGGCGCAACCTCACGCTGTCGCTTGCCGACTATGCCGAAGGCCGCTACTTCGGCCCCTGGCAGGAAGGGCACTTCCTCGATTTCGGGCTTAGCTACACCCTGAGTGAGAATATCCCCGTCACTTTCTCGTGGTACTCCATCATCAATCAGACCTTCGAGGGTTCGCTCGATGGTGGTGGCTTCGACTGGGCTACAGCCTTCCCCTCCTACTTCGAGGTGGTGTATGACTTCTCCATCTCGGCTGTAGACTTTAGCGTAGCTGCAGGCATGTGGCCTTACGGTTCGGTGTATTATGGGAACGACGCCTTCGGTATCTGTAATCTCAACCTCAGTGCCGGTCACGAGTTTGAGTTCAATCATGGCGGCACATTGCCCGTATCAGCTCAGATCATGTATAACCCCGCTTGGAACGAGCTCTTCTGGGGATTGAGTGTAGGTTACTACTTCTCTATCGACCTATAAACTCACTCCACGACAGATAAGGATTTAAAATCACACACATAAAAACGGGCATTGAAGAGGATTTCCGACCCTTCAATGCCCGTCTTTTTCTGTGTGATAATACACCTTACAACCATGCTGACAAGATTCTTACCACCCTTCTGCTGTATTCTGAAGGATACACGCAAGCACAGAAATTAGGCTGCACCTCGGAAAAATGCAAGTAAACTTGCTTTTTCTCTCGGTTTGCACTAATTTTAGTGACTGCGTCACAGAAGATACACGGCGCCTCGGAATAAAAAATAAATGAATTTATTTTGTTCTCCTCTCGGCTTGTTGTATCTTTGCGAAATATTAAATAAATTGGAATATTATGGCTGAACAGACAGTAAGCGAAAATACAGAAAAGAAGAGTCTGAGCTTCATTGAGCAGATAGTAGTGAACGACCTCGCCGAGGGCAAGAACGGTGGAAAAGTGCAGACACGATTCCCGCCCGAACCCAACGGCTACCTCCACATAGGACACGCCAAGGCAATATGCCTCGACTTCGGCATGGCACAGAAGTATGGCGGCGTATGCAACCTGCGCTTCGACGACACCAACCCCACCAAGGAGGATGTGGAGTATGTAGAGGCTATCAAGGAGGACATCCAGTGGCTGGGCTTCCAGTGGGGCAACGAGTACTACGCATCAGACTACTTCCAGCAGCTGTGGGACTTTGCCGTTGACCTCATCAAGCAGGGCAAGGCATACATCGACGAGCAGTCGTCCGAAGAGATTGCAGCACAGAAGGGTACCACTACACAACCCGGTATCGAGAGCCCCTACCGCAACCGCCCCGTAGAGGAGAGCCTGGAGCTGTTTGAGAAGATGAACCGCGGCGAGATCGAGGAGGGACGCATGGTGCTGCGTGCCAAGATCGACATGGCCAGCCCCAACATGCACTTCCGCGACCCCATCATATACCGCGTGGTGAACCATCCGCACCACCGCACAGGCACCACATGGAAGGCCTACCCGATGTATGACTTCGCTCACGGACAGAGCGACTACTTCGAGGGTGTCACCCACTCGCTCTGCACACTGGAGTTTGTGCCTCACCGCCCCCTCTACGACCTCTTCGTGGACTGGGTGAAGAATGGCCAGGACCTCGACGACAACCGTCCCCGCCAGTATGAGTTCAACAAGCTCAACCTCAACTATACGCTCATGAGCAAGCGCAACCTCCTCATATTAGTAAAGGAGGGCCTCGTCAACGGCTGGGACGACCCCCGCATGCCGACGATCTGCGGATTCCGTCGCCGCGGCTACTCGCCCGAATCGATCCGCAACTTCGTGGACAAGATTGGCTACACCACCTACGACGCGCTCAACGACTTTGCCCTGCTCGAGAGTGCCGTGCGCGAAGACCTCAACACCCGCGCCACCCGAGTATCGGCCGTCATCAATCCCGTGAAACTCGTCATCACCAACTATCCCGAGGGACAGGTGGAGGTGATGGAGGCCATCAACAACCCCGAGGATCCCGAAGCAGGCACACACACCATCGAGTTCAGCCGCGAGCTGTGGATAGAGCGTGAAGACTTCATGGAGGATGCCCCGAAGAAATACTTCCGCATGACTCCCGGCCAGGAGGTGCGCCTGATGAATGCCTACATCGTGAAGTGCATAAAATGCGATAAAGACGACGAGGGTAACGTCACCAAGGTATACGCTGAGTATGACCCCGAGACCAAGACCGGCATGCCCGGCAGCAACCGCAAGGTGAAGGGTACACTCCACTGGGTGAGCTGCGACCACTGTCTGAAGGCCGAGGTGCGCCTCTACGACCGTCTGTGGAAGGTAGAGAACCCACGCGACGAGATGGCAGCCATCCGCGAAGCCAAGGGCTGCGACGCACTGGAGGCCATGCAGGAGATGATCAACCCCGACTCGCTGAAAGTGCTCACCGAGTGCTACGTGGAGCGCTACCTGGCCGAGGCCAAGCCGCTCGACTACCTGCAGTTCCGCCGCATCGGCTACTTCAACGTCGACAAGGAGTCTACCGCAGAGCACCTCGTATTCAACCGCACCGTATCGCTCAAGGATACCTGGAGCAAGATGAATAAGTAAGTTTATGAGTTTTTGAGTTTTTAAGTTATTGAGTTCATTAGCGTCTGATATCTTAAATTAAACAAAGTTTCCTTGTTATTTGTTACCACTTAAAAGTCACTATGGTAGTGGTAGCAACTCACAAACTTAAAACTCATAAACTCACAAACTTAAAACCATATGAAAGATCAGTTCGCATCATATTTCGACAAACCCGAGTTCAAGCAAATCTTAGCGCACTATGAGGACATGCTACTCAGTGGCAGCTGTTTCTATTTTGAAGCGGCTGAGCTCACTGATATAGCTGAATACTATGCCATGCAGGGCGATTCACAACAAGCTGAGGCAGCTCTTGACTATGCTATCCGATTGCACCCCGACAATCTAGACGCACTCATTTTCAAGGCACGGGCACGTCTCATCAACGGGCACCTGAACGAGGCCATTGTTATCAGCGAGAGCATCACCGACCAAAACGACCGTGAAGTATTGTTCCTAAAGGCCGAATTGGCATTAGCCGATAATCGTCATCGTCAAGCCAATGATATTTTTAGAGCACTTATCGAAGCAGAAAGCTATCAGGCAGACACTTATACAGACATTATAGATTTGCTCGTTGACAACAAACAGACCGATATAGCCAATGATTGGGTTGATGAGGCTATGACCCGATACCCAAACAACAAATCATTACTTGAATCGTCAGCCTATAATTACACACAGCAAGAGCGATATGACGAGGCTATAGCCCTCTATAACCAACTACTTGACGCCGATGCTTATAGCACTCTCTATTGGGAAGAGTTGGGTAAGATATATTTTCAGCGCGAGGAGTATGACAAAGCCATCGAAGCCTTTGAGTTTGCCATTGCAATCAACAGCGACGAGTGTTACTATTCTATGTATGCTGCGGCTAACTGCTATTTCAACTTAGGTAACTACAGTCGTGCTGAGGAATACTACCTAATCATCCACCAGAAGTATCCAGAGACTGTAGACCCCCTCTTTCATATGGGGATGTGCCGTGTCAATATGGGCGATGACGATAAGGCGTTAGAGTATTTCACAGAAGCCCTTACCACTATTCCGGAAGATTCTGAGGAACAAGCACAGATTTATAGTCAGCTGTCACTCATTTTCAGCCGCAAAGAACAGCACGAAAAGGCAATCGCCTATATCAATGAGGCCTTAAAAATTTATCCGGACAACCCCGAACTCATCATTATGAAAGGGCACGAGCTGCTATGTCAAGGAGTCTATAACGAAAGTACAGAACTATTCCTCAAGGCCCTAAGCTACGATAACGAACGGGTAGAACGTTCACTCTTTCTTATCGGGGTATCCATGCTCGAGAATGCCCATTACGAGATGAGTTATTACATATTACGGCTCCTCAGGGGAAACACTGAGATAGAATCAACCATGCTATATCCCTACCTATGCCTTTGCGAATGGATACTCCATGAGGAGTCTTTCAAAGAGACACTGGCTCAATCACTTAATATTTGTCCCACAAAGACCTACGAGATATTCAGCCTCCCCCCCACCCCAGGCGAAAGTGCCGACAGCATGATAGAGAGACTAAAGCAATTGAAAATTGAAAATTAAAAACTCACAACACCTCTGTGTCACCCGAGCAGCGCGAGGGATCTCTCACTACCGTTCGAGATGACACAAAAAATAAAAAACTCACAACACACGACATGGAATCCGTACAATTCATTCAATGGTGCCTCGACAACCTTAATTATTGGACCATCACATTATTGATGGCTATCGAGAGTTCATTCATCCCCTTCCCATCCGAAGTGGTAGTTCCCCCTGCTGCCTACAAAGCAGCCGCAACGGGCGAGCTCAATGTATGGCTGGTCATTTTATTTGCCACAGCAGGAGCCATCATCGGCGCACTCATAAACTACTTCCTCGCCCTTTGGCTCGGCAAGCCCATCGTGTATAAATTTGCCAACAGCCGCATAGGTCATATGTGCCTGCTCGACCAAGAGAAGGTTGAGACTGCAGAGAAGTTTTTCCGCAAGCATGGAGCGGTAGCCACTCTTATCGGCCGCCTCGTACCTGCCGTACGCCAACTTATCTCCATTCCCGCTGGTCTGGCCAAGATGGGGATCGCCAAGTTCGTTGCTTTCACAGCCCTTGGTGCAGGTATATGGAATGCCGTGTTAGCAGCCCTAGGTTGGTATCTTGAGGCTATTGTACCCGAAGACCAACTCATCGGCACCGTTACCGAATACAGTCATGAGATAGGCTACGTCATCATCGCAGCTGTTGCCTTAGCCTTAGGCTATATCATCTACAAGGGAGTAAAGAAATAACATATCCGCAAAATTGTTACCCTACATACATTTATGAGAACACGACACTTCATCCTCATCTGCTGTATGACACTAGCCACAGCATCGGCAAGCTATGCTCAGAGCAAACTCTACCCTCACCTGTTCGACCTGCAGGAAGTAACCCTCACCGACGGCATGTTCAAGACGGCCCTCGACCTCAACAACGACCTATTGCTGCAGTACGATGTTGACCGTCTGCTCACCCCCTACTTCCGCCAAGCTGGTATCAAGGGATGGGAGGAAGAGCACCCCAATTTCCCCAACTGGGGATCGGGTAACTTCCGTCTTGACGGACATGTGGGCGGCCACTACCTCTCGGCACTCGCCCTAGCCTACGCCGCCACCAAGGATGAGGATATGCGTACCCGACTGAAAAAGCGTATGGACTACACCTTGGAGAAGATGGCGCAATGCCAAGCCGTATTCGATGACAATACGGAAGGACTCTACGGCTACATTGGCGGCCTCCCCGACAACGGGGTGTGGACAGGCCTCTACCGTGGCGACCTCACGAAGTTCAACCAAAACCGCGGCAACGTACCCCTCTACGTTGTTCACAAGATGTTTGCCGGTTTCCGCGACGCCTGGCTCTATGCCGGTAGTGAGAAGGGACGCGAGTGTTTCCTCAAAATGTGCGACTGGGGCGTCAACCTCATCAGCAACCTCACCGATGCCCAAGTGCAGGACGTGCTCAACACCGAGCATGGCGGCATCAACGAGATGTTTGCCGATGCCTATCAAATGACTGGTGAAGAGAAATACCTCATCGCAGCCCACCGCTACACCCACAAGACGATGGTGGACAATATGCAGACCGTCAATACCACCTTCCTCAGCAACAAGCATGCCAACACACAAGTACCCAAGTATATCGGGTTCATTCGCCTGGCACAACAGGGAAAGACAATTGACAATGCACAATTGACAATTGACAATTACCGGCGCTCTGCCGAGAACTTCTGGACCGATGTGGTAGAGAACCGCACCGTAGCCCTGGGCGGCAACAGCGTGAACGAGCACTTCGTGCAACACAGCAATGCCCACCACCACATCACCATGACCGACGGCCCCGAGAGCTGCAACACCAACAATATGCTCAAGCTCACCGAGGACCTCTTTGCCGACGGTGCCCATGGCAAGTACGGTGACTTCTACGAGATGGCCATGTTTAACCACATCCTCTCCACCCAGCACCCCGAGACAGGCGGCTACGTATACTTCACCTCGCTGCGTCCACAACACTATCGCATGTATTCACAGGTCAACCAGGGCATGTGGTGCTGCGTAGGCACCGGCATGGAGAACCACAGCAAGTATGGCGAGTTCATCTACAGTCGCGACCCCGAGAGCGGTACCCTCTACGTCAACCTCTTCGTACCCTCGATACTCAACGATGAGACTTATGCCCTCACACAGCATACCCGCTTCCCTTACGAGCCGGGCACCACGCTCACCATCGACAAGGCCGGCAGCTACACCATCGCCATCCGCAAGCCCTCATGGTGCGGCGGCTTCGGCATTGCCATCAACGGCACATCCAAGAGTGTAGAGGAACTGGACGGCTATATATATTTAAAAGGTAAATGGCAAGCAGGCGACGAGATCAGCGTATCGCTACCCATGCAGCTCAACTACCTCCCCTGCCCCGGTTACGACGACTACATAGCCCTGCGCTATGGTCCCATCCTGCTGGGCGCCATCACCAGTACCGAGAACCTCACAGGCCAGCATGCCGGTGAAGGCCGAATGGACCACGCCCCTGGACAGGGTGCCCAGCTCAGCCTCACCTCAGCACCCATGCTCATCGGCAACCGCGCCCATGTACTCGACTCCATCTACATGGTCGATGCCGAGAAGCTCCACTTCAAGATACGCCCCGGCCTCTACAACAGCCTGCGCTGGGCCGACCTCACTCTGCAACCCTTCTACACCATCCACGAGGCACGTTACATGACCTATTGGAACCAACTCACCGCCGACGAATGGGAGAAGATACGCCAGCAGGTGATGGCCGAGGAGGAGGCCAAGCAGCGCCTCAACAACCGCACTCTCGACTTCGTAGCCACGGGTGAGCAGCAGAGCGATGCCGGACATGGTCTGCTAGGCACCTTCGGCAAGGGCAGCTACGACGGCGAGTTCTATGTCGACTGTCAGAGCGGCCAGTCGTTCAGCTACCAGCTTGCCACCCAAGGCATCAAGGAGAACGTATCACTCATGTGTCGTTTCCACTCTGCCGACGCAGGCCGCATAGTCACCATCTATGTCAACAACAAGAAGCTCATCAATATGACTTTGGAGAAAAAGTCTTTCAGCGGTCACTACAACTGGGAGCATCCCATCAGCGAAGAGTTGCTGATGGTCGACGGTATCCTGCCCGACAGCATCACCGTGCGTTTCCATGCCTCGGGCAATACTCCTGTCCCTGGCCTCTACTACCTACGTCTGCTCAAGGACTATGCCGTGAAGCCCCTCTACGCCTTCGTCAACTACCAGTGGATATCGGGCGATGACAACCGCGTCAACCGCGTCACCTATAACGACGACAACACCATCACCGTCTACGGCAAGCAGGGCAGCAACAACATCGCCCTGCAATATGCCACCTACTACGACGACTTCTACGACCTCACTTCGGAGCATAAATATCTTACCATATGCGGAAAACCACTCCGCAGGACGAGTGGTTCCGCATACTTATGGTGGCTCGGTGGGATCAACCATGCCAGTCAGGTAGCTCCCACCTACGTCACAACGATTGCCAATGGGCAATCGTTGTTTGTATGGGACATTGCACAGAGCGGCCTCAACGAGAACATGAAAAACCCGACCTTCAGTTTCTCTTCAAACGGACAAGCCATAAACACCGTCTTCGGACTCACCACCACGCGTAACGACGGTAGTGCCATCATCAGTGACATCAACTTCTACACCCGCGACTCACTCGTCACTCGCTACCCTGAAATGCAGCGTTACCTTGGTACTCCCGACAACATACTCCACCCCTTCGTACACACACCCTCTCCTAAAGGAATTTACACCCTCAATGGTCTTAACGTCACAGACCAGCCTACTCTACCCCCTGGTGTCTACATTGTAGACGGGCAACTGGAGAGAAAGGAATAAACCTTATCGTTTTACGTCAATCCAAATGGAAGTAAGTTACTAGCGACACGAACTGCTTTCAGTCATACATAAATTCCTCTATTCATTATTTCCTATGAGAGTTATTCATTATTTATCTTGTTTAACTCATCCATCCCTTATCATCCTTATAGGGCTAAATCATTGTATATCTGCACAAGAAGAACCAATGACTGAAGCAGCAAAACAAAGCCTCAGCATATATTCCTCTTTAATAACAAAAAACAGCAGAGCATAAGCTCTACTGTTTTCTAGTAGAAGGTATTACAATTATTATTCCTCAAACAGGTTAAGCTGTTCTCCTATTGGCTCCTCGGGAGTCTCGATTGCCTCATCGGCTGCTTCAGCCTCTTCGGGCTGCTCAGTGACTTCGGGCTCGGGATGGCGCGTGGGCTCCAGCTCTTCGAAGCTGGCTATCTCGAAGTTGGTGACGCGCTTGCCTATGGCCTTGAAGCCCTTGATGAGGGCAAACTCCTCGGCATCGATGACGAGCGGCTCGCGGAAGCTGTCGCCACCACCGAAGTTGACCTGGATGAGCGGGTATGCCTCGCAGGTGAGCAGGGTGAGGCTGCTGTCCTTGTGCTCATCGACGAAGGTGTTCTTCTTTGCCGTAGCCTCCATCGTGAAGCGCTTGATGTAGTAGAAGCCCTTCTGTGAGGCGTTGCGCACGATAGCGGTCCACACCTTGTCGGGGTTGTACTTCTCGATATAGAGGATGTTGTCTTCGTAGTGGTTGTTGGCATCGAAGTCCGAGAGGTAGAACTCGCCGTTCTTCAATACCACGAGGATGCGGTCGTCGCTGTGGAACTCGCCCAGATACTCGCCATGCCCGTCGAAGTCGAGACGCAGGATGTCGCGGTCGAACCACACCTTGCGGCCGCCGAGTGTGGAGGCTCCGTGGGCCTTGAGCCCGATGCGCTGCACCTCGAGGCGGGTGAGCAGGTTGCCCATGGAGGCGCGTCCCTTGATGCCTATCTCGCTGAAGTCTTTCTCGATGACGGTCTTGCGCAGGTTGGGCACGGGCTTGAGCTGCACCTTGATAATCTCGGCCTCGCCGTTGGGGTTGGCAGTGAAGTAAGCGATGCGTGAGCCGGGTTTGCCTTGGGTGAGGTTGTACTCGCGGTCGCGGTTGGTGCCAGTGACGGCAAAGCGCTTGATGTAGTGGGGGCCGCCACGTCCGTCGCGGTATACCACATTATATATGGTGCGCTTGTCGTTCTTCTTGTAGATGCCTACGTGGATGACGCCGGGGCCTACAAACATCTTCTCGGCCACACGCACAATCTTGTAGCGGCCGTCCTTGTAGAAGAGGATGATGTCGTCGATGGACGAGCAGTTGGAGACAAACTCATCCTTCTTGAGCGATGTACCGATGAAGCCCTCCTCGCGGTTGATGTAGAGCTTCTCGTTGGCCTCGATAACCTTGGCGGCCTCGATATTCTCGAAGTTGCGCAGCTCGGTCTTGCGGGGGTAGGCGGCGCCGTACTTGGTCTTGAGCATGGTGAACCAGCGGGTGGTGACGCCTACCATATCGGAGAGTTCCTTGTCGATCTCCTCTATCTCGGCACGCATGCGGGCCATCAGCTCATCGGCCTTGTCCTTGTTGAACTTGAGGATACGGGCCATCTTGATTTCCATCAGGCGCAGGATGTCGTCCTTGGTGACTTCACGCACAAAGGTGGGGTAGTAGGGTGTCAGGCGCTCGTCGATATGTTCGCAGGCAGCATCCATCGTGGGCGCTTGCTCAAACTTCTTATCCTTATATATACGCTCCTCGATGAAGATCTTCTCCAGTGAGGCGAAGTGCAGCTGCTCGAGGAGTTCGTTCTTGCGAATCTCGAGTTCCTGGCGCAGGAGGGCAAGCGTGTTGTCCACCGACTTGCGCAGCACGTGGCTCACGCCAAGGAAGTGGGGCTTGTTGTCGTCGATGACGCAGCAGTTGGGCGAGATGCTGATTTCGCAGTCGGTGAAGGCATAGAGCGCGTCGATGGTCTTGTCCGATGATACGCCCGGTGCCAAGTGCACGAGGATTTCCACCTCGGCAGCCGTGTTGTCGTCGACTTTGCGGATTTTTATCTTACCCTTCTCGGCAGCCTTCAGTATGGAGTCGATGAGCGTTGTCGTCGTCTTGCTATAGGGAATCTCGGTGATGGCCAGCGTCTTGTTGTCCAGCTTGTTGATGCGGGCACGCACACGCACTGCACCGCCACGCTCGCCGTCGTTGTAGCGGGCCACATCGATGAAGCCGCCCGTCTGGAAGTCGGGGTAGAGCACGAAGTCCTCGCCCTTGAGATAGCTGATGGCGGCATCGCACAGCTCGTTGAAGTTGTGTGGCAGAATCTTCGATGACAGACCTACGGCAATACCCTCGACACCCTGAGCAAGGAGCAAGGGAAACTTCACCGGCAGGGTGATGGGCTCCTTCTTGCGGCCGTCATACGAGAGCTTCCACTCCGTGGTCTTGGGATTGAACACCACCTCGAGCGCAAACTTCGACAGGCGTGCCTCGATGTAACGCGGAGCGGCAGCCCCGTCGCCCGTGAGGATGTTGCCCCAGTTACCCTGGCAATCGATGAGCAGGTCCTTCTGCCCGAGCTGCACGAGGGCGTCGCCGATGGAGGCGTCGCCGTGAGGGTGATACTGCATGGTTTGTCCCACGAGGTTGGCCACCTTGTTGTAGCGTCCGTCGTGCTCTTCCTTCATCACGTGCAGGATGCGGCGCTGCACCGGCTTGAAGCCGTCGTTGATATGGGGCACGGCACGCTCGAGGATAACGTAGGAGGCATAGTCGAGAAACCAGTTCTGATACATTCCCGAGAGCTGGTACTTCACGGTGTCGTCCTCGCCATTGTCCTTCTTAGGATGGTAGTCGCTATGACTATTATTACTATCGTCGGATAGAGAATCCGAAGACAATTCATCAGAAGAAAGTTCTGAATTAACATCTTCGTTTTCGTCTTGTTTATTAAGTTCCTCTTCGATCATATTATGCTTCTTGACAACAGCACCAATCTGCCATATAAGAAAAATATCATTATTATCCGCAAATATAACACTTTTTATTATTTATGCCAAAAAACGGACAAGGATTATAAGTAATATTCTCCTCATCAATACTCATTCTTCACATACGCGATTGCTCGGTTGAGATAAAACAGGAAAGGCTTAGTGAGACTAAAAAGAGATGCCACACGATGAGGCAGTTTATCAGCACAAACAAACTCATCAGTAGGTATATGAACTAAACAAAATGCCTTCAAACGAAGATAATCTGCATATAATTCTTCCCTCTCAAATCCTTTAGGATTTCGCTTTAAGGATCCTTCACGATCAAGCACAAACATTGGAGCCGCCGCACGGACAATACGATCAAAATCCCCATCCCCATTTACAATATCTTCTCGAAGGATCTGCAACACCTTGGAATCACAACAATAGTCTCCAGCAGCCAACATATGCGCATAAGGATACCCTTCGCCACCTGTGCCAATATGAAAATAATAGCCCGAATTGCCAGACTTACGCCCCCCTGGACAGATAAAAGCCCCCATATGAGTCTTATATGGGCTTTTGTCAGCACTGAAACGAACATCACGATAAATACGATAGGTACAATCTCTTGCCGTGAGTCCAATGACAGAATCATCAAATAGGGATATTTCACGAATGAGCTCATCTACAATAGCATTAAAGCGCTCCTGAGCCGCTATATACCTGGATTTATTAGCAGTAAACCACTCACGATTATTATTACATCGCAGGTCCTTTAAGAAAGCTATAACCTCTTCCATATAAAATTCGTTTCAATCATCAAAAATGCCAATTAAAATATCTAAAGACTGAATAACCGGAAACTTCGGTATATGCTGCGCACAATAGTTTGCCACATACTTCAACATACGAGTCCGTTCGAACCTATGCATAGCTACACTATTCATCGACTCATAATTAGCATTGGCCAATCGATAAAGCAAACAAGCATCGGCCGAATCCATGACCAGCTCAGAAGGTATCCCCCCAAATACAAAACTGCCAAGAGACAGATCAAAAAGTCTTCCCTCTTGATACGACTCCAAGTTGGGCGCAATACCCAAAAAGCGGAGCAGTTTCAGCAGAAACACCAAATGAAAGTTGGCATACCCATCACCTACCGCATCAAACCAACAGACCGATTTCTCTATATACATGTACAGGTCCGAATTTTTTGCCTCATTACGCAGCATGTGAGCCATAAACTCCGATAACATCATCGCCACTCCCCGTTTGATTGGGTTGCAAGGAATATCTTGCAGGAAGAAAAGAAGACGAACCTCCTTCATTCTATAAAGGGAAGTATTCGGCTTACTATCCCACTGAAAGGAGAGAAAAGACAACGGCTGAAAGAGACGGGAAGCACCCGCAGAGCGCTTTGAACGGGAATTATTCACAATAAAGGAGACGTGCCCATGCGAAAAGGTGAACAAATGTGCGATAAATGACTTATCATCATATTTCACACACTGTAATACTACCCCTCTATCATCAATATACATACCAATATTTTATAAGAATCGCTATTCTCAAACCACAGAATGGCGATAATCATAACTACAATAACCTTTATCCTGTGCAAAACTACAAAAAATCATATTCATTGCAAAAAAAAGCGGCAAATCATTTGTAGATTCAAAAAAAGTATCTACCTTTGCAACCGCTTTCGAGAGACAATCATGGTAACACATGACGTAAGCAAAAGGATGGCGCTATCGTCTATCGGCTAGGACGAGAGATTTTCATTCTCTAAAGCGGGGTTCGACTCCCCGTAGCGCTACAAAGTTAAATTCAAAATTAAAAGATAAGAAATGGCAAACCACAAATCATCGCTGAAGAGAATCAGACAGACTGAAACCAGAAGATTGCGCAACAGATATTATGCAAAAACAATGCGTAACGCAGTTCGTAAGCTCCGCGCAACCACTGATAAGGCTGAAGCTCAGGCTATGTATCCTACTGTTCAGAAGATGTTGGACAAACTCGCTAAGACCAACAACATCCACAAGAACAA
Source organism: Bacteroidales bacterium (assembly GCA_015060865.1). Taxonomy (GTDB): domain Bacteria; phylum Bacteroidota; class Bacteroidia; order Bacteroidales; family Bacteroidaceae; genus UBA1189. The sequence continues at coordinate 84,801 of SUXS01000014.1, read as the reverse complement.
GGCTGCAAACTTGAAATCTAAACTCTGCGCTCACATCGCAAAACTCTAAAGAACTACCTTATCACAACAATAAATAAGGGTCGGAAAATTTTCCGGCCCTTTTATTGTTTTTACACATATATCAAAGTTCCTAGTTACATCTTAGTTATAATCTCAAAAAAGCTCACTAACAATAGAGAAGGCATACCCCCCCAGTAATCTCAAAAAATACAAGTCAAGAACAAAGCACCTCTTTTTAGAAGACACCTAACCCAAATACCTAACATAAGGAAAAGAGGTGTACCCTGTATAAAAAAAGAAGGTCGTCATCCCGACGACCAATCTTCCAACTTTAAAAATCTAATACCATGAAAAACACGATGCAAAGGTACAACTTATTTTTAAACCGACAAACAATTCAACAAATAAAAGTGTAAAATTAACACCATTTAACACTTGGCTTATAAAACACAAATAAAAAACTACGGATTAAAACCTATCCGCAGTTTTTTATAACAATCTATAACTCGAATTAGATCCGCCTACTCCACATACAGGACCAACCCCTTGAGATATTCTCCTTCTGGATGGTATATACTAACAGGATGATCGGCAGGCTGAGTAAGCTGATGCAGTATACGTACCCTACGCCCCGACATAGCAGCAGCCGTAAATACCGCTGTACGAAAGTTATCCTTCGTTACCACCTGCGAACAAGAGAAGGTAAAGAGAATCCCCCCTGGGCGTATTTTCTCGAATGCCTTGGCATTGAGCTTACGATAACCCATAAGCGCATTGCGCAATGCATCTTTATGTTTGGCAAAGGCTGGAGGGTCAAGAATAATAAGGTCGTATTGATCGCCCATGCGGTCAAGGTACTTGAATGCATCCTCGGCAAAAGCTTCGTGGCGGTTATCACCAGGGAAATTGAGTTCTACATTAGCACGAGTAATATCAATAGCACGCGAAGAAGAATCCACCGAATGTACTAGTTCGGCTCCGCCTCGCATAGCATAAAAGGAAAAACCGCCCGTGTAGCAAAACATATTAAGAACCTTGCGCCCATAGGAATAACGCTCGAGCAATGCACGGTTTTCACGCTGGTCCACAAAGAATCCGGTTTTCTGTCCACCCAGCCAATCCACATGAAAGCGCAGCCCATTCTCCACTGCTATATCGCTGGCTGTAGCCAGGCCTCCCTTGAGGAAGCCATTACCCCCATCCTCAGACGCTTTATAGGCAAGCGTCGTCTCAGACTTATAGTAGATATTATCAACAACGCCATCAAGGACTTCCCCCAACGCATCTGCAAGCTCATACCTACTAACATGCATACCCACCGAATGAGCCTGCATAACAGCCGTACGATCATATACATCAACAACCAATCCAGGCAAGCCGTCACCTTCCCCATGCACAAGACGGAAAGTATTGTTTGACGGCTGATTGACAACACCTATACTATTACGCACATCATATGCCGCACGAAGGCGCTGAAGCCAGAAGTTACGGTCAATGACTACATCGTCAAATGAAAGCACCCGTACAGCAATACTACCTATTTGCACATGCCCTATAGCAAGGAAACGGCCATCGGCGCTAAGTACACGTACTACATCTCCCTCTTCAGGACGGCCCTCAATATGATGAATAGCACCGGAGAATATCCATGGATGAAAACGACCGAGAGACTCCTCCTTCCCTTTTTTTAAATATACAGTCTTGTACATTACAATTTTATGAATTTATAAGTTATAAGCATCTTTCCAGGCAAAGCGAGAAAACGAAGTCTACCACTCAATAAAGGCCCAGTTGCACCTTGACCTGCAATTTGTGACATACATACCTATTCTCCTCACCTCATTTCACACGTCGGGGTTGATAACACGGATCTGCCGTTTACATTTCAACTCCTCCAAGTATTTATAAATGCGCACGCATGCCCAAGCATCGGTCGCGGCGTAGCCTTTCTGACGATCAGTAAGTACATCGGCCTCCCAATTGGTGAGGCGTTGCGACTTGGAAATTTTTTTCTTGAAAAGCAAAGCATAAATCTTCTGGAGGCTCTGCGCCTCAACACCCAACTCTCTCACATAGTCTTGCAAGTCAAGAAAGCCATTAGGTTCAAAACTATGCTTACGATACAGGCTATGAATATCATCCCTCAACGAGAGCCCCACTTTCAATTGTGGACTCTGCAGTAACCCTATCAACGCATCAGGCATACCTATATAGTTGAGCCGAAAGAGAAAACAAGTATCTTCGGTAGACACCTGCATAAGTGACACTTCGTAAGACTTACCTTTTGCAAAACTAGGACGAGTCTCCGTGTCGACACCTAGAACAGGAAAGTTCTTCAGGTAGTCTACCGCCTTTTCCACTTCAGAGACAGAGTGTATCACAATGATACGCCCACTAAAAAGATCGGTTGGTAACCCTGCGATGTCAGCCTTTGAGATATTACTGGCAATTTCAATCATCGAGCTCCTCCTCTTCAACGTCACCGTTGTACTTCACCTCGTGCAATGCACGCATGGTATTGACCAACGTTTGTCCCCAATAGGCGATAAAGTGCTCACGACACTGCGCAAGTGCATCATGCATCGTCTCGTTAAGTCCACTACGGAACTGACAGACAAAATCCTTAACCACTTGGTAAATATCAGACAGATCCTCTGCTATGCTCTTACGGATGGGGGTATCACTATACTTCATATCTTCCACAAACACATCGAGATAATCATCAAAGTCGGCCAGCAACTCTTGTAGATTCATACGTATCACCTCATAATCATCTTCTGTAACAAAACTTTCCAGTCCGTCCTCGCCCATTACCTCACACTCGGGAATCATCGAGGCCTTTATATACAACAATGGCAATATCTTGAGTAATGTATCTACAAATTCCGCCCTCTTCTGCCCTTCGCTGCGTTCAATAAAAGCACAATACTCAGCGGCAACAGTTACAAACTCCACTGCATTTCGCTCAAATATCACTTGTGATGTTCGTACCATAATGTATTCTCATGATTTTCCCGCAAAGATACGAAAAACGAATGAATATGTAAATATAGGAGATTGCAAAAAAGCAGGCTTTTTATGAATGACACATCCATAAGCACCCACAAGAGTGTTGAGCACACACATAAACGTCCTCACAAAACGACCATATACCCTCTATTACAAACGACACGGCAAACGAAAATTCAGGAAATATCTTTCACAACTTTCAGTCTATGGAATTTGCATATTCATTAAGCTTGCACTAACTTTGCCAACCACCATGACTGGACGAAAAATCATCCATATCGACATGGACGCGTTCTACGCCTCCGTAGAGCAACGCGACAACCCCGAGCTGCGCGGGCGCCCCATCGCCGTGGGGCATGCCGGCGAGCGGGGCGTGGTGTCGGCAGCCAGCTACGAGGCCCGTCGCTATGGCGTGCGTTCCGCCATGGCCTCACTCAAGGCCATGCGCCTCTGCCCCGAGCTCATCTTCGTGTCCGGCAGGATGGAGGTATACAAGGAAGTGTCCGACACCATCCACTCCATCTTCCGCGACTACACCGACATCATCGAGCCCCTGGCCCTCGACGAAGCTTTCCTCGACGTCACAGACAACAAGCGCGGCATCGCCCTGGCCATCGACATCGCCCGCGAAATCAAGCAGCGCGTGCGCGATGAGGTAGGCCTCGTGGCCTCGGCAGGCGTGTCGTACAACAAGTTTCTCGCCAAGATAGCCTCCGACTACCGCAAGCCCGACGGGCTCTGCACCATCCACCCCGACCAAGCCCTCGACTTCATCGCCCGCCTCCCCATCGAGAGCTTCTGGGGTGTGGGCAAGGTCACGGCACGCCGTATGCATGCCCTGGGCATACACACCGGCCGAGACCTGCGCCAATGGTCGCTCGACGGGCTCACCCGCGAGTTTGGCCGTGTGGGACAGCTCTACTACGACTTTGCCCGCGGCATCGACCTCCGCCCCGTCGAGGCAGTGCGTGTGCGCAAGTCCATCGGCTGCGAGCGCACCCTCGAGCGCGACATCTCCACCCGCGCTGCCGTCATCGTGGAGCTATACCACACTGCCGAGGAGCTGCTGCGCCGCCTTGCCGCCAAAGATTTCCGTGGCAACACACTGACGCTGAAGATCAAGTTTCACGACTTCACCCAGATTACCCGCAGCATCACCCAAGAGCAAGAGCTGCTTACCATGAAGGTCATCCTCCCCCTTGCCAAGCGCCTACTCTCTGAGGTGAAGTATACCAACCACCCCATCCGCCTCATCGGTCTCTCGGTATCGAATCCTCACGACGAAGAGCCCGACGACCTGCTCCACCGCACTTGGGAGCAGCTGTCACTCGAGTTCGAGGAGTAAGCATGAGAAAAACGACAGCTTCGCCTGTTCCCTTTTTTCCAAAGCAAGAACAAGCATCTTTTAGCTTCATCGGAAAAACTGAAATTTTCTTTTATTTTTAGTCACCTTTCCTACACCTCACAATTCAGAATTTTCATAGGCTTGATAAAACCCTGATTTAGATTAAGAGACTTAAAACGTCCCTGCCACCCCAAAAGGGACTCACTTGCAGAGAAAGACCAACAGAGACAACATTACTCCCTCTCTAGCTGCACATTGCATAAATTCACAAGATACTCGGTCCACTTATACATTGAAAGAAAAACTCCAAGGGTGCACACACCCTCGGAGCCTATTCAATATGAACCACAGACATATCCCGTTCGTTTCGTCTCGCTACTACTTCAATAGCACTTTAGTACCATTTACAATATATATGCCCTTTACTGGGTTTTGCACCCGACGTCCCATGAGGTCATAGATAACCGTCGCTGGCTGATTTGTTGAAGTAAGAGAAGAAACTCCTGTACCCTCACCATCTTCGGGAGTGTATTCACGCAATGCCCATAACGAACAAGCATTGCCGCTTCCGGGACCACCAGGATGGGTATTGGGCTGTAAATTGACACAGGTCCCGTCTGTACATCTGCTCCCGTTGTTGTTCAGATACTTATCGCCACTGATGCCGAATGTGACTACCTCTGGAGTATGAGTGGGTACACCCAAAGTCCATGCCGTACTTTTAGTAGTACTTGCAGAAATGTTGGCACCATCACTGTTGATGTATTTACCCGACACAACACTCTTGATATAATAGGTACCTACTGTGGGACCTGGTTCGAAAGCAAAGTAGGTACCCTGCGTAGAACGGCCGTTAATCACTGCGCCATTGTCACCAATGAAGCGCTCAGTATTGTGAGCTGCAACAGAGCGGCACTCAAGAGTATAGTACTTGCCGGTGTTGATTGAAGGACCTGAATAGGCTACACGGATGGTCCCCCTCTCCGAGTCTACAGAAACCTGGGCGGTATGCAGAAAGATATTTTTTGCAACGATATCATTGCTCGTAAGGAGACTGGTGGAAGTAAGCGTGGCTCCATGCGCATAATCGTTACCCTCAAAACTGAGCCCACCGCCAACATGCCCAGCAACCTCTACTGTGTAATTCACGAGATATACGTTAGGATTTTCCATAATATAAAGTACCGAACCATGATCTTCCTTTGTCCAATTGCGCACAGGGCAAGTTGCCTCATTGGTAACAATGCAAGCAAAGTATGTCGACTGATCGCTATAACTTCCACCCGCATGGATACCAAAGGTTTTGTCGTCACTTTTGTTATAAACAGCATCGAGAGCCGTTTTGGAGGTAGTAAACTTATAATCTCTGCCACTGCGAGTGACATAAGCCTTACGCGCAGGTTGATAGAGATAGTACTTGCCATCCTCTTGATAGATCTGCCACACGACAGTGGTGTCATAGGGGTTTACCTCCTCTTGAAAGATGACTGCAGCCGATCCGTTGGAGGTCATGCCATTATAGGAATGGTTGGTAACCCCGCGAAGACTGACATACTCATCGGTCAGCGTGGGGTTCCATGCAAAAAAACCTTCACCACTCTTAGCCTTAATGTGATATAATTTATAGTTCTTCAGCTCGGCAAGAGAGGCTACCTGGGTGTATGGTGCCGCACTAATAACATAGGCAACCTTAACGACACGTCCTTCAAGGGTAATCGCAGCATCGTAACCTTCAATGGCGATGGGAGTTAGCTGTTCGACAGAGAAAAATTGGGTAGCATTGATAGTATCGCCATGATGGGTTTCGATATTAGCATATACGGCACCACCCAAGGTGTTGTCTGAGAGACCGGCAACTTCTACAATATAGGGCTGCACCTGTTGCATATCGCCCTTGATGCTCACTTGGCTTCCGCGCATATATTCGGCAGGAATAGTATAAGTACCATCAGCAGCAACATCACTATAGGGGACCTCCACTTGTATCCAGTTGGGGTTGCCATTGTCATCAAGCTGCTCCTTAGCATTCACATTGTAACCATACTTAAGGGTGAAACCATACTGTACAAATCCAGGGGCGGGTACAATCTTAACCATCAAAGGTTGCCCATAAGAGGCGATGTAGTTCTGCAGAACGCTATTGTCGACCGCCAAAACGATATCTCCATTAAGTTGTGAAGCATTCACCGTCACGTTCTCGCCATGCACATCGAGCATAAGATCAAGGATATTACCACCATTGGCTATAATCTTGTTACCATCCGAAGCATTGCCTGCAGGATCAATGCTATTCCAATCAACCTTGTAACGCATGCGATAGAAGCCTTCTACGGTACCTGCGGGAACGGTAAATTTTGGTACGCCACCACCTATGGTATTACCATTGCCAACAGTGGTACCATCACTTTTATACCATTTCTCCCCTATCATTAAAGCGCTATAGCTGGCCACATCACTGCCCTCGGAAGGAGTTCCATTATCATTGACAAAAGCATGAAAAACGCCATCACGCCCCCAATCGACATAAACGTAACCACTCATCCAGCCACCTGTATAGTTGAAGGTAGGCTGCACCTCGTCCCCTGCTATAGCGGAAAAGACACTAGACGTGGTATTGTCGGTATAGAGTTTACCCTTACGAGCCTCCGACGAATAACTATTGCCATCAACGGTAAGACCTACACTATTGAGTTTGCGGTCGTTACGTGTCTGGGCAGCTTCTTTGTCGTCATTCAATGCATATTTCTCTGTTGTAAAACGCTTCACGGGACTATTATCAATCACTATTTCATCAAAATAAGCATACCAATCTGTTGCGTCGGCATGAGGTGAACGCACATCGGGAATAATTACAAGCGAATAAATATCAATACCGCTATCGGCATTCTCCTCTTTCGAATAAGAGAATCCTTTAAAGCTAGCCACTATATCCTGCCAGCCTTCCTTAGGGTGAACATTGGCTGTGGTAATCGCCCAAAATTGTTCGTCCTCCCCTGTCTGCCAGTTCCAACTTTCTTCAAGTCGCTTACCAAGACCTATAACCATCATACGACTGCTAGCGGGTTTATTTTTGAGACAGGTCATCACGTGAATATATTGAAGTTGCTTTGTCATACGGACAGGTTCTTTGAGATCAATGCGTACACCGAAAGTATTGCTACCATAACGGCTACGACGCAACGACAAAACATTCCCTGTGGCATTGGGGGCATAACCAAGTACTTCATCAGGAGTAGTATCGGGGTTGGCAACTACACCAGCTTCCCAGTCTATTATGGGATTCTCTGCACGGAAAGGGCTCTCCTCCCATGAGTCGTAGACACTTATTTTCTTATAGTCCTCAGTGTCAAAAGTTATCGTTGTTTGTGCAGGCGCGGTGAGTCCAAACAACATCAACGCGGCAGAAAGGATGATATTCTTTTTCATAAGTTTCTGTATATTTATCATTAGTGTTGAGGTTGTTAGAATACATTCAAATTAGAGAGAAGCGGACAAGCTCGGCTATCAAGAATGGTAATACGCAACTTTTTAGCGCTATACCCATTACCGTAGCTCTCGGTGGTCTTTCCGTTGAGCGGGATGATACGCTTGTAGCCTACAGTAGTGGTCTGCATATTTGGGCAGAGCTCAGTCCAGGTGGAGCCGTCTTCGCTATACTCAATCTTGAAGTCCTTGATACGCTGTCCCAGCTTGATGGGTTCCTGCATCACCAGATAACGGATTACCTGCGGAGTGTCCCATGTAAGGGTAATGGTAGCATCAAGATCACCATCGTTGGTACCCCAATAAGTATCCTTATCGCCATCAGCGACGTTTGATATCTCATACCTGCCACCAAAACGAGTATCATCCACCTCTATCTGTGCCGTCTTGGCATAGTCGACAGCAGGTGCATCGAGACCTTCTACGGGCACTGCCAAGCGGCCATGGAGCAACTGTCCCAACTTCTTGAGTTCATTCACGGTATTAGCAGGCAAGACGCCATACTGATCGGGCGGACAATTGAGAATAAGCGTAGCGTTGCGTCCTACAGTCTCAAGGTACATTTGAAAAAGGCGCTCAGCACTCTTCATCGACTCCCCCTGATGCCAGAACCATCCGGCGCTGGTTGCCTTGGCATCGCTCTCGCCAGGATTCCAAAACCAACCATTGATGTCTCCTTCTTCACGAACAACACTCTCAGACATGTAATCAGTCATAGCCCAATCAGTCTCACCGGCATAGCCTGATTCATTACCAATCCAACGGGCCTCGCCACCCACGCCCCACATCACACAGTTAGGAGCGATACGATGTACCCGGGCACGAAGATTGGGAATATCATAATAAATTTCAGCATCTATATTGCGGTTTCCGCCCTCGCCACCATAGTAGCCATCACCACCACGAGCGCCATCAAACCACATTTCAAATTGGTCTTCACCATACTCGGCCAACTCTTCACATTGCTTTAGGAACACCTCGGTCACGTAGGTATCCTTACCATAGTGAGCCGAGTTGCGGTCCCACGGAGAGATATAGAACCCATACTTCATATTATGCTTCTGGCTCGCCTCGGCAAATAGTTGCGGAATATTGGCCTTGGGGCCATACTCGCCTCCCGAATTCTTGATACTGTGGCTGGTTGTTGCTGTGGGCCACAGACAAAAGCCATCATGATGCTTCACTACAGCAATACCACCACGCATTCCAGCAGCCTTCACTGAAGTCACCCACTGCTCAGGATTAGGCATAGCCTTGGGATTATAGATTTTTTCATCTTCGTCACCGAAGCCCCATTCCTTACCGGTAAACGTATTCATACCATAGTGAAAAAAGGCGTAAAACTCCGTCTCATTCCATAAAATCTGACGCTTGTGAGGCACGGGGTGGCAAGGAGCCGGCGTATTATCCGAATTGGGCAAGTCATACACTTGGGCAAATCCCACCATCGGCATCATCAGGCCGAAAAGTAATGTTTTGATTTTCATAAATGGTTTTTAGTTTCTAAAGTTAACTTTGTTTTGTTCAGCCTAAAACTTAAATAAATTCTTAGGCACAAAGATATTTTAGGGATTGAAAACAACCCATTTGTTTTTGTTAAAAATCCCTAATACTGCTATCTATAAGCCCATAGAATACATCGATATAGCCTTTCTGTAGCTATTCACAAACAGTATCCTCATTTTTGCAAGCCTGACATTGCAAGTGCATTATTACAGTTCACGAAACCACATTCTGCGGACAACCTTCGAGATAGGCTCGGAAGTTGTCTTTACATATATGGAGTAGACGTGTACGGGCCTCGAGCGTAGCCCAGGCTATATGGGGCGTGACAAAACAGTTGCGAGCATGGAGGAGCGGCGAACCGCTACGGGGTGGCTCCTCGCACAACACATCGATGCCAGCAGCATAGAGCACTCCGCCGTTAAGTGCATCGGCCAGGGCTTGCTCATCGACCACGGGGCCGCGTGAGGTATTGATAAGTATAGCGGTCGGCTTCATCAGCGCCAAGCGCTCGGCATTGACGAGTTGGTGAGTGTCGGGGGTGAGCGGACAATGCAGACTCACCACATCGGAGGTGGCAAAGAGTTCATCGAGCGACTGCTTGGTGATACCTTCGGGCAAAGCATCCTGTGGTTTGGATGTATAGGCTGCCACATGCATACCGAAGGCTTGCGCAAGGCGGGCAACAGCCATGCCCGTACGTCCCAGTCCCACGATACCCATCTGCTTACCGCGAAGCTCCATGAGCGGCGTGTCCCAGTAGCAGAAGTCGGGATTGGCAGACCAGCGTCCTGCCCTATTCTCCTCGACATAATGGCCTATGCGCTGCGTGATATTCAAGAGGTGGGCCATCACGGTCTGCGCCACCGAGTCGGTACTATATGCAGGGATATTGGTCACGGTGATGCCATGCCTGCGGGCTGCCTCTACATCTATTATATTATAGCCGGTAGCCTGCACACCGATATATCGCAAGCGGGGTAGCTGCGCCATCTCACGTTCGCCAAAGACCACCTTATTGGTAAGCACAGCATCGGCATCAATGGCACGGGCGATGAGTTCATCAGGGGAGGTACGGTCATAGATGGTGAGCGTACCGAACTGGCGCAAGCAGTCATAGGAGAGGTCGCCAGGGTTGAGGGCGTAGCCGTCGAGGATGACAAGATTCATATCTTAATTATGAATTGTGAATTATGAATTCTCCGGGTTCTCTGAATCCTCCGAGCACTCCGGGTTATCCTTTATTAATATCTGTCTTTCCAGAGATAGCGCATCCGCTCCTTCATCTTCTCCTCGGCAGCATTGGGCTGGGGAGTCCAGAGACGGGTGCCGGTGAGTTCATCGGGGAGGAACTGCTGCTCCACGAAATGGTTCTCATAGTCGTGGGCATACTTGTAGCCGTCGCTGTAGCCAAGCTCTTTCATCAGTTTGGTAGGGGCATTGCGCAGGTGTAACGGCACAGGCAGATTGCCCGTCTGCTCCACAAGGCCGAGGGCGCTGTTGATACCCATATAGGCCGAGTTGCTCTTGGGACTCGTAGCCAGATATACCGTAGCCTCGGCAAGGGGAATACGCCCCTCGGGCCAGCCTATCTTCATCACCGCATCGAAGGCTGCATTGGCTATGAGCAGGGCGTTGGGATTGGCCAGGCCAATGTCTTCCGATGCTGATATGACGAGGCGACGGGCAATGAACGAGGGGTCTTCGCCACCCTGTATCATGCGGGCCAGCCAGTAGAGGGCACCGTCGGGGTCGCTGCCACGGATAGACTTGATATAGGCAGAGATGATGTCGTAGTGCATCTCGCCATTCTTGTCGTAGGCGAGCGGATTCTGCTGCAGACGCTCGGTGACAATGGCATTGGTGATGATTACCTCATCGCTATTGTCAGCCTCAACCACCAGTTCCAGCGTGTTGAGCAGCTTGCGGGCATCACCTCCCGAGAAGCGCAGCAGGGCATCGGTCTCACGGACGGTGATGTGGCGTTGCTTCAAGTAGGTATCCTCCGAGATGGCGCGGTCGAGGAGTTCGAGCAGGTCGTCCTTCTCCAGCGACTTCAATATATAGAGTTGGCAGCGCGAGAGCAGCGGACGGATAATCTCGAACGAGGGGTTCTCCGTGGTGGCGCCGATGAGCGTGACGATGCCGCGCTCCACGGCAGCGAGCAGCGAGTCCTGCTGTGACTTATTGAAACGGTGTATCTCGTCTATGAAGAGGATGGGGCTGTTCTTGGCAAAGATGCGGTTCTTCTGCGCACTCTCGATAACCTCGCGTACATCCTTCACACCCGAAGCCACGGCATTGAGCGTATAGAAGGGCACTTCCAATCGGTTGGCAATGATGTGGGCCAACGTGGTCTTTCCCGTCCCCGGAGGTCCCCAGAGAATAAACGAGGATATTCGCCCCGACTCTATCATGCGGCGCATCACAGCATCCTTACCTACGAGGTGTTTCTGTCCTATATAATTATCAAGCGTCGACGGACGCAAGCGTTCAGCTAATGGTTCCATTATTCATTCATTGAAGATTTAGTCCAATCATGCCCCAACGATATACTTACCCAACTTAGGAATACGCTGCAGCAAGAGGCAGACGATAGCTACACATATAAAAGAGATGACGGCTGAGAGGACAATCTGCAAAGGGGTTGTCCAAAATCCGAGCACACCCTCGGTGCCCGAGCCAAGCCAACTACGGAAATAACCGTTGATAGGCACGAGCAACAGTAGGTGCATGAGGTACATCCCGTAGCTCACCTTGGATATAGGCAACAGCACTCGCTGATAGAAGGTGCCCGATGCCTTAATCTTTCGGAAGAGCAATAACCACGCTACAGCCATGAGTGCCACGCCCACCGTATCATTGGTCCAAGTGGTCTCCCACCATACAGCCTCAGACACCTTGCCACCAACAGGGAAGACACCACCGGCACTCTCGAAGACTCTGCGAAGGAAACCGCCAAAGGTGACGGCAAAACCCACCAAGTAGCACGGAAGAGCGATACCGAGGGTTTTACCCCATGAGAGGTCGCCCACAAATCGGCGGAAGTAGAGACCGAGCAGCAAGTAACCGATAAAGCCACTGAAGTAGTAGAATATGCCATAGCTATTCCAGCTACACTCACCCCACAAGGGGTATAGGGCCTGACGCGGCAGACCAGAGGTGCCATAGATTACAGACAGCTCTCCATGGGCCAGCCAATCGCGCAGGATGGGTATGAGTGTGGTGAAGAAGCATATGCCAAGGTATACCTGTAGCTCACGCTTGCTCACCTTAGCAGCCCATGGCGAAAGGATGGGCATGAGCATATATACGCCCACAAGCATATATACAAACCACAGATGTCCGGCAGAGTAGCTGAAATTGAAGACAAGGTCGCGGAAGTTTTGTAGCGGTTCGCCCCACACCAAAGCATATATCAAGGTCCACACCACGAAAGGAATGAGCACCCTAGCAGAGCGGCGGCACACAAAGTCGGCCGCACTGCCACGCAAAGGGAACAGCAAGTAGCTGGATGCTATAATAAACAAAGGTACACAGGAACGCACTAGGGAGTCGAACAGCGACGACCAGAAAGCATCGCCCGGAGTGAGGATATACGATCCTTCACCACCCAAGTAGAAAGGTTCGACACAATGTACAACCATCACCATGAAGCAAGCTGCCACACGCATCCAGTCAATCCATACGATACGTCCATCGGCAGTCCCTGTAATAACTTTGTTTGAATTCATATATTATTTGTTTAGAAATTTCCTACCATTAACGATATATACAGTCTGAGGTTGCATGGTACGTACTGAGCGTCCATCGAGTGAGTAGATTTGCTTGCCGTTCTTCTCACGCTCTGTGGCGCTGATACCCGTTCCTTCGGTAGTATAATCAATCACTACTGTGCAGCCCTTGGCACAAGGGATGGTGTAGATCCGGGCTCATCGACAGTTGACACTAAACACTAAACCAATTTATTTGCAAAGTTATCATTTTTTCTGTAGTTTTGCATCGGACAACTACGAAAAATGCTCTCGATACTCATACCTACATATAACTACGATTGCCGCTGCCTCGTGAGTGACCTGCACCAACAGGCCCAGCAGGCCGGTATAGCCTACGAAATCATCGTTGCCGACGATGCTTCACCAGAGCCTATATATAAGGAGAAGAACAGGGAGATAAACACTCTGCTCCACTGCCGCCTCATCGAACTGCCCGAGAATGTGGGTCGAGCCCGCATACGCAATCGCTTGGCCGACGAGGCACAATATGAGTGGCTGCTATTCATGGATTGCGATGCCGAGGTCATCAGCCCCACCTTCATCACCGATTACCTGCGCCACACTGACGCCGAGGTCATCTGTGGTGGACTTTGCCATTCCGATGTTCTACCCTCCCCCACGGTGAGCCTGCGCTATGCCTATGAGAAGAGAGCCGACAAACGGCGTGCAGCACGTTACCGCGAACGGAAGCCCTATGAGCAGTTCACTCCTTTCAACTTCTGCATCCGCCGAGACACCTTCCAGGCTATCCGCTTCGACGAGTCAATCCACGAGTATGGCCACGAGGACACGCTCTTCGGCATCGAACTGCAACGCCGGCAAGCACAGATACGTCATATTGACAATCCGCTACGCCATACGGGGTTAGAAGAGAACCAAGTGTTCCTTGAGAAAACACGCGCGGCACTGCGCAACCTCGCCACTATGGAGAGCATCCTACAGGGACACTCATCACTTCTAAGTGCCTATGGTCTGCTGAAGAAGTTCAAGTTGCACCGCCTTGCAGCGCATTGGTTTACCCAGCATGAACAACAGCTCACTTTGCAGTTAACAAGTTCTTTGCCCCGGCTCACCAACTTTAATCTCTACAAATTGGGATATTATTGTAGCCTAATGAAAAAATAGCCACAATTCCACGCGGCTATTCTCATATATTATTTGTAATTTTGCAGATTGAAACAAAAAAGGGAATAATTAGCATTATTAATAGATTAATTTAAAAAAACAAAAGCTTATGAATGTATTTACTTCAATGAAGAAAATGTTTGTAACCTGTATGATGCTTGTTGCCAGCATGAACATGATGGCAAGCACGGTGGCCGAGGTTGTGGCAGCCGGTGTGCAGGACAATGCATCTACATCGGGGACCGTAGTGGCTACCTACTCACAGGGGTTCCTTATCAGTGACGGTACAGGGTATATCCTCACCTATTTAGGCACAGATTATGATCTCAGCCTGGCTATCGGCGATGTCGTAACCGTCAGTGGCGCGACCTCTACGTATGGTGGTTTGCTCCAATTCGGCAAGACTGCTACATTTGAGAAAACGGGCACAGCAGAGTTTACCCAGCCTGAGCCCGAGGTGCTCGATGGCGCAGCCATGGATGCTTATCTCGATGCCCCCTACATCAAGTATGTGCAGTACACAGGTACATTAGGCATCAATGGCTACTACTACAATGTAACCGTTGATGGGGCATCAAAAGCAGTAGGCAGCATCTCCTACGTTCCCGAAGGCCTTGTAGATGCTTCGCTCGATGGCAAGAAGATTATTGTTACTGGATATTCCATCGGCTTCAGTGGTGGCAAATATGTCAACACCATGGGTGTCAACGTGGTTGCTGCTGAGGAAGAAGGCGGCAATGAAGGCGGCAACGAAGGTGGCGACGATGTTGTTGTCACCGAGGGCAACCTTCTACAGAATGCTAGTTTTGAGAATTGGGAAAGTGACAAACCTACCAATTGGACAGGCATTGGACATAACGCTACTATCAAAAAGTCTAACGATGCCAAGAGCGGCAGCTATAGTATAGAAGTAGTGGGCGCATCGGCCAACAAGCGCCTCGCCTCGCAGGCTTATACCTTGAAAGCCGGCACCTACAAGTATAGCGTAAACGTGAAGCAGACGGGTGACGCAGTTGGCATGTTCCGTTTGGGCTATGTTCCCATTGTTGATGGAAAGGCCGGCACCTATGTCTACATAACAGAGGCCGCCACCGTTACAGCTGAGTGGACTGAGGTCTCATGCGAGTTTACCCTCGATGCAACCACAGAGGCTGCTCTTATTATCATGAATTCCAAGAACGGGAAAGGAGCCTCGGTGCTCGTCGACGATGTTGCACTGACCACCACAGATGGCGGTCTTGTCGATGGTGCTGGTGATAATGAAGAAGAGGAGGAACAGCAGCCTGTATCGGGTACTATTGCTGAGATAATCGCAGCAGGTGCTCAGGGAGCAGCTACTACCTCTGGTACTGTGGTAGCTACCTATGCACGTGGCTTCCTCATTGGTGACGGCACAGGTTACATCCTTACTTATGTAGGTAAGGAAAGCGGTCTTGCTGTGGGCGATGTAGTAACCGTTAGTGGGGCTACCTCTATGTACGGTGGCCTGCTCCAGTTTGGCAACACCTCTACCTTCGAGAAGACCGGTACTGCCGAGTATACACTTCCCGAGCCCGAAGTTCTTGATGCTGCTGCTATGGATGCATTCATTGCATCTCCCTCGATTAAGTATGTACAGTATACAGGTGTGCTTAGCATAAATTTTGAGAGAGGTTACTATAACGTAGATGTTGCTGGTACGGAGACTGCGGTTGGTAGCATCCAATATCCTATAGAGGGTATGGTGAACGCCGATTGGAACGAAAAGGAAATCACAGTGACAGGCTTCCTTATTGGTGTTAGCAGTGGTAAGTATGTAAACACTATGGCCGTATCTGTAGTTGAGGGAGGTACAGGTATTGAAGTTGTTGATGCCGACGTAACGCCTATTTATTTCGACATCACAGGTAAACAGATTGAGGCACCTATTCGTGGGCTTTACATTAAGAAAGTAGGCAACAAGATTACAAAAGAATTTATACAATAATCAATTTATCTGTGACAATTACAGCAAGGCGACTGAACATTCAGTCGCCTTTTCTTATCATTCCGCTTATCATCAATGTATAGACATTCCACTTTTCATCCATTTCTTATAGTATTTCATTGAATAAAAGAAGCGTTGTACAATCAGCCAAAAGACACAGATACAACAGACAGGTTGAGTTGTATTATTCCTCTCAAACACTCCTATCGCTCAATATCACTCATATTCTGACTTCTTCAAGAACCACGCACCTGTCCATTTCCCTCAATGATGTATTTATAAGTTGTCAGTTCTGGCAATGCCATTGGCCCACGGGCATGTAGTTTCTGAGTGGAAATCCCTATTTCAGCCCCAAAACCAAATTGCGCGCCATCGGTAAAAGCGGTAGATACATTAGCATAGACACAAGCAGCATCCACCTCCCTTTGAAAGCGTCGAATTACAGTCTCATCTTCACTAACGACACACTCGCTATGGCGAGAACTATATGTTGCGATATGGGCCAATGCCTCTTCCACATCACCTACCGTACGTATACTCATCTTATAGTCCAAAAATTCCGTCCCATAATGTTCCGAGGTTGCCGGCATCAAAAGGTGAGCAGGATATCCTCCCTCAAGTGCATCAAATGCCTCTTCATCGGCATAGAGAACGACATGTTTCTCTGCCAATGGAGCACACAACGCAGGCAGGTGAATGAGTCTGCTTCGATGTATCACCAAACAATCAAGCGCATTACACACGCTCACGCGCCTGGTCTTGGCATTATTGATGATGGCCATTCCCTTATCCACATCTCCTGCTGCATCAAAATAGGTATGGCAAATGCCTGCCCCTGTTTCAATAACCGGTACCCTAGAGTGCTGACGCACGTAACTGATGAGCGCACTACTTCCCCGAGGAATAATCAGATCCACCTCATTGACCGCATTGAGCAACTGAGCGGTGGCCTCACGGTCAGAAGGGAGCAACGTACAGACAGCCGTATTAACCCCATGTGACTCCAGCACCAGATGTATCAATTCTACCATTTTACGGTTGGTACATTCAGCATCCGAACCACCCTTAAGCAGACAAACATTGCCACTCTTCAAGCAAAGGGAAAACACGTCAACGGTCACATTAGGACGCGCTTCATAAATGACACCGACAACTCCAAACGGGACACTCACCTTACGGATTACCATACCATTGGGCCGCCTCTCCTCATTCAACAGCTTGCCCACTGGAGTATTGAGCGTGGCCACATGTTGCATATCATGTGCCATCGCCTCTATGCGTTCACGAGTCAGTTTCAGACGGTCATACTTCGGGTTCGACACATCCATACGGGCCAAATCACAGGTGTTGGCTTCAAGAATAGCCTCATACTCCTTTTGCAGGATTCCTGCTACATCCATCAATATAGCATTCACACTCGCATCTGATAGTTTTGAAAGGTCCAAAACAGCTCGAGCAGCTCTTCGTATTTGTTCGTTAACAGACATTTCGTTTCTTATAATTCCTAAGGTACAAATTGTGTACAAGCAGTCCCCTCGGGGTCATCAACAACTCGTAGCAAGATATCTTCCCTTCTACCATTAGCGATTACGACAGGAATGCCCTTAGCCGCAACATTACAAGCTATACGGTACTTGGTCAACATGCCGCCACGCCCATGCGATGATTTTTCCGCTTTTATATAACCTGTCAAATCCTCAGTCGCGGTAGAAACCCTCCTTATCACTTTACTTCCAGGCTCTGAAGGAGCACCATCATATACACCGTCCACATTGCTCAGGACAACCAATAGCTCTACATGCATCATCTCGGCCATAATCCCAGACAGCTCATCATTATCAGTAAACATCAGCTCGGTTATGGACAACGTATCATTCTCATTGACAATGGGTATGACTCCCTCATCCAGCATCACCTCCATACAATGTTGCTGATTAAGATAATGATCTTCCTTGTCTAATCCTTCTTTGGTCGTAAGCACCTGTCCGCAAACAATGCCATGTTCACGAAACAACGTATAGTATTTACCCATCAATTTAGCCTGCCCTATAGCCGAATAAAGTTGTCGGGACGACACCTCATCCAGCAGATGACTAGGCTGCATCTCACTTCGTCCTGATGCCACGGCACCTGACGACACCATGATCACCTGTATCCCCCTTTTATGCAGCTCAGCCACCTGATCGGTGATAGCCGACATACGAGTCACATCCAATGTCCCATCAGGACGGGTAAGCACATTGCTTCCTATTTTTACAGCTATACGTTTCATGCTACCTGCTTGCTTTCAATCCTTCAATCACTGCGTTCGTAAATCCGGCCTTCTCCATAGCATTAAGGCCCTTTATGGTAATACCTCCAGCCGTTGTCACCTTATCTATTTCACCTTCAGGGTGAGCATCCCTATCAAGCAACAACGTAGCTGCTCCACGTACGGTATACTCCACTATGCGGGCAGCCTCACTGGGGCGAAAGCCCAATTCTACCCCACCCTCCATGGCTGCACGTATATATCGCATGGCAAAGGCTATGCCACACGATGCCAAAGCCGTACCGGCCGGTATCAGATGTTCGCCTACATCAAGCACATAACCTAGGCAAGAGAACAGAGCATGCATATCTCGGCATTGACTATCCGATGCACCTCGGGAAGCTATAAATGTCACCCCTTCCATCACCTCTACAGCTGTATTCGGAACGACTCTAAACAATGCAGGCTCAACATATTTGTTTTCATCACTAAGCTCCATCCCCATGGTTTCTGCTATCACATTAGCCGTCTTCTTCTCCTCATAGTCCGGTATGAGATAATGCATCAAGCAATCCAGGCTCACGCCTGCGGCCACTGAAGCAATCACCTGCCTATTATAATCCAACACAGGACGTATTTCATTTATTACTTCCTGTATCAACCATGGCTTCACTGCAAGGATTATAATATCAGCCTCACTGGCAGCTATCACATTATCCTTAGTGACCTGCGATGAAGGATAACGCAAACGAATACGTTGCAATGTCGATTCTGATTTGGCCGTACATATAATATCCTCTGGGCGACAAGCGGCTGATTGTATCAGCCCATGCACTATAGCTCCGCCCATATTACCTGTTCCAATAATAGCTATTCTCATTTTCTTTTTACCTTTTGAGAGAGAGAGAGAGAGAGAGACGTCCCCCTCCACCCATGCAAATGTAACGATTTATTTACTACCATCACATATTTGACATCATAAAAATAGAAGAAATTTGCTTTTGTTCTTCAGGAACAGTATTTTTTACTCTTACACTTTTCCATTTTTGACAAAATCATTACATTTGCACATATTTAATTCTATCATTATGAAACATTTTTCAATTTTTGTAGCAGCGATATTAGTATTGGCTGCCTGCAATTCAAGCAACAGCAAAGAGAAGCAAGCCGAAGAGCGTATTGCCGACACCACTTATTCCCAACAGCCCGACACAATGGTTTATGAACACGAGTATTTGGTCAAAGTAGGAGATATCGCCCCCGATTTTACCTTAAAATATACTAATGGGGCAGACTTCACCCTATCCCAACATCGCGGAAAGGTCGTGATGCTTCAGTTTACAGCCAGTTGGTGCGGTATCTGCCGTAACGAAATGCCTCATATAGAAAAACAGATATGGCAACGTCACAAAGACAACAAAGACTTTGTACTTGTCGGAGTAGATCGCGAAGAGACAAAGGAAATAGTAGAAGGATACACGTCCAAGATAGGCACTACCTATCCGATGCTTCTCGATGAGAAGGGCGACGTTTTTGCCAGTTATGCCCTCCGCAAATCAGGCATCACCCGCAATGTGCTTATCGATCGTGACGGACGTATCGTCAAGTTGACTCGCAGGTTTGTTGAGCCAGAATTCAATGATTTGGTGGCCACTATAGACAGTTTATTGGCAAAGTAATATTCTTTGCTGTTATTCCGAAAAGCGCTTTATCAGGTTGTAAGCGCCATACAACCCCAATTCGCCGGCCTTACTGAGGTCGGCGATACCTTTTTGATTTTCCCCTATATAGATATAGGTAAGCCCTCGATTATAGTAAGCCTCTGCCAATGAGGCATCCAGCCGTATTGCCTCATCGTAGCTGACTATAGCAGCCCTGTAATCCTTCAGGTGAGACAAGATATTTCCTCTATTATAATAGGAATAGGCAAAATCCGGAGCCAAATCTATCGCTTTATTGATATCTGAGAGGATTACTTGAAACTCAGACAAACGAATACTGGCAGAGCCAGCCTGTTGTTCTTCTACAGACAAATCCGTATTCACCACAGCACGTTCCAGTTCTATCTGTTTATACATAGCGACAGCACGATTGAAATAGGCAATCCACAACCCTCCATCCTCTACAAGGCTTTGCGTGTAGTCATCTACCGCTTCATCCAAGTCTTGTACGAGATAGAAATCCAGTCCTCGAGCAAAACGATAAATAGCCGTTCCCTCATCATCGGCAAACCGGGCTGTCTGTTCATCGATATCCTTAAAATGGAATGCTATCTGCTCCTCATCGAGCGGTTGCTCTGCGGAGGTTATCAACAACTCCGCCGGGAGCTGACGCCTTCGGTTTATCTGCTCCACATAGCGATGATAATGTATGGTACGCGACACGTCATCACCTTTCCTATAGTAGGTCAGTACAAACAAAGGTTGCAAAGCTACATATATATTCCTATTCTGCACCTTCCCACGATAGGCCGAAGCGAATTGTGTCTCCCCCATCGCCTCATCAGACACTACCAAACGCTTATATTTATTAATATTCTTATCTGAAGCCTTTCTTGTAGCCTCATCCTCCGATGCTTCTTCCTCTTTTTCATCTGCTGCACCTCCAACAAGCAATCTATTCTGTTCCTCGATCTGTGCCTTCAACACGATCAGTTCATCCTCTTCAGCTTCACGATTACGTCCCAGTTTGCGCCTCACATCCGCTCTACATTGATAGCCATACATAAACTTGGGATACTCATCAATCACAGTAGAAAGGTCCAGCTCCGCTTTTTGCCAATCGCCCGTCTGCATCAGCAGGAGTGCACGATTAAACAAAGCGAAAGTATTGTCTGGCTCGTGCGTTATTACAAAATCAAAATCCTCAATGGCACGATTATCATCTCCAACTTGCGCCCGCAACAATCCTCGATTATAATGCCCCAGCAGGTTATTAGGCTCTATATCAAGAGCCAAGTCATAATCGGCCATCGCTCCACGAAAATCCTGCATATAATACCGCGTCAGAGCACGATTGATATAGTAGCCACCTTTTTGAGATAGATGAATGGCATAAGTAAGGTCCTTTTCCGCTTCCTCATAACGTTCCTGCTGCATATACAATAAGGCTCGAATACCATACACATCAGAATCAAATCTATTAATCGCAAGCGAGGCCTCCAGGTCAACCAATGCAGCCAAAGTATCCTCACGTTGGATATGCACCTGTGCTCGCATATTCAAGGCATCAGTATAGCTTGGAGCTACGTTTCGCAAAGTATCAAGTACCCCGATAGCCTCATCGTATGACTTCAAATTAGCATAGCACAATGCCAGATTATGCCACAGTCCTTCATTGGTGGGTTCATACTTCAGAGCCTGCCTATAATCTGACACCGCCTCTCGATATTTCCCCATATTTACGCGAGCCAGCCCTCGCACCTGATAACAATCAGGCACAAAAGGATTATGCTGTACCGCTATTGAACAATCTGTTTCTGCTCCTGTAAAATCGTCCAAATAGAATTTCGCCAGTCCACGGTAGAAGTAGGGTTCATAAAGGTAAGGTTTCGCATTGACCACTTGATTGAAATACTGGATCGATAGTACATAATCCTTGAAATAAAGCGCATTGCGTCCAACCATCATCATATGATCGGTATTCACTTGTGTCTTTGCCATTAGCGTACAGCAAAGGCACAAAGTCAGCAGCAGTATACGCTTCAACAACATCATTTTTATTCCAATAATGAATATATACGATTGATTTCACGATGCTATTATTTACCGTTCCATCCATATTTCATTGATAAATAAATAGCCTGTACGTCAATCTTTTCTTACTTCTTTATCAATTTCACCTTATAGTCACATCGCACCTTTCCAGCTAACAAGGCATTAAACTTTCCTCTGTTCATTTGACGTCGTAAAGGAGATATGCGGTCGGTAAAGACTTTTCCTTCCAGGTGATCAAACTCATGCTGCATCACACGCGCCAAATAGCCGTCTACCCATTCGTCGTGCTCAACAAAATTCTCATCCATATATTGCACACGTACACGTTCTGCACGAGGGACCTTTTCATGGATTCCAGGTAAACTCAAGCACCCTTCATCCATAAGGATGGTCTCGCCATCAGTATCTACCACATGCGCATTGATGTATGCTCGCCTAAAGTCGGCATATTCGGGGAAATCTTCAGCCAACGGGGTCAGATCTATAATCACCACTCGAATAGGCAAACCTATTTGAGGAGCAGCAAGTCCCACTCCATCTGCTCGTTCATTGGTTTCAAACATATTCTGTATCAACTCCTTCAGTTCAGGATATTCAGGTGTAATGTCTTCTGCCACCTTTCTTAGTACGGGTTGTCCGTAAGTGTAAATTGGTAATATCATTATAATCTATCTTTATAGAATCACAAGTTCAAGATTAGCTCCATTACAGAAAGGAGCAAATCATCAATCGTCATTCATCATTCATAACATACAACTAAAATCTTTTTTTGCTCTCCATATAACTCTGCAATATGATGGTAGCACTTATCTCATCCACCAACTCCTTGCGTTGTCGGTCTTTCTTTTTCAAGCCTCCATCAATCATGGCCTGATGAGCCAACACGGAGGTAAAGCGTTCATCCACATATTCCACAGGGATTTCTGGCAACACCTTACGCAATCGATTCACAAAGGGTTCTATGCGCGCCATATTTTCCGACGGCAGATTGTTCATCTGCTTGGGAAGCCCAACCACTATACGCTCCACTGGTTCACGTTTCACATAGTCAAGAATAAAGTCCATCAATGTATGTGTCGGCACCGTAGTCAGTCCGTTGGCTATAATTTGCAACACGTCAGTCACAGCAAGCCCCGTACGTTTCTTTCCGTAGTCTATTGCAAGGATACGTCCCATAATGCTTACAAAGATACAACAAACGAATGAATAATAGTCCTTTTTATCTACAGTGAATGTAAAATATCTTTACACAGCAACAGTTTTACACAGAATTTCACCTATAGATACAATATAAAAACAGTATTCACACAATAAAGGGCGACCTTTCAGTCACCCTTTATCTCATCCATACACGGATTGATTATTTGTTCCAAAGAATCCATGAGCCTTGGAAATCCTGACGACTAGGATACTTAGCCTTGAAAGCCTCACGGGCTTGGGCTGCCTCAGCCTTAGTGTCAAACGACCCAATAATCACACGGAACATGTTTCTTTCTACATTCTTTACAATACCTGCAGGATAGCCTGCGTTCAAAAGGAATTCTTTCAGTCCCTGAGCATTTGCCTGCGACTCAAAGCTACCACAAACAACGCTATAAGGTTTCAGCACGCCACCACTAACCGATACGGCAGATACTTTTTCCTGACGGACAGGAGCCTGATCATAATAGGTAGTGGGAGTACTCTCTACGGGAGTTACCTGCATCGGCGCGTTTACCTGCACTTCGGTAGCTTCCTGTTCCTGTGCTGCTTCATACGCCTGCTTGTAGGCACTCTCCTTTGACTTACAGGAGGTAAACACGAGCAACACGCTTAAAAATCCGAACAAAACACTTTTTTTCATAATCTTTACTATAAAATCCAACAAACTTTTACTACATATTCTTATGTTTCTGCAAAGGTAACATTTTTTTCCGAATCAAGATATACCTATCGTTAGTTTTTAAGTTTAGATAACACTCTTAACGCAGCCACCCAGACTTCCGCCTTTGCGCCATGAGTATCAAACCCTACCCCTAGTATATCAAGCAAATACCTCCAGCAGTTTTCCCTTACCTTCAGGAAGCAGAACAACCGTTTGCGTTGAAGCCGGCACCAGCACCACTTCACCAGCCCTTAACGTCATCATCCTTCCTTCATCATCCACCAGTTGGATCTCTCCCTCCAAGCCTACATACACAATAAAAGAGTCCAGTTCTGAATAGTCACATTCCATCGGTTCTGTGAGTTCATAAAGCGATGTCACAAAATGCGCATCTTCCACCAATGGTACTGGCTCATTCATCCGTGACTCATACATCACCTTCGCATTGGTGAGCACCTGGTAATCAATCGCCTCCTCTGCGAGTTCAGTATGCAGCTCACGCAAGTTTCCATTGTTATCGCGGCGGTTGTAATCAAATATCCGATAGGTAATATCGCTTGTCTGCTGTATTTCTGCCACAAGGCATCCTGCCCCAAGGCTATGCACACGACCAGCCGGCAAGAAATACACATCACCAGTATGAGCACGTTCATAATGAAGCACCTCTTCTATGGTTCCTTCTGCCACCATTCGTACATAATCCTCTTTAGTGACACTCTGCGACAATCCTGCACAAATCTTAGCCTCTCGGTCCGCATCAATCACATACCACATCTCCGACTTACCCCACGTCCCATGCCTTTCTTTCGCCAACACATCATCAGGGTGTACTTGGACAGAGAGAGCCCGATGCGCATCTATAAATTTGATAAGCAAAGGGAACATATCGCCATAACGAACATAATTATCATATCCGACCAACCGGTCACGATATTTCCTTAGCAGCTGTACAATATCCAGTCCCTTATCTGGGCCTTCCGACACCACCGAGAGATTACCGGGAACCGAAGAGAGTTCCCAACTCTCCCCTACTTCCTTCATTTCTGTATCCAGACGTTTGAAGGCAGCGATACGCTCACCGCCCCAAATCACCTGTTTCAATATAGGTTCAAACTTATACACGAACTTTCAATTATATCATTTCACAAATATTTTGCAAAGTAACAACTTTATAAGGAAAAAAAGAAACATTCAAGTGCCATAAATTGTCACAAAATTTGTTACCTTTGTACATCTACTAGAAATTCTTCGACTATGAGTAAACAATCATATACCTTAGAAGAGATTCAGCAAGAGCTGAATTACTTACAGTTACTCTCTCGCAGTTTCCGCAACACCGCTGAAGCCAGCACCGAAATCATCAATCTTGAAGCCATCCTCAACCTTCCCAAGAGCACCGAGCACTTCCTTGCTGACATACATGGCGAGCACGAAGCGTTTCAGCATGTACTGAAGAATGCCTCAGGCGACATCAAGCGCAAGGTACGTGAAGTTTTAAGCGACGAGTTGAACGACAAAGAGATACGTACACTATGTACACTCATCTATTACCCCATCGAGAAACTTCAGCTCATAAAAGCCGAGATGGAGGGAAACGACATGCACGACTGGTATGCTCTTACACTCCGCCGCCTTATCTCAATCTGCCAGAACATATCATCCAAATACACCCGTTCCAAAGTACGCAAGGCATTGCCCAAGGAGTTCTCCTATATCATCCAAGAGCTGCTACACGAATCCACGGGAATGACCAATAAGAACAAATATGTCAAAGGTATTATCGAGGCCATCATCAGCACCAATCAAGCCGACAATTTTATTGCAGCCATATGCCAACTCATCCAACGTTTGGCCATCGACCGTTTACACATTGTGGGCGACCTCTTCGATCGTGGCACAGGTTCACATCTCGTGATGGACACCCTGTGCCAATACCAGAACTTCGATGTACAATTCGGCAACCACGACGTACTATGGATAGGTGCCGCAGCAGGCAATCGTGCCTGCATGGCCAATGTACTTCGACTCTGTATGCGTTACGGCAATCTTTCCGTGCTTGAAGACGGATATGGCATCAACCTTCTGCATCTCGCCATCTTTGCCATGGAAATTTATAAGGATGACCCCTGCGAGGAGTTTGGCCCCAAGTTAGAGGACGGAGTCACCTGTAGCGAGAAGACACGACGTCTTATTGCCCAAATGCACAAGGCCGTAAGTGTGCTCCAATTTAAGCTCGAAGCCGAGATTATACGTCGTCATCCCGAATATGAGATGGACGACCGCCTGCTACTGCACAAGATAGACTATAAGAAAGGGGTATGTACCATTGGCGGTAAACGTTATAGCATGCGCGAATGCCATTTCCCCACTATAGACCCAGCCGACCCCTACAAACTCAGTGTCGAAGAGAGCGAGGTGATAGAACGTATTGCCCACTCCTTTACCTCCAGTGAGAAACTTCAACGCCATATCCGTTGTCTGCTCGACAATGGCAGCATGTACCTTGTGTACAACGGGAACCTTCTTTTCCACGCTTCCATTCCCATGAATGCCGACGGCACCCTCAAAGAGGTATACCTCTATGACGGACTGTACAAGGGTCGCGCCTTGCTCGACAAGGTAGACACCCTTATCCGTGCCGCTCATACCCCCGACAACGACCCACAGCTACACAATTTCGCAGTAGACTATCTTTGGTACCTCTGGTGTGGGAAGAACGCACCCACATTCGACAAAGACCGCATGGCTACCTTTGAGCGCTATTTCCTTAAAGACAAGACCGTGATGAAAGAAACCAAGGGATACTATTACACGCTACGCAACGAAGACAGCACGGTAGATCTCCTCTTGGAGGAATTCGGCGTAGAGGGCGATCATCGTCATATCATCAACGGACATATCCCCGTCAAGACACTTAAAGGCGAAAATCCCATGAAAGCCGGCGGACGTCTTATTGTTATCGATGGCGGTTTCTCCAAGCCCTATCAGTCCACCACAGGTATTGCCGGCTACACCCTTGTTTATCACTCGCGGGGCATGTCGCTCGTAGAGCACCAGCCCTTCACCTCTACAGAAGAGGCCATACGCAATGGGTCCGACATCAAAAGCACACGCCATTTAGTTGAGACATTGACCGAACGTATCTATGTACGCAACACCGACAAGGGACGCGACATTCATCGCCGTATAGAATCGCTGCGCAAGTTACTCTTTGCCTACCGAAACGGAATCATCAAGGAAATGCCACGCGCCAACTGACCTCAGCCAATATTACGACCGTTCCGTATTATACTTTCCACTTTTTTATTACCTTTGCAGCAAATTTGGCAGATAGGGGCATGCCCCTGTCTGCCCAATGTGCATATAGATTATGGAAATACAGGACTTGGTGAAACGCTTTGCCGGGCACTCGGGAGTGAGTGCCATGCGGCATGTATGGAATGATGAGGCGGTGCGTACGATACATCTGAAGGGGCTCGCGGCTTCGGCGGCTCCGATGCTGTTCAGTGCATTGGCCCTCGCCGATGAGCCGTGGAGGGTGCCTGTGGCGCTCTTCGTGCTGAACGACCTGGAGGAGGCGGGCTACTTTTACCACGACCTCACACAGGTACTGGGCGAGGGACGGGTGCTGTTCCTGCCCTCATCATACAAGCGGGCCATCAAGTACGGGCAGAAGGACTCGGCCAATGAGGTGTTGCGCACGGAGGTGCTGACTCGCCTCAGCGAGGCGAATAGTCAATTGTATATCGTCACTTACCCCGATGCCCTGGCCGAGCTGGTGGTGTCGCGCGATACCTTGAACGACCGCTCGGTGCGCCTTGCTGTAGGCGACACGGTGGAGATTCCTCAGATGGAGGCGACGCTGGTGGGCGAGGGCTTTGAACGGGTGGACTATGTGTACGAGCCGGGGCAGTTTGCCGTGCGTGGTAGCATCATCGACGTGTTTTCCTATGCCTCGGAGTATCCCTACCGCATCGACCTCTTCGGGGATGAGGTGGACAGCATACGTACGTTTGAGATTGAGTCGCAGCTCTCGCGCGACAAGGTGAGCCATGTGAGCATCGTGCCTAACTTCGAGGATGGGGCAGGGGATGAGGTCTCTTTCTTCGACTTCCTGCCCAAGGGCAGTGCGCTGGCGTTTCAGGACTACGCTTGGGTGCATGAAAGGATAGAACAATTGAATGAGGAGGGTTTTTCGCAGCAGGCGGTGCAGGCAATGGATGAAGCAACTGATTGTGTGCTCCATCTCCTTGACGCAACGGATTTCCTGCGCAAGACCACAGACTTCCGCCGCATCGAGTTTGGCGTGAAGGCATCCTCGGCTGTTCATGCTACGGTAACCTTCGACACTTCGCCCCAGCCGCTCTTCCACAAGAACTTCGAACTGGTGGAGCAGTCGCTCGCCGACCTCATAGAGCGAGGCTACCAGGTGTATATACTCACCGACAGCACCAAGCAGGCCGAGCGCCTGAAGACCATCTTCGAGGAGCGCGGCAGCAACATCCCCTTCACGGCGGTGGACAAGACCATTCATGGCGGATTCATCGACAACACCATGCGCGTGGCCTGCTTTACCGACCATCAGATATTCGACCGCTTCCACAAGTACAACCTCCGTAGCGACAAGGCACGTAGCGGCAAGATGGCCATCTCGCTCAAGGAGCTCAGCCAGTTTGAGCCGGGCGACTACGTGGTGCATATTGACCACGGTGTGGGCCGCTTTGCCGGACTGGTGCGCATGCCCAACGGCAACAGCACGCAGGAGGTGATAAAGCTCGTATACAGCAACGATGATGTGGTCTTCGTGTCTATCCACTCGTTGCACAAGATTTCCAAGTACAAGAGCAAGGAGGGCGAGGCACCGCGCATCAATAAGTTGGGCACGGGTGCTTGGGAGAAGCTCAAGGAGCGCACCAAGACCAAGATCAAGGATATCGCCCGCGACCTCATCAAGCTCTACTCGCAGCGTGCGCAGGAGAAGGGCTTTGCCTATAGCCCCGACAGCTTCATGCAGCACGAGCTGGAGGCGAGCTTCCTCTACGAAGACACGCCCGACCAGCTGAAGGCTACTGTCGACATCAAGGCCGACATGGAGCGCCAGCGCCCGATGGACCGCCTCGTGTGCGGCGACGTGGGCTTCGGCAAGACCGAGGTGGCCGTGCGTGCTGCCTTCAAGGCGGCTTGCGACAACAAGCAGGTGGCGGTGCTGGTGCCCACCACCGTGCTGGCCTACCAGCATTGGCGCACCTTCTCGGAGCGACTGAAAAACTTCCCCTGCCGTGTGGAGTACCTGAGCCGTGCCCGCTCGGCTGCCGATACGAAGAAGGTGCTGGAGGGACTCAAGAGCGGTGAAGTGAACATCGTGGTGGGCACGCACAAGCTCATTGGCAAGGGCGTGAAATTCAAGGACCTGGGTCTGCTCATCATCGATGAGGAGCAGAAGTTTGGCGTATCGGTGAAGGAGAAGCTGCGCCAGCTGAAGGTGAGCGTAGATACGCTCACGCTCACGGCCACCCCTATACCGCGCACGCTGCAGTTCTCGCTCATGGGAGCACGCGACCTGAGCGTCATACAGACTCCGCCGCCCAACCGCTATCCCATACAGACCGAGGTGCACACCTTCAACGAGGAGATTATCCGCGAAGCGGTGAACTTTGAGCTCAGCCGCAACGGACAGCTCTTCATCATCAACAACCGCATACAGAACCTTGCCGAACTGGCGGCACTCGTCACACGCAATGTGCCCGATGCCCGCGTATGTATCGGACACGGACAGATGCCGCCCGAGGAGCTGGAGAAGGTCATCATGAGCTTTGTGAACCACGACTACGACGTGCTCATAGCCACCTCTATCGTGGAGAACGGCATCGACATCCCCAATGCCAATACCATCATCATCAATCAGGCACACAACTTCGGCCTGAGCGACCTGCACCAGATGCGAGGCCGCGTGGGGCGTGGCAACAAGAAGGCCTTCTGCTACCTGCTGGCTCCGCCACTCTCGGTGCTCACCCCCGAGGCACGCCGTAGATTGCAGGCCATCGAGAACTTTACCGACCTGGGCAGTGGCATCCATATTGCCATGCAGGACCTCGACATCCGCGGTGCGGGTAACCTGCTGGGTGCCGAGCAGAGCGGCTTCATTGCCGACCTCGGCTACGAGACCTATCAGAAGATTCTGGGCGAGGCGGTGCACGAACTCAAGACCAATGAGTTTGCCGACCTCCTCATGGGCGACGTGGCCGAAGGCGAAAAGATCAGCGGTGACGGATTCGTGGAGGAGTGTGCCGTGGAGAGCGACCTCGAACTGCTGTTCCCCAATGAGTATATCCCCACCAGCAGTGAGCGCATGCTCGTGTACCGCGAGCTTGATAGCTTGGAGACGGATGAGGAGGTGACCAAATTCCGCACACGCCTCACCGACCGCTTTGGTCCTGTGCCCCCGATGGGCGAGGAGCTGCTCCGCGTGGTACCGCTCCGCCGCATAGGCAAGCAGCTTGGCATCGAGAAAATCCTGCTCAAGGGAGGCCAGATGGCGCTCTACTTCGTGAGCAACCTCGAGAGTCCCTACTATGACAGCACAGCCTTCGGCCGTGTGATGAACTATACGGCGATGACTCCCTACGAATGTCGTTTCCGTGAATTGTCGGGCAAGCGCAGTCTGCTCATCAAGGGTATAGACACCGTGGAGACTGCGCTTGGAGTGCTATCAGCCATGAATGGTCCCGTTCTATAAGACCTCTACCTGCAAGCCATCATACGCGAGATGCACATGAGGCGGGAGCTGCCCTGCAGTCACCGCATGAAGGCCTGCATGATGACTCATATGGATAAGGTAAGTTTCACGGGCTCCCACAGCACGAGCCACATTGATGGCATCTTCAATCGTCTGATGCGATCCATGAGGGCGCATCCTTAGGCCATTGATCACAAGGGTGTCTACCCCATCCAACGAGCGCATTGTCTCCTCTGGGGCTGTAAGCATATCAGTAATGAAGCCCAATGTCCCGATACGATAGCCCAAGATGGGCAGTGCACCATGCATTATCAGAAGAGGGCAAACCTCCACCTCCTTAATATAGAAAGACTTGTAAGGTTCTACCACATGAAAATTCAGGCGCGGCACACCAGGATAGAGTTGCTCACGGAAGAAGTAGGGTAACCGCTCACGTAAATGGGTACAGGTAAGGCTATCGGCAAACACCTCAATATCTCCAAACTGGCAAAAGGGGCGCAAGTCATCAATCCCGCCTGTATGATCGTAATGTTCATGGGTAAGAAGCACGCCGTCCAACCGTTCAAAAGGCACATGCATCATCTGTTCCCTAAAATCGGGGCCACAATCGATGAGAATCCGCGTTTCGGCCGTCTCCACGAGTGCAGATACGCGTTTACGCTTATCTCGTTCATCGTCTGAGGTACATACCTGACACGTACAACCCACTTCCGGTATCCCAGTCGAGGTTCCTGTTCCAAGAAATGTCAGCTTCACTTTACTCTCTATTTTTTAAGGTTCAATGTATCGTATTTTATTTCACATGTATCTCGCACAATCCGTCCACTTCATTTTGGGATTTCAATGCAGGAGAGATACTGCCTTATAATCTTCAGAGATCCCATCCTCTGCTCAGTCAATGAAATTCACCTCCGGGACTATACGTATACCATATTTTGCATATATATCATCACTAATCCTATGTGCCAGCTCCTTCACTTCTATTCCAGTAGCCCCACCACGATTTACCAGGACAAGTGCCTGACGGTCATGCACGGCAGCACGTCCTAATGCCTGTCCTTTCCATCCCGTATGTTCAATAAGCCATCCTGCAGGCACCTTCACACGGGCTTCATCTATGGTATATGATGGCATATCCGGATAGGTCGTAAGCAGCTTCTCATACTGCTCTCGCGGAATCACAGGGTTGGTAAAGAAACTACCGGCATTACCCAGCACCTTTGGATCCGGCAACTTACTGTCACGGATAGCAGTCACAGCATGCCTTACCGTAGCGAGGGTGGCCCCTCCTTCCGCTTCCACACGGGCTCTCACATCACCATAGTCCAGTCGGAACTGCGTTTTCTTCGCCAAGCGATACACCACATGGGTTACAATATATTTTCCTCGCAATTTCCTCTTGAATATTGAATCACGATAGCCATATCCACAATCTTCCCTCTTGAATATACGCTCCTGCCCATCTATGGAGAGTGTCTCCACCCACTCTATCACATCGCACACCTCCACCCCATAGGCTCCAATATTCTGTACGGCACTGGCTCCTACCTCACCGGGTATAGCGCTCAGATTTTCCACGCCAGCATATCCATGTGTCACGCAATAATCCACAAACTCATCCCACACATAACCAGCCCCCACACGCACCAGCAGGCAATCACCACTCTCGCTCACAACATCAATATCTCGGATAGCCGAGTGCATCACCAGCCCATCGTAGTCGCCACCAAACAAGAGATTACTGCCAGCACCAATATGGATAAACCGATCACGAAAACGAAGAAAATCTTCTGATCCCAGAAAATTCCGCAACTCATCCACACGATCATATTCAACGAACATGGCAGCCTGCACATCCATCCCAAATGTATTATGAGCCAGCAAGGAGTAATTGGTATATTGCTTCATATTATTTTTGAATATGCTTTTAAATTCTTCTAACGTCGTTTTATAGTAAAGTCTATCTCGAACATAGGGACGACAGATAGCCCCTAAAAACATCTTGCGAAGATACGAATAATTTTGATTTCTCCTACACTTACCTGCTAGTTCGTGAGATAAAAAACATGATTCAACCGACATTTGAGGTAAAGAAGCTTATTTTTCACATCACTAAAAGTCCTTTATCTTCGCCAAATGGAAAATTTGCCGTATCTTTGCTGAGAATAAACCTTTATCAATATATTATGGCAGAAATCAACCCGAGCAAAACGATTATCGTATCGTACGACATGTATACCGAGTATGAAGGCGTGAAGGAACTTGTAGAACAGGCTACCGAGGAGCACCCCTTCCAGTTCACCACTGGCCTTGGCTTCACCTTCGAAGCTTTTGAGGATAAGTTCAAGACCATGAAGGAGGGCGACACCTTCAACTTCACCCTCACCAAGGACGAGACCAATGGCGACCGTCGCGACGACCTCATCTTCGACGTAGACAAGAACATCTTCTGCGTGAATGGCAAGTTTGACGACAAGCAAATCTATCCCGGTAACGTCATTCCCCTCATGAATGCCGACGGACAGCGGATGAATGGCCTTGTGGTAGAGGTTAAGGAAGAGGCTGTAACCATCGACCTCAACCACCCCTACGCCGGCATGAACCTCGTATTCGAAGGCAAGGTACTCTCTATGCACGATGCCACGAAGGAAGAGATTCAGGCACTCATCAACATCATCACTGGTCAGGGAGGCTGCAGCTGCGGTTGCGATAGCTGTGGCGGTGGTTGCGACGGATGTGGCGACCACGATGGCGGCTGTGACTGCGGACATTGTCATTAATTAAAAATTAAAAGTTAAGAATTAAAACAGGCGACATACGTCCGATATTTATCATCAACAAGATTGTTATGTCGCACATTTTAATCTTGTACAAACTAAACAATAAGAATAGCGCCTTTTAGCTTTTTCGTTTTTTAATTTTTAATTATTCATTTTTAATCCCCATCATGAACACCTTCGGAACCCTCTTCACGCTCACCTCGTTCGGTGAGTCACACGGCCCCGCTATAGGCGGCGTTGTAGATGGCATGCCTGCCGGTATCGCCATCGACATGGATTACATACAGAGCGAAATGCGCCGCCGTCGCCCCGGGCAGAGTGCTGTCACCACAGGACGCCACGAAGCCGATGAGGTGGAGTTCCTTTCAGGCATCTTTGAGGGGCGCACTACGGGTACGCCCATCGGATTTATCATACGCAACACCTCGCAACACTCGACCGACTACGACAACCTGCGCGATGTCTATCGCCCTTCGCATGCCGACTTCACCTACCAGCAGAAGTACGGACTACGCGATCATCGTGGCGGTGGGCGCACCTCGGCTCGCGAGACAGCCACACGCTGTGTAGCTGGGGCACTGGCCAAGCTTGCCCTGCGAGAGCTGGGCATCACCATACAGGCCTATACATCACAAATAGGACCTATCGCCCTAGACAACGACTACACCCGCTACGACCTCTCGCTTACTGAGAGCAACATCGTACGCTGCCCCGACCCTGAGAAGGCACGTGAGATGGAGGAACTCATCCTTCAGGTCAAGAGCGATGGCGACACCATAGGCGGCATCGTCACCTGCGTCATCACAGGGTGCCCCATAGGGTTGGGCGAACCCGTATTCGGGAAACTCCACGCCGTACTGGCTGGCGCCATGCTCAGCATCAATGCCTGCAAGGGATTTGACTACGGGCGGGGGTTCGACGGCATCTGCGAGCGAGGCTCCGAGCAGAACGACCCCTTCACCACCACTGCCGAAGGCAAGGTGGCTCCCCTCACCAATCGCTCGGGAGGCATACAGGGCGGCATCAGCAACGGACAGCCCATCTACTTCCGCGCAGCCTTCAAGCCCGTAGCCACACAATTGGGTGAGCAGACCGTGCTCGACATCCACGGCAACAAACATACGCTACAGGCCAAGGGCCGTCACGATCCTTGCGTGGTGCCGCGCGCTGTACCCATCGTAGAGGCCATGGCAGCCATCACCATACTTGACTACTATCTGCAAGCGAACGTCTCCAAGCAACTACAAAGGCCATAATATATCCCAATGAGCTCTCACTCCGAGAACACCAAGCGCATAGCCAAGAACACCCTGATGCTCTATGGCCGCATGCTTTTCAGCATGGTGGTATCACTATACACCTCGCGTGTGGTACTCAACACCTTGGGAGTCGAGGATTATGGAATTAAAGCCCAATACGAGTAAGGGAATTTGCTATTATAAGAAAATGAGCCTTAAGATATTATTAAGACATATAAAGATTAATATCATTCTGCCCATATATCAAAAATGGGTAGTGATGCGTTTAAGGCATAAGAAACAGATTAATGTTGTTTTCATAGCCTCCTCACTTTCAATGTGGCGATACCAGAATCTTCACAGACTATTGAGTAAGCATCCGCGGTTCAATGCATCAATTCTAATACTCCCATTCAAATCCTATACCGAAGAACAACAAAAGGAGGATGTAAGAGCACTCATATCTTATTTTAAACAATACAGCACATCATTCTTTGTAGGCACACCTTATAAAGATTTCAAATCAGCTACCATAGAAGAATTGAAGCCCGACATCATTTTCTACCCACAACCATATTTGGGTAACTATGAAGCGACTTCAGACTATGACAGATTCAAGAACAAATTACTCTGTTACTACCCTTATGCTTTTTGGATGAGCCAAAATGACTGGTCATATAATTTACCTCTTCATAACCATGCGTGGAAACTATTCTATTCTACAGAGCTCCACCGAAAGGATGCACAAACATACGCTTTCAACAAAGGACGCAATATTGAGGTCGTAGGATATCCTAATGCAGACAATTTCCTTTTCAAAGAACACATCAATCAATGGAAACCGCAGAAAAATCCCAAAAAACGCATTATTTGGGCACCACATTTTACGATCTTTATTAGCGGACACATATGGATGGCAGACCTGATGCTTACTATAACAAAGAAATATTCAGACAAGGTTCAATTTGCATTCAAGCCCCATCCACGTTTATTCACAGAGCTATGCAAGCACGCAGAATGGGGGGAAGAAAAGGCCTCCGCCTACTACCACGAATGGGAGAATATGACAAACACTCAACTCGAGACGGGTGAATTTGTAGACCTTTTCATGACCTCCGACGCCATGATACATGACAGCGGCTCTTTTTGTGTGGAATATCACTATTCAGGCAATCCCGTTATGTATATTGCCGACAACTTTGAAGAGCAAGTCGCAGAGAAAGGCGAATTTGGCCAATTGGCCATGCGCCAACATTACGTAGGAAAGACTGAGCAGGACATTATCAACTTTATCGAAGATGTTGTTCTCGCTGGCAACGACCCCATGAAGCAAGGACGCGAAGAGTTCGTAAAGCAATATCTGCTACCACCAAACGGGAAGACGGTTGCAGAGAACACGATGGATGTATTACTTAAAGCATTCTGCTGACGATGATAATCTTTTACATACTACTTGCAGTTCTCGTAGTTTCCCGTATGCACTTTATCACCAAGGGATTCCATACCGACTATCTATCCTTTGATACCACCAACGCCATCAAAGGTATATTCATCCTATTGGTATTCATCAAGCATGCTACACCCTACATCATAAAATCCGGATATATCTATGACGGATGGGATGATAGACTTTTCAGCTATATCGATGCCCATGTAGGCCAATGGATTGTAGCCATGTTCCTTTTCTATTCCGGCTATGGCATCATGGAGTCCATCATCAAGAAAGGTCAGGCCTATATTTCCTCCATGCCCAAGAAAAGACTCTTGACTGTACTTGTCAATTTTGACATCGCAGTTCTTTGCTTTATTGTCGTAGCACTCATATTGGGCAAGCATTATCCCATTAAAGATTATTTACTCTCGTTCATAGGTTGGGAATCCGTAGGCAACAGCAACTGGTACATATTCGTTATCATGCTATGCTACCTGATAACCTACCTATCATTTCGCAAGCAGGCTTCCACATATCACCAAGGAGCCTTCCGGTGCTGCATATTCTTATTCATCGCCGTAATCGTATTGTCATTTTTTAAGCCCGATTATTGGTATAATACCATGCTATGTTTCGGAGCGGGTATTCTCTATTCCACCTTCAAGCAAAGCATAGAAGCCATCATCAAGAAGCATTATTGGATTACATTAGGCATACTATTTATCTTACTTGGCATCACCGCCAACATACCCCTACACGCCAAAGGGCTTGTATACAATGCATTCTCTATCGTATTCTGCCTATTGATTATTGTTTTAAGCATGCGAATCAGCATCAACAATAAAGCACTTATTTGGTGCGGGAATAACCTCTTCCCACTCTATATCTACCAACGCATTCCTATGATTCTATTATCCACCGTAGGCGGTGGTATATTTGTCTGCAATTATCCAGTTCTGTACACCACCTTGAGCTTGGCGATAACTCTATTGATCACCTATCTATACAAATATTGGGCCATTAAACTATAAATCCGTATGGGAGGAATAAAAGACCAAACACTATCAGGAGTCAAGTGGAGTGCTATCGGGCGCTTCTCCACACAGGGCATCAGTTTCGTCATTGGACTTATACTGGCTCGTCTGCTCTCACCTGCCGACTATGGCATAGTGGGCATGCTCGGTATATTCTTCGCCATAGCGCAAACCTTCATCGACAGTGGATTCGGTTCTGCGCTTATTCGGAAGAAAGATTGCACCGATGCCGACTACTCCACCGCTTTCTATTTCAACATCGTAGTTGGCATAGTATGCTTCCTCATCCTATTCTTTTCCGCCCCCCTTATAGCCAACTTCTTTGACACCCCTATATTGAAAGACATTTCCCGTGTCCTCGCCATCAACCTGTTTGTCAACTCACTCACTATCGTCCAAGGAGCTAAGCTAACTGCAGCCCTCGATTTCAAGTCACAAGCTAAGATTAGCCTCGTCACCACCATTCTGTCAGGTATCATAGGCATCGCTATGGCCTATACAGGACATGGGGTATGGAGTTTGGTGTATCAGTCGATATCCTCCAACATCATTCGTGCCATTCTTCTATGGTACATTACCCATTGGAGGCCTCAAATGAAATTCTCCAAGCAATCATTTAAATACCTCTTTGGCTTTGGCAGCAAGATACTCACGGCCAGCTTGCTCCATACCATCTATGCCAATCTCACCACCATCATCATCGGCAAGTTCTACACAGCTAAGGATCTTGGTTACTATTCACGTGGAGAGAGCCTGGCCACCCTACCCAGTTCCAACATTATGGGTATACTACAGAGTGTCACATACCCCATCCTATCAAAAATACAAGACGATGACGCTCGGCTGATACAGGTATACCGCAAATACATCAGCATGGCCTCTATGGTCATCTTTTTCGGCATGTGTCTGTTGGCAGCCCTGGCCGAGCCATTCATCATCACCTTATTGACCGACAAGTGGACCAACTCCATCATCTTCCTGCAGGTATTCTGCTTCGCTTGGATGTTCGACCATCTCTGCATGCTTAACTTGAACATCCTTTATGTCAAAGGACGCTCCGATTTGGTGCTACGCCTCGAGGTCATCAAGAAAACCATCTCCATAGCTATGATTATTGCCGCCATACCGTTCGGAGTGTTAGCTATATGTATTTCAAGAGCTATTTACACGCAAATAGCAGTCATCATCAACACCTACTACACAGGCAAGCTTTATGGACTTGGCTATAAGGAACAGGTAAAAGACTTCATCAAATATCTGATATTCTCTATCATAGCAGTACTCCCAGCATACCTTCTCACCTTTACCAATTTACACAATATTGCCATACTGGCCATTGGCGGCATTAGCGCATGTGCCATCTATTGGTTTTTATTAAGAAAAGATGAGAACTTCAAAGAAGTAATCGCACTGGTGATTGAGAAAATAAGGCCGGGAAGAAAGGGAAAGGTTTAACGATTAAAGATGAACGATTAGCGTTTAACGATTAGCGAGAAGCACGCAGAGCGTGCCTTCGTTAATCGTTAATCGTTCCTCCTTTTTCTGTCGTAGGTATCGGTTTTCACCCATAACACACTGTATACATGAAACATAGTGACCGACACCCCCGTTGCGGGGTGTCGGTCGCCTCACTAAACTCTAAACACTAAACTCTAAACCATCATCACTCTATACACCCTTCGATGCCTATGCTCCACCCGCTCGAAGCCCCATTCGCGAAGCAGCGCACCGAAGTTCCGCTCGCATACCCCACGCATGAGGCGCGGGTTGCGCTGGCGCAGCTGTTCATATATATCGGCGGCCGACATCAGCTGCGGTGTCTCCCCCTCGCGAGGTTGGCGGAAGTGCTTGCGGCAGTGCTCCTCCACGGGCGGGATATGGCGGTAGGGACGGTTGCGCAGCTCGATGTCAACGACCTCCTCGGCGGTGAAGTGGTGCCGCTCGCCACGGTCCAGCAGGTGCATACACTGCGCATAGAGTTGTTCGTACTCGATGGGCGTGTCCACGTCGATCATCTCCGTCAGCTCCACGCAGAGGAAGCGGCGGCTGCCCGTGGTGTCGGTGAGCAGGTAAGGCGTGTTGCTGGTGCCGATGAACGAGGCTATGCGCGGCAGCGTGGTGGCATTGCGGGCGTATGCCTTGCGCATGCGCAGCGAGGGCATCTGCATCAGGTTCTTCAGCGTGCTCTGCTTGCGTGCCGAGTAGCGGTCATACTCGTCGAGGTTGATGAGCAGGCAGTCCGTCAGGCGGCGCTCACACTGGCTCTCAGCCGTGAGGTTGAAGTTGTCCGTGTAGAACATCCTCAGCTCGGGCGGCAGCAGCAGTCGGCAGAAGGTGCTCTTGTGCCATCCCTGCTGTTCGCTGATGAGGATGGGCGCCACGCTGTTCGCGTAGAGCGCCTCTTCCCTACCCTGCGCCTGTGCCACGAGGGCCAGCAGCCAGCGACCGAGGTAGCCCACCATCACCTCATCCCGTGTGAGGCGACGCATGAGGGGGCCGATGCGGTCCACGCCATCCCACTCGGGCAACGAGCAGAAGAAGTGCTTCACTGGGTGGTAGTCCTCGATGTGCATCGACTCTATGGCCGTGCGCAGTCCATCGATTTTCCAGAACTCCATCCCCTCCTTCTGCAGGTCCGTCAGCCAGGTGCGGTACACACGCTGCGTGACAGGCCGGTACTCCCCCTGCGGCTCATCCTTGCGGCGGTACTCCGTCTGCTCCGTCAGCACATTATACCTGAGGTCATAGTCCCGGCGGACAAACTGCTCCAGTTCGGGCAGCGAAGGACGCTTGGAGGAGTTGAAAGATGAAAGATTAAAGTTGAAAGATTTCTCCTCATCGCTGCCCTCTAACCTCTCACCACTCACCGCCAACCCCTCATCACTAACCGTTAACCCATAACCCTTAACCTTTAACCCATTTCCTACGGCTTGTTCGCCGACTCCGCCGCGCAACTCCTTGAGCTGCTTCTGTACCTTACGGCGAAGATTTTTAGCATTAAATTTTCTCATAACGCTGCAAAGATATAGCCCCCAGAAGCCCTCCACAATAAGATATTTTCTGTGGGTAAATGCTTGTCGATTGACAAACTTTTCGTACCTTTGTATCCAACAAAGTTATTGTCTGCCGCACGGCATACGCGCATATGCCGCACTGCATCCACGCGTTCGCCGCTCTGCTTACGCGCGTATACTGCCCAGCAGACAATAGCTTGAAAAGATTGTGTAATTTTGATAAAAACAGGTCATTGACAAGAAACGAAACGCAAAATTTGCAAACTTAGAGATAGCAATTTTAATGATAGAAGGGGAGCAGCTGAAACTGCAGGTTAAAGGTTATGGGTGAAGGGTTATGGTGAGAAGAGCGCCGCTAATCGTTAATCGTTAACCGTTAATCATTAAAAGGACCGTTGTCTGTTGACTGTTGTCTGTTGTCTGTTGACAAAATAAATAATTGAATATGAAACAAGGAACCGCCACCAAGAAATCAGGCACCATTGCCTACCAACTGTACGAACGTAACGACCTCACCGGCAAGTCCACCCAGAAGAACCCCACGATGGGCGTGAGCGTCGTGAGCAGCCGCGTGGTCACCACCAAGGAGATGGCCGACGACATCAACCATGCCAGCTCGGCCACTCAGAGCGATGTGGCCGCCGTGCTGCAAGCCGTGGGACAGCGCATTGCCGAGGCCCTGCTCGACGGCAACCGCATCGAGATAGACCATGTGGGCACCTTCAGCCTCACCCTCACCTGCGGCAACAAGCGTAAGGAAGACTACATCACCTCGAAGGACATCAGCGTGAGCCGCATCTCCTTCGCTCCCTGTGCCGAGCTGTGGCACGCTATGCGAGGTGCCACCATCGTGAGCGGAGGCCCCACAGGCAACAAGAAGCTCTCCGATGCCACCATCGAGAAGCGCCTGGAGGAGTACTTCACCACCAACGACAGCCTCAGCCGCTCCACCTTCGAGCGCATCTGCGAATGTAGCCGCCACACCGCCCTCACCAAACTGAAGGAGTTAGTCAAAGCAGGCCGACTCATCGCCATAGGACCGAAGAACCAGAGGCAATATATTTTGAATTGACAATTGGAAGTTGCGAGTGAGTAGACGGATATTTATTTCCGTACCCGACGAGCGTAGCAACTTCGGTAATGTCAAAAATGAAAGAGGGGTGACCGAACCCCGCAACGGGGGTGTCGGTCGCTATACGCCATATATACAGCACATTACGAATAAAAACCGATACCTACGCCTAAAACAGGAAAACATCATTTCGTTAACATTATCGTTATCGTTGAAAAGCCCTGCTTTTCTCAACTAACAATGCCCCTTAAGGGTTACAGGATACCCGATTTACGCTTGACGTTTAGCAATCAACTAAGCAAATGGGATTAAATACCGATTAAACATTTGAAAAATAAAGTAAATTTAGCTTCACACAATAGAAAAATTACAGTAACTTTGTAGAAAATTTGCGTCAGCAAACGCAAAGCGAAAGGATTACAAACGGTTTGTCACAATCAAGACGACAGGATTGGGAAGTACATCAAAACGAGCCACTTCCCAAGGTATTACGTACAATAAACCGCACAACTAATTGGTTTTCTTTTTTTTAAATGAGAGCCAAAGCCCCGAGAGTATGTCATTTCGAGATGAACGATTAAAGATGAACGTTCAATGTTTAACGATTAAAGATTAAAGACATCGCTAAAAAGTTTTCGTCTTCGTTTTCGTCATCGTACATGCAAAGCGTGCCTTCGTTAATCGTATTCTCAAAAAATGGTTAAAAGCATAGGATGTCAACTAAATTATTTGTTACTTTGCCTATGAATATAAATATCGTATGGAAAGAGCTATAATTAGAGACAAGGCAGAATATCTGATGTCACTCATATCACACTTCGCCAAGTGGCATAATTTGAACGTACTACAGTCATATCGCTATGTGAAGCGTTATGGAGGAGTAGATATGGTAGACAAGCATTATGACATCATGCATACTCTTAGTTTTTCTGATGCGATGGATATGCTAGTCAATTATATGAAACGTCAAGGAGGAGGCATCGTATGATACTTTATCATGGCAGCAACGTTGAAATAAACAATATAGAGTTGCTAAAATCAAAACCTTTCAAGGATTTTGGAAGAGGTTTTTACCTGTCTGCCGATTTACAGCAGGCCGAGCAAATGGCTTCCCTACGTACCATGGCATTGGGTGGCACTCCTATAGTCACTTCATTCAGTTTTGATGAGCGCAAACTATCGGATGGCACATTGCGATACCTATCCTTTGATTCATATTCAGAAGAATGGGCAAAATTCGTATTCAAAAACAGAGAAGAATCCGAATTCTTGCAAGATGAATATGATGTAATATACGGTCCGATAGCCAACGACAAGATTGGACTTCAAATGCAGAAGTTGACAGAAGGGAGCATAGATATGGGAGAGTTCCTTCATCGGATAAAATACTTCAAGGGTATAACCTTTCAGTACTTTTTCGGAACAGAGAGATCCATTTCACACTTATCTAAACTATGAACGACATAGAATACATGGTAGAGTACATAGCAGCGGAATTGACCACGCTGCTTATGGAAAAGAGAAATCTATCCTTTCAAGAG
This sequence comes from Bacteroidales bacterium, assembly GCA_015060865.1. Lineage (GTDB taxonomy): Bacteria > Bacteroidota > Bacteroidia > Bacteroidales > Bacteroidaceae > UBA1189. The sequence goes on along the minus strand of SUXS01000014.1, from coordinate 41,916 downwards.
GCCATAGATACGGTATATACCTCGGACACCTACATAAAACTTCGCGACAAGAACACAGGTTTGTATTATCAGAGTCCGAAATATGTATATTCGTTCCTTGAGCACGAATTATTGACCGGCGTTATGGGTTGAGATCATTAATCATTTACACGTTAATCCCAGGCTCCGGCTGCACCCCATAACCCTTAAGGTTCGAGCCAGCGAACGAGAGTCAAGCTTGTTTGAGCTCTTGCAGTGAGCGCAGCCGAAGCTCAATGACGAAGTCATTAACCCACACCCCGTCATAGTATGCCCAAAATATCCGTCATCGTCCCCGTCTACAACACGGAGCAGTACCTTCACCGCTGCATCGATAGCATTTTGGCACAGACCTTTACCGATTTCGAGCTGCTACTAATTGATGATGGCAGCAAAGATGGCTCCGGCAAGATTTGTGATGAATATGCAGCAAAGGATCTACGTGTACGTGTATTCCATAAGGGGAATGGTGGGGCGAGCACAGCCCGCAATAAAGGTATAAAGGAGAGCATAGGTGAATGGATTATATTTTTAGACTCTGACGATTATTTTCTCCCCCGAGCTTTAGATACACTTATAGGAGCAGCCAATAAGTATCGCGTTCCTATTTCACATGCAAATTTCTATACAGAAGGAGTTGAGCGGATAGTCGTATGCAATCGATGGAAAAATGGTATTGTAAGAAATAACTTTCGCGCATGGTATTTTCATTCTATTTGTTTATGCGCAGGAACTACATTGTACAAACGTTCTATCATGAGCGATAGTTTATACAACGAAGAGTTCTCCCGATACGAAGACCTTGAGGCTATATTCAAACTTTTGCGGCAACATAAGCTAGCTTACACAAATGAGTGCGTAATGGTTTATGACATCAAAGAAAGAGGCTTAAGTGCAAAATGCAAAGATTGGAATAAAGACTATATTTTCCACATGGATTTTAAAAATAAATCTTTTTGGGAAAAAATGGAGTTGGGAACAAAACTAAACGAAGGTTACGGATTATACCATGAATGCAGCGAAGAATTGGACAAGCGTTACAAAGGTTACAAGATATATGCTTGGTTAGATTGCAAGATTCGCAGATTCAAAAGATGGAAAGATCGTATTTATCAATTCTACAACAAAGTTCTACGCCATGAGAATATTCCTAATGTTTAAGGCCCTATGCGCATTAATTTATAGATCCATCACGACAACCATTCGAGGGATTGCCGACTATTGGAGACTAAAGCTTAAATGGTGGGGAAAAGTACGTTTCAACACAACAACCCGTATAGATACTACCTCAACCTTTGAAGGAGCTAACACCATTGGAGATCGCACAAAATTCAGTGGCAACATGGGGTATGGTTCATACATATGTAACGACTGCTCCATCATTGGAAATATTGGCCGATTCACATCCATTGCTGCAGATGTTAAAAACGCACAAGGCGTGCATCCTATAGAAGCCCCCTATGCAACTACATCCCCTATGTTTTTCTCTTTACGAAAGCAATCGGGAGTCACTTTTGCAAAAGAACAGCTATTCGATGAAATGCGTGCACCTATATCTATTGGAAATGATTGTTGGATTGGGCAAGGAGCATTTTTTGTTGGAGGATTAACCATCGGAGACGGCGCGGTAGTTCTCGCTGGAGCAGTTGTCACAAAGGACGTCCCACCTTATGCTGTTGTCGGTGGAGTTCCAGCTAAAGTCATTAAATACAGATACGACAAAGAAACTATCCAATTCTTATTAGAAAAAAAATGGTGGGACATGCCCATTGAATGGCTGAAAGAAAACAGCGAATTGTTTTGTGATATAAACAAACTGAAACAGGTATTGCAACAAGAGTAACAACAACGATGAAAGTTTCTGTAATCACCATCAACTATAACAATAAAGAAGGCTTAGAAAAGACAATAGCCAGCACCATAAACCAAACATCCAAAGATTTTGAGTTTATTATTATTGATGGAGCATCTACTGATGGTAGTGTAGAAATCATCAAAAGCCATACAGACAAAATTGACTATTGGATAAGTGAGCCAGACAAAGGCATTTACAACGCCATGAATAAAGGTATCGAAAGAGCACATGGAGAGTATTGTATTTTCATGAATTCTGGCGATTGCTTTTATTCCGAACAGGTTATTGAGAATTTCATCTGCCTATCCAAAGGAAGCGACATCGTATGTGGAGACACCTGGTTGGGAGAGACGAAAGAAGCCCCTAATGAAATAACTTTTGACACATTATACAGTTCAAGTATATGTCATCAATGTGCTTTCATTCGCACATCACTGATGAGAAAATACATGTATGACGAGTCTTTAAAAATTGTTGCCGATAGAAAATTCTTTCTACAAGCATTTATCTTTGACAATTGCACCTATGAGCGTATCAATGTCTATGTTGTCCATTATGACATCACTGGATTCAGCGCACAAAACCGAACGCTGTCAGAGTTAGAGTACAAACACGTTCTTGAGGAATTGATACCGCAAAGAATACGCCTTGACTACGGGAGAAGTAAAGAAGGCGAATTATATGGGGACACATATTACGACAAGTTATTTATTGAACTCAGAAAGAGGAACTACAAAAGGCCCACATATACATTAGTTGCATGCATTCTGCGATGTATTGCCATTTTTCATAAAAGTGCCAGATTTATCAAGCACTTCCCTAACAAAACCGATTAGGAGTATTCACAGCCTTCCCACTCATATGGATATGCAAACAGAAAGACTCAAGGAGACTTATAACCCTGAGGGTTCTGCCTTAAGGAATCTACAACTTCGCATGTTAGAAATATTAAAGTCTGTAGATGCCATCTGTAAAAAGCATGATATTCCTTATTGGCTTAGTAGTGGAACATTGCTAGGAGCAATCAGACATGGCGGATTCATACCTTGGGACGACGACATCGACATTGAACTCTTGCGCGAAGATTATCTGAAATTATTAGATATTCTCCCCAAAGAGTTACCTGAAGAATATGTATTACAAACAACCGATACCGATTCGGGATACGTATATCTGTATGCCAAAGTCAGGGACACAAACAGCTATATAGAAGAAAAGTGTGTATTCAATAAGCACTTCGAGTACAAAGGAGCCTTTATTGACATATTTCCATTAGAACCTACATATAAGATATTCTCAAAAATAGCATCAGTATGCTACAATCGCATGTGCCTAGGTGTTGTTGAGAAGAGCAAGACAGGCCAAGCATTCAGATTTAACTACAATCTATTAACAAAAATTGTATTTCCTCTCTTACGATTCATATCACCATCATTTAATAAAGGTATGATACACTACACATACGGAGTGGGATTCTTAAACGAAGAAAAAAAATTAGAAGAGATTTTTCCTTTATGTAAATTGTCATTCGAAGGCCATGAATTCAATGCTCCTAAGGACTGCGATGCATACTTAAAAAGGCTATACGGAAACGATTATATGAAAATTCCCGACAACATTGAGAATCATATTGCGGACACAAATATAAAAATCTGGTAATCATGAACGTTGTTCCTATTTTATTCACATTTGACGAGAAACTATTATTGCCCGCAGGTGTATGCATCTCATCCTTACTTCGGAACGCACTTCCAACAACGTTCTACGATATTTTCATTTTGCACTCTGATAAATATGATTTTCAAGATTCCCGCCTAACTGAATTATCCAAAACATATCCCAATCACAAGATTACTTACCGAAAAGTAAGTAACGAATTCATCAATGCATACGAAATTAGAGGCATAACAACAACAGCTTATTATAGGCTATTAGCGCCCGAACTAATTCCAGAGTATGACAAGATTTTATATTCCGATGTGGATGTCATCTTTAGAGAGGATTTAGCCCAATACTTCAATATTGACATATCAGATTACTATATGGCAGGTGTAGACAATGGCTCAGCCTTGCGACCTGAAGTCCAAAAATACATCAAAAAAAAATTAGGCATCGATCATAAATATGGGCATTTCTATTCCGGGAATCTGGTTATTAACTCCAAGAAGATAATAGAAGACAATATTATCCCTAAATTCAGAGAATTAGCGAAAAGAGATTTTCACCAGCAAGACATGGATATTATCAACATTGCTTGTTATGGGAAAATCAAGGCACTGCCGCCTGCATTCTGTCTTACGAACTATTTAACCGAACTCCTAGTAACACGCAAAGATGAAATGCTTAGATACTTCAACGAAGAGGAGATAGCCCATGCTTTGAACTATGGTATCGTCCATTATAATGGTCCTAAACCATGGAAGCAGTTCTGCGTGAATTATGACATCTGGTGGGAATACTATCGTAAATCGCCCTACTTCGATGAGAAGTTCTATTTCGATTTCTACAATAAAAAACAAGATGAGCTGGACCAATTATCTCTATGGAAACGAATCAAGATATTGGTTCGGTGGTTTGTATTTGGAAGGAAGAAAGGTTAACGTTTAACGAGGAAAAATTAACGATTTAGGGGTAACGAGGAAAAAACGATGAAAGTATCGGTTATCATACCTATATATAAGGTAGAGACATTCATCGAGCGATGTGCTACCACACTGATGGAGCAGACGCTTCGTGAGGTGGAGTATATCTTTGTGGATGATGCGACACCCGACCGTAGCATACAGATACTTGAAGAGGTAGTAGTTCGCTATCCTGAACGGAAGGAGCAAGTGCGCATTGTTCACCATGAAGAGAACAAGGGACTGCCTGCAGCACGCAATACGGGACTAACGTTAGCTACTGGGGAGTATATCTTCCATTGCGATAGCGATGACTATGTGGAACCTACCATGTTGGAGGATTTGTACCATGCAGCCAAGACACAGGATGCCGATATCGTATGGTGTGACTGGTACTTGACCTTTGCGGAGAACGAGCGCTACATGAAGCAGCCCTCACTCTACACTCCCATAGATGCACTGAAAGCGATGCTTAGCGGAGGCATGAAATACAATGTATGGAACAAACTGGTGCTCCGCTCGCTATATACAGACAATCATATAGAGTTCCCTGCAGGATATGGCATGGGCGAAGACATGACGATGATGATGCTATTTGCCCATGCAAAGAAGGTTGCCTATGTACCACAAGCCTATTACCATTATATCAAGACCAATACCAATGCCTTCAGCCAGACCTATTCGGAGCGACATCTGAAGGAACTGAAGCATAATGTACAGCACATCATTGACTATATGCAGAAGGTATACGGGAGGGCTTTAGAAAAGGAACTAAACTTCTTCAAGCTGGACGTTAAATTTCCGTTCCTTATTGCTGGCCAATATAAACGTTGGGCAGAATGGTACCCTGAAGCTAACACCTACATCCTACAAAACAAAACCGTATCGGCAAGAACACGATATATACAATGGTTGGCTTCAAAAAAACAATATTGGGCAGTTGGAATGTATAGTTGGATGTTGAACCACCTCGTTCATCGGTGAGTGGTGAGAGGATGAGGGACCACGACCCACTCAGCAAGAAAGAGAACGACATAAATAAACGACAAATGGACTAAGCCCATAGTTTTAATTAAAAACTAAAGTCATATCATCCTGAACGAACGTGAAGGATCTCTTCGATGGCTACGCGAAACGAAAACACATACAACAACTATTGCTCAAATGCTATCAGGTCTATAAAAGAAGCGTACGACATCCACTAAACACAAAACATTAAACACTAAACACTAAACAGCAACATCATATCAATGAGAAAAATATTATTAGTATTCGGTACACGTCCCGAAGCCATCAAAATGGCACCACTCGTAAAGAGATTTGCCCAACATCCGGAATCGTTCCAGACTATCGTTTGCGTTACCGGACAGCATCGCGAGATGCTCGACCAGGTATTGAAACTCTTTGATATTAAGCCTGATTACGATCTCAACATCATGAAACAGGGACAGGATCTATACGATATCACCTCACGAGTACTTCTGGGTATGCGAGATGTGCTGCATGAGGCAAAACCTGATGTTGTACTGGTGCATGGAGACACCACTACTAGCACAGCAGCTGCACTCGCAGCCTTTTATCAGCAGATACCCGTAGGACACGTAGAAGCAGGGCTACGCACACACAACATCTATAGCCCATGGCCTGAAGAGATGAACCGCCAGATTACTGGACGTATGGCTACATTCAACTTCTCACCCACCCCACTAAGCCGACAGAATTTGCTGGATGAGAACGTAGATGAAGAGAGTATCATCGTAACCGGAAACACCGTCATTGATGCCTTGTATTGGGTAGTCGACAAAATCAAAAAGGATGAGGCACTTTGTGCAGAACTGAAGAAGACACTTGACGCGGCAGGATATGCTGTCGACCGTCTGGAAAGCGATGCCAAGCCAAGCACCCAACCTGCAAGAAGGCTTGTCTTGATTACAGGGCACAGAAGAGAGAACTTCGGTGATGGTTTTATCAACATGTGTACCGCTATCCGTGACCTGGCACAAAAATATCCCGATGTGGATTTCGTATATCCGATGCACCTGAACCCCAACGTACGCAGACCTATCCAGGAGGTCTTTGCCGGCCTCGAGACCCTCTCCTTGGGAGAAGGCTGGGGAAAGGCAGCCAACATGTTCTTCATAGAACCATTGGAATACCTATCCTTCGTATATCTAATGGAAAAATCGACCCTCGTACTCACCGACAGCGGAGGGATACAAGAGGAGGCACCAGGATTAGGCAAGCCTGTATTGGTGATGCGTGACACGACTGAACGTCCTGAGGCTTTGGAGGCCGGTACGGTAAAATTGGTTGGGACCAATTATGAGAAGATAGTGACCGAAGTTTCTATGCTACTCGATGACACCAATTATTACGACACCATGAGCAAAGCGGTAAATCCGTATGGAGACGGGAAGGCCTGCGAAAGAATCGTAAGATCACTATTGCCTGCAGAATAGTCATAGAACCCATATCGGACTTCATTCACTGCTCCTCCTAAAACACGTCAATCGGCACTACTATGCTAAAAGTGATATTGACCTTCCTGATGGGAATAATGGTCAGCTTCTATTTCTTCCCTATAGAGTTCACCTTCCTCCCTGGAGTGAACACCAAGATGGCCATGGCTGGTTTTGGCTTGGTAATACTCATCGTACAGATGGCCCGAAGCAGGCAACCCTATATCAATACTGCCATATTCGGTTTCTCCATCATTGCCATACTTGTTTCAATCATCGGATTAGTATCGGTCACCTACAACGAGACTCATGACTATACTTACGCCACCTACATCGTAAGCATGTGGGTATGGCTGAGCGGAGCCTATGTGGTAATAACACTGATGCGGGCCTTGCACGACCATGTCTCGGTAGAGCTGGTATGCAACTACCTGATTGCGGTATGTACGGCACAATGCATATCGGCTTTAATGATAGACTCAATCCCTGCATTCAAGGCCTTTATCGACACTTATGTCTCTGGATTTGGATTTGTAGACACCAGTCTAATGAACAAGGCACAACGTCTCTATGGTATTGGAGCAGGCTTGGATGTAGCAGGACTACGTTTCTCTGCCATACTATGCAGCATTGCCTATATCACCACTCGCATAGCCAATACTACACGAAGAGGCTATATCTGGATATACCTCGTGTGCTTCATCATCATTGGTCTGGTAGGTAATATGATTGCCCGAACCACCACCGTAGGTGTGGTGATAGCAATAGGATACTGGGCATATCATATTCTCTACAAGACACAAGGAGGCACCTATTTGGGAAAGTGGCTGATAGGCATTATCGCCATAGCACTGCTCGTTATAATACCACTGTACAACACGAATCCTGACTTCAAAGCCAATACACGATTTGCCTTCGAAGGTTTTTTCAGCTTAGTAGAAAAGGGACGATGGGAGGTGCATTCCAATAATATCCTTATGGATATGTATGTATTCCCCGACAACCTGAAAACCTGGATTATCGGAGACGGTTATATGGAAAATCCCCGAAACGACCCCTATTACACAGGAGAAATTATTGGAGGATATTACATGGGGACTGATGTGGGTTACCTACGCTTTATCTTCTATTTCGGGCTATTGGGGTTGCTAACCTTCATCTACTTTTTCATAGCCATCACATTCAATAGCATGAAGAAGTTTCCAACGCAAAGAGTACTCTTCCTACTCTTTCTTGCCGTCAATATGATTGGTTGGTTCAAAGTATCTACCGATATATTTTTGGTATTCGCTCCATTCCTGCTGATAAGTAGGGAGGAGAATGATGCTGCGGAGGAAAGGTTAAGGGTTAAAAGTTAAAGGTTAACGAAGACACGCAAGCGGGTGATGAACGATTAGCGATTAACGTTTAACGATTAAAGATTCATGAAAATCGTATATTGTATTTGCTCAACATATAACCCCGGTGGAATGGAGAGGGTGCTGCTCAACAAGGTACGTTACCTGATAGAGCAGCTGCATTGGGACATTACCGTGGTGACTACAGACCAGCATGGCAGGGAGCCGTTCTATCCATTTCCTGAAGGGGTGGAGATGATAGACCTTGCCATCAACTACTCAGATGACAATGGGAAACCGTTCCTTAAGAAGTTTTTTGCCTATATACATAAGCGGCGCCTTCATAAAAAACGGCTGAAGGCACTGTTGAACCAAATGAAGCCGGATGTAGTAGACTGTTTCTATCCGGGAGAATGCTCATTCGTGCCAGGATTGAAGGATGGCAGCAAGAAGGTGATGGAGCTACATCAGAGCAAGCTCTTCCACCATCAGTACAACCGAACGGGATTGATGGGACTAGCGGACAAGATACGGGCGAAGATGGATGAGAATTTGGTCAGAAAGTTTGACCGATTTGTTGTACTCACCCAAGAGGATGCCTTGATGTGGGGCAAACTACCCAACATGGAGGTGATACCCAATGCGGCATACTTCATCGCAGGAAAACACTCCGACTGCTCACACAAACGGGTAATAGCTGCAGGAAGACTCGATTATCAAAAGGGATTCGACCGGCTCATCGAAGCCTGGCGCATAGTACAGCAAACGCAGAAGTATCGTGACTGGCATCTCGACATATTTGGGCAAGGGGAATGGCAAGAGATGCTGGAACAACGTATCAAGGAGTACGACATCACAGATACCACCTCTATCAATGCGCCCACCCAAAAGATAGGTAATGAATATGCCAACAGTTCGCTCTTGGTGATGAGCAGCAATTACGAAGGATTCCCCATGGTCATGATAGAGGCTATGGCTTGCGGACTGCCCGTGGTGTCCTTCGACTTCAAGTGCGGTCCACGCGACATCATAGACGATGGCATAAACGGACTCATCGTACCGAATGGGGATATACAGGCCCTGGCACAAGCGATGATGCACATGATGCACGACCAAGCTCTACGTCAAGAGATGGGACATAATGCCCGTAAGGTGATGGAGAGGTATTCTGAGGAGGTCGTGATGAGAAAGTGGATATCCTTATTTGAACGGTGAGTGGTAGCGGACATTGTCTGTTGTCCGTTGTCCGTTGTCTGTTGTCCGTTGTCCGTTGTCCGTTGTCTATTTAAAAAGGGATGAAACTACTCCAAATAAATCCAGTGATAAGGCAGAATACGTCGACGGGACGTATCATGCAGGAGATTGCGGAGCTGGCAATACAGCACGGATGGGAGTGCTATATCGCCTATAGCAAGGGGCGCGATGGCATGAAGCCCTGCAAGGCAAAGACCGTGCCTGTAGGAAACCGATGGAGCACAGCATGGCATGGAGTGATGACACGCCTATTGGATCGACATGGATTGGCTTCGAACAACGCTACACGACGATTTATCAAGGAGATAGAACAAATACAGCCGGACATCATACATATACACAATATACACGGGTATTTTCTAAACTATAAGATACTATTCGACTATCTCTCTAAAGCAGGAATCCCCGTAATATGGACAGTACATGACTGCTGGCTGTATACAGGACATTGCTACCACTATGCCTATGCTCATTGTGACAGATGGAAGACGGTTTGCCACAACTGTCCACAGCAGCGGGCATTCCCTACAAGCTATGTAGTAGACAGATCCAGGAAGAACTTTCGTGACAAACAGCAGGCTTTCACCTCCATGCCGAAGGATAAGCTGACCCTCATCACGGTATCGGAATGGATGAAAAAAGAAATGCAGCAATCGTTCCTCAAGGATTACAATTACCAAGTAATTCATAACGGCATAGATACCGACACATTCAACATCTACGATACTGAGGATATAAAGAAAAGATATAACCTGAAAGGGAAGCATATCATACTCGGAGTAGCAAACATCTGGAGCGAAGAGAAGGGCCTGAACGACTTTATACGCATGGCATCCATGCTCAACGAAGAGGAAATAATCGTACTTGTAGGTATCAAGGAGGAAGAGAAGATGCTACTACCTAACAGCATAATACCCATAGCACGGACAGAGAACGTACATCAGCTGGCAGAGTTATATGCCGCAGCAGATGTTTTTATCAATCCGACATGGCAGGATAATTTCCCGACTGTAAACCTTGAAGCCATAGCCTGTGGCACACCAGTCGTAACCTACCAGACAGGAGGAAGCGTAGAGGCCATAACTCCTGAAACAGGTGTTGTAGTAGAACAAGGGAATATTCCAGGATTACTCCATGCCGCACGCACTATAATGGAAAAAGGGAAGGGACACTACCAAACATCGTGTCGTAGATATGCCCTAACACACTTCAGAAAAGAGGAGAGATATATGGAGTATTTGAGACTATATGAGCAACTTCTAACCCCAAAGACAAAACCCTAAACCCTAAACTCTAAACACTAAACTCTAAACACTAAACTCTAAACACTAAACTATCAACGCCGATATTGATATAGTACTCGAGTACACTTTTTAGAAGCGATACTTGGGAATAGCCACTAATCATGTCCCCGCTGACAACAAAGAACATAAAATGAAGATTTTACAATTAGGCAAGTTTTATCCTATCAAAGGAGGAGTAGAAAAAGTGATGTACGACCTCATGATAGGCCTATCGGCACATGACATCGAATGTGACATGCTATGCGCAACAAACGAAAAGAACAAGAAAGTAAAACGCATCAACCCCTATGCGAACTTGATGTTCAGCCATGCATGTGTACAAGTGGCAGGCACCATGATAGCCCCATCCATGATCAGCCAATTAAGAAAGAGAAAGAACGACTACGACATCATACACATTCACCATCCAGACCCCATGGCCTGTATGGCACTCTATTTTTCCGGGTACAAAGGAAAGGTTATATTGCACTGGCATAGCGATATTGTACGACAGAAAAAACTGATGACCCTGTATAGGCCATTCCAAAAATGGCTAATCAAACGGGCAGACCTGATAGTCGGCACCACCCCTACCTACATCAAAGAATCAGACGATTTGAGAAACGTACAGCACAAGACCACTTACCTACCTATTGGAGTAGATCGAATGCTGACAGATACAGAAGGAGCGGAACGACTGAAAACCATCTATCATAACCGAAAGATCATATTCTCATTAGGCCGTCTGGTACACTACAAAGGATACGAAAATCTTGTTAAAGCAGCTCAATACCTACCCGACGATTATGTCATCGTTATCGGTGGAGCAGGTCCTCTATTGGAAGAGCTACGCAATCTCGCCAAACGACTCAACGTAAGGGAAAAAGTCATACTCATCGGATTTGTAAGAGAACATGAAGTTCCAGCCTACTATACTGCATGCGAACTGTTCTGCCTACCATCAGTACAGAAGACAGAGGCTTTCGGCATCGTACAGATAGAGGCCATGAGTTGCGGGAAGCCTGTAATTGCAACTAAAATCCCAGGATCGGGAGTGGCATGGGTCAACGAGCATGGAGTATCTGGATTAAATGTTACGCCCCAGAAACCAGAAGAGATTGCAACGGCCATTCGCGCTATTGTAGAAGACAAGGAGATGTACAAGAAACTATCAGAAGGTGCAAGCAATCGCTACAAGACCCACTTCACCGAAGAACGAATGATAGAGAAGGCTATAGGGATATACAAACAACTAATGGAATCCCCAACCCTAAACACTAAACACTAAACACTAAACTCTAAACACTAAACTCTAAACAAAAACAACATGGCTAACCGAAACCAAACTTTTGTCTGTTGTCCGTTATCTGTTGTCAAGAACTCTAAACTCTAACCACCAATGAAACTAAAGCCCAACCTACAAGTCAGAAAGATAGCAAGCAAATACATGGTAGTAGATACCGATGCAGCACAAGTAAATATGGTCAATGTATACACCATGAACGAAACTGCCGCTACACTATGGAAAGAGTTTACAGGAAAAGAGTTCATGCCCAACGACATGGTAGAAATATTATGTAGCGAATACGAGGTATCGAGAGAACAAGCCACTCATGACGTAGATGCCATGTTAAGGGAATGGAACGCCTTAGGACTACTGTTAGAATACAAGTAACTTACAATAAACCATCAATGATTGCAGGGGTTTACTCCCTAATTAAATCATAAACTCCAATTATAAGCATGCCCCTACTATCCCTCCTTAGAGCAGGCTTATGGGAAAATACTCCCTATAAGCCAAAAGGGTTTCCACTGAATCACAAACAATGGGAGGAACTGTTGGTAGAAGCAAAAAGACAAACCGTAACAGGAATCGTCTATCAAGGGATACTAAGGCTACCGGAAGAATGGTTGCCCCCACAAACAAACCTCATCAAATGGGTAGCAGAAGTTGACCGCATAGAACGGAACAACCACCAGATGGACGAAGCGCTGCACTCACTACTATATATATATAAGGAATATGGATTGAGTCCCATGGTACTCAAAGGGCAAGGCATAGCAGCCATGTATAGCAACCCTTCGCTCCGGGAATGTGGCGACATTGACCTATATTTCTCACGTGAGGAAGACCTAAAGGCTAAGAAAGTATTAGCAGAGAAGGGAATTGACTATGAGACGCATGCCGATGGAAGCATCTGCTACCAATGGCATAGTATAGAAATAGAGCACCACCCTACCCTCATTGATTTGCATACCCCTCAAGGGAAAAGGTTTCTCAGACACTTTATCCCACACAGTCTTAGCCATAGCCTTACTCATTGCCATAGCCATAGCCATAGCCATCGCCTTAGCCATAGCCTTAGCCATAGCCATAGCCTTAGTCATAGCCATTGCCTCACGACACCACCTCCCGAGCTCAACCTACTACTGCTCAGCACCCACATACTGAAACATGCTATAGGAGTAGGTGTAGGACTCAGACAGTTCTGCGACATGGCACGAGCCTATCATTACTACCAAGGTACCATTTCACTGGAGAATTTACGTGCCATCTATCGGGAAGCTGGCATACAAAAGTGGAGTATCATCCTGCATGCCTTTATGGTAAACCAACTGGGATTACTTGAAGAGTGGCAACCCTATACACAATTAGAGCAAACCGACACGGCTCCTCTTACCGATATTATCCGGCAAGGAGGAAACTTTGGGCAACACGCACCCAACCAAGCCCAACATAACTCATCCGCTTGGCAACGCAAAAGAAAGACCCTACTTGCTTTTTGGCAACGACGCCATTTCTCACGCAAATATGCCGCCAAGGAAGCGTTGTGGACCATACTAAGCCTTGCCAAAGGAACCATTCAGTCCTCTAAACACAAATAAATGGCGAGAGGTGAATAGTTAACTCCCAACCCCTAACTCCTAACTCCCAACATGTACTACCAAGTAGCCGATTACCCATTCGAGATAATAACTCCCCCAAACATCAATTGTAGGGAGCTGCTACCATGGTTTGCCCATTTTGAGTGCGAAGCGCCATACGCCCCCCCCTTACTCTTCCGATTTAATGCCACAAAAACAATCTTGCCCTCTCCTGAAAGAGTCCTTTTGGAACAAACAGAGAATGACATGGGGAATGTATCAGTGTGGCAAACGCCGGAAGGTTTCTGCATAGAAACGGGAATCATTGGAAGTGGATATCGCCATACGATGACTACAAGGCATGATTTTCGCCATATAGAGGCCACCATCCAATGGGACGACCCCTACATAAGCCAGATGCTATCTTCCATGATACGTATCGCCTTCTCACAGGCCATCCTCCGCGAAGATGGCATATCCATACATGCCTCAGCAGTATTATACAAGAAGAAGGCCTATTTCTTTTTAGGGAAAAGTGGCACAGGGAAAAGCACCCATGCTTCCTTGTGGACACAACATATACCAGGTACGGAACTCATCAATGACGACAACCCTACCCTGCGAATCATTGAGGGAAAGGGTGCCTATATCTATGGAACACCTTGGAGCGGCAAGACACCCTGCTATAAGAATGTATGCTATCCTCTAGGAGGCATCACCAGACTACAGCAGGCTACAGCCAACACATACACGAAGCTCAACGAATGGGACGCATTCGTACAAATAATGCCAAGCTGCGCTGTCATCAAACAAAATATTGCCCTATATACGAATTTATGTGACAAACTCGTTTGGATATCTGAAAATATTGTTGTAGGTTTGCTGCGCTGTTTGCCCGACCGTGAAGCAGCCATTACTTCCCTAAGGGCGATGACACAAGAATACAAAGAAATAAATAACCCCTAATTCAATGATATGAAAATAATAAATAGAAATACCCTGCTCTGTTTGATAGGAGTGATGACTTTAGCCTCATGTGCATCACGCAAAGAGTTCGTCTACCTGGAAGATATGAAGTCCGGGCTCTACTACCCTATCGACAAGAAGCACGATCCCATTGTGCATCGTGACGACCGATTGAGCATCACTGTCAACAGTAAAAACCCAGAGTTAGCTATCCCATTCAATGTACAAGGAGGATCCTATCAGGTAAACAGCGATGGCACAGTGGCCACCTCTTCGAGCTCCTCACAAAGAGAGAAGGGATATCGTGTAGACATCAATGGCAACATTGAATTCCCCATGTTAGGAGTCATTCACGTAGAAGGGATGACACTCAATGAAGTCACCGAAGTCATCAGAAACCGCATTATAGAGGGCAACTACATCAAGAACCCGCTCGTAATGGTAGAAATCATGAATTTCAAGTATACTGTAATGGGAGCCGTACGAAGTCCTGGAACGAAAAGGGTTGAGGGTGACCGTGTGACCATATTGGAAGCGATAGCCAGTGCCGGTGACCTCAATACCAATGCAGCTACGGACAGAGTGGCCGTAATACGCGAAGTGGGAGAGACACGCCAGATATACCACCATGACCTAAGCAGCCGAAAACTTTTCGAATCGCCCTGCTTTTATCTGCAACAAAACGACATCGTATATGTAGAGCCCAAATACAAGAAAAGAGATACCGAAGACAACATCTACAGGTATTCTACATGGGGCATTAGCCTATCGACCTCAATCATATCACTCTATCTACTACTGAGCAACCTATTAAAATAAAGGGCTCCATTTCATTAACCATAGAAACGAGAGACACATCATTTTCGACACGAGAGATCTCCGCATAAATTGATTTAGAAAAAGATTATAAATAGTCATCAAACACAATGAATAAAGCAACTTCCAAAAAGGATCAAGGAATGAATATCCTTGATCTGATTCTTTATCTGCTAGCTAAATGGCCCTGGTTTATCTTAGGAGTAGCCCTGTGTGGAGGGATAGTTTATCTTCAGTATGCACGTACCCCCTTCACCTATTATCAGTCGACCACGGTCATCATCAAGGATCCAGCCAACAAGAACACTTATTCTGCTGGATTTGACCGGTATGACAACCTCATCAACAGAGTTAATGTAGCCAACGAAATACTGCAGTTCAAGTCAAAGAGGCTGATGCGCGAGACGGTAAAGCGCACACATGCCGACATCAACTACCAAACCAAGATAAAACTGCGTTGGATAGAGCTATACGGAAAATCGCCTATAAACGTAATCTTCCCCAACACCCTAAAGGACAGCTACGTATGCTTCACTGTCACACCCAGGGATCAGGATTCAATCGAAATAAGCCACCTGGCAGGACAAGAAGACACACGCATATTTACCCTTAAGGTCAACGATACGATATCTGTCAATGGCCAGACCGTCACCATCGTACCGACCCAGTTCTACGACGAAGAGTGGTTCGGGGAGGAGATCCGGGTAGAGAAGCTGCCTTTAGACTTTGTAGCAGACAAATATAGAGCTGCAGTAGCCATACGTCAGGAAGAGGATGCCTCATCAATCCTGAAACTCGCCTTGAAGGACAATAGTCCGTTACGAGCACGAGATGTGCTGAACACGATGGTAAGGGTATATAACGACATTGCTATAGCTGACAAGAACATGATGGTAGAGAACACCACCAACTTCATCAACGGACGTCTGGAAATCATCGAGAAGGAACTTGGTGGCGTAGAAGGAAAGATTGAGTCGTTCAAGCGTGAGAACAACATCATTGATCTCAATACGGTAGCCGGACAATACTCCAGCGAATCACAAAAATATAGTTCTGATGTGATGGAAACGGAGACCCAGCTACGGGTTGCCAGCTATATCAAGGAATACCTGACCAACCCCACTAAAAGCAAAGAACTGATACCAGCCAATACCGGTATCAGTGATATGAGTATCGAATCACAGATTACCCAGTATAACCTCACCAAGCTCAAACGTGATAAGCTACTCGATGAGAGCAGTGAGCGGAACCCCATCGTAGAAGAGATGAACACCTCGCTCACCGCACTGAGACAAAGCATCATCGGAGCTGTAGACAACATGATCGTGAGCCTGAACATGCGACTGAGCGAAGCACAAAAGAGAGAAAGTGCCGCACAGGTCAGAGTACAGGCAATGCCTACCAAGCAGCGACAAATGTTGTCCATTGAGCGACAACAGAAAATCAAGGAGAGCCTGTACATGTTCCTGCTCAACAAACGAGAAGAGAATGCCCTGTCACAAGCCATGGTCAACGACAACGCTTGGGTAGTTGACAGTGCCGAGGGAAGCATGCAGCCTATAGCCCCATCACGCAACCGGGTTATCATAGTAGGACTATTATTGGGATTGACCATACCGGCTGGAGTATTCCTTTCAATCCTGTTCCTTGACACACGAGTACACAGCAGGAAAGATGTAGAGAACGAGATCAGCCTACCCTTCTTGGGAGAAGTCCCCATTGACACCGAAGCGGTAAAAGCCAGCAAGAAAGACAAGAACGCTCTATTTGTCAGCGAGATGGGTACCGACATGATCTCTGAGAGTTTCCGCATACTGCATACCAACATGGCATTCATGGCCCGAGGGGAGAGAAAGCAGCAGGTAATCATGCTCACCTCATTCAACGCCGGAGCTGGAAAAACGTTTATATCACGTAACCTTGCCATGAGCCTTGTGTTTGCCAACAAACGGGTATGCCTGGTTGACCTCGACTTGCGCAAGGCCACACTCACAGGATTTCACCGAAAGGGCAGAATCGGCGTAAGCAACTACTTAGCCGACAGTTCACTGACCGTTGAGGAGATCATACAGCATGACGACATCTGTGAGCGTGTAGACATTATTCCCGCTGGTACCATGGCTCCTAATCCTGCCGAACTGCTCATGAGTGAACGCCTGGACGAATTATTCAATGAGTTGCGCAGTAAGTACGACTACATCATCACCGACAGCGTTCCTGTAGGCATTGTTGCCGATGCCAGCATCTCAAACCGAGTTGCCGACCTCACCCTATTCGTCATACGCATCGGAAAAATCGACAAACGACAACTGCCCGATTTGGAAGAGTTGTATGTGAACCATAAATTACAAAATATGGCATTGATATTGAATGGAGGAAACCCACGTAAACGCACCTATGGATATGGATACGGATACGGTTATGGGTATGGCTACGGATATGGTAGCCAAAAGAAAAAAGGATGGTTCGCAAAGAATTAAGCGAATGATTGCCGATATAAAACTTGTAGAGGGGATACCTTAGCTTTAGGGTATCCCCTCTATCGTTTTTATCTATGTACAGATGGCGACATTACCCCATATCACCACCACAACCCTACCACTTCACTCACACAAATGCATCCTTGCCTAAATAGAATCTCGACTTTGCAAAAAAGGCCTCAATCGGCCTATAGAGAAAAACGATAGGCCAATAGGCAGAAATGATGCCATAAAATTCATTAAAACGTTGCGCAATTATATTAAAAACCGTATCTTTGCTCTAAAATTAAGATTATAGAGGATTAGAATAATTACGAAAGAACAGAAAAAAATGAAAAAGTATCTTTTTATTGCCTTATTGTCGGCAATGGGTATGACAGCCTATGCAGATGACATCACTACCAACTCATCAGAGGACTTCACCGATGAAATCATCTACAATGACCCAAAAGGATATAGTGTACAAACAAACGGCTTCTTCAAGAACTGGTATCTCAGTATCGGTGGTGGAGCACAAACCATCTTTGGAGACCATGATAAGCAAATCGGTTGGGACAACCGCATTACTCCCGCTTTTGACGTAGCAGTGGGCAAATGGTTCACTCCCGTTATCGGTGTACGCGCTATGGCAAGCGGATTGACGCTCAAGGGAGCCACACAAGGTGGAGTTGACGGGGGGCCCATATCTCAGAGCAAGGGAGCAGCCTTCTCTACAGGACAGCAAATCACCGAAAAGCCTTGGGACCGCTATTGGTTGTGGTATCAAGAATTCAATTACATCAATTTACATGTTGACGTAATGTATAATCTCTGCAACCTTTTTGGTGGATACAAGGAGAAACGAGTTTACAATGCAATCCCCTACTTCGGCCTGGGTTGGGTAGCTGTTCTCGAAGATGCCGACCGTCTGCCCGAGGATGTTAGACTTTCACGTGAGGTAGGCGCCAACATCGGTTTGATCAACCAATTCCGTTTGAGCCGCAGCCTAGATCTCAACATCGATATCCGTGGCGGATATGTCAATGACCGCTTCGATGGCGACGAGAGCACAGCAGGCCGCTACGGGGAAGGAATCCTCTCAGCTACAGCCAACTTGGTATGGAAGATTGGCGGGAACACATGGGAGCGCAGCAAAACCATTATCCGTCACGACAACCGTACAATCAACCAGCTACGCGACATGATGGACCAGATGAGCCAGACAAACGCAGAGTTGCAGAAAGCACTTGACGAATGTAACAAGGCAGCTGTAGACACCATCGTAAAGAAAATTCCTGTAGTAGCTCCTAACCTTATCAACTTCAAGATCAACAAGAGCAAACTTACCAAGGCTTCTCGCGTAAGCCTCGGCATGATGGCCGACGTGATCAAGGAGTGTGACCCCAGCCTCGTATACGTCATCACAGGTTATGCTGATGCAGTTACCGGCAACAAGGAAATCAACGACCGACTCAGCAAGGAGCGTGCAGAAGCAGTATATGACTGCCTTGTGAAAGAGTTTGGTGTAAACCCCAACCAATTGCGCGTAGAGTATAAGGGCGGTGTAGACAACATGTTCTACGATGACCCAGCACTCAGCCGTGCGGTAATCACCAAAGTGGTAGAGTAAATATAATCCATGGGAGCCATGCATTGAGATTCAATGTATGGTATCCCTATCATATATTCCTTATATATAATATAAAAAACAATTATAGAGAATGAAGGCAAAAAGATTTTACCAGACACCTGCCATAGAAAAGGCTGTGGTGGAATTGGAAGGCGGATTCTGTGCTTCGGTAGATGCAAACCAAAAGACCAAGGTCGAAACGACAGGGCACACTGTTACAAGTTCAACCGACGATGAGATAGAGCAGTGGAATTCAACAAGTTGGGACTAATAATAATACAGAAGATGAAAACGACAAAGTATAATTTGCTTTTGGGAGCAGTATGCATCTCTGCTGCTATTCTTAGCAGTTGTAACGATGAGGACATTGTATCCATCACCCCCAATACTACAGGCAACGAAATCTCATTCGGCGCACGTGCCGGATTTGAGAATGGCAATAAAGGAAATACGCGAACAGAATATACCGGTGAGGAATACACTATTGGTTCCACGACATATGAGCGCATCAAGTGGGTGGAAAACATAGACAAGATACAGATTTATTGCGAGCAAGCCTCTGCTCCAAGTGACAAAACAGTTGACTATGTAGTAACTAGCAGCCCTACACTCAATGGGAACAGTTATTATTCAACGCTTACTAGAAGCGCAAAGGAGCCTGCAGGGTTGCAATGGGGAGCGACAGACACCCAGCATGAGTTTTATGCGCTATATCCTTCACCAGAGATGTTACCTGACAGTGCAGAAACGACACTTCGACAAGGTATCAAAATGAATGGTACTGTTGTAAATGGCTTTATTCCCATCTCACAATCAGGAACTATCGAGAAGACAGGAAACGGATACAGAGTGAAGCCCAATATGACATACGCATACATGGTAGCAAAGAGCTCTGTAGATCCTAACGTTGACAATGGGGTTAACTTAACATTCTACCCACTAGTTACGGCAGTGAATATTAGATTCAAACTCCCCTCAGGAGCTCCTAGCATAGCTTTGGAGGAGATATTATTGACCTCAATAGATTGGGTTTATCCTGGAGTCAGCGAGCCATCAACCACCAAACCCATCACTGGAAGTTTTGCATGTAACTTATCGGGATGGACTCCAGGAAATACATATCCCAGTATAACTACCCCTATAGGTGGGACTACAGGCCATACTATAAATATTCCTTTATGGATTAAAAATTCCAGCGACAAATTCGAGCCCATGACTTTAACTGCAGGACAAGAACTTGAAGTTACAGCATTCTTACGACCAGGGACCGAGATTACCGATTTAAGAGTAGCTTTACAAACAACCACAGGCATAACAAGTAAGGTACTGGAAGGTATCAATATTCAAAGCAACACCAAACATATAGTCAGTGGATTGCATCTTCCTGTCATTACACTAGACTATAGCAACTGGATGAGCTACTTACCCAACAATATGCCGCTAAAAGACCTGTCAATTCCTGGAACAGGAGCAACATTCAGTTACCAAACGTCACAAAACCCTGATTTATATAAAGCACAAACACTTACACTTGAGGAACAATGGAATGCAGGCATCCGCGCCTTTGAAATCATATCAGAACGTGCCAGCTCAAGCACCACTTCCTTGGGAGGTATAAATGTGGATTGTAATGGAAAGCCTACAGGATATACTGTAAGGGACGTTTTTGAGTTCTTACTTGACAAACTAGGAGGCAACACAAGCACCCCAAGTAAGGAAACAGCCGTACTTATGCTTACCTATCAGCCACATTCCAACACAAGAAATCCAACGACTTACATTAGAAATCTCGTTTTGCTTTACCAAAATCTCATAAGCACGTACCCAGCTTCTAAATGTTTCGTAAAATATGACCCTTCATTAACACTCAATCAAGTTAGAGGAAAGTTAATGATATTGGTACGTCCTACTCAACACGTAGAGGACGACCCACACGAATTTGACGCCCTACTTAACAGTACATATATAGTAGAAATTGACGGATGCGGTACAGCAAAGGACAAATGGGGATGCCGCGGATACGAAGTTAGAGTGGCTAATACAGGAGATGAAGCTTTAGATTGGAAAACCGCTCTAGACATCCAAGCATCAGGTACGAATGGTTATCAAGCAAATGACAAGACTAATGTCGATGTGTATCCTCAATATTGGGATTATCCCATGGTTGAGAACCACATGTATCTTGATTTAGATACAAAGGTAAACCCTGAAACAGCACCATGGGATCGTGACTCTGTAGACTTCCAACACCATATAAGAAAGAAGGACATGCACTTTGAATACGAGAGCAACATTTCTGGAGTCAAGATTTGGTGTCAAGAATGGCAACGTGTTGTACCTGGCGTATATGATGTCAATGGTGATGGCAAGAAAGACGGATTACCCGTATATCTCGGAGAGTGCCAAGGAAGATTTGGAAATCCCCACTACTTCTATGTATTTTGGCACGAGTCATATAAAGAAAAGGTTGAAGCTATTAAGAAGACCTTTGACATGGCTATCAGCGGAGAGTATGAGGATCAATATTTATTCATAAACTCACTCTGTGGATACTATGTAACTGACCCCCAAACCTACCCCACAAAAAACACAAGTATACTCCCTTATGCTGACGACCCATGTACCGGCTATGGACATTCATGGGACACAAGCGATATAAATTTCCCTTCAGGAAGTTACAGCAATGGTTACTGGAATGTAGGTGGTATGGATGGAGATATACCTGCGCTAGCTAAGGATCTCAATAATATGCTTTACAATCATATCCTCAGCAAGAGTGAGATTGATTTTACGGGACCTACTGGTCTTGTTTACATGAATCGCGTAACAAACTCATATAATTCAGAAGATCCAGGTTCATACTACTTGCCAGGAGTAATTATATCTAACAACTTCAAACACAACTAAACAAGACTTTCATCATTCATAATGTTCCTTGATAGCTCTCTATCAAGGAACTTTTTATTTTATCTCATTTATATGAACAGGAAACAATCGTTAGGGCGTGAGTCAATTTTCAGAATCGTTGCAATGATTTACAAGAAAAAAGATTTGGCAGAATTAATTTTGAGGAGTATCTTTGCGGGGGATTTAGCCAACAGAAGACATCATTGACTATGGGCAGCTAACGGCCAACATAAACCGCAACATTCATGGACGAAACCAAACTCACCTCCCCTACTCCAGCTCAAGAGAAGCACTCGATGAGCCTTGTTGTCAGTGATGGCAATGTGAGTATCGTGCACAAACGTATAGAAGACCCTGTACGATGGTTTGCCATGCGCGCTACCTATAGGCATGAACTCAAAATACGCGATATGCTTAAGGAGCATGGGATAGAGACTTTTATCCCCATGAAATATACCTTTATAAAAAAAGGGAAGAAAATCACACGCCTACAAGTCCCCGTTATCAATAGCCTCATCTTCGTATATTCAACCCAACAAAAGCTACAGGCCATAAAGGCACAGAACCCATACCTACAATACATCGTAGATAAGAACAAGCAAAAGATCATTGTCCCAGAAAAACAGATGCAACAGTTCATCACCGTATGCAGCACCTACGATGATTCATTGAAGTTCTTTGACCCCACAGAAATCAATCTGACCAAGGGTACACGGGTAAAAATTCTGGCAGGTGAGTTTGAGGGCTACGAAGGCACTTTCGTCAAGGTGAAGGGGGCACGCGACCGACGCGTAGTGATAGCCATCCAAGGCATCATTGCTGTGGCTATGGCAACCATAAACCCCGAGCTTATACAGCCTATCAAGGAAAAGTAACTCACCCAAAATCCAAGCCAGCAACCAACTAAACAAGGATGCCTTATCAGTTTCTTGCCACACAATAAAAGCCGCATATGCGGCTTTTATTCTTTACAATCCCAACTGTGTTTCTTGTGATCCCGGTGGGATTCAAACCCACGACCTTCAGAACCGGAATCTGACGCTCTATTCAGCTAAGCTACGGAACCATTGTATATTGTTAGTGCAAAGGTAATAATTTATTGACAAATGGCAATTGACTACAACATTTTATTGAGTCACAAGATGCTTTTTTCTTTTTTTCGAGACGATTAGTTCCCCAAATGGTAAAAATAGCTTACCTTTGTCTAATCATAGTAAACGATAGCATAGCATGAGTTATTTGATTACACCCGACAGATACCAACCTCTCCTTGACCTAAAGCAGACCGAACTGGCAATCAAACAGATAAAGGAGTTTTTTCAGCAGAACCTCTCTACGGAGCTGCGTCTACGCCGTGTCACGGCCCCACTCTTCGTATTACAAGGATTGGGTATCAACGACGATCTCAATGGAGTAGAACGTCCGGTGACCTTCCCAATCAAAGACCTAAAGGATGCTCGGGCCGAAGTAGTACACTCATTGGCCAAATGGAAACGACTCACACTGGCCGAGTACAATATTCCGCAAGGATATGGCATCTACACCGACATGAATGCGATCCGAGCTGATGAAGAACTGGGTAACTTGCACTCACTATACGTTGACCAATGGGACTGGGAACGTGTAATCAATGAAGAGAACCGCAATGTGGACTTCCTTAAGAAGACCGTAGAACGCATCTATGCAGCCATGCTACGCACCGAATACATGGTATACGAGATGTATCCGGAACTACAGCCGTCATTAGCAGAAGAGATACACTTCATACATGCAGAGGAGCTACTACAGATGTATCCCAACCTGAGTCCTAAAGACCGTGAGCATGCCATTGCACAGAAGTATGGTGCCGTGTTCATCATAGGCATAGGCGGGAAGTTGAGTAGTGGAGAGCCACATGACAACCGAGCTCCTGACTACGACGACTGGTCAACCCCCAATAGCGACGGATACTTTGGACTCAATGGAGACATCATCGTATGGAACGAGTTGTTGGGGCGCTCTTTCGAGCTATCCTCAATGGGTATCCGTGTCAACAAGGAGGTGATGCAGAAGCAGCTCCAGCTAACAGGAAAAGAAGATAGAGCCCAACTATATTTCCACCAGCGCATACTCAATGACACTCTTCCCCTATGTATCGGTGGCGGTATAGGACAGTCACGACTATGTATGCTATTCCTTAAGAAGGCACATATCGGAGAGATACAAGCCAGCATATGGCCTGAGAAGATGAAAACAGATTGCAAGGCTGCAGGAATACCACTTATCTAACTTACGATAACAAGATGGAAGTACGTATAGAAGAGAGCTGGAAGCAACGGTTAGCTGCCGAGTTTGAGAAAGACTATTTTGTGAGACTCACCGAGTTTATACGTTCGGAATACTCACGCACCACCATCTATCCGCCTGCCAAACTCATCTTCAACGCATTCGACAGTTGTCCATTCGAACAAGTCAAGGTAGTCATCATCGGGCAAGATCCCTATCATGGCCCCGGCCAAGCGCATGGACTCTGCTTCTCTGTATGCGAAGGTGTCCCCAACCCGCCCTCACTACAGAACATATTCAAGGAGATACAAAGCGACTTGGGTACCCCCCTACCCCCGAATGGCGATCTCACCCGTTGGGCCAATCAAGGCGTACTACTACTCAATGCAACCCTTACCGTACAGGCTCATCAAGCTGGCTCGCACCAACGTCGTGGTTGGGAAGAATTCACCGATGCCGCTATCCGATGCCTGAATGAGGAGCGAGAGCACCTTGTTTTCATCCTCTGGGGAGCCTATGCACAGAAGAAGGGAGCGTTCATTGACCGCAACAAGCATTTGGTGCTGACCTCTGCCCATCCCTCCCCTCTATCGGCATATAATGGATTTTTCGGAAATAAACATTTCAGCCGTGCCAA
Source organism: Bacteroidales bacterium (assembly GCA_015060865.1). Taxonomy (GTDB): domain Bacteria; phylum Bacteroidota; class Bacteroidia; order Bacteroidales; family Bacteroidaceae; genus UBA1189. The sequence continues at coordinate 16,544 of SUXS01000014.1, read as the reverse complement.
TGAGTATCTCATGGCACACGGGCAAATGCCAATAGAATGGTAATTCATCATTGAGAGTTGGCTATTGACAATTGATGATTGAAAACCGAAAGTTTGTCTTTGCACAATAATCAGCCATCCAGATAGCTCATCATCCATCATCCATACTCAATTACCCATTCAATCAGTACCAGTCCACATTACCGCCGGCACTACTACGCTGATCGTACTTAAGTGCATCGGCAAGCATACTGGAATTGGCACGAATGGTAAAGTTATATGAGCGATAGGGTTTGAGCACTATACCGCATGACATACTGAAACAGTGCATATCACGTGAGACATTCATCGTAGTAGTGGTAAGTTCCTTATCCTCGAAATCCCAACCAGAGGAGAAATTCATATTCCACTTATTGGAAATCTTGATATTGCCGGAGAAGTTCATGTTCTGCGTCAACCTATAGGGATAGCGCATATTCTTCTTGTTGATTTCAGCACGCGTATCCTCACGCATACTTACGCCATACGATACCGAGAACGACCAGGGCATTTTGAAAGCCATATACCCATCAGCATCCAGTTCAACTCCCTCGCCACTATTTTTATTGCTACTGCCAGCATCCTTATTCGCTGATTTGCCCGGTGCACGTTGCGTATTGTCATCCTCCTGGCCTTCCTCCTCTCCTTCTTCGCCACGGTTCATCCACTTCTCATACTTCTCCACCCACTTCTTCCATGTACCATTATTAAAGGTATATGAAAAGTTCTGGCTCATACCTTGGAAACGCCCAAAACGACCATACGACCATTCTGTACGATCACCAACCACTACACGACCAGCATCATTGAACTCATACGCATAGGTGGCCCATACCGAGTTAAGACTAAAGGTGTAGTTCTTAGTCAACTTCATTCGTATGCGAGTAGACAGGTTGCTCCATGGCTTCGTCTTCGCTGATAAATTATAGGAAATACTTGCCCCTAACTCGTCAATAATGCTGATCTTACGAACTCCCGTTGAGTCACGGTCTGTCTTAACCTTCATTTCCACATTATTAGAGACATCCATGCTAATATTACCCGAACGTCCACGACCAGGAACACCATATAACGAGCCTGTATATGGAGAATAGTCCACCGTGTGCACCTCACCATCTTCATCGGTATAGGTGTACGATTTGTAATAGCCATATTTCGAGTCGCTAAAATCCGGTGAAAGAGTATAGCTTACCGAAGGGGTAAACACGTGACGTATCATCTGAACCTTATCACCAAATATCGCCCTTACAGGCTTATAGAAACCATAAAGTTTGGTATTGGCACTGACGGCCAGATTATAGTTGTATACGCGATTGAACCCATATACTGTATCACGTTGTTCGGTATGCAACTCTTCGTTCCAAGAACGGTTTACCTTATAACTATACCATCGCTCAGTATAATTGAAGGAAGGAGTCAGGTTGATATAATTAAACAGTGAGAAGGTTGCGCTCACGGGAATGGTATGCTTCATACCATTGCGCCAGTCTTTGAAAATATTCTTCTGCAGAACCTCATTCTCCTTAGCAGTAATACTATTGCTCAAAGAACCGGTATATGAAAAAGATATCTTCTCATACCATTTTTCCTCACCGCGTGCCTTTTTACGTTTAAATGGATAAATGCGGCTCAATGATATATTGAGCGAAGGCAAGGTGAGCGACAAGGTAGAGTCGCGCATATTTTGGGAGATATTGAACGAGCTTGACAGATTGAGCTTTTGATCGGGAAAGCTACGTGAATAGCTCACACTTGACGTACGTATGCTCTGCGAGGTCAGAGCCGGGTTATACATACTTGACAAGTTTGAACGCTCGTAGTTGGTAGTAGCATAGTTTACACTAGCAGAAAAGTTCTGATTAGGACTGGCTTTAGGGTCCTGACGATGGCTCCATATCACCTTAAAGTTCTTCGATACAGAATAGTCGGGCATATTCTTCTCCCCCCGCTTGGTCACTAAATAACTAAGATTCACGTTTCCCGAATACTTATAACGCTTACGATAGTTTGAGGCTCCAGTAACGCCCCATGAGCCCTTGGTGAATATTTCACCTGTCAATTTCAAGTCCATCAGGTCGCTTATTGCGAAATAGTAACCACCATCGCGCAGATAAAAGCCACGCTCCAACTCATCACCATAAGAAGGCATGATAAAACCGGAAGAGTAGTCCGACGTAAAAGGGAAAAAGCCAAAAGGTACAGCTAAAGGCAATGGCACATCAGCCACCACCAAATATGCCGGGCCAAAAACTACATCTTTTCCCGGTCGCATCTTACCACGTGTCACCGACATATAAAAATGGGGGTGTTCGTGATCATCACAAGTAGTATAACGTCCGTTACGTATATAGAACTCGCCCTCGGCACCTTTCTTTGCACTGCTACTTGTCAGGAATCCCTCACCCTGCTGCGTAGTAATATTATTCACATACCCTTTACGCGACTTGAAGTTATAGCTCATGCGTTCCGATTCGTAAGGAGTACTCCCATCGGCAAACACAGGACGTCCCTTTTCATTACCCAGAGAGTCTACCACTCCTTGGGCATATACAGTACTGCTATCAATATTTATCTTGATCTCCTCTGCTTTCAGTTCTATGCTTTGGTAGTTCACCTTGCCAGAACCATACAGGTAAGCAAAACCATCCTTAGTCCACACCATAGAGTCGGACGACTCATAGGATACAGGAGCTTCCAGTACATCGCGTTTCTTTTGCACTGTATCCGCAGCAAGCGAATCGGCAATTACGGAATCTGAGATTCCATCAACCGTGACCGAATCCTGTGCAGGTGACTCCGAGCCAAGCATACCCATGGCAGGCATCAACGACACATTCTGTGCTGCCATGAGACAATCCACAGACAACACACACCATGCACCGAGCAACCACAATGTATATTTTCGTATTCGCGACAAGTTGGTTTTAGTTATCACACTTTATTAAAAGTGCAAAGTTACAAAACAATTATCAATTGCTAAATTACAATTGACAATTATTAAGGATTAAACAATAAAAAGCAGGCATATTTCAATGCTAGTCTTGACAAGCAATCGATGCACTACAGAAACATCTGACACCACCTATCAAATTTCACCAATCCATCAGCTCCAAATTTCTCTAAGCTACGACGAGCTTGCTCCACACTCTTTTCTTCATCAAGCCTCGTTTTGGAGAAAAACTTATCTGCAAAACAAATAATCAGCTCCTCTACACTCTGTGGTTGCATATCGCGATGCGGAAGAGGAAGATTTTGGGCTATTATTTGAGATTCCGTCAGTCCTGTGCCAGTATGCCGTTCACAAACGAGAGCATGACGTTCGTAACCTTCGCGACGCAGTATCTCAGCCCCCAACACCCCATGACATATATAAGGTTCGGTACCCGAGCAAGCGATTGAAGGTGCATTGACATACACAATGCCAATATCGTGCAGCAATGCAGCTTCACGCACAAAATCCACATCAGCATGTAACCATTCGCACCGCAAAGCAATAGAAACAGCCTTTTCAGCAACTGCCATGCTATGACGCAGCAGTATTTCCTTCAAACGAGTTTCCTTACAATAACGGTCAATAATAGACAAAGGTTCCATCAGACTATATAAACAAATGATTACAGATTTTTCCTATCATACCTTTCACTAAAGACAACTCTTCATTTCACCTTCACCGTCACCTTGGCTGGCTTCAAGCCCTTGCCCGACAAGGTGAGTGTGGCCGTGCCGCTACGATCGGTGGCGCGTACCACGGCTTGGGCCCGCCCCTTCCATACGTTGTGTACGGCATCGACGGTACATCCGAGGTCCTTGATGTCGGCATTGCCGAAGGCTGCCAGCGAGGCACGTCCGCGGAGCAAGAGAGTGAGCTCATTGGTCGCGTTTGGGCATAGCGTACCCTGCTCGTCGACCACCTCAATGGTGATGAATGAGAGGTCCTGCCCATCGGCCGTGATGACGGTGCGGTCGGCCGTGAGGCGCAGGGCATAAGGTTCGCCCGCGGTGCGCAGGGTGTTATGCCCGGTATTCATGGCGACTATGGGGTTGCCCTGCTCGTCTACTGCCTCGGCACGCAACGTACCGGGTGTGTAGGGTACAGTGATGACCGCCTTGTACTCCTCGGCACGTGTGGTGGGGCGCTCGGCCACAAGGCTATCATTAATGTATAGGCGCACACGAGGTGCACGGCTGTAGATCTCCACCTCAATGGGTTTGCCTTCATGTCCCGGCCACGTCCAGCTCTCAAAGGTAGGCCACACGCTCCACTGCGTCTCGCGGATGGTGCCGTAGTAGCCATTGGGTTCTTTCACGGAGAGGTAGAGAGGGCGCTCCACATTCCACAGCAAATCGCGGTAGTAGGATATGGGCTTGCGCTGTCCGGTGAAGTCGATGTCGCCGCAGTAGGCAGCATGCCAGGGAAACTGGTTGCGATGATAGTGCTCGCCCTCGCTCTCGCCCTGGTAGTACCAACGGCCAATGCCGCTCTCGCCCTGGTAGTCGATGGCGATCCATACGAAGTCACCGAAGATGTAGGGATGGTCGGCACTGTAGGCCCAGTTGCGAAAGGCCTCGCGGGGGTACGACTCGCTCTGATACATCACCCTCTGCGGGTCGCGGGCATGGTCGCCAGCGTGCTTGTGCATCATATAGTTGTAGCCGACGAGCTCGAACGTCTCGGCCAGAGGGTCGTAGATCTCCCAGTCGCTGTCCCACGCACAAAGCGCCGAGGTGACGGGACGTGTGGGGTCGAGTTGGCGGCACAGCTTAGCAAACTTTCTCGCCGTAGTGACCACCTGAATCTCCTTACGCTCGATGACCTCATTGCCCACGCTCCAGGCGAAGATGCTCGGATGGTTGCGGTCGCGCAGTACGAGTGCCGAGAGGTCTGCCTGCCAGTGCTCATCGATGAGCGTGGAGTAGTCGTAGGTGTTCTTGGCCGAGCGCCATCCGTCGAAGGCTTCGTCTATCACGAGCAATCCGATGCGGTCGCAAGCATCGAGGAAAGCCTCTGAGGGAGGGTTATGGCTGGTGCGAACGGCATTGAACCCAGCAGCTTTCATCAGCTCGGCCTTGCGCTCCTCGGCACGGTCAAAGGCCGCTGCGCCGAGTATGCCATTGTCGTGGTGCAGACAACCGCCATTGAGCTTGATGGGCCGACCATTGAGGAGAAATCCCTGCTCTGAATTGAAGGCAATGCTGCGAATACCGAACGTCTGGGTCGTCACATCGATGGGCTTGTTGTTCTCGCTGATAGTGAGCATAGCATGATAAAGATGAGGCGTATCGGGACTCCACAAATGAGCGTGAGGTACATCGAAAAGATGTGAAACCTCCAACTCTTCGTGAGGCTTCACACGCGCCGTATGGGAGTGCATACTGGAGAAACCACCTCCGATGCTCTCGTCCTGAGTTATCTTAAAGCACATATCAAGCACGCGGTCGCGGTCGCTCTCATTGACAACCACCGCCTGCACATTGACCTTGCTCGTATCGTTCTGCGCCACCACAGGTGTAGTGACGAACGTACCCCAATGCTTGAAGTGCACATCAGCCGTTTCGATGAGCCACACGTGGCGATAGATTCCCGAACCCGTATACCAACGGCAGTTTTTCTGCTTCGAGTTGTCCACGCGAACAACCACCTCATTATCGCCCTCGTGCAGCAGTTCCGTCACATCGCGCAAGAAGGAGGTATAGCCGTAGTGTTGCCCCCCCGTAGACACGCCATTGACGATGACCTCGGCATTCATATACACCCCCTCAAAGTAAAGCGCATAGCAACGGTCGGCCGCCTTGGTCTTCAGGCGCAGCACCTTGCGATACTCTCCCTTTCCCGTAGGATAATAGCCTCCGTCATTGCCCGCAGGCTCATCTGCAGCAGGCACGCCCTGAATACTCCAGTCATGGGGCAAATCGACCACCACGGCAGGCTGCCCATCGCGGACAAATTCCCAATCATTGTCAAACAAAGTTCTACGCTGTTGCGCCACGTTAGTTGCCACCCCTCCCCACAGCACAATGAGTGCCACTATGATACGTTCAAAATATCTCATAACAAAAAAATGTCCGTTTTGATTACACTTATTTCAACACCATACTTATGCTTTATTTTATCGTCACATACACGACTTTTTTCTCTGCAAAGTAGGGTTCGCGGAAGTAATCTTTCAAATTGGTAAGTTCTACAATATGTTTGTATGCTCTCGTCTCATGCTGCAGCTCCCCTCCTTTGAGACAGAAAAGTCCGTTCGGATAGCCGTTTCGCTGCTCTTTGGAGATATTCTTACGGCAAATTTTGAGCAGATCTTCAAGAGGCATTACAGCACGACTCACCGCAAAGTCAAACAAGCCCTTCTCCTCCTCGCAACGGCAGTGACGGAAAGTAACATTGTCCAAACCAATGCTCTGAGCCACTTCAGTGGCTACGCGTATCTTCTTGCCGATGCTGTCAACAAGATGGAACTGCACCTCAGGAAACATTATAGCCAAAGGTATACCAGGGAAACCGCCACCTGTACCAATATCAAGGATACGGCTACCAGGAGTAAAACGAATGACTTTAGCAATACCAAGCGAATGGAGCACATGATGTTCGTAGAGATTCTCGATATCCTTACGCGAAATGACATTAATCTTTGAGTTCCAATCTGTATAGAGTTCGTAGAGCTGTGCGTACTGCGTTTGTTGTTTCTCTGTGAGATTTGGGAAATATTTTAGAATTGTTTGCATGTTTGTTCTGTCTATTAGTTGATGCTTTATGGTTGCTCTTCCTTCCCCGGCCAACGAATTTCGTTTCTTGGACAAGCCAAGGGCTTCGCTATTGATGGTTTATGGTTGATGGATTATGATGGATTTAAACTCTAAACCCTCAACCATAAGCCCTCATCGTTTCCTATTGCCGCGTGCCATCTTATGCGCAGCCTTTTGGCGTCGTTTGATTGCTTTCGGGGCTTTTTCGTTAAGCACGGTGGCTATCTCGTGAGCGATAATTGCCGCTCCATCCGGATTGGGGTGAATTTGATCAGGCAAGAGGTGACGATAAGGCATAAAAGCCGTATATAAATCAATGATAGGTAGACCCATCTCAGTAGCCACCTCCTCAATATAAGGTATCACATGGTGTAATGTAGTACTATCATTGATACCCCAACTCCAACGTGTACCAGGGATAGGATAACAGAGATACACCTGCGGATGGCTATCAAGCTCTTGGAAACTACGTATGAGAGTACGCAAGTCATCCTTAAACTCGGCCTGATGCTTCCAATTGTGAGGTTTTGAGTCGTTGGTGCCAAGCTTAATAGTTACGATGTCCGGTTCAAAGGCCAGTGCATCGCGGTATGCCTGTTCCTTCATATAAGGGTGGTCCCCCTTGTTGAGCAGGGTACGTGCCCCCACACCATAATTGCGCACGTCGTACTTATCTTTTCCCAACAATCGGTTGAGCACGGCAGGGTAGCTGTCGTTTTCACGGTCCTTGATACCCGACCCATAGGTAATACTGTTGCCTATGCAGGCAATCTTTATCTTCTCAGTCTCTTGCGCTCCTACTACACCTATATATAATAGGGCGCTCAGTAGTAGTATTGTCTTTTTCATTTTTTCTTTTTTTGTCAACAGTCAACGGTTAAGGTGGAACGATAACATCAAATTCAAATTTTCAATTCTCCATTGTCAATTGTCAATTCTCACAGCGTCACTCCCGTCTTGAATATAGCAATCTCGCGATAGTTTTTCTTCTCATTGTTCACCTCTTCGCCACTGGCTACGCGGATGATGTAGTCGATGAATCGCTCCAGCGTGGTACTCATAGGTTCATCCTCCACGATGACGCCTGCATTGAAGTCAATCCATGTGGGTTTGTTCTTGGCCAATGCGCTGTTGGTCGATATCTTCATCGTGGGCACGAAAGTGCCGAAGGGCGTGCCGCGTCCTGTGGTGAAGAGCACTATATGGCATCCGCAGGCTGCGAGGGCTGTAGAGGCCACCAGGTCGTTGCCTGGTGCCGAGAGTAGGCTCAGCCCCTTTACGCTTAGTCGTTCGCCATAGCTCATCACGCCCGATACATAACTCTTGCCGCACTTCTGAGTGCATCCCAGTGCCTTCTCCTCGAGGGTCGATATACCGCCCGCCTTGTTGCCCGGTGAGGGATTCTCGCCCACAGGCTCGCCATGGCTGAGGAAGTAGTCCTTGAAGTCGTTGATGAGGTGTACGGTCTGTTCGAAGAGGTCGCGATTTTCGCAACGGTTCATCAATATGGTCTCTGCACCAAACATCTCGGGCACTTCGGTGAGTACTGAGGTACCACCTTGTGCGATGAGGAAGTCGCTGAACTCGCCCAACAAGGGATTGGCTGTGATGCCCGAGAATCCGTCCGACCCTCCGCACTTGAGGCCCACGCGCAGCTCCGAGAGGGGTATGTCGGTGCGCACATCCTGACTAGCCAGCTTGTATATCTCGCGCAGCAGGCTCATGCCCTCGCCAATCTCATCCTCGCTCTTCTGTGCCACCATGAACTTGATGCGGCTCTCGTCATACTCGCCCACGAACTCGCGAAACACGTCGGGTTGGTTGTTCTCACATCCGAGACCTACGACAAGTACGCCGCCAGCATTGGGGTGGAGCACCATGTCGCGCAGAATCTTCTTCGTATTTTCGTGGTCATCGCCTAACTGTGAGCAACCATAGTTGTGAGGGAAGGGCACGATGGCATCCACTCCCTTGCCGCCCGTTTCCTGCTGAAGCAGTGCTGCCAGTTGGTTGACAATACCATTCACACAACCCACGGTAGGGATAATCCATATCTCATTGCGTATGCCCACCTCACCATTGGCGCGGCGGTAACCCCTGAAGGTCAGCTCCTTCTGGGCTATATCGAGCGCCACGGGATGTGGCTCATATGTATAGTCGAGCAATCCTTCCAGATTGGTCCTCACATGGTTCTCGTTTATCCAATCGCCCAGTTTTATGGGCTTGACAGCATGTCCTATGGGATAGCCGTACTTGATAATATTCTCTCCCTCGGCAAAGTCCTTCAAGGCCACCTTATGTCCGGCAGGAATATCCTCATTCACCGTCACAGTATCACCTGCTACAGTGATTTGTTCACCAGCCTTAAGCGGTTCGATAGCTACGGCCACATTGTCGGCCACATTGATTTTGAGATACGTGGTTTTCATCCTATATCTATATATCGTTTTTTCAAATTGACCACGAATATACGTAAAGTTATGCATCGACAAAAGTTTTTCTCAAAAAAAATGTTCTTTAGAAACTGTTTGAGTTTTATTTCAATTTTAATTGAGAGATCGCGCCAAGATGATGACAACATAGCAAAACTGTCGTCTATAGTTTAGTGCAAGCCCTGTAGGAATGCAGCTTAGTGAAATCCGTAAAATTCGCGTGAGGCAAGACATTGATACCCGAGAGAAATATTCCCAATTTACTATGCCACTAATTATTTTTTCCAATAGGAACAAACTTTCCCTCTTTCGCGCGCGTTATATGAATAAAAAAGCGTAACTTTGCAGGCTCAAATTGGCATGCAGGGATGCAAGGCTTGTTTTGGGTATAGGAAAGACACGAAATAATTATCATTTAGAATATGAATTTGGACATTCTTACAGCAGTTTCGCCCATTGATGGTCGCTATCGCGGCAAGACCGCTCAGTTGGCCGAGTATTTTTCCGAGTACGCACTCATCCGTTATCGCGTACGTGTAGAAATCGAATATTTCATTATGCTTTGCGAGCTTCCCCTACCTCAGTTGCAGGGTGTAGATAAGGCATTGTTCCCCTATCTGCGTGGTATCTACCAGCAGTTCAGTGAGGCCGATGCTGCTCGCGTGAAGGAGATTGAGAGTGTTACCAACCACGATGTGAAGGCTGTGGAATACTTCATCAAGGAGCAGTTCGACAAGGAGCCTGCTCTCGTGCCTTTCAAGGAGTTCGTACACTTCGGCCTTACCTCACAGGACATCAATAACACTTCTGTGCCCCTCTCGGTAAAGGAGGCGCTGGCCGATGTCTATTATCCGCTCATTGAGCAGCTCATCGCACAGCTCAATACATATGCTGACGAGTGGGACGCTATCCCCATGCTCGCCAAGACCCATGGTCAGCCCGCTTCGCCCACCCGTTTGGGCAAGGAGGTGCGCGTGTTTGCCTACCGTCTGGAACAGCAGTTGGCCGTGCTTAAGGCGTGCCCCATCACAGCCAAGTTTGGCGGTGCCACCGGTAACTACAACGCTCACCACGTGGCCTACCCGACACACGACTGGAAGGCTGTGGGCAACCGCTTCGTGGCCGAGTATCTCGGCTTGCAGCGCGAGCAGTATACCACACAGATCTCTAACTATGACTACTTGGCCGGTATTTTCGATGCCCTCAAGCGCATCAATACCATCATGATCGATATGAACCGCGACTTCTGGCAGTACATCTCTATGGAGTACTTCAAGCAGAAGATCAAGGCTGGTGAGGTAGGCTCAAGCGCTATGCCCCACAAGGTGAACCCCATCGACTTCGAGAATGCTGAGGGTAACCTCGGTATTGCCAATGCCATCCTCGAGCACTTGGCAAGCAAGCTGCCCATCAGCCGCCTGCAGCGCGACCTTACCGACTCTACCGTGCTCCGCAACGTGGGTGTGCCCTTCGGTCATATCGCCATCGCCATCCAGAGCTCGCTCAAGGGTCTCGGCAAGCTGCTCCTCAACGAAACTGCTATCCGTCGTGACCTCGACAACAGCTGGAACGTAGCAGCAGAGGCTATACAGACCATCCTTCGTCGTGAGGGTTACCCCAATCCCTACGAGGCATTGAAGGCACTCACCCGCACCAATACGGCGGTGACAGGCGAGTCGATGCAGGAGTTTATCGATGGCCTTGATGTGAGCGATGCCGTGAAGGCCGAGCTCAAGGTAATTGCTCCCTGGAACTACACGGGAGTGTGAACGAGTGGAAAGATGAAAGTGGAAAGATGAAAGTTCGTGGAAGCGAACAAGAGTCAAGTGTACTAGAACTATTACAGTGAGCGCAGCCGAACTTCAACGAAGTTTAAGTGGAAAGTTGGCATTCATTGCTTTGAACTTTTAGAATTGAAGAAGCGTTACATTTTCATCTTTCAACTAAAAACTTTCATCTTTCATCTTTCCGCTTTCAACTTAAAATAAAGGCCGTGAGGCTGGAAACAATAAAACTAACCTAACAGTAATGAGTACAGACAATGTAAACCGATTCGAGGGATTCGAATCAGAGAATGGCGGCGAGCGTAAGCCCTACAGCCGCAGTAGTAGTTGGAATGGCGAAGGTGACCGTGCGCCCAGACAACGTTTCGTGAGAAACGCCGATGGCACCACACGTCCGCAGCGTCCTCGCTTCAATCGTGAGGAAGGAGCACCTCGTTATGCCAAGGTAGAGCGTCCACAGCGCAGTTCTTATAACCCTAACTTTGAGGGCAATCGCCCCCGCTTCAACCGTGAGCGCAGCTTTGATGGCGAGCGTACTTATAGCCGTAGCAGTAGCTATAATAGCGACTACAGTCGCCGTCGTTTCAACGATGGAGAAGGCAATGGCTATCGCCCTGCAAGCAAGCCCTATAGCCGTCCCTCCTATGATCGTCCCGAACCTGGTAATGCGTGGAACTCCGATGCCGAGAATACTTTCCGTCCGAGCTACAAGCGTGACGGTGGTGAAGGCTACAGTCAGCGTCCCCGCTTCAACCGCGAGGGTGGGGCTGCAGGTGGCTATGGCCAGCGTCCTGCCTTTGGCGGCAAGCAGCAGAAAGGCGCTTTCGGCGACAAGAAATACAGTAAGAAAAAGCAGATACAGTATCGCGAGGAGTTGCGTGACCCCAACGAGCCTATCCGCTTGAACAAATACCTCGCCAATGCCGGTGTATGCTCACGTCGCGAGGCCGATGATTTCATCACTGCCGGTGTAGTGACTGTCAACGGACAGATTGTGACCGAGCTCGGCACCAAGGTGAAGCGTGGCGATGAGGTGCGTTTCCACGACCAGACCATCAGCATCGAGCGCAAGATTTATATCCTGCTCAACAAGCCGAAGGATTATGTGACCACCGTAGAGGATCCTCAGGACCGCAAGACCGTGATGGACCTCGTGAAGGGTGCTTGCAAGGAGCGTATCTATCCCGTAGGTCGTCTCGACCGCAATACCACGGGTGTGCTTCTGCTCACTAACGATGGCGAGTTGGCCTCAAAGCTCACACATCCCCGTTTCCTCAAGAAGAAAATCTACCACGTGCGTCTCGACAAGAACCTCACTGCTGCCGATATGGAGCAGTTGGCTACTGGCATACAGCTCGAGGACGGCGAGATTCATGCCGATGAGGTGAGCTACACCCACGAGACAGACAAGACGCTCGTAGGCGTGGAGATTCACAGTGGCCGCAACCGTATCGTACGTCGTATGTTCGAGCACCTCGGATACCGTGTGCTCCGCCTCGACCGCGTACAGTTTGCTGGACTCACCAAGAAGAACGTTCGCCGTGGCGACTGGCGCTTCCTCACCGAGAAGGAGGTCAACATGCTGCGCATGGGAGCGTATGAGTAATTGACAATGGAAAATTGACAATGGACAATTAAAAAACAAGATATGGACACAATCATCAGAACACGTATTGTTGACCTTCTGCAACGTACCGACTTCGGTGCCATGGTCAACGTCAAAGGATGGGTACGTACCCGTCGTGGTAGCAAGCAGGTAAACTTCATTGCACTGAATGACGGTTCTACCATCAAGAACATACAGATTGTAGTGGACCTCGCCAACTTCGACGAGGAGATGCTCAAGAAAATCACTACCGGTGCTTGCCTCAGCATCAATGGTGAGCTGGTACAGTCGGTAGGTGCAGGCCAGGCAGCCGAGATTCAGGCAAGCGAGATTGAGGTATTGGGTGAGTGCGACAACACCTATCCTCTGCAGAAGAAGGGTCACTCCATGGAGTTCCTCCGCGAGATTGCCCACCTGCGTCCCCGTACCAACACCTTCGGTGCTGTATACCGCATCCGTCACAATATGGCCATTGCCATCCACCAGTTCTTCCACGAGCGTGGCTTCTTCTACTTCCACACCCCCATCATCACCGCTTCGGACTGTGAGGGTGCCGGTCAGATGTTCCAGGTAACCACCATGAACCTCTACGACCTGAAGAAGGACGAGAACGGCAGCATCAACTACGACAACGACTTCTTCGGCAAGCAGGCTTCGCTCACCGTATCGGGCCAGCTCGAAGGCGAGCTCGCTGCTACAGCCCTCGGTGCCATCTATACCTTCGGCCCTACCTTCCGTGCCGAGAACTCCAACACTCCGCGTCACCTCGCCGAGTTCTGGATGATTGAGCCAGAGGTTGCCTTCAACGACATCAACGACAACATGCAGCTTGCCGAGGACTTCATCAAGCATTGCGTACGCTGGGCACTCGAGCACTGCTACGACGATGTGAAGTTCCTCAACGACATGTTCGACAAGGAGCTTATCGCCCGCCTCGAAGGTGTCATCAAGGAGGAGTTTGTGCGCCTGCCCTATACCGAGGGTATCAAGATCCTAGAGGATGCTGTGGCCAAGGGACATAAGTTTGAGTTCCCCGTATTCTGGGGTGCCGACCTCGCTTCTGAGCACGAGCGTTACCTCGTGGAGGAGCACTTTAAGCGTCCTGTTATTCTTACCGATTATCCCAAGGAGATCAAGGCCTTCTACATGAAGCAGAACGAAGATGGCAAGACCGTGCGTGCCATGGACGTGCTCTTCCCCAAGATTGGCGAGATTATCGGTGGTTCAGAGCGTGAGGCCGACTACGATAAGTTGCTCGCTCGCGTAGAGGAACTGGGCATTCCCATGAAGGATATGTGGTGGTATCTCGATACCCGCAAGTATGGTACATGTCCTCACTCGGGCTTCGGCCTCGGCTTCGAGCGTTTGCTGCTCTTCGTAACAGGTATGACCAACATCCGCGACGTCATTCCCTTCCCCCGTACTCCGAACAACGCCAACTTTTAATAGCAAATTACTGGTTACGACAAACAAGTTCTCTTTTAGGGAACTTGTTTGTTTTTTGCGTTCAGAAAAGCAGCATACTACAATCCATGGCGAACACCTATGTACCTCCCCTACAAAAAGATGTCCGTCAATTTGGCAATCCGATGTTTTTATACTAATTTCGCCAACAAACTAGGGCTTGCATCAGATAATGGAAACGACAACGGCGCATGCTCTAAAAATGGAACAAAAACATTATGAAACGACCTCTGATACTCATATCCAACGATGATGGCTACAAAGCTAAAGGTATAAACTTCCTTATAGAAGTTCTGGCACCTATCGCAGACATTCTTGTAATGGCACCTACCAACGGCAGATCAGGAATGGGATGCGCTATCACATCAAAAGATCCCGTATATTATTCTCTCGTTGAGGAAGAACAAGGGATTACGATTTTCAAATGCACCGGCACTCCCGTAGATTGCATAAAATTAGCCTTACATGAATTCCCTGAACGAACACCCGACATTATCATTGGGGGTGTCAACCATGGCGACAATTCAGGGGTTAATGTGCACTATTCTGGTACAATGGGCATCGTAATAGAAGGTTGCATGAAAGGAATACCCTCTATTGGATTCTCACTAGACAATCATAGTCCTGAAGCAGATTTTGAGCCATTGAGACCTTATATTTTACAAGTTGTTAACCAAGTGTTAGAACACAGCTTACCTATCGGAACTTGCCTGAACGTCAATTTTCCAGCGACCCCCATTTACGAAGGAATAAAAATATGCCGTATGGCACAAGGGGAATGGACACAAGAATGGGAAAGGCACTCCCATCCAAGAGGTGGAGACTATTATTGGTTAGTAGGTAGTTTCTGTATGCGTGATGAACATCCAGAAGATGCTGATCGTACAAATATGACCGATGGATATGTAGCCATCACACCGATACAGATTGACATGACAGACTATCGAATGATAGAGGAAATGAAAGCAGAATGGAGTTGGGAGTCCTAATATCAAGAAAATGAAGTACTATCTTATAGCTGGTGAAGCCTCTGGTGACCTACATGCATCCAATCTGATGCGTGCACTCAAGGAAAAAGATCTGAATGCCGAATTTCGTTTCTTCGGAGGGGACCTAATGGCTAGCATAGGAGGCACATTGGTGAAACATTACCGAGAATTGGCCTACATGGGATTTATACAGGTAGCCCTCCATGCACGTACCATCATGAAAGGGATGCAACACTGCAAGAAAGACATTAAGGTATGGAATCCCGATGTTGTAATATTGGTTGATTATCCTGGATTCAATCTATCCATTGCCAAATACATAAAGACGTACACCAATATACCCATATACTATTATATTTCCCCAAAGATATGGGCATGGAAAGAATATCGTATTAAAGATATCCGGAAATATGTGGATGAAATGTTCTCTATTCTCCCCTTCGAGGTTCCCTTCTATGCCACACATAATTACCCTATACACTATGTAGGCAATCCTTGTGTAGATGCGATAGCTTCATTTCGGGCTTCGTATACAGAATCCAAGGAGGATTTTTGTTTTAGACACGGATTAGACCCCAAACGTCCCATAGTAGCATTGATAGCCGGTAGTCGTAAGCAGGAAATCAAAGACAATCTCCCCATTATGCTAGCTGCCTCCAGGCACTTCAAAGGATATCAGTGGGTTATTGCTGGAGCACCAGGCCTAGATTACGACATATATGCACCATACTTAACAAAAACTGTTGCATCAAAGGAATTTACTACAGAACAGGAAAAGGTTGATTCGATATCTATCATATTTGGCGAAACTTACCCCCTACTCACACACTCCTATGCGGCTATGGTTACATCGGGAACCGCCACATTGGAGACGGCATTATTAAGAGTTCCCCAAGTTGTTTGTTATTATATAATGTGTGGGAAATTGGTATCATTCTTGCGCAAGCTAATCCTTAAAGTCCCACACATATCACTTGTAAATCTTGTAGCTAACTTTACCGTAGTACGCGAACTCGTAGCAGATGAGATGCGAGAACACGAATTAAAGGAAGAACTAACTCTGTTATTAGAGAGTAACTCATATCGGAGCCGAATGCTCTGTGAATATGACAAGATGGTACTTGAGCCTCTGGGTTGTGCTGGAGCATCTGAACACACAGCCGACAAAATTATCGAACTGCTTACCTCTAAAAGTAACCATTAATACGCACCTGCAAGGATTTGGAGAATATCAGGTCATGATACTTGATCAAGTATCATGACCTGATTGTCTGTCAAAGGATGTTGAAGATAGCACAAGAAGTAAGAAGCACAAGTACCCATATCCCGTTCCTTTAAAACATCGAGGGGAGTCACCCTGTTGGATGACTCCCCTCTCTGAAAACGGCGGCTACCTACTCTCCCACTTGCGCAGTACCATCGGCGCGGTCGGGCTTAACTTCTCTGTTCGGAATGGGAAGAGGTGGAACCCCGACACTATAACCACCTGAATGCCTTTTAATGT
>SUXS01000025.1 GCA_015060865.1 Bacteroidales bacterium | reverse complement strand
GGCAGTTGGGCTTGTCCACCTTGTTGACTACCACCACAGGCTTGAGGCCTATCTGCAATGCCTTCTGCAGCACGAAGCGTGTCTGTGGCATCGGACCCTCAAAAGCATCCACGAGAAGGATGCAGCCATCGGCCATATTGAGCACGCGCTCCACCTCACCGCCAAAGTCCGAGTGACCCGGCGTGTCTATAATATTTATCTTAGTCCCTTTATAGTTGATTGATACGTTCTTGGAGAGAATCGTTATTCCTCGCTCACGTTCCAAGTCATTGTTGTCGAGTACCAACTCACCACCGTTCTGGTTCTCACGAAACAGGTTTCCGGCGAGCATCATCTTGTCGACCAACGTCGTCTTACCGTGGTCTACGTGCGCAATAATGGCAATGTTTCTGATGTCCTGCATATATTCTTTTCTGAGTTTTTGAGTTTTATAAGTTCCTGAATCTTTTAATAAAAGGCCATAGTATTCGAACTTACAAACAAAATCAACTGCAAAGTTAGTGCAAGGCGAGCGAAAATACAAGTTTACTTGTAATTTTCCGAGCCGCAGCCTAACTTCTGTCTACAGAGTAGACTAAAGTTAGTGCAAAATTTCGATTAAGCGAAGACAATACAAATTTACTTGTATTGTTGAGCGAGAGAAAATCCGGATTTAGTGAGCTAAATGTAAGTTCACTTACAATTTATCAGCGAACGGCTCGGACTTCATTGCCAGATAAATTTAGTTCAGGCGAGCGAAAATACAAGTTTCTCGGACGAGCCGAGTGCTAAGGCAGTCCTTGCCGTTTTCCGAGCCGTCGCCTAACTTCTGTCTACAAAGTAGACTAAAGTTGGTGCAAACCGAGAGAAAACGCAAGTTGGTGATTTCCCGAACATCATCCTAACTTCATATATCAGAGCATGCTGTATTAGTGCGAAGTCCCAATACACGAGATAAAGTTAATTCGTTTTATTGGCTTCGATGTCATTGTGAAACAGTTAATTCCTTAAAGATGGTTAGTCGTATTGGGAGAGCTTATTTACGGATGAGGTTCATGAACTCTTCTCGTGTTTTTGCTTGATTGAAAGCTCCAGTAAAGTCTGATGTGGTAGTGATGGAGTTTTGTTTTTCTACGCCTCGCATCTGCATGCACATATGTTGTGCCTCTACTACCACCATTACACCCAATGGGTTGAGTGTGGTTTGTATGCATTCCTTGATTTGCAGTGTCATTCGCTCCTGTACTTGTAAACGATGTGAGAAGATGTCTACTACGCGGGCAATCTTGCTCAGTCCAGTGATATAACCGTTAGGGATGTAGGCTACGTGTACCTTACCGAAGAACGGGAGTATGTGGTGCTCGCAGAGTGAGTAGAAGTCGATGTCCTTGACAATCACCATTTGGCTATAATCTTCCTTGAACTTGGCCGAATTGAGTACGGCGTGAGGATCCATATGATAACCTCGGGTGAGTGTCTGCATGGCGCGTGCTACGCGTTGGGGCGTTTTCAATAAACCTTCACGTTGGGTATCCTCACCCAATAGTCCGAGTATTTGGCGGTAGTGTTCCTCTAACTCCGGGTTACGTTCATCGATAGGGTAGTCGCTAGGGTTGCTAATCATCTTGATTTACTATGTTGCTTTTTCTACTATGGAATGCTATTCAAAAGTTTCTAATGAACTTTAAAATTTTCTCCGAAATATTTTACATTTGCAGACAATGACAAGGGATAGGATAAATATGGGGAACCCATCCTAAAAGGACTTTGATTATCAAGTGTTGCTTTTGCTTAGAGGGTGATGTTTATCAATTGATTGGGGAGGATGGCAATCTCCTTGAACTTACGTGTACTCTTGAGCATACGCATGGCTTGATCGGCCTCTTCAATTGTCTTGTAGTCTCCTACGCGGCATACCCATCGGGGGGATATGAACTCAGTGTACACGGGTATGTCAGGATAGTTGGTCTTGATATATTTGGCTACTTTTTGGGCTTCCTCCTTGGCTTGCCGGGTGTTGTTTCCGGCAAATACCTGTATACGATAGCCTATTGTCTGGATTCTCTTCCCTTTGCTCAGGTCTGGGTTATATTCCATACCTAATAGGGCTCCGAGTCGTGCATCCTGATGGATGGTAATGGTACCCTGGCCAAGCACGGGCTGCATGAGCCGATTTACGATATTGTCTTGAGCCATGAGTGGTAGGCAAGTCAATGCAATTAATAGTATACAGGTTTTTTTCATCTTTTTATTTTTTTATTTAGAGGGCTCCGAGAACAAAGAGTGCTCGGAGTCCTTTGAAATGGATCTAACGTTTCTTCTTATTTGAACGCATCGATGATGCCCTTGAAGTCTTCTACCTTCAGTGCAGCACCACCGATAAGGCCGCCGTCAACGTCGGGATTAGCGAAGAGTTCCTTTGCATTAGAGGGCTTGCAGCTACCGCCATAGAGGATAGAGGTGTTATCTGCCACTTCCTTGCCGAACTGCTTAGCAATTACAGAACGGATATAGGCATGTATCTCTTGAGCTTGCTCTGCAGTAGCGGTCTTACCGGTACCGATAGCCCAAACGGGTTCATAAGCGAGTACAATCTTAGAGAAGTCCTCAGCAGAGAGACCAAAGAGTGAACCTTCAAGCTGGTTGTATACTACCTCGTTCTGCTTACCAGCCTCACGCTCCTCGAGCACTTCGCCGATACAGAAGATAGGAGTCAGACCATTGGCAAGGGCTAAAAGAACTTTCTCCTTAAGGATTTCGGGGGTCTCACCATAGTAAGCACGACGCTCAGAGTGGCCCAAGATTACATACTGGGCACCAGTAGAAGCTATCATAGCGGCAGATACCTCACCGGTATAAGCACCAGAGGCCTTGTCGGCACAGTTTTCTGCGCCTACGGCGATGATACCCTTGTCAACGATGGGAGTTACCGAAGCCAAATGGATGAATGGAGTGCAGATAATTACCTCGCAATTGGGCTTGTCTGCTGTCAAAGCTACGTTCAACTCTGTGGCCAAAGTGATGCCCTCTTGGAGGGTCTTGTTCATTTTCCAGTTTCCTGCAACAATGTTTTTTCTCATTTTCTTTTGATTTTAGTTGTTAATACTAATTTTATATTTTCTTTATTCTTTGCGTCGTCGTCCTGTCCATAGACATATCAACAGCAGTGGTATAATCATCCATACTACTGCCACCAATTGCCTATAATGTCGTGTATCTGAGGTGATGGTCAGCGCGGTATTATTCTCTATGCTTTCATTCAATTGCTTATCTCGTGGAATGTCTCTACTGCTCCATTTTCCCACGATGGTACCGTTGTGTAGGAGTATGAGTCCGAGATTGGCACGTATCATGGTTCTTAGTAGATTGGCATCGGCTTGTAGATAGGGGTAGAGTGCTCCTGTGTGCTCGGTCCATTGATTGATCGACTCTCTGTTTGATGTAGTGACCATGTAAAATGGAATATTGTTGCTGCGTGTATAGGCATATAGGTCGTTGATGACGTCGAGCATACCTTCATTGGCATACTCCAGTCGTTCGGCAATCATCAGGCAAGTGTAGTGGGGGTGTTCGAGGATATCCATTGTGAGGTCGTTGCCGCCCATGTCGGTTAGTCTGAAATCCTTGATGGGTGGTTCGTAGCCTTTAGCTATGAGCTTGCTCTCGCGTGAAACGAAAGTCCATGTAGAGTCGGGGTACTCGTCGAAGGTAAAGGTGCGCTTCTCACCGTCTTTTTCATATACGAATAGAGTCTCGTACTCGTTTTGCGGTGCATCGTCGGGTATGGTCATCTTGTCGATGATATTGGCTCCTATATGGTATGGGCGGAAGTCTGCTATTGGTAGATGGCGTAGATTATATCCCATGAACAGGATGATTGTCCCCAATGCATATACGAAAATAAACCATTGTGAATGCTCGGGAATGAGTCGCTTGATGAGTTGATTGTAGCGCAATGTCACAATGGCTGTAGCAAGTAGGAAAAGATTCTTTCCGAAGGTTTGCCAATTGGTAAGCGTGATGGCTTCGCCGAAGCAACCGCAATCGCTGATGGGATTGGTGACAGCTATGTAGAGGGTCAGTGGTGTCATTACTCCCAGGAAGGCAATCATTAGCCATAGGTAAAACCTTCGGTATAGGCCAAAGAAAAGGGATGTACCTATGATGTACTCTATGATGATGAGTGTTGAGGCTGCTGCAAATAACATTCCCATGGGTATGTCAGTCCCCCATCCGAAAGCCTCTGCATAGTCGGCCATTTTATATACCGTACCCATGGGGTCAATTGCTTTCACGAAACCGGAAAACATGAACACCATAGCGAGCATAAAGCGTAAACTGTTGATGGTGATGCTTGATGCTATGTGGGTAGGCGTTTGCTTCATTTGTTCACTTGAATAGGCTATGCTTAATTTTACAAGTCGTACATTTGAGTTCCAGACTATAGGATAATTACTATTCTCCGAAGTCTATCTTTATCAGTCCGAATACGGCGTAGTTAATCATATCCATATAATTGGCATCGATGCCTTCCGATACGATAGTTTGCCCTTCGTTGCTCTCAATCTGCTTGGTGCGGTAGATCTTCATCAGTATAAGGTCGGTGTATGAACTGATGCGCATGCCACGCCACGCTTCATCGTAATCATGATTCTTTGCTTTCATTAGGGCGAGTGCTTTGGCTGCGTATTCATCGTATTTAGCCAATGCTGCTTCATGTGTTAGGTCGTCCGTATCGGTATAGCCCAACTCTAACTGTATGAGGGCTATGATGCCGTAGTTGACGATGCCGATAAATTCAGACCGTATGCCTTCATCAATCATTGTGGTTCCCTTGGTCTCTATGCTACGTATGCGGTTGGCCTTGATGAATATCTGATCTGTTAGCGATGAGGGGCGCATGATACGCCAAGCTGCGCCATAATCCTTGAGCTTCTTGGCAAAGAGGTCACGGCAGGTGACTATTATTTGTTCGAATTGCTGGTTGGTGTTCATGTCAAACGAATTAGGTCTCTTTATTATTTAATAAAGTCTCAATATCTGTCCAGGGCGTAAGATGGTTTTTGTGGTGATGCCATTGAGCTTACACAATTGCTTTATGGAGGTTCCTTGGCGCGCAGCGATACGTCCTAACGAGTCTCCCTTACGTACTTTGTAGTAGGTGTCGGGGTCACTGGGGTCGTATACCTTTTTCTTAGGTGTGGTGTATAGATAGGTGTCGCCCGTTACGTCTTGATTGGGGAAGTCGAACATCAGTGCGGGGTCAAGTGCTTTTCCTAGAAGGCGAGTCTCAAAGTGGAGATGCGTTCCTGATGAACGTCCTGTGCTGCCACCTAATCCTATGGGGTCTCCAGCGCTCACGACCTCATTTTCGCCTACCAGTCTTTTGGTGAGGTGGGCATAGAGTGTCTCCAGTCCGTTGGGGTGACGTATCACGACATAATAACCATAGCCTCTCCGTTGGTAGCTGACGTAGCGTACTTTACCATCAAAAGCAGCACGGATAGTATCGCCTCGCTCTACTTTGATGTCGAGCCCATAATGTATACGACGTCTGCGTGGGCGGTAGCCGAAGATGTCGGTGATTTTGGTGCTCTGTGTAGGCATGCAGAATCCGGTCAGGTCTATCGTGAGAGAGTCGGGCATCGTCACGTTGGTGTATTTGTGGGCATACTCGTTGCTCCATTCAGGATAGAGGTCCTCTGCTGGATATTCGTACCCTTCGGCCATCAACAAACGGCTTAGTACTACAGAGTCTATTTTGGCCATTTGCTTGTCCAATGGAGCCTGAACGGCAAGCATATCTTGCGCAAAAGCTTGCTGGGCGAGAGTTGTGATGGCGATTGCTGTCAGGCAAATTTTCCCTAATATACTGTATCTCATGTCTGTCAAGTCTGTTGTTGCATGTGGCTTTTTTGAAGCCTTAACAAATTGCAAAGATACGACTTTTATCATTAGTAGCCAAAACATTAACTGACTTTCAGTATTCCCGCCAGTAAATTGGGGCTTTGCTTCATGCGCTATAGGCTGATGCTTGTGGAAGGCTTAGGTAGCCATATGTCATTACCCGGTACAATAATCCTATGATGAGATGCTGTCTCCTATTGGGAATTTCTGTGTTTAGGGATACGGTAGTTGGCTGATATGGTTGGTCTCTTCCTATTCTTTCTTTGTACCCACTACTTGGTTGTTGTAATCAATGTTGATGCGTGAGTATCTGTCCCATCCGACCTGGCTAAGCCCTTTTTCGTAGAAGGTGCGCAGCTTGCTGAACTTGTACGCATAGTTGCCCGGACGGCCCAATACAATGGTATGGTCGCCCACTCGGGGTATTAATTCTATCTCCTCACGTGGGGTGACGTGAATCTGTTCTATCTGTGCATTCCAGAGTTCGTCGGCAAAGAGATACTGTGCCAAAGTGAGTAGTTCTTTTCGTGCAAATTCGCGGCTGATGTGCCCTGTAGCTATGGGGATATAGGTTGGTTTGGCTATGTGCTCTATCACTTCGCCCTCCTCATCGATGTAGAAACTATCTCCCGAGCTATTGATGACTCTAAGGATGGGCTTACGGCATTCCACTTCCACTACCACGTAGCCGTTTATTGTCTTGTAACACTCGCAGCTGGCGATGAGGGGGACCTTGTTGAGTTGTTGCTCCATGGAACGACAGCTCACCTCATCGATGAGTTTGCCTGTAGGGTCCAATCCATTCTGTTTGAGCAATACTGCTATGTCGGCTGTAGTCATATAGCCTGTCTCCGAGCTGTCGCGCATCTCCAAGTAAATGCCTTTGCAAATTTCGTTGGTAGGTTTGTTACAGAATGCTATTGTAGCAAATACAATGTAGCCAGCCAGTAGGATGAGGATGATGGTGGAAAGTAGCTTTTTCATAAATTAAAAGTTAAAAGTTAAGAATTAAAAATTAAAACTAAGGTCTACCTATCTTGATTTATAGTTCCCGCCTGTTCTAATCTTTAATTTATAATTTTAATCCTTCAGAATCTTCGTTATCTCAGTTGCATAATTCTCTATGTCGCCTGCGCCGAGTGTCACGAGCACCTCCAGCTCGTTTTTCTTGGCCTCTACGGTAGCAAGCACATCGCTCTTGCTTATCATCTGCTTCTGCACATGAGCAGCGAGGTTGTCGTAGATGAGTGCACTGGTAACTCCTGGGATGGGTTCCTCACGAGCAGGATATATGTCGGTGAGGATGACCTCATCGAAGAGCGAGAGGCTCTCGGCAAACTCGCGGTAGAAGTCCTGTGTGCGCGAGTAGAGGTGAGGCTGGAAGATGGCTGTCACCTTACGCCCTGCATACAGTTCGCGTATCGAAAGGGCGCTCTGGCGTATCTCGGCGGGATGATGGGCATAGTCGCTGAGGTAGACCTTGGCATCGCTCTTCAGCTTGAAGTCGAAGCGGCGCTCCACACCACGGAAGCTCTCCATGCCTGCACGCAGTTCCTCGTCGGTGACTCCTGCCAGGCGGGCCATCGCCATGGCGGCCACGCCATTGTCGATGTTGACACTCAGGGGCACACCAAGATGAATATCCTTGACCGTGCCTTCAGGATGCACGAAGTCAATCACTATCTCACCTCCACCAATGCGTATATTCTCGGCATGGAAGTCGCCCTTGTCGCGCGAATAAGTATACACATGCACTCCAGGCTGCACCTGTGGCTTTATCTCCAGCCCTTCGTGAATGATGAGCACACCGTCGGGGCGGATGAGCGAGGTGTACTTCTCGAAACTCTCCCAATAGGCTTCGGGCGTGCCATAGATGTCCAGGTGGTCGGGATCAGTAGAGGTGATTACCGACATGTAGGGGCGCAGCTGATGGAACGAGCGGTCAAACTCATCGGCTTCGATAACAACATAGTCGCTCTTGTCCGAGAGCAGCAGATTGGTACCATAGTTCTGCGAGATGCCTCCGAGGAAAGCCGTCGTCCCCACATGCGAACCATAGATGAGATGGGCGGCCATGGTCGACGTGGTGGTCTTGCCGTGCGTACCCGCCACACACAAGCCTCGGCGACTGCGGGTGATGGTACCTAATAGCTGAGCACGCTTCTGAATCTCGAAACCTTGCTCGCGAAACCAGGTGAGCTCGCTATGATTCTGTGGCACTGCCGGTGTGTACACCACTAAGGTGTGTGTCTTGTCTTTGCAGCTTTCGGGTATCAAGCTACAGTCTTCCTCATAGTGGATGGCTGCTCCCTCGGCATTGAGGCGCTCGGTAAGTTCACTCGACGTGCGGTCATACCCTGCCACCACCTTGCCCAACGACAAGAAGTAGCGTACCAGAGCACTCATACCGATGCCACCGGCACCGATGAAATATACAGACTTGATTGTGTCAATATCCATGTTTGTTTTTCCCTTAATCGTGAAATAATGAGTGTACCTTCTTTAAAATCTCAATAGAATTATTAATTCTGCTGCGAAGATACATAAAATAATTGACAAAGACTAATAATCTCTCCCACCATATGAGGTTGCTCCCCCATCAAAAAATAGAGTTTGATCTCGTTACCATTCTATCACCTGCCTTAATAAAAAGAAGATGCGTCCTGTAAGTTGCAGGACGCATCTGATGGATTTCCGAAATCTGTAACCTGAATCAGATAAGGGCAAACGAGAGGTTGCCACGGCAGCAGAGCTTACCATCGACCTTGGCCTCAGCCTTGGCAAAGACGATAGCTTGGCGACGGTCGGTGATGATGGAGCGGATGGTAATGGTGTCGCCCGGACGCACCTGATGCTTGAAGCGCACGTTGTCGATACCCGTGTATAGGGGGCGCTTGCTCTTGATTTCATCGCCAAGGAGCAATGCACACGACTGGGCCATCATCTCGCAGAGGATGACACCAGGCACCACGGGG
The DNA here is from genome assembly GCA_015060865.1 of Bacteroidales bacterium. Lineage (GTDB taxonomy): Bacteria > Bacteroidota > Bacteroidia > Bacteroidales > Bacteroidaceae > UBA1189. Next base: position 18,229 of record SUXS01000025.1, on the reverse strand, counting down.
TAGTCGGGGAAGTGGCCCTGAAGGAAGAACTCGTCGCCACGTACATGGTAGGTGCCAATGGCATAGTGCAACTCGGTGCCGTCGGTAGCTGTCTCGGTCTCCACCACAATGGAGTCGACAAGCAACATCGGCTCGCGATGAGGAAGATAGGTCTTAATTTCTTCTCTGTCCATATTATTTTAGCAAACTCAAATCATCTTCTTCAATACCACACAGGCATTGTGGCCTCCAAAGCCCAAAGAGTTGGATGCCGCCATGGTCACATCGGCCTCAATAGCCTTGTTGGGCACGTAGTTGAGGTCGCACTCGGGGTCAGGCTCCTTGTAATTGATAGTAGGAGGCACGATACCATGCTTAACGGCCAGGGCGGTGGCGATAAGTTCTATACCACCAGCAGCACCGAGCATGTGACCTGTCATCGACTTGGTGGAGCTGATGAGTGCCCTGCGGGCATCCTCCTCGCCAAGAGCGAGCTTGATGGCGTACGTCTCGGTTTTGTCGTTGAGCGGAGTGCTGGTACCATGTGCATTAATATAGAGGGTATCGGCAGAGGTATATCCAGCCTCATCGAGTGCCATACGGATAGCCTTCGAGGCGGGTATGCCATCGGGGCGAGGAGCGGTGTAGTGGTGCGCATCACAGGTGTTGCCATAGCCTGCAACCTCAGCATAGATGGTGGCACCACGCTTCACGGCATGCTCATACTCCTCAAGAACAAGGACTCCGGCACCATCGGCCATAGTAAACCCGCTACGACGGGCATCGAACGGTGTGCAGGCATCTTCCAATGTCTCAGCACTGGTGAGGGCGCGGCTGTTGGCAAAGCCGCCGATAGCCAAGGGGTGCACGGCTGCCTCAGCACCACCGGTGATGATGGCATCGGCAAAACCAAACTTGATGGCATGGTATGCCTCACCCACCGAGTGGGTACCTGTAGCACATGCAGTCACCACAGGCAGGCAGGGGCCTTCGGCCTTGTGACGGATAGCGATGTTTCCCGAAGCAATATTGGCAATCATTGTAGGGATAAATAAAGGAGAGATACGTCGTGCACCCTCCTCGAGGTACTTGCCTGTTTCACGCACAAAGGCGCTGATACCACCGATTCCCGAACCTACATATACACCGAAACGACCAGGCTCAATATTCTCGCCACTCACCAGTCCGCTGTCCTTCACTGCCTGGTTGGCAGCTGCAATGGCATACTGGCAATAGAGGTCCATCTTGCGCACATCGGCACGCTCAAGACCATTGGCTATAGGATCGAAATCCTTCACTTGAGCTACAATGCGCACAGGGAGGTCCACATCGTCATATCCTTGGATAAAGTTCAAGCCACTCTTGCCAGCCTTCAGGCTCTCCCAAAAGTCGGCAACAGTATTTCCTACGGGGCTGATTGCACCCAATCCGGTAATTACAACTCTTCTTTCCATGTTATATCTTATTCTGTTTTTCTTAATACTTGTTAATAATGTTGCAAATATAGCTATTTATTCCATTCAATGATGCACGCACCCGAGGTAAATCCAGCACCGAAAGCACTAAAAGCTAACAAATCGCCTTTTTTTAACTTTCCTTCACGGTTCAACTCGTCGAGTAGCATGGGAATACTTGCCGATGAGGTGTTGCCATACTTGTCCATATTGACAGGGAACTTTGCCGTATCCATATTGAACCGATGACGGATGAAATCATTGATTCGGAAGTTTGCCTGATGGAGCACGTAGTAGGTGATGTCATTCTTGTCCAACCCTGCATCACTGAGCACAGCCAAGAGGTCGCGCAAAGAGCAGGTTACGGCAGTCTTAAACACTTCCTGACCAGCCATATAGAGAGGAATATGCTCCTCCTCCTTGGTAATGAAGGGGGTGGGTTCGAGCTTACGTTTGTAATGCAGCACATCAAGGTTGCTCTTCGACGATACCTTGATAGCTCGCAGCCCATCGCCACGTGTCACTACCATGGCACCGGCACCATCGCCAAAGAGCACACAGGTGCTGCGGTCGTTCCAGTCGACCATGCGGGTGGGTTCCTCTGCTGCCATCACCAAGATATTGGTGGCGCGGTCTGTCTGCAACAATGCCTCGGCAAAGTCAATGGCATAGATGAAGCCCGAGCAGGCCGCATTGAGGTCTACACAAGGGCACGCTGCACCAATCTTACCTTCAACAATACTCGACACAGTGGGGGTAACATACTCATATGCCACGTTCGAACAGATGATATAGTCAATGTCGGATGCCTTGATTCCCGCATCGTCCAATGCCTTCTGGGCAGCTTCGGCAGCAAGATCCTCAAGATTCTCGTCAGTGATGATTTGCCGTGTGCAGATGCCTGTACGCTCGCGGATCCACTCATCACTGGTGTCCATTATCTTCGACAGGTCATCATTTGTCAAGGTGTGCTTAGGGTGTGCACTACCGGTTCCAATTATTCTCATACGAAATGCTTAAAAAAATTCGGTGCAAAAGTACGCAATCCCTCCCACCCACTCAACAAAAGGGGTGCGGATGTGGCAGGAGACGGGCTCTATAGGGACAAAATGCGTGAATTAAGGGGTAAAGGGGCGAAATCCATATAGGGGTGAAAATCCCCTAAAGTTTGCATTTATTCGCTCGTTTTTCGTACCTTTGCCCAATATTTACAACAAATCCAGCCAAAATGTGCAAACTATGGAACTAAATAAGAAAGCACCACGATATCTTCTTGAGAGCCGCACGCTGACCGGTTCGGTCATCTTCATCGTGCTCTTCTCCATACTTTTTATGGTAATATATGGTCCCTACTCCTCCACATCATGGCTCACACTGATGTTTCGTGAGCAGGAATCGGCAGAGGTATACAGCGGCTTCCGCATGGTGATGGCTTCCGTGGCCTTCTATCTTGTGGCCATCGCCTTCCTTATATTAAGCAAGGTGCTGCTCCATCAGGTGCATCGCAGGCAGCCGATTACCAATGGCCAGCTGATGTTGTGGGTAGGAGGCGAAGTGGTAATGGTATCGTTTATTTATACCGTTTTCACCGAACTATTTGTCATCACTGACCCCGACATATTCCTCTCCATCCTCGGACGCTCCATAGTAGTCTTGTCCTTTATTCTCATTGTGCCGTATGTGATATGCGTACTCTACGCCACTACCCGCTACCAGCGCCTGCTGCTCGACCGCATAGGCATGAATATGGTGAATGACAAGACCGATAACACCGACCCTAAACTCATCCACCTTGTCGACAGCACAGGAAAGCTGAAGATGAGCATCAGCATCGATAGCCTCTACTACGTGGAGTCGCAAGACAACTACGTGAAGATATACTACGAAGCCGATGGCAAGCTATGCAACTACATGCTGCGCAGCACCACCAAGGCCATCGAGAACAAGTTTGGCGAGTACCTCGTCCGTTGCCACCGAGGATATATCGTCAACAAGAACAAGATAAAAATCTTCCGCAACGACCGCGACGGCATGTACATCAGGCTCACCCACGACGGCATCAGACAGATACCTGTATCGAAGTCCTACTCCTCGAACATTCAGCGCATCTTGGCCCGCCCGGAAGAGAGGGGGTAGATCTGTTTTGACAACAGACAACGGTCAATAGCGAAGCCCTCGGCTGCTCCGAGAACAAACAACGAGCAAGGTTGCTTTTCCCTTATGGCCGGCACACTTCGTTTCGTGCCAACGAGCGAAATGCAAGTTGCATTTCTCGCTGAGCATTGTAAGCGGCTTGCATACACTCGTTTGCACGAACTTTTCCAATTCCGAACTCCTGATTGGGATCGATGTCAGTAGTTCTCGGCCTTCACTTCGAAGTAGCTCTTGGAGTGCAGGCAGGCCGGACAGCGGTCGGGAGCCTTCTTTCCTGTAAAGGTGTATCCACACTTGCGGCATTGCCACGTCACGGGTTCGGGACGATGGAACACGTGCTCGCGCTCCATATTCTCCAGCAGTCGTAGGTAGCGGTCCTCGTGCTGCTGTTCGGCTACGCTGATGGCCCGATACATCTGGGCAATCTCCTTGAACCCCTCATCTTCAGCGATGTCGGCAAAGGTCGGGTACATCTCATACCATTCCTCGTGCTCGCCGGCAGCGGCTGCGCGCAAGTTGTCCATGGTGGTCTGTATCTTTCCGGCGGGATAGTGGGCACGTATCTCTACCGTGCCTCCTTCGAGGAAGCGGAACATGCGCTCGGCATGCATCTTCTCCTGATCGGCTGTCTCCTGAAAGATGGCGGCAATCTGTTCGAAGCCTTCGCGGCGGGCCTCATCGGCAAAATAGGTGTAGCGCATGCGTGCTTGCGACTCACCGGCAAACGAGGTCAGCAGATTCTTCTCGGTCAAAGTTCCTTTTACACTTTTCATAAGTTTTAGTTTAGGGTTTATGGTTTAGTTTTTTTGACAACAGGCAAGATTCGTGCCAGCTTGCATCTCGCTCGTTTGCACGGACCTTCCTAACTTCTAACTAATTACGGTTTTGACTCAGATAACACTCTTGCTCAGGAAAGGTTTCTTGAGATAACAGAATTTATATGAAAAAACGCGTGTGTGTATGAGGGAATGCCTTTGCGCATCTGTACCCTCATTCTGTTTCTGGTGAGGCAGCGGATGACCCCTCTGTCGCGCGTATGTTGCGCATGAGACCCTCGTATCCAGCCCTTTCGATGGCGCTGTCGCCAAACAGATGCGTGTAGCGCTGCTGTGTCAGTCCCTGCCACTCCTCGGGGGTGAGGGCAGCTATGTCGTCCGGGATCCTGAAGGCAGGCTCCGCTGTGGGCTGTGCATGGCAGTTGTGCGGACAGACTTGCTGGCAAGCGTCGCATCCGTAGATTCGCTTTCCCAGCTGCCGTGCCGCCTCCTCGGGTAGGGGGCCGCGGTGCTCGATGGTGAGGTACGAGAGGCAACGGCGGCAGTCGATGCCTTCCGTGGTGAGGGCTCCCGTGGGGCAGTGCTCCAGGCAGCGGCGGCAGTTGCCGCAGTCGCCCTTCATGGGCGTGTCGTGTGGCAGTTCCCGGTCAATGGCCAATATGCCGAGGAAGAAGTAGCTCCCCTTTCCGGGGATGATGAGCGTGCGGTTGCGTCCTATGATGCCTAATCCCGCCTGCATCGCCCAGTAGCGCTCCAGCAGGGGGGCCGTGTCGCAAAAGACGCGCCCCTTCGTCGTGGGGTCCAGTGTACGGATGTAGGCCAGCAGTTGGTGCAGTTTGTCCTTCACCACGCGGTGGTAATCCTTCCCATAGGCATAGTAGGCTATCTGGTACCCCTCTTCGGGGAGTAGGCGCTGCGGGTAATAGTTGAGTGCCACGACGATGAGCGTGCGGCATCCGGGCACGAGTAGGGTAGGGTCGAGGCGCATGGGACGGTTGCGCTCCATGTAGTGCATGCCGGCATGGTAGCCCTGCCCCACCCAGTGGTCGGTGCAGCGCGTGGCCTCCTCGCTCACTGCTCCGGCCCTGGCAAAGCCGCAGGCCGCGAACCCGAGGCGCAGTGCCTCATCCCTGATAGCCCTTTTCATATACTCCCTTAGCCAAAGCGTGTGTTACGAGCCGGCCTTCAGCCACTAGTTCCTTGATACGGCGGTATGCGGTGCTGAGGCTACACTTGCATATGGTAGCAAAGGTTCGTACACTGATGTACCTGTGTGTGCTGAAGTATGCTTCCAAGGCCTCTTCGGCATGCGGTCTGCTGAGTGGGCTTGCCACGGTGCCGTCACACTCGAAAGCGAGTTCACCCATCAGCTCTGTCAGTCGTTTCGAGGGGGTGAAGGTGATGCTCTTGGCTACGATGTCCTTGCCCGTGATACCTTCTTTTGCGCTCTTGCGTCGTAGGGTGCCCACCTCAAGGCTCAGCGTGCCCAGACTGCCCAGCTCCACGCGATTGCCGTCGCTCAGTGTGCGTATGATTTCCTCTTCCATGCCATTCCATACGGCCAGCACGTCGGCTACGGTGGCGCTGCTGGCATCGTTGATGCTCTCGGCCATATCGCTGAGTGTGCGTTTCTGGCTATGGGCAATGGTCACTCGTATACCTTGCAGGTTCTCTGTCTCTGTTCCATTGAGCAGGTGACGATGTGTGGCGCGGCATTTGATGGCGCTTTTTGCGGGTCTCTTTGCCATTGTTTTCAGATTCGGTTAGTCCTTGATTGTAAAGATATGGTGGTGTCACTCTTTGTCTCCGCGGAGGAAAAGCCTTGTCTTCGCGGAGATGAACGATTGTCACCGCGGAGGCAATGTGTTGTCTCCGCGGTGACAGATTCCTTTACCTTCGTACGACAAAGGTAATGAAAGGTATTCTTGTTTCCAAACGAAACAGCCAAAAACTTTTTCCCAGTAGTGCTGTCGTCAGGAACTTCTGTTCCCTTTCAGGGTTGGAAGAGCTTATTTGATGGCAACTTTGCGTCCATTTACTATATAGATACCCTCCTTCAGGTTTGTTTCATTGGAAATGCGGCGGCCTTGGAGGTCGTAGACAACTGTTGTCTGTTGGTTGGTATCCACAGGTTGGGGGGCTATTCCTGTGGTGTCAAACTCCTGGATGGTCCAGAAATTTTTCCACACGTCAGCTGCCTGGTAACGTTCAAGTGAGCCTTTGGGTACATATACGGTGGCGTTACGATATACCTTGTTGGCAAACTCGGATGTCTTTAGTGGTACAGGGCTGAAAAGGGTTATTGAGGTCAGTTTGTCGGAGGGAATGGTAGGCATCACACTGCCCATTACCATTAGTGTCTCTACAGCCTCGCATCCCTCAAAGGCTTCTTTGCCGTAGGTGTCTACATTGGCGCTGATGAATACGGAGGTCAACCCGCTGCATCCTTTGAAGGCGCTACTTCCTATGGATGTCAGGTTTTTGGGGAAGATGATTGTCGTCAGGCTGGTGCAGTTTTCGAAGGCATTGTCGCCGATACGTTCCAAATCCTCATCGAATCCAATGGAGGTCAACCCGCTGCATCCTTTGAAGGCGCTACTGCCTATGGCTGTCAGGTTTTTGGGGAAGATGATTGCCGTCAGGCTGGTGCAGTTTTCGAAGGCATTGTCACCGATACTCATCACACCTCTTGCGATGTCTATAGATGCCAGATTGCTGCATCCTGCAAAGGCGTGGCTTCCTATCTCGCCTACAGTTTGGGGAATACTTGCAGATATGATGTTTCCGTTATTGGCAAACGCCTTATCGTCAATTATATAATCATCTCCATTGTAGTCCTCAGGAAGAGTCAGTGCCGTCTCTTTACCTCCATAATGAAAAAGGTAATGGATGTTTTCTTCGGAGGTGTAGAAGTAATATCCCTTTACATTGTCATCTGCATCTGCTTTTATCACTTTTTGTGCATAGTACCCTACCATCCCATGTTCAGTGCTTCCTTTTTGTATGTCCAGATTCGAGATGTTAATGACCTTATATAGGCTCTGGCAACCCTTGAAAGCCTCGTCTCCAATACTCGTCACACCCTCGGGGAGGGTGATGGCGGTGAGGCTACTGCAATTCTCGAAAGCCCTGTACCCAATGCTCGTCACGCTCTCGGGGAGGGTGATGGTGGTGAGGCCGCTGCAACCCAGGAAAGCATCGCTGGATATACTTACTATACCCTCTTTGACTCCAATGGAGGTATTCTCAGGCATTGTGCCATTGTATTTGTAGAGCACTTTACCGATATAGACTAAGCCGTCAGGCAAACTGTTATACCATGCTGTACCCTCGAAAGCCCCGTTTCCAATGCTCGTCACGCTCTCAGGGAAGGTGATGGCGGTGAGGCTGCTACAACCATAGAAAGCATAGTCTCCAATACTCGTCACAGCTCCACCAATAGTCACTTTTGTGAAGTTACTGCCATAGAATATTCCTGCAGAAGTTGATGACGCTGACGGTATATTGCAGTTCACTATAAGTTCACCTGTGCAACCCTCGAAAGCACTGCTTCCAATGCTCGTCACGCTCTCGGGGATGGTGATGGCGGTGAGGCTGCGGCAATTCTCGAAAGCACTGCTTCCAATGCTCGTCACACCCTCGGGGATGTTGATGGCGGTGAGGCTGCGGCAATTCTCGAAAGCACTGCTTCCAATGCTCGTCACGCTCTCGGGGAGGTTGATGGCGGTGAGGCTGCTGCAATTCTTGAAAGTACTGCTTCCAATACTCGTCACGCCCTCGGGGGTGTTGATGGCGGTGAGGCTCTGGCAATTATAGAAAGCCCAGCCTCCAATGCTCGTCACGCCCTCGGGGATGTTGATGGCGGTGAGGCTGCTACAACCCTCGAAAGCACTGCCTCCAATACTCGTCACGCCCTCGGGGATGTTGATGGCGGTGAGGCTGCTGCAACCCTCGAAAGCCCAGCCTCCAATACTCGTCACGCCCTCGGGGATGTTGATGGCGGTGAGGCTGCGGCAACCACTGAAAATACTGTTCTCAATACTCGTCACGCCCTCGGGGATGTTGATGGCGGTGAGGCTGCTACAACCCTCGAAAGCACTGCCTCCAATACTCGTCACGCCCTCGGGGATGTTGATGGCGGTGAGGCTGGTGCAATCATAGAAAGCAGCGTACCCAATACTCGTCACAGCTCCACCAATAGTCACTTTTGTGAAGTTACTGCCATAGAATATTCCTGCAGAAGTTGATGACGCTGACGGTATATTGCAGTTCACTATAAGTTCACCTGTGCAACCCTCGAAAGCACTGCTTCCAATGCTCGTCACGCTCTCGGGGAGGGTGATGGCGGTGAGGCTACTGCAATAACGGAAAGTATAGTCTCCAATACTCGTCACGCCCTCGGGGATGGTGATGGCGGTGAGGCTGGTGCAATTATAGAAAGCCCTGCTTCCAATACTCGTCACGCCCTCGAGGATGTTGATGGCGGTGAGGCTGCTACAACCATAGAAAGCAAAGTCTCCAATACTCGTCACAGCTCCACCAATAGTCACTTTTGTGAAGTTACTGCCATAGAATATTCCTGCAGAAATTGATGACGCTGACGGTATATTGCAGTTCACTATAAGTTCACCTGTGCAACCCTCGAAAGCATATTTTCCAATACTCGTCACGCTCTCGGGGATGTTGATGGCGGTGAGGCTGGTGCAACCATAGAAAGCACTGCCTCCAATACTCGTCACGCCCTCGGGGAGGGTGATGGCGGTGAGGCTGCTACAACCATAGAAAGCAGCGTACCCAATACTCGTCACGCCCTCGGGGATGTTGATGGCGGTGAGGCTGCTACAACCCTTGAAAGCATACTCTCCAATGCTCGTCACGCCCTCGGGGATAATGGTGGAAGAACAACCTTGAAGCAAGGTATTGGTACTGGTTTCAATGATGGCATTGCAGCCACCACGCGAATCGTATACCTTGTTCCCTTCTGCCACAACGATGGCGGTGAGGCTGCTGCAACCATAGAAAGCACTTTCTCCAATGCTCGTCACGCTCTCGGGGAGGGTGATGGCGGTGAGGCTCTGGCAATTATAGAAAGCCCAGTCTCCAATGCTCGTCACGCTTTCGGGGATGTTGATGGCGGTGAGGCTCTGGCAATTATAGAAAGCCCAGTCTCCAATGCTCGTCACGCTCTCGGGGATGGTGATGGCGGTGAGGCTACTGCAATTCTCGAAAGCCCTGTACCCAATGCTCGTCACGCTCTCGGGGAGGGTGATGGTGGTGAGGCCGCTGCAACCATAGAAAGCAGCCTCTCCAATACTCGTCACGCCCTCGAGGATGTTGATGGCGGTGAGGCTGCTACAACCATAGAAAGCATAGTCTCCAATACTCGTCACAGCTCCACCAATAGTCACTTTTGTGAAGTTACTGCCATAGAATATTCCTGCAGAAATTGATGACGCTGACGGTATATTGCAGTTCACTATAAGTTCACCTGTCCAACCCTCGAAAGCCCTGCTTCCAATACTCGTCACACGATATGTCTTGCTGTTATAGCTGTTATAGGTGTTATAGGTGACAGTAGAGGGGATGGTGACTGCTCCGCTGTATTCATTGGAGTAGTGGTCAGGGTGATTCCCTCGGTACGTCACCTCCACCGTCAAGTCGGCAGAGGAGGTGATAGTGTAATAGATACCGCCCACTTCAAAGTCGTAGGCATTTGCCGTGAGGCTGCACAATAGCGTGGCTATCGTGGTCAGCCAGAGTTTAATTGTTCTCATCTTCAATTATTTTATCGGTTAAACTTTTGATGAAATCTGGCCACACATCACATGCAACAAGGCCTTTCATCGCGTATCTCTTTGTGCTACATCGTATTTGATAGCACTTCGTGTCATTTACTTTACGTGTTTTTATATTGTCAGGATGACACGGAAGACAACGAATATACCACATCAGATTGCGAATATTTTCCTTTCTGTGTGTTGAGGTAAATATAATCGAGTTTACTGACAATTGCTTTATATCTTGCCCGTCTACTTCTTGCTTGCTTTTCACCTCTAATTGTACTCCCCAACCCTGAGCATCAGATAGTTTTAAGGGTACATTCTTTTTTCGGATATGGTATTCAAAGAAGCCTGCATAAGGCAAGAAATCCTTCTTATAGGTTTTCTCTGGAATAAGGAATTTACACTTCTTCTTGCTCATCTTGAATAGATTTTGAAAATGGAGAAACTACTGATTTGTCATCTTCCTTCACATTTTTTGCTTGAGGAATGTCGACTTCTGTTGCAGGTAATGCTATAGGAACTGAAAATCTAACTTTATGTTGATGGTTAGAAGATTCTACGTTATTACCATTAATATTCGCACCAAAGATGGCGGGCATTAGTTTTACACCTGCATCCATAGTCGCTACATCCTCTAATATTAAAGAAATTTCCATCTCTATATTCTGAATCCTTCGTTTAAAGCCATAAGTACCTTTAGTTGGTATCACATAGTCGCCATTGGAACCAATTGTTACATCAGGATTTACAATCATACCATAATCATTATTTGCCTTGATGGCCTCATTTATACCTTCAGCTATCTGCTTTATGGTCGTACTTACAAAATCTTTTAATTCCATCATAACATTTGGCTTAACTCATTGATAACATCAGTAAAATGGAAATCCTGATGCTTGACTTCATGAAGATTACCTGTATTCAAGTCTTCAATAAGTGCTACACGATCTACATAATATTGTCCAGCCTGAGCATCCCACGCTAAGACCTCAGCCCATGTGTGGAATAATCCTTCTCTTTCCTCTACTTCTTTGTCGTTTTCAACAGTCGACGTATCTGCTGCGACTTCATCTGGATGGAATTCAAATGGAGCAGTTCCCAATTTGTAAGACACTGTTCTTAAATCTTCTCTTTTGGTTACCATAATTATAGTCCTTTGCCTACCACTCTCCCCGCTTCAGCATTAAATTAATACTTCAGTTATGGACATAAAAAAGACGTGGGAGAAACTTTCCTTGCTTATCCCACGATCTGGCCTTCGCATTGCCCTTTACCAAGATAAGCAACTCAGCCAGCCCACGCCGTGCGGTTTATAAACGACCATCACCTATGGTGTTTTCGAGATTCTTCACTCCGTTCAGAATGACAGAGGAAAATCACGCGGCCACAGGTCAAGGGTAATAAACGCCCGAAGTGGACGCTTCGTTGCGGTATCTTCCGGTAAATCAAAGTTGCGAAGTTCGATCGTAGAAGATAACGTTCAGAAAACGTCCTTTTCCTACAAGGCCCGTTGCAGAGACCTAATCTGCGGTGAGCGATGCACGGAATCCAATATGTCTTGACCCACCCATCCCTTGCGGGCTGGCTGTGTCGCGACAAAATTAGTGAAAAAATTTAATTAAACGAAGATGGAGCTGATTTATTTGCATGGTGGTAGGGAGTCTGTATGTGCCTTTGCCCCTTGCGAGCAGACAAAAAAAAGAGACGAGGCCATCGGCTTCGTCTCTTTCGTGTAGCGGGACCCGGGATTGAACCGGGGACCTCATGATTATGAATCATGCGCTCTAACCAGCTGAGCTATCCCGCCATCCTTGCGAATTGCGGGTGCAAAGGTAGGACTAATTTTTCTGTCTGCCAAACAAATCTGGATTTTTTTGAAACTTTTTTCTGAAGGCCGTTTGCAGCCAAGGCTGGCTAAACTCGAATAAAATCCAAGCAACTTCTAAAAATATGGGAATATATTTGTATCGTACGATATTTTTTGTATATTCGCAACATAAAAGCATAATACTATGGCAAAGGTACATTTGGAATATCCACTGAACGGGAACTCGCGCAATATTGTGTGGAACTTTATCGGCACCATCGGGGGGCTGGAAGCATGGATGGCAGACAGGATTACCGAATCTAACGGGATATATACGTTCCAATGGGGCAAGGAGGAGACACGCGATGCCGAGCTGCTGGGATGCCGCGAAGGGGTGTACATCCGCTTCCACTGGCTTGACGAAGCTCCCAAGACGTACTTTGAGCTGCGTATCAACGTGAGCGAGCTCACCAAGGCGCACATGCTGGAGATTACCGAACTGGCAAAGAATGAAGAGGAGGAAGACCTCGTACAGATGTGGGAAAGCCAAATGGAGGACCTGCGGCGCGCGGCAGGACTCTGATAGCCGCTGCGGCTCGGAATACTTGCGCCCGACTCGTTCGAGAAAATTACAAGGATTGCCTTAGCACTCGGCTCGTCCGAGAAACTTGTATTTTCGCTCGCCTTGCACTAATTTTAACTTGTCAAGCAAGCAGAAATTAGGCTGCGGCTCGGAAAATTACAAGTAAACTTGTATTTTCGCTCGCCTTGCACTAATTTTGCACGTGATTTTATAATGGCGTCATTGTGCGTATCAAGAAACTCGATATATTCGTACTGAAAAGTTTCGGCTTCATGTTTGTCGGGACTTTCTTTATCTGCCTGTTTATCTTCATTATGCAGTTCTTATGGCTGTATGTAGATGATATGGTGGGGAAGGGGCTCTCCATTGACGTGCTGGCCAAATTCTTCTACTACGCGTCGCTCACGCTCGTACCCCAGTCGTTGCCCTTGGCCATACTGCTGGCTGCACTGATCACCTTCGGCAACTTCGGCGAACGCGTGGAACTCACGGCCATGAAGGCGGCAGGCATTCCTCTGATAAGGGTGATGGCCCCTCTCTTTGTGTTCTGTGCGGGGCTGGCCTTGACCTCGTTCTATTTCCAGAACGTGACAATACCGCAGGCCAATCTGAAGATGCAGACCATACTGGTGTCCATGAAACAGAAGTCGCCGGAACTGGAAATCCCCGAAGGGGCCTTCTATGACGGCATAGAGAACTACAACCTCTACGTGAAGAAGAAAAATAATGCCACGGGTATGCTCTATGGCGTGGTAATCTATAACTTCAGCAATGGAGCTGAGAACGCCACTATCCTGAAGTCCGACAGCGGAAAGTTGGAGACTACTGCCGACAAGCAGCATCTGAGGCTGACCCTCTACCACGGAGAGCAGTTTGAGAACCTCAAGGATGGGCAAATCAGCGCGAAGAACATCCCCTACCGACGCGAGCAGTTCGGAGAAAAGGCTATGCTGATAGAGTTTGATACCGGCTTTGACCTGATGGACGGTAGCTTTCTCAGCAGCAACGCTACCAATAAGAACATGGTGCAGCTGGCACACGACATAGACTCGCTCTCTGCCGTACAGGACAGCATAGGACGCACCTACTTCACCCAACTCAAGACCAGCTCATATGCTTCGTACAAACTTACCAGAAGCGACTCGGCAAAGCTCGACAAGGAAATCTTGACAGTTACCCGCATCAATATCGACAGCCTGTTCCGGTCTGCTACCCGAGAACAGCGTGATGAGTGGCTCAGGAGTGGGAAGTCCCGTATAGAGAACCTGAAGAACGAGACGGCACTGAAGGGTAAGACCGTATTCAATGCCGACAAGAACATCCGGCGCCACCAGATTGAGTGGTTCAACAAAATTACCATGTCGCTCTCGTGCCTCGTGTTTTTTCTCATCGGAGCTCCGTTAGGTGCCATTATCCGTAAGGGCGGACTGGGTATGCCTGTTATTGCCTCGGTATTCACTTTTATCGTGTATTATATTATCGATACCTCGGGAACCAAGTTGGCCCGTGAAGGAGAGATTCCCGTATGGTGGGGAAGGTGGATAAGTACGTTCATCCTGGGTCCATTGGGCATCTTCCTTACCTACCAAGCCAATAAGGACTCAGGCGTATTCAATGCCGACCTCTACAAAAATGCTTTCCGCTGGCTTCTGGGGTTACGCGGCAAACGCCATCTGACGATGAAGGAGGTTATCATTGATGACCCCGACTATGTCGCCATTCAGAAGCGGCTTTCGGCACTCACCGCAACCTGCAAGGAGTATCGGCGTACCAGGATACAACACCTGTTGCCCCATTACGTGCACATGTTTGGTGGCAAGCACTGTCGCGACCGTGCACTGCTCGAACTCAATGTTGAGCTGAACGGAATAGTGGGCCAACTCTCCAACAGCCGTAGTCAGGAGTTGCTCAATAAGGTAAACACATATCCCGTACTCTCCGTGACTGCACATTTCACCCCTTTCTCCCGCCAATGGATGAATGTAGCCTCAGGCATACTGCTTCCCTTAGGTATACTCCTCTATGCAAGGGCCGTCTTCTTCCGCTATAGGCTGAAGAAAGACCTCAAGCTGATAGTAAAGACAAATAAAGAAATACAAAATATCATCTATGAAAGAAAACTCTAATGAGAAGACGTGGCAGCTGAGCTCCATTGAGCAGGCCTTGGAGGTGTTCCGCCAAGGCGGCATCGTCATCGTGGTCGATGATGAGGACCGCGAGAACGAGGGCGACTTCATCGTTGCTGCCGAGAAGATAACTCCCGAAATCGTCAACTTCATGCTCCGCTACGGACGCGGCGTGCTATGCGCACCCATCACGCTGTCGCGCTGTGAGGAGTTGAACCTTGCTCCGCAGGTAAACAACAATACCAGCATCCTGGGCACTCCCTTTACTATTACCGTTGACCTGCTCGAAGGTTGCACTACCGGTGTCTCTGCTGCCGACCGCGCTGCCACAATCCAAGCTTTGGCCGACCCCAAGCGTACAGCAGAGGACTTCGGACGCCCTGGACATATCAATCCTCTCTATGCGCAGGACAAGGGCGTATTGCGCCGTGCCGGGCATACCGAGGCTGCTATCGACCTTGCCCGCCTCTCGGGACTCTATCCCGCTGCCGCCCTCATCGAAATCATGAATGAGGATGGCACTATGGCACGCATGCCGCAGCTGATGGAGATTTCCCAAGAGATGAACATCCCCATCATCACCATCCATGACCTCATAGCTTATCGTCTCGAGACAGAATCAATGATTGAGCGTGGCGAAGAGGTGGACATGCCCACCGCACACGGACACTTCCGCCTCATTCCTTTCCGCCAGCTCTCAAACGGAGCCGAGCATGTAGCGCTCATTAAGGGCGAATGGGAGGAAGATGAGGCCATCCTCGTACGTATGCACTCCTCATGCATGACAGGCGACATCTTCGGTTCGTGCCGCTGCGACTGTGGCGACCAACTACACAAAGCGATGGAGGAGATCGACGCTGCTGGCAAGGGGGTCATCGTATATATGTTGCAGGAGGGACGTGGCATCGGACTGATGAACAAGATACGCGCCTACAAGCTGCAGGAAGAGGGGCTCGATACGGTGGATGCCAACATACACCTCGGGTTCGATGCTGATGAGCGTGACTACGGCGTAGGTGCACAGATACTACGCTCGCTTGGCGTACACAAGATGCGTCTGCTCACCAACAACCCCGTCAAGCGTATCGGACTCGAAGCTTATGGTCTTGAGATTGTGGAGAACGTGCCCATCGAGATTGAGCCCAACTGCTACAACGAACGCTACCTGCGTACTAAGAAAGACCGCATGGGGCATACGCTCCACTTCAAGAAATAAGAATCAATAGTAAATAGTACATTTGTAAATTGTTAATATTGATAATATGAACACACCAAGCAACCTTATCAACCGACTCTCTCCGTCAGCCACGCTGGCGATGTCACAACGCAGTGCCGAACTCAAGGCTCAAGGCGTTGATGTTATTAACCTTAGTGTAGGCGAGCCCGACTTCAACACTCCCGACCACATCAAGGAGGCAGCCAAGCAGGCTATCGACGACAACTTCTCACGTTACTCACCCGTACCGGGTTACCCTGCTTTGCGTCAGGCTATCGTAGACAAACTGAAGAACGAGAACAACCTGGAGTATACCATCAATCAGATCTCTTGCTCCAACGGTGCCAAGCAGTCGGTATGTAATGTGGTGATGGCGCTCGTCAACGAAGGTGATGAGGTCATCGTGCCCGCTCCCTACTGGGTGAGCTACCCCGAGATGGTGCTCATGGCTAACGGTACTCCTGTCATCGTGGCTGCAGGCATCGAGCAGGACTTCAAAATCACTGCCGAGCAACTCGAAGCTACCATCACCGACAAGACCAAGGCTCTCATCCTCTGCTCGCCCTCTAACCCGACGGGTTCTGTATATAGTCGCGAGGAGTTGGCTGCACTGGCAGCCGTGCTCGAGCGTCATCCGCAGGTATACGTCATTGCCGATGAGATCTACGAGCACATCAACTACGTGGGCCGTCACGAGAGCATCGCTCAGTTTGCTGGCGTACGCGACCGCGTAGTTATCATCAACGGTGTGTCAAAGGCTTACGCCATGACAGGCTGGCGCATCGGCTTCATTGCTGGTCCCGAATGGATTGTCAAGGCGTGCAACAAGCTGCAGGGCCAGTACACCAGCGGTCCCTGCTCGGTATCGCAGAAGGCTGCCGAGGCAGCCTACCGTGGCACTCAAGAGCCTGTGGAGGAGATGCGCAAGGCTTTCGAGCGTCGCCGCAACCTCATCGTGCAGCTCGGCCGCGACATCCCCGGCTTCGAGGTCAACGAGCCTCAAGGAGCCTTCTACCTCTTCCCCAAGTGCAGTGCCTACTTCGGCAAGAAGTTCGGCGACAAGGTCATCGAGACAGCCTCTGACCTCGCCATGTATCTCCTCGAGGAGGGCCACGTAGCCTGCGTAGGCGGCGACTCCTTCGGCTCGCCCGAGTGCATCCGCATGAGCTACGCCACCAGCGATGAGAACATCGTAGAGTCAATGCGCCGCATCAAGGAGGCATTGGCCAAGCTGGTATAAAGCATAAGCGAATAAGATGCGGTAAGCGGGGCTCATTGAATGGGCTCCGCTTACGCTGTTTATTGACATGGCTTTTCAGAAAAACTGTAATTGATGTAGGAGCGAGAGCTGAGATGAACTTACTTAATCTATAGCGAGTGACAAGGAAGAAAATATCACTAAATAAATTTGCGTTTTCTCTCGGCTTACACTATCTTTGTTCCTATAAGAAAAAGATTATGGAAGACTTCGTTCATTTACACGTACATACGCAATATTCGATACTTGACGGGCAGGCAAGCATCCCCAAGTTGGTGGATAAGGCTATGGCCGACGGTATGCGCGGAATTGCCGTTACCGACCATGGTAACATGATGGGCATCAAGGAGTTTATCAACTATACCAACAAGAAGAATAGTGGAATTAATGGTGAGATAAAGGACTTGAAGAAGCGCATCAAGGCTATCGAGAGTGGTAAGGAGGAGTGCGAAGACCCTGCCGCTGCCGTGGCCGAGTGCAAGGCCAAGGTGAAGGAGTTGGAGGCAAAGCGCTTCAAGCCCATCATAGGGTGCGAGATGTATGTGGCTCCACGCCGCCTATACCAAAAGGAAGGTAAGGAGGCCGACGGTGCCAACTATCACCTGGTGGTGCTGGCCAAGAACGAGAAGGGATACCACAACCTCATCAAACTGGTGTCAAAAGCGTGGACCGAGGGTTTCTACAACCGCCCCCGTACCGACCGCGTGGAGCTGGAGAAGTACAAGGAGGGCCTCATCGTATGCTCGGCCTGTCTCGGTGGCGAGGTGCCCAAGAAGATAACCCGCGGCATGCTCTCCGATGCCGAAGAGGCCATACAGTGGTACAAGAGCGTTTTCGGTGAAGACTACTACCTGGAACTGCAGCTGCACAAGGCTACCGTAGCGCGTGCCAATCACGAGGCGTACGAACTGCAGCTGAAGGTGAACGAGAAGCTCATCGAATACAGCAAGAAATATGGCATAGGATTGGTGTGCACCAACGACGTACACTTCGTCAACGAGGAGCATGCCGAGGCTCACGACCGACTCATCTGCCTCTCCACGGGAAAGGACCTTGACGACCCCACCCGCATGCTCTACTCCAAGCAGGAGTG
>SUXS01000013.1 GCA_015060865.1 Bacteroidales bacterium | reverse complement strand
AGAAATGTGAATAAAGGAATAACCTTCTTCGAGCATTCTCATATACTTGAGCAATGCTGCATAATCGTGTTTTTTGTTCATAAAGAAACCCCTAAAGTTTTTTGTCCAAACTCTTGGGGTCACTTCAGGTTGTGGGGTGTCGGTCGTAGAGGAAGATTACGATAGAATGATTATTCTCTATGATTAGGTGTATCCCTATATCCCTTCGCGAATAAGAGGGTTGGGCAAGCAACGAAAAGTCCATAAGGCCTGCGAAGTACGCCTCCGTCTATTCTTCGCAAACCTTATGGACTTCTCCTGCAAGCAGGATGCTTTTCTCGGGTCATAGACCCTGATACTCTGAATAAACGGCGGATAGTATCCGCCGTGACGTGGGATGAGTATAATTGTATATTAGTAATTAAATATATAGAGATATGGAAAATGAAGTAAAGTAGTTGATTAAACGAACAAATGTTCAACCGTCTATAAAGACGAATATGCCAGATTTATTGGGATTCTCCCAAATCACTAGAAGTAAATGAGCAGCACTCATAAATTTTGTTTTTAGAACTAAAAAAGCCAACTTACCTCTCGGTAGGCTGGCCTTATTTATAGAATAGTGAAGGAGTGCTTATCCGTTGTATTCGTGTTCAAAACCACATTTTCCACAACAATAATAAACTTTCTTTTTCCCAAGTGCGCCTCCCAATAATCCTACAGGTCCAAGTAAAAGACCGCCGACAGCGGCTTTTCCTACGCTAAAACCTTTTTTTGCACTATCTACTTGTTTCCATTTCAAGACTTCGCCACACATAGGGCATTTACTAGGAGCTTTCATAATAGATTTGATTTTAAATTAATAATATAATTACAATATGTTTATATTCTGCAGTATGTCGCCTCCCTGTTCCCTTCGTTTGGCATAAATAAAAATAGGTGCAGGAACTTATTGTTTATCCCAAAGTCAGGCTCTCGCATTGCCGTTGCTGTGGATAAACAATAGCCCACACCCAATTGACAATATCAACAACCCACTCCATGCGAAATGGTTGATATAACCAACAGATGTGGTGCTACTGCTATCATCTTCACAGCATGTTCAAATTTGCGAGATTTGACTTTGGAAGATAATTTCAATAACACCTTTTTACTAAAAAGTACCTCACCTTGCAGACCGCGCTACAGTCCTACGGAAAGGCAATGGCAAAGGTAGTAAAACTTTTTTATATGCCAACACCAACATTAGATTATTTGCTATTCTGCCATTAAAGTGGTATATTTGTACTATCAAAGAACCACTTAAATCAAATGAACTTATGACACAACAGACAGCGACAAAGACAAACGGAGAGGTCCCCAATAACTATACCCTCTGTATCAAGGGCGATTGCCCGAAGGCTGCTACTTGCTTGCGCCATGTGGCAGTGAAGATGATGCCCTCTGAGGTGCAGCGATGGAGCATCATAAGCCCTGCGTACCTGGCACAGACAGAGGGCGAGTGCCCCGTGTACCGCTCTGCCGAGAAGGTGCAGTATGCTCGCGGTTTCGTGCGGATGATAAGAACACTGCCAGTGAACGTATCGGAAATGGTGGCGAAAAGGCTGATTGCACACTTCGGACGCAATGTCTATTATGATATGCGCAAGGGAAAACGCCCCATTGCACCTGCCGAGCAGGAGATTATCCACACTGTGGTAGCCGAATGTGGGGCTCAACAAGAGGTGGTGTTCGATAGCTACGAGGAGGGCTATCAGTGGTAATCTGAAAATTATTCATTGCACTTGTCATGCTGAGTAAAACGAACCTTTAGGTCGACGCCCGAGGCGTCAGCCTTGGATGTAAAGCCGAGGCGTCAGCCTTGGATGTAAAGCCGAGGCGTCAGCCTTGGATGTAAAGCCGAAGGGGCTGAAGTCAAGCATCTCGCATAGTACTGCGCGAGATTCTTCCTCCCTTCAGGTCGTCAGAATGACAAAAGGTAGTTTGGATTAGTTTTTCTATATAAAAACTGCAGTTTTATCAAGCAAAAACTACAGTTTTGAAGGTTAAAAACTGAAGTTTGGAACTGAACAAATTGTAGTTTGTAGCTGTACAAACTGAATCGTAATAGAGAAGATATGAACACATCACACTGGGCATTGGTCACAGGAGGCAGTGCGGGCATAGGGCTTGCCATCGCTCGCGAACTGCTGCGTAGAGAGTATCGGGTGATACTGGTGAGCCGCTCTGAGGAGCGCTTGCAGGAGGCACGCCGAAGACTGCTCGGCGAGACGGGTAGGGGAGAGGAGTGCATCGCACTCCGTGTTGCCGACCTCACGCAAGCGGAGGCACCGGCCGAACTGCTGCGTTGGACCACCGAGATGGGCTATACCGTGGAGGTGCTGGTAAACAATGCGGGGATGTATTTCTTTCGCGATGCCGTGGCGCTCCCTGTAGAGGATGTGGAGCGTATCGTCAGTCTCAATGTGCGCTCCGTGGCGATGATGTGCCGTCTCTTTGGCGAGCAGATGGCAGCGCGTGGGCATGGCTACATACTCAACCTTTCGTCCTACTCCGTATATATGCGTCTGCCCGGCTGGTCGCTCTATAGTGGCAGCAAGGCTTTCGTGCGCAACTTCTCCATCACCTTTGGCCGCGAGATGCGTTCGCGGGGCGTAGTGGTGACCACGGCGGCACCGGCCGGTGTGGCTACGGAGCTGATGGGCTTGCCGCCCAAGGTGTTTAGCTTGGCAAAAAAGACGGGCTTCTTGATGCGCCCCGAGACTTGTGCCCGCAGGGTGGTGAAGGCGCTCTTCAAGGGGCGCGAATACATCATCCCCGGCTGGTACAACCGCCTATGGATACCGTTGCTCAACTGCATAGGGCGCCGCACTGCCGTATGGTTTCATCGGAAGACCGCGCGATGGCAGCAGTAGAAAAATATTATTCTACCAAACAAAAGGAATCATGCGATAGCGCACACGCAGGGTGTACGCTATGTAGCCGGGAAGGCCTTGGCACAGCACCTGCTCCTCGTTCTTGATGCGTGCAGCCAGCAGAAGCACGCAGGGCGACATCACCAGCAATGCCCACCACGAGCCGAGCACGAGCGGAATGGAGAGATAGAGCAGACTGACTGCCGAATACATGGGATGGCGCACAATGCCGTACAATCCTGTATCAATGACGCGCTGCCCCTGCTGCACCTCGACCACACGCGACAGGTACACATTCTCGCGCAGCACCTCGGCATAGAGCGCATAGCTTACGAGCAATGCTATAGAGGCGATGATGACGACGACGGATGAAACGTGGCTCCAACCGAACCGGAAGTCGAGCCCTGCCACAATGAACGAACCTACGAGAAGCAGTCCCGACAGAGCCACCACGCTCCGCTGCTCTTTCTCACGCTCCTTCATCTCCAAGCGCTTGCGCAGCAACTCGGGATTCTTAATCAATAACACCACTCCCAAAATGAGGATAGGGATGAAGAGCTGTGCCATGAAAAGCCATGCACCAGGATAGTGTCCTGTGCCGGCAGGAAGGAAAAGCATGGCAGCTGTAATGGCCAGACCAAGAAGGAAGGCGGTAAGAGTTCGTAAGAGTAGTTTCATCGGAAGACGGAGCAGTGGTCTATTTCTTCATTGCCCAAGTATTGGCCAAAATCAAGGTTACAATAACTAGTATTATGGAAGAAATGACAAACAGACCACGACCCATAATGTCCATGTCCCGTAATGCCATTAGCAACGCCGATAAGATAAAGATAGAACCTACAAGGAAACGCAAGCGCTTGATGTCGCATTTCTCCTTCTCTTCTTTGCTGGCGGTGTTGTAGCCCGCTATCAAGATGTCACCTTTGCCTGTGAAGAGAATGATTGCAAAGAATAGACTTGCCAATGCATAACCTGCTACACCTCCGATAAGTGTATTTAGAAGAGCGGTAACTACGATGAAAAGCAGTATGATAAGGAAGTTTCTCATTGTGTAAAGGATTTATGGTGCAAATATAAAGAAAATCAATAGAAAACCAAACGATTGATACAAATTAAGCAATAAAAACGCGAAATTGCAAATGGGGTGGGGTAGAGATGTGGCAGTGTAGAAATATTTTTGTACATTTACAGCCTAAATATCAAAACGCTGCCTATTATGAAAACGCGAAGCCTCTTATTTGCCCTCGGCATGGTGCTGTGCACGTCACTGTTGGCGCAACCCCTTAGCGCATCGGATAATAAATCCGTTGCAAAGGAAGATACACTTTGGATACGCAATGGAGATCGTCATCTCTTTGGGCTCATCAGCCGTCCACAGTATGTGCAGGGAAAGATGCCAGTAGCTATCATTGCCCACGGGTTCAATGGTACACACCACTTTGGCCGCAACTATTTCGAAACACTCAACAGACTGGGCTATCAGGTATACACCTTCGACTTTGCCTGCGGATCGGTCAACAGCCGTAGCGACAACAACACGATGAACATGTCGATCCTCGATGAGCAGAGCGACCTCGAAGCCATCGTGCGCTACTTCAAGCAGCAGCCCGACGTGGATGCCAGCCGTATCGTGCTCATCGGCGAGAGCCAAGGCGGACTCGTATCGGCACTCACGGCTGCAAGTATGCCCAAGGATATCAGCCGCACCATACTCATCTTCCCTGCACTGTGCATCCCCGACAACTGGACAGCCCGCTATCCCAACCTGAGCGATATCCCCGACACCACACGCCTGTGGAATGTGCCTATGGGGCGCCGCTTCTTCACCGAGGTGCGCGATATCAATGTGTTCAAGCGCATTGGTAAGTATAAGCGTCCAGTGCTCATCGTGCAGGGTGACAAAGACCCCGTCGTGTCGATGAAGGACTCTGAGCGTGCCGTAAAGATATATAAGGATGCACGCCTGCACGTCATCCCCGGAGCTGGCCACGGATTCAAACCGAAAGAGTTTGAGGAGTCGTTGCAGCAGATTACGCTGTTCCTCAAAGAAGATTAACTAAATAGAGATATGCCCATCGTCCATATAGAATCACTCACACATCCTGGTGTAGAGGTCTTCAGTACGCTCACTGAAGCACAGCTACGCCGTGAGCTGGAGCCCGGCCAGGGAATCTTCATTGCCGAGAGCCCCAAGGTAATCCGTGTGGCCCTCGATGCAGGCTATGAGCCATTGGCTTTGTTGTGTGAAGAGCGGCATATCGCAGGCGATGCGGCCGACATCATTGCTCGTTGTCCCGACATTCCCGTTTACACAGGTAGTCGCGAACTGCTGGCTGCACTCACCGGCTACACCTTGACACGCGGAGTACTCTGCGCTATGCACCGTCCCACAGCACCCTGTGTGGCCGATGTGGTGAAGAATGCACGTCGCGTGGTAGTCATTGATGGAGTGACCGACACGACAAACATCGGTGCCATATTCCGCTCGGCAGCAGCATTGGGCATCGATGCCGTATTGCTCACACGCACCTCGTGCGACCCGCTCAACCGCCGGGCTGTGCGTGTGTCAATGGGCTCAGTATTCCTTGTCCCTTGGACCTGGATTGACGACATTGAGGGGCAGTTGCATTCTGAAGGCTTCGTCACTGCCGCTATGGCCTTGACAGAAAATTCGGTCTCCATTGATTACGCCCCCTTGAAAGAGGTTTCCAAGATGGCCATTATCATGGGCACTGAAGGCGACGGATTGGCTCACGAAGTCATCACTGCTGCAGACTATGTGGTGCGTATCCCTATGGCGCATGGTGTGGACTCACTCAACGTAGCTGCTGCCGCTGCTGTCGCCTTTTGGGAACTGAGGGCGAGGTGAAGTCAGAGACTGTTTTGCCCGAATAATAGTGCCCAAAAGCATCGTTAGAGCGAAAAAGCGGAAAAACTTGTGTTTTCGCCTTGTTTATTGCATCTTTTTAACTAAATTTGCCAAGAATCGATAACTATAAACAATTATTAATAATTTAATTCATTAAAAACAAAACATTTATGTGGTTAATTAATTCATCAATCGGAAGAAAGTTGGTGATGAGTATCTCTGGATTGGGTCTCATCCTCTTCCTGACGTTTCACATGGCGATGAACGCTGTTGCGCTCTTCTCTGGCGAAGGGTACAACATGGTGTGTGAGTTTTTGGGAGCAAACTGGTATGCCCTGGTGGCTACTGTAGGTTTGGCAGCTCTTGTAGTTATTCACATTGTGTATGCCTTCTTTCTGGATATCCGGAATCGTAGAGCACGCGGCAATGACGATTATGCCGTTCGCTCTAAGACAAAGGTTGAGTGGGCTTCGAAGCACATGCTTTTGCTGGGCTTCATCGTGATCCTCGGCTTGGCGCTCCACTTGGTGCACTTCTGGTCAAAGATGCAGCTCACTGAGATTCTCGGTGGCCATGAGGCTCTCGTGTATGAAGGATTGGTAATCGCTCCCACCAACGGTGCGGCGCTCATTGCCTACAACTTCTCTCAGCCCCTCATCGTAGTGCTCTATGTAGTATGGTTGGCAGCTATCTGGTTCCACCTCTCTCACGGTTTCTGGAGTGCATTGCACACCATCGGCTGGAACGGTAAGAACTGGATCAAGCGTCTCGAGTGCATCAGCAACGTGTACACCACTATCATCGTGCTCGGTTTCATCGCAGTGCCCATCCTCTTCTTCGTACAGAGCTTGATGGACCCCAACTTCGTGGTTGAATACATTAAGTCTACTTTGGGCTAAAGTTTTAAGAAGGTAAATGGAGGTATTTTTTAGTAGATAAATGGAGTAAAATGGAGATAAAAGGAGTTAAAGGCCAATAGTAATGCTCATCGAAAGGACATTTGGCTTTTATCTTCCTAACGAAGCGAAAGCGAAGTGATATCTCCCTCTAACTACTCTAACTCCTCAAAAGAATCATCTCCTTCTAACTACAAGAATAATAATTCAGAATTAAATACATACTATTATGTCAAAAATAGATTCAAAAATTCCTGAAGGCCCATTGGCAGAAAAATGGACCAATTACAAGGCACATCAGAAGTTGGTGAACCCCGCCAACAAGCGTAAGCTCGATGTTATCGTTGTGGGTACAGGTTTGGCTGGAGCCTCTGCTGCCGCTTCACTCGGCGCTATGGGCTTCAAGGTGAAGAACTTCTGCATCCAGGACTCTCCGCGCCGTGCACACTCTATCGCTGCACAGGGCGGTATCAATGCTGCTAAGAACTATCAGAACGACGGTGACTCTGTATACCGTCTCTTCTACGATACCATCAAGGGTGGTGACTACCGTGCACGTGAGGCTAACGTATACCGCCTCGCCGAGGTTTCTAACGCCATCATCGACCAGTGCGTAGCACAGGGTGTTCCCTTCGCTCGCGAATACGGTGGCTTGCTCGACAACCGTTCATTCGGTGGTGCTCAGGTATCCCGTACGTTCTATGCCCGCGGCCAAACTGGTCAGCAGCTCCTCCTCGGTGCCTACTCTGCACTGAGCCGTCAGGTAGAGTTGGGCAACGTAGAGCTCTACACCCGCTACGAGATGCTCGACCTCGTTATCATCGATGGCCGTGCACGTGGTATCATCGCACGCAACCTCGTGACTGGTAAGATCGAGCGCTTCTCTGCCCACGCCGTAGTTATCGGTACCGGCGGTTATGGCAACACCTTCTTCCTCTCTACCAACGCTATGGGTAGCAACGGTTCGGCTGCCATGCAGTGCTACCGCAAGGGTGCTTACTTCGCTAACCCCGCCTTCGCACAGATTCACCCCACCTGTATCCCCGTACACGGTGACAAGCAGTCAAAGCTGACCTTGATGTCTGAGTCGCTCCGTAACGACGGCCGCATCTGGGTGCCCAAGAAGCTTGAGGATGCCAAGGCCCTGCAGGCAGGTACCAAGAAGCCCAACGACATCCCCGATGAGGACCGCGACTTCTACCTCGAGCGCCGCTATCCCGCCTTCGGTAACCTCGTTCCCCGCGACGTGGCTTCACGTGCTGCCAAGGAGCGTTGCGATGCCGGCTTCGGTGTGAACAATACGGGTCTGGCCGTATTCCTCGACTTCAAGTACGCCATCGAGCGTCTGGGCGAGGATGTAGTACGTGCCCGCTACGGTAACCTCTTCGACATGTACGAGGAGATCACCGATGAGAACCCCTACAAGACTCCTATGATGATCTTCCCCGCCATCCACTACACCATGGGTGGTATCTGGGTTGACTACGAGTTGCAGACCTCTATCCCCGGCTTGTTTGCCATCGGTGAGGCCAACTTCTCTGACCACGGTGCCAACCGCCTCGGTGCCTCTGCCCTCATGCAGGGCTTGGCCGACGGTTACTTCGTGCTCCCCTACACTATTCAGAACTACCTCAGCGACCAGATCCAGGTTCCCCGCTTCTCTACCGACCTGCCCGAGTTCGAGCAAGCCGAGAAGGAGGTACAGGCCAAGATCGACAAGCTCATGGCTATCAAGGGTACACGCTCTGTAGACTCTATCCACAAGGAGCTCGGCCACATCATGTGGGACTTCGTGGGTATGGCTCGTACCGACGCATCGCTCAAGACCGCTATCGAGAAGATCACAGCCCTCGAGAAGGTATTCTGGAGCGACCTCCGCATTCCAGGCGAGGCCAACTCACTCAACATCGAGCTGGAGAAGGCACTCCGTCTGTGGGACTTCATCGAGACCGGCAAGCTCATGGCTTACGACGCGCTCAACCGCGAGGAGTCATGCGGTGGCCACTTCCGTGAAGAGTACCAGACTCCCGAAGGCGAGGCACTGCGTCGCGACGATGAGTTCTCATACGTTGCTTGCTGGAAGTACGAGGGTGAGGGCAAGAAACCTGAACTCCTTAAGGAACCGCTCAACTATGAGTACATCAAGGTACAGACACGTAACTATAAATCTTAAAAAACGAAGAAAATCATGGACAAGAATATAAGTTTCACACTTAAGGTTTGGCGCCAGAGAGGTCCTAAGGAGAAGGGCGCATTTGAAACCTACCAGATGAAAGATATCCCCGGCGATACCTCTTTCCTCGAGATGCTCGACATCCTCAACGAGCAGTTGGTAAACGAGAACAAGGAACCCATTGCCTTCGACCACGACTGTCGTGAAGGTATCTGCGGTATGTGCTCACTCTACATCAATGGTCACCCCCACGGTCCCGCTACAGGTGCTACCACCTGCCAGATCTACATGCGCCGCTTCAAGGATGGCGACACCATCACCGTAGAGCCCTGGCGCTCGGCTGGCTTCCCCGTGATCCGCGACCTGATGGTAGACCGCTCTGCATACGATAAGATCATGCAGGCTGGTGGTTACGTGTCAGTAAACACCGGTGGTATCCCCGATGCCAACGCTATACCCATCGCCAAGCCCATCGCCGACGAAGCTATGGACGCTGCTGCATGTATCGGTTGCGGTGCCTGCGTAGCTGCTTGTAAGAACGGTTCGGCCATGCTCTTCGTTTCAGCCAAGGTGAGCCAGCTCGCCCTCCTTCCCCAGGGTAAGGTAGAGGCAGCCCGCCGCGCCAAGGCTATGCTTGCCCGCATGGATGAGCTCGGCTTCGGTAACTGCACCAACACCCGTGCCTGCGAGGCCGAGTGCCCCAAGTGCGTAAGCATCAGCAACATCGCTCGCCTCAACCGCGAGTTCCTCAAGGCTAAGATGAAGGACTAAACCTTTGTTGAGCATATAGCAAGATAGGGTGGCCATGCGGTCACCCTATTCTATTTCTTGAGAAGACGTCTTCCCTATAGTTCTGTCAAGATCTCAATTCAGTCATCACTGAAATACTTTTCGCACTTCTATCACAAAGGAGTGTCTCATATCAGCATGAGTGAACCCACAGTAGCCTAGATCACGCAAGAAGGATGCATAGCGGTTCACGGCCATACATTGTATATCTGTACGTCGTACAGGCCATAAAATGCCATTAGCCCCGGCTGGGGCTAATGGGGTAATTTCCGATGAAATGGGTATTTCTCACCGCATCCAATGTGTGGTATCAATATCCGAAGATGTCTTCGGGGGTGAGGCGGATAATCTTGCCCCACTGCTCCAAGGACTTCATGTCGAGGTCGGCTTCGCGACCGAGGATGCAGGTGATGTATTTGCGGTTCTTGACATTGGCCTGCTGGTAGGCTACCACATCGGCCAGTGTCATGCCCTGCACTGCTTCGTAGAGCTGGCGACGCGTGTCCTCTGTAAGGCCCAAGTCCTCTTGGTCGAGGTAGTAACTGAGCACGCGGTCGCGCGTGATGCGGTCGGTGCGCAGGCGGCTGATGAGGGCCTCCTTGGCTATATTAAAAGCTTGCTCGCTTACAGGCATATTATTGATAATCTCATCGAAGGCGGTGAGGGCATCGATCATCTTGTCGTTCTGCGTAGCGATGTAGGTCGAGTAGTAGGTGGGATCCTCTACTCGCCAAGGTTCAATCATGCGAGCCGAAGCACTGTAAGCGAGTCCACGAGCCTCACGCATCTCTTGGAATACGATGCTGTTCATGCCACCACCGAAGTATTCGTTGTAGAGGGTGATGATGGGGGTCTTCGCTACATCGTACTGTTCGCCTTGATTTGATACGGCCGACATGTATATCTGGTTGGCGTCGTAGGGGGCTATGTAGACGATGTCCTCATCGACACGCTGGTACTGGAAGGCCTCGTTCTTCGCCATGGGCTTCAGCTCAGCAGGTACCTTGTGCAGACCAGCCACGGTAGCCGATACCTCCTCCATGGCCATGGGGCCGTAGTAGAGCACGCGGTGCTCATAGCTGGGGAGCTGAGCGATGGTCTCAATCAATGTTGTCGGCTTCATACTCTTGAGTTCCTTTTCGCTAAGGATGTTCTTAGCGGGGGTATTGGTACCATAGAGGCCATATTGGCGTAGCATACTGAAGTTGGCGTTCTGGTTGGTCTTGTTATTGGTGCGTGATTTGAGGATGTCATCCACGAGGCCTTGATAAGCAGCCTCGTTGGGCTGTGCGTCAGCGAAGACTTTCTCAAGCAGGGTGATGGCCTCGGCCATATTCTCTGACAGACCACTGAGGCTGATGATGGTCTGCGTGTTGCCTACACTGATATAGTAGCTGCAGGCGAGGTTGTAGAAGGCTTGCTTGATCTGAGCGGCAGTCATGTCTGATGTGCCCAGATAATCGAGATAGTCGCGAGCAGTAGAGAGTGCCTTCATCTCGTTGGCCCCAAAGTCGAAGATGTACTGCAGAGTGAAAATGTCATTCATTTCATTCTTCTTATACAGTAGAGGCAGGTTGCCTACAGTGCCGCGGCTCATGTCCTTCTCGAAGTCGACAAACACAGGCTCGATGGGAGCCACTACCGATGCCTGCACCTCGCGGAGGAAGGCGCTGGTGGTGTCGCGATTCATGAAGATAGGTGTGATGGCGGGCTTGGCAATCTTCTTCACGTTGGGGTCTTGCCCCTGACGCTTGTATACGATGGCGTAGTTGTTGTCCTTGAGGTGGGCATTGGCAAAGGCCACGACATCGGCCTTGGTGATCTGCTCCATGCGCTCTACGCGGTGTACCATATCGGCCCAGGGCTGTCCGTTGACGAAGCTGGTGACGAAGAGATCGGCACGCGAACTGTTGTCCTCGAGCATCTGCTGCACCTGCAGTTTGTAGTTGGCGATGCCGGCAGCGAGCAACGACTCGTCCCAGTCGCCACGGCGCAGGGCGTCGATCTGTGCGAGCAGCAGCTCCTTCACCTCATCGAGCGACTGCCCCTGTTTGGGCGCACCCTGCAGGAAGTAGGCCGTATAGTCGGTCTGGTCGTAGGGGAACGAGTAGGCTGAGAGCAGCTTCTGGTCCTGCATGAGGTTGAGGTCGATGAGGCCAGCCATACCATTGTTCATGATGGCATCGATGACGCTGAGCATGAGTGCCTCGTCGGATGCGGCACCGGGGAAGCGCCATGCGAGGGCTACGCGCTCTGACTCCAGGCCCCACACCTCGCGCACGATGGGCTCGGTGATCTCGGCCTCGGGCTCGAAGCTCATCATCTGCAGCTCGGGGTTGGGCTGCATGTCGCCAAAGTACTTCTCGATGATGTCCATCGCCTCATCGAAGTCGAAGTCGCCCGACATACAGATGGCCATATTGTTGGGTACGTACCACTGCTTGTAATAGTTCTTGATATTGGTGATGGAGGGGTTCTTGAGGTGCTCCTGTGTACCAAGTACGGTCTGCGTGCCGTAGGGATGGTGGGTAAACAGGGCCGAGAACATGGCTTCGTTGAGCTTGCGGCTGTCGCGGGTGAGGCTCATGTTCTTCTCCTCATATACGGTCTCCAGCTCGGTGTGGAAGCCACGGATGACGTTGTGCTTGAAGCGGTCGGCCTGTATCTTTGCCCAGTTCTCTAGCTGGTTTGCGGGGATGTCCTCGATGTAGCAGGTGACGTCGAAGCTGGTGTAGGCGTTGGTGCCGTCGGCACCGATGGCGGCCATCAGCTTGTCATACTCGTTGGGGATAGCGAGCTTGGATGCCTCGTAGGAGAGGCTGTCGATCTGGCGGTAGATGGCGGTGCGCTCGGCCTCGTCGGTCTTGGTGCGGTACACCTCGAAGAGTGCCTCAATCTGGTCGAGCAGGGGCTTCTCCTCGGCGTAGTTCTGTGTGCCGAAGTTCTCGGTGCCCTTGAACATCAGGTGCTCGAAATAGTGGGCAAGGCCGGTAGTCTCGGCCGGGTCGTTCTTGCCACCCACACGCACGGGGATGTAGGTCTGTATGCGCGGTGTTTCCTTATTGACGGTGAGGTACACCTTCAATCCATTGTCCAATGTGTAGATACGGCTCTGCATGGGGTCGCCGTCGACGGTCTCGTAGCTGCGCTTGCCGGCACATGATGAGAGCATCAGCGTGGCGGCCACTACGGACAGCATAGAAAATAAAAACTTTTTCATACAAATAATAATTAAATTATAAATAAATGTGATTATGCTTCTTGTCTGCAAAGATATTTATTTTTTTATGAAATAAATGGAGATTATTTATATGGTGATGATTTTTTACTCGCAAAGCACTTTGCATAGCTTATCTTGCCAGGTGCGGGCTTGTGACAGCTTTACGACATTCTGGTTCATGATTACAAAGGCCAGCACATGTCCGTTCTTTTTCGTGGCATACCCTGCCAGAGTGCTTACTCCGGTCATGCTTCCTGTTTTTGCAACGATACGGCCACGCATGTCTTTTCGGCCCATGCGGTATTTTAGTGTTCCGTCTGTGCCGCTGTGGGGTAGAGCTTCTCTTAACATTTGATAGATGGCTGGTTGGCTATATGCATAGCAGAGATACTCGAGCAGCAGATGCGCACTCACCATATTATAGTTGGAGAGTCCGCTGCCGTCAACGATTTTATGAGGTAGTTTGCGTGTGTCTGTGCTGATGATCCGTGTGAGTGAGTCGATCTGTTGACTGGCATCGTAGGCTGATATGGATGTTCTTTTGTTTCTTGTTGGTATGTGGAAGAAAAGTGCCTCGGCACTAAGATTGTCGCTCTCCTTGAGTGCCTGGCCTACCACTTGGCTTATGGGGCGTTGAATGGCAGCAATGAGCGTAGATGAGTCGGGACATGTTCCGTAACTGAAAGCACAAGCTCCTACTCCTGAACGTAGGAGTCGTTCGTTGAACAGTGCACTGAAGTGCGTATCGGATGTGTGTATACTCAGTTTCTCAGTGGATGGCTCTGCCACGTTGCCAGTTACGGTAATCGTGTTCTTGCCTTGCAACCAGTCGCGTGTGATACGTAGAGGACCTGCCGAGTCGTTGTAGCATGTGGTGTGGTTGCTCACGTCGTACCAGGTGGAGTGAGGGAGGCATACCACGGTTGCTGTACTGTCTGCTTTAGTGGGGGTTACGCAGACTTCTACGCATCCCTTTTCGAGTATCAATGGTGAGTAGTATGCCTGGAATGAGGCTGGAGCGTCGTCCCAGCACCACCCCCGCCCCCAATAGATGGAGTCTGTCATGCTGGCGTCTGCAAATACATGCCCTGTGATATAGCGTATTCCCGCTTGGGGTATGGCAGCGATAAGGGTGTCCATGTTCTCCGATGTGAACTCGGAATCGAACCCTCCTACGATGTAGAGGTCTCCACAGAGTATGCTGTCTGGAGTTATTGTACCGGTGTATCGCAGTTCTGTATTGATGGTATACTCCGTCCCGAGATGGCGAAGTGCCGAGATAGCGGTGACAAGCTTTAAGGTCGAGGCTGGGCGGCATAGCTTGTCGGCTCTGTGGCTGAACAGCAGTGTGTCGTCGGTGAGATCATATACCGCTATTGATGCATCGGTAGTTGTCAGTAGGGCATCTTCCAATAAGGACCCGATGCGCTCATGAATGCCTTGAGCTGCCATACTTAAGGATATGACCCCAAAGATAAGTATAGACTTGTATCGTTTCATAGTAAAAAGGCTACAAAGATACGTATAAACGAGCGAAAAATACGAAACTGCTTCGGTATTTTTACAGCGAGTGCAAGTATCCTTGAATTTTTCTCAAAGATAAAAAAGGAAAAGAGGGAAACCACTTGTGATCTAAATTATTGTACCTATGTCCGTAGACTCTGCTCTCCCTAATCTTAATCTGCTTGATAAAGAAAAATCGTTTTTTACATGGTGAGAAAAGAAAAATCGGTTATATTTGCTTGCTAAAAAGGTTTAATCTGATTACCTGACGTGGATTATATGGAACAAACACATTTCTTTGCGGTGGACCTCGGTGCCACGAGTGGACGCACCATTCTGGGTACGCTCTCCGAGGCAGGCCTTGAGCTACGCGAACTCACCCGCTTCCCCAATCATATCATTGAGACTGGCGGACACTTCTTCTGGGACATCTATGCCCTGTACAACGAAATCATCGGCGGTCTTAAAGTAGTGGCCCGCGAAGGTATTGAAATCACTTCGGTAGGTATCGATACCTGGGGCGTCGACTTCGCTTTCATTGGCAAGGACGGCGGTCTGCTGCGCAACCCTTACTGCTACCGCGACCCCCATACGGTGGGGATGATGGAAGAGTACTTCAAGCAAGTACCCAAGGAGCATGTATATGACCTTACGGGCATCCAGTTCATGAACTTCAACTCGCTTTTCCAGCTCTACACCCTGCACCGTGCAGGCGACAGTGCCTTGGAAGCAGCCGACAAGATTCTCTTCGTGCCCGATGCCCTCTCCTATATGCTGACAGGCGAGAAGGTGACAGAGTATACCATCGCATCAACCTCACAGATTCTCAACCCCCGCACCAAGCAGATGGAGCAGGAGCTGCTCGACGTGTGTGGTATACGTGCCGAGCAGTTTGGGCGCTTCGTATTCCCCGGCGAGCAAATCGGTGTGCTCAGCGAGGAGATACAGCGCCAGACAGGCCTTGGCGCCATCCCTGTGATTGCCGTAGCCGGTCACGATACCGCATCGGCCGTAGCTGCCGTGCCAGCCATGAGCGAGCGCTTCGCCTACTTGAGCTCAGGAACCTGGTCACTGATGGGTATCGAAGTGAAAGATGCCATCATTAATGCCGAGAGCTTCGACAAGAACTTCACCAACGAAGGTGGTGTAGAGGGTACTACACGCTTCCTGAAGAATATCTGCGGCATGTGGCTCCTGGAGCGCTGCCGCAAGGAATGGACAGAGGACTACTCATACAGTGCACTCATCGATGCAGCCCTGGCAGTGCCCGCCTTCCGCAGCATCATCAACCCCGATGCGCCCTGCTTCGCTAACCCCACCTCCATGATTGAGGCCATCAAGCAGTACTGCCGCGAAACCTCACAGCCCGTGCCCGAGACCTATGGCGAGCTCACCCGCTGCATTTTCGACAGCTTGGCCCTGCGCTACCGTCAGGTATTCGGCTATCTGCAACAGATGGCTCCGTTCCCCATCGAGGCACTGCACGTTATCGGTGGCGGCTCGCGCAACAACCTTCTCAACCAGTTCACCTGCAACGCTGTAGGCGTACCCGTAGTAGCTGGCCCGAGCGAATGTACTGCTATCGGCAACATCATGCTGCAGGCCAAGGCAGCTGGTATCGTAGAGAATATTGCAGCTATGCGTCGTCTCATCGCAACTTCTGTAGAGACCGCCACCTTCACTCCCGAAGATGCCGAGGCTTGGAAGAAGGGATATGAGCAATATATGAAGGTGTATAGAGAAGACATTTAAACCAAGAATGAATAACAACTTTTAAAAATAGAATCAATATGAAAGAAGAACTTATTTTGAAATCGTATGAGATTGCAAAGGAGCGCTACGCAGCTCTTGGTATTGACACAGACAAGGTGTTGGAACAGTTGCAGGACTTCCACCTCAGCATGCACTGCTGGCAGGCCGACGACGTGAAGGGCTTTGAAGTACAAGCAGGTGCCCTCTCTGGCGGTATCCAGTCTACCGGCGACTTCCCCGGTGCAGCACGCAACATCGACGAGCTCCGTCAGGATGTGCTGAAGGCAAAGTCACTCATCCCCGGTACACACCGTCTCAATCTCCACGAAATATATGGTGACTTCCAAGGCAAGGTAGTAGACCGCGACGAAGTATCTGTAGAGCATTTCCAGAGCTGGATCGACTGGGGTAAGGAGCACGACACCAAGCTCGACTTCAACTCTACCTCATTCTCACACCCCAAGAGTGGTAACCTTTCACTCTCTAACCCCGACAAGGGCATCCGCGACTTCTGGATTGAGCATAGCAAGCGCTGCCGCGACATCGCCAATGCGATGGGTGAGGCACAGGGCGACCCCTGTATCATGAACCTTTGGGTACACGACGGCTGCAAGGACGTAAGCGTAAACCACGCTCTCTACCGCAACTTGCTGAAGCAGTCACTCGATGAGATCTTCGCCAAGGAACAGCCCATGATGAAGGATTGTATCGAGGGTAAGGTATTCGGTATCGGTCTCGAAAGCTTCACCGTAGGTTCACACGATTTCTACACCGCATACGCAGCCAAGAACGACAAGATCCTGACCATCGACACCGGTCACTATCATCCCACCGAGAGCCCTGCCGACAAGGTGAGCGCCGTACTTCCCTTCGTGAAGGAACTTATGCTCCACGTATCACGTCCCGTACGTTGGGATTCTGACCACGTGACCATCATGGACGACCCCACACAGGAACTCTTCTTCGAAATCGTACGTGCCGGTGCTCTTGACCGCGTACACTACGGCCTCGACTTCTTCGACGGCTCAATCAACCGTATCGGTGCTTACGTCATCGGTTCACGCTCAGCACAGAAGTGTATGCTCCGCGCATTGCTCGAGCCGAAGGAGTTGCTTGCTCAATACGAACTTGCCGGCGAAGGCTTCAAGGTGCTCGGCGTCATGGAAGAGCAGAAGGCTATGCCTTGGCAGGCAGTATACGACATGTTCTGCTTGAAGAACAACGTGCCCGTAGGCGACGCTTTCATTGCAGAGATTGACAAGTATGTAGCAGAAGTGACCAGCAAACGATAATCCATAGGAGATAAAGACTATGTCTGGAAAAAGTAACAGTCTGAAGAGTACCATTGCGGTATCTCTCACCAATTATCTTGATGCCGGAGCCATCGTTGCCGGTGCCAGTGGCCTCACCTTGTGGCAGAAGTACCTGGGCCTTACAGAGGTTCATCTCGGCTGGCTCAACTTCATCAGTGCAAACTGCTTGGGAGCAGCCATCGGAGCCATCATCGGCGGATTCTTGGCCGACAAATACGGTCGTAAGTTTATCTACACATACAACCTGCTGGTTTATATGGTAGGTGTACTGCTCGTCATGTGCTCAGTCAACTTTCCTATGTTGTTGGCAGGTTTCTTGATTACAGGAATCTCGGTAGGTATCGGTGTACCAGCATCGTGGACCTACATCTCTGAAAGTTCTGAAGTCAACAACCGTGGCCGCAACATCTGTATCTCACAGATGTCATGGGGCTTTGGTCCGATGATTATCCTGCTGCTGGGTATGTTCTTTGCCCCTGGTGGCTACCTGTTCGGTTGGGTGGAAAGCATCGGTCACTTCATTGGTGGCGCAGACCTGGCAGGTGACGCATTGAACGTCTTCAGCTCGCGTGTTGTATTCTTCTCACTCTTTGTGGTAGCTTTCATTGCATGGAACATGCAGCGCAAGCTGGAAGAGAGCAAGGAATGGACTGAAAACCGCAATGCCGCCAAGGCCAAGGGTGAAGACACTGGACTACTGCATGCCTTCAAACAACTGTTCACAAACACCAAGGCGGTGAAGACGGCTTGCTTCCTGGCAGTCATCTACCTAACTTGGAACCTTGTAGCGTCGGTTATGGGTTTCTTCCAACCTCACATCTATGAGACTGCCGGTGGACTGACCAACGAGTATGCCAACATGCTCAGCTGTGTGGGCTGGGCTATCGTGGTGGTAGTGACATTCTGTGTTTCGTTCTTCATCGACCGCGTACCTCACAAACTGCTCTATGTATTGGGCCTTTTAGCCGCATTGGCTACTTGGTTTGTTGTCATAGCGGGCATCAATGGCATGGGTACCCTCTGGCTCTTCTCTATCTTATGGGGTATCAACGGTGGTATTTCCGTACAGATCTTCTATGCCCTGTGGGGGTCAGAACTGTTCCCCGCCAAGTTCCGTGCCGGGGCACAAGGACTCATGTTCTTCGTTGTTCGTGGTCTTTCTGCAGCTTGGGGATTGGCATTCACCTACATTTATGGCGAAAATGGCGAGGGATTCACCGTGGCAGCCTATTGCATGATTGCCCTCCTGCTCATCTCGCTGATTGTAGGCGTCATTGGATGCCCCAACACCAGAGGTAAGTCGCTTGAGCAAATTACCCGCGAACGCTATGGGGAAGATTATTAAATGACTATAAGGCTACTGTAATGCTGATGGTTTCTCTATTTCTACTGTAGCTTATCGTATAAATATCTCAACAGGATTCGTCAAATAAAGGATATCATTTTATGGGAATAGATCATTTTCTTTGCTTTCGTTTTCTGGATATTTGGTAGTTTTCTTTGTTTGCAGTAATTTTGCAGTCAAATTCAGGCGCCCTCGTAGTTCAATGGATAGAACGTGGCTCTCCTAAAGCTAAAATATGAGTTCGATTCTCATCGGGGGTACTTGGAAGGATGACGTTGATGGACACCATAAAACCCTCAACTTAGGCGGAGCATAACTCAAAACTCATAACTCACGACTCATGTTTGTAAACTTTACAGGTTACCATTTGGTGGAGGAATATCACAAATGGAAGAAACAGAAGAGAGACCAAGGGGTAAACAATCCTTTGGCGAAAATCATCAAGTTGGCAGTGGTCATTGCCGTAACCGTCACCATCTGGCTGTTGCCGACATCGGCATTTGGTATCGAGGGACTCACCGTGGTGGAGCAGCGCATCATTGGCGTGTTTGCTTTCGCTACACTGATGTGGGTGCTCGAGGCTATACCGGCATGGAGCACCTCGCTCATCGTGGTGGCGCTGCTGCTGTTCTCGGTATCGGACAGCGCGCTGAAGCCTCTTGTCACGGGCTACGCCCCTGAGGAGCTGGGCACCGTGCTCAAGTATCAGGATATCCTGCACTGCTTTGCCGACCCCATCATCATGCTCTTCATCGGCGGTTTCATGCTGGCTATCGCGGCCACGAAGTATGGCCTCGATGCCAAGATTGCCAAGGTGCTGCTGAAGCCCTTCGGCACACAGTCGCGCTTCGTGCTGCTGGGCTTCATCGTGGTGACGGGCCTGTTCTCGGCCTTCATCAGCAACACGGCTACTGCGGCCATGATGCTTGCCTTCCTGGCTCCCGTATTGAAGGCGCTCCCTGCCGACGGTAAGGGTAAGATAGGCTTGGCGCTCGCTATCCCCGTAGCTGCCAATATCGGCGGTATGGCTACGCCCATCGGTACGCCTCCCAACGGTATCGTGCTCAAGTACTTGGAGCCTATGGGCCTGGGTATGGGCTTCGGTGAGTGGATTGCTTTCATGGGCCCCATCACCATAGTGCTGCTCCTCATCTCATGGGTGATCTTGCTCAAGCTGTTCCCCTTCAAGCAGAAGACTATCGTGCTCGATATCCCCGACAACTCACAGAAGGGCTGGCGCACGACATTGGTATACATCACCTTCTTTGCCACCATCGTGATGTGGCTGTTCGACAAGAACCTGGGCCTCAAGACCAACGCCGTGGCTATGCTCCCCGTAGCCGTGTTCTGTGCAACGGGTATCATCACCAAGCGTGACCTGGAGCAGATCAGCTGGAGCGTGCTCTGGATGGTAGCCGGTGGCTTTGCCCTCGGCGTGGCGCTCAACAAGTCGGGCTTGGCACAGCACATGATCGATGCTATACCGTTCGGCTCATGGTCGCCGCTGGTTGTCGTCATCGGCTCAGGTCTGCTGTGCTATGCGATGGCCAACTTCATCTCTCACACCGCTACGGCTGCACTCCTCGTGCCCATCCTTGCTGTGGTAGGTGAGAGCATGTCTACCGCGCTGGGTCCTGTAGGTGGCGTGGCTACCTTGCTCGTGGGTGTAGCTATCGCTTCGTCGGTAGGTATGGTGCTCCCTATCAGTACACCTCCCAATGCCCTGGCATACGCTACGGGTCTCATCGAGCAGAAGAATATGGTCAAGGTGGGCCTTATCATGGGTGTAGCGAGCTTGCTCGTAGGTTATGTGGTGCTCATCGTGCTGGGCACCAACGGGCTTATTTAAGTAGTATAGATATCATTATTAATGTGTCTTGTCTTAGAAAAAGTGGACGATTTCGTGCCAACCTTTTCTAGGACAAGACATTTTTTATATCTTTGTCGCGTGAATCAACGATTAGATTTATGAATAATAGCAAAAAACATATATTGGTACTTAATGGCCCCAATTTGAATCTATTGGGTAGACGTGAGCCTGATATCTATGGCAGCAGTTCAATGGAGAATTATTTTCTAGCTCTACAGGAGCGCTATCCTGAAGTGGAATTGGAATACTGCCAGTCAAATATAGAGGGTGAACTCATCGATAAGCTGCATGAAGTAGGTTTTACGTATGATGGCATAGTTTTCAATGCAGGGGCTTATACACATACCTCGGTTGCTATACACGATGCCATCAAGGCTATTGACACTCCTGTTGTGGAAGTGCATATCTCCAATGTATATCAACGGGAAACTTATCGTCATACGTCGCTTATTACGGGCGCTTGTGCCGGTGTTATTGGAGGTTTTGGTATGAATTCGTATCTGTTGGCTATAGAAGCATTACTTACATTATGACGGAGGCGATAGATAGGTATATACTTGCTCATATGGATGAGGAGAGCGACTACCTGAAGGCGCTTTATAGGCAAACACACGTCAAGCTCCTCAATCCTCGCATGACGTCGGGACACTTGCAGGGGCGTCTGTTAAAGATGTTGGTGCAGATGATACGTCCGTATCGCATCCTCGAGATAGGTACCTTCAGCGGTTATTCGGCACTCTGCATGGCCGAGGGCTTGAGCGAAGAGGGCAAGCTACACACCTACGAAATAGATGATGAATTGGAGGATTTCACCCGTCCCTGGATTGAGGGATCGCCTCATGGGCATAAGGTGTGCTTCCACATCGGTAATGCTTTGGAAGAGGTGCCAGCGTTGGGCGAGACATTTGACCTCGTGTTCATGGATGGCGACAAACGCCAGTATATGGACTACTACGAAATGTCCTTGGCGCATACCTCAAAAAACGCATTTATCCTGGCAGACAACACCCTTTGGGATGGTCATGTGGTAGAAAAAGCGTATCTTTGCGACCGGCAAACGGCAGCTATCAATGAGTTCAATGCCTTTGTGGCTGCCGACAAGCGAGTGGAGAAGCTTATCCTTCCCTTGCGTGATGGACTGACGATGATTAGGAAAAAGTAAACCCTAGCTTGCACCTACTCCAAGGGGAGAGAAATCGGTGAATATTAGATAAAATAATAAAACAATAGATGCCATGCCCCCGTCTAAGGCAGTCTGAAGGGTCTCCTTATAGAGGGGAGATGTCCAAAGGACAGAGGGGGTCACTAATAGATGGAATCAACTAGACAAAGCAAGATTGCTCGTCTTATCCAAAAGGAATTAAGTGAGATATTTTTGGTACAGGCCAAATCAATGAATGGTGTGCTTGTATCAGTAACTGCCGCGCGCGTTAGTCCGGATCTCAGTATCGCGCGAGTAAATATAAGTGTATTCCCATCAGAACGTGGCGATGAAATTGTAAGGAACCTGAACAACAATGTACGTTCTATCCGCTACGAATTAGGTAATCGATTGCGTCATCAGCTGCGCATTATCCCAGAATTGAAATTCTTTATTGACGACTCGCTCGACTATTTGGAGCGCATCGATGAGTTGCTCAAGTAACGTCGGCTATATCTCCTGTCGTTCCTGATGAACCTCCCGTTCTACATAGCGAAGCGTTACCTCTTCTCCAAGAAGTCGCATAATGCCATCAATATCATCTCGGGCATATCCGTTTGCGGTGTGGCATTGGCTACGCTGGCATTGGTGTGTACGCTTTCGGTGTTTAATGGCTTTCACGATCTCATTGCCAGTTTTTTTACTCATTTTGATCCAGATCTGAAAATTGAGGCCACAAAAGGGAAGACCTTTATTCCCGATAGTGCATTTATCGCTTCTGTAGAAAGCGTTGATGGTATCTCTGTGGTAAGCTACACTCTTGAAGACCAAGCAATGATACAATATAAGGGGAACCAAATGATGGTGACCCTTAAGGGAGTTGATGACAATTTCCAATCATTGACCGATATAGAGCAGATTCTGCATGGCAATCCGGAATTTAAGCTTTATGATGATGTGGTAGACTATGGCGTCATGGGCCAGCAACTGATGATGTCATTGGGATGTGGCATACAGCCTACTGACCCACTTGAGATATATGTGCCGAAGAAAGGGTCCAGAGTCAACTTGAGTAATCCTTTAGCCAACTTCAATAGGCAATACCTGTATTCTCCCGGCACTATTTTTTATATCAATGACGAACGTTATGCTTCATCATATATCCTAACCTCTTTGGATTATGCTCGGCGATTGTTTGGCTACGAAGGGGCAGTTAGTGCGGTGGAGATAAGTGTCTCTGATAATGCGCATCTATCTAAGGTGAAACGGGCGCTGCAAGCGAGAATCGGGGATGGATTTATTGTTAAAGACCGATATGAACAGCAAGATGCGACTTTCAAGATTGTAGAAATCGAGAAGTTCATTTCATATCTTTTCCTATGTTTTATCCTGATGGTAGCATGCTTCAATATCATTAGCTCAGTGTCAATGCTTATACTTGATAAGCAAGCTAACGCAAACACTTTACGAAGTCTCGGAGCAACGGATAGTTTTATAGCTCGGATATTTATCTATGAAGGTAATCTCATCGCCTTTGTTGGAGCTATCTTTGGACTTATATTGGGCGTGGTACTCTGCTTGTTGCAACAGCAATTTGGTATTATAGGCTTAGGGGGGGAGGGACAATTTGTCGTTGATGCTTATCCTGTAAGGGTGAAGCTCTCTGATATTTCTCTTGTTTTTTTCTCCGTCTTGATAGTTAGTGCATTCTCAGTGTGGCTTCCTATTCGTTTACTCAATCGGTACTTCCTTAAGAGTTTATAGGGGTTGATGTCTTAAAGATTTATAAAATAAACATTATGTAAGGATATTTGGTTATCTTTACGAGCAGTTAGAAAAGAGAGGAGGCCTCAATGGTAAGGATATATTGTCGTAATACCGGTTCTGAACAAGAATTTGTGCCGGGAGTCACATTACAAGAAGTGTATGATGCCTTTGCATTGGATATGCCCTATGGAGCAGTAAGTGCCCGTGTCAACAATAAGGTGGAAGGCCTTTCCTTTAGGGTTTACAATCATAAGGATATAGAGTTTCTGGATGTTACCTCTGATTCTGGTATGCGTACGTATGTGCGTACCCTCTTTTTTATATTGGCCAAGGCTGTCAGTGAATTGTACCCCAATGGTGAACTTATTATAGAACATCCCATATCTAAGGGCTATTTCTGTAACCTTTGTATAGGCCGCCCTGTAGAGCAGGAAGATGTGGATGCTATCAAGCAACGCATGCGTAGCATCATAGATCAGGATATGACTATATATCGAGTCAATGATCCTACATTAAAGGCTGCTGAGCTTTTCCGTGATAAGGGGCGTACGGATGTTGTAAAGCTACTTGAGTCGACGGGGAAATTGTATACAACCTACTATAAGTTGGGAGACGAGATAGACTATTATTA
The DNA here is from genome assembly GCA_015060865.1 of Bacteroidales bacterium. Lineage (GTDB taxonomy): Bacteria > Bacteroidota > Bacteroidia > Bacteroidales > Bacteroidaceae > UBA1189. The sequence goes on along the minus strand of SUXS01000013.1, from coordinate 87,148 downwards.
TGGTAGTCTGCTTACTTCAACTGGAAAAATTCATTTGTTCGAATTGCAACAATACCATGATGGATTATTGCTTCGTGTACCTAGTCGCGAGAATCCCGATATCTTGGCTGAGCTTGTGCACCAGAACAAAATGCTCGAAGTATTCAGTGTGCACCATCACTGGCAGAAAATATTAGGGATAAGTACAGTGGGTGATTTTAATGTAGCCTGTCGCGCAGGTTATGCGACGGATTTAATCAACGTATCTGAAGCTCTGCAAGAAAAACGCATTGCCGGTATCGCTGATGATATCTATCATCGTAGCGCGCGTATTGTTCTTGTGTCGGGACCTTCATCGTCAGGGAAAACGACATTCAGTAAGCGTCTTTCCATTCAGCTGATGACTAATGGACTTCGCCCGGTATCTCTTTCGCTTGATGATTACTTTGTGGATCGTGAGTTGACCCCTCTTGATGATAAAGGTGAATACGATTTTGAGTCTCTCTATGCCATCGACTTGGAGTATTTTAACGAACAGCTGAAGGCCTTGTTGCAGGGGAAAGAAGTGCAGTTGCCTAAGTTTGATTTCACTACAGGAAAGCGTGTGCTTACTGACCGTAAGTTGCGTGTTGATGAGCATACAGTGCTCATTATTGAAGGTATACACGCTCTAAATCCTGAGCTTACCAGTCATATCTCGGCATCAGATAAGTATAAGATATATGTGTCGGCATTGACGTCTATTATGCTTGACGAACATAATTATATTCCTACCACGGACAATCGTTTGTTGCGTCGTATATTGCGTGATTTTAAGTATCGAGGATATTCTGCTGAAGCTACAATATCGCGTTGGCCAAGTGTACGGAAAGGGGAAGAAAAATGGATATTCCCTTATCAAGAGAATGCAGATGCCATGTTCAATTCTGCCCTGTTGTTTGAGCTGGCTATTCTGAAAAACTATTTAGATCCTATCTTGGAGCGTGTGAAAGAGAATACGCTTGAGTTTAGCGAAGCTTATCGCTTGCGGAAGTTTTTGCAATATTTTGAGTCAGTTCCCGATAATGATCTCCCCCCCACCTCACTGCTCCGTGAGTTCCTGGGAGGCAGCAGCTTCAAGTATTAGCACCCACAACCAGCAATGAAAAGTAGGTCGACACAAATACAGATACAAGGGCAGCAGATGCTGCAAACGCAGAACTTGTCTCCGCTGCAGATACTGATTGCACGCTTGTTGCAACTCACTACCGTAGAGATGGAAGAGCGTGTGCGTGGCGAGGTAATAGACAACCCGGCCCTCGAGACGGCGCCACAAGACGAAGAGATTGCTGGCTACAATGAGGAGAGTGGTCACGAGACCAACGAAGATCTCATCAAGGGCGACTACAGCAGCGAAGACGACATTCCCGACTACAAGCTCAACGGCCTGCCCCAAAGCGCCGAGCAGCAAGCCTTCTCGTATGCATCGACCCAATCGTTCTACGACTATCTCCTGGAGCAACTGCACGAGCAACCTCTCACCGAGGAGCAGACCACCATCGGCGAGTACTTGATAGGTTCGCTCGATGAGGATGGGCTACTACACAAATCGCTCATAAGCATAGCAGACGAACTGGCCATCTACCACGACATCGATGTGAGCACCAGTGTCATTGAGGAGGTGTTGCTAGCCATACAGCAGTTTGACCCTGCAGGCATCGGGGCACGCAGCCTACAAGAATGTCTGCTGCTGCAGCTACAAAGGAAAGAGGCCACCCCGACCGTCGAGCAGCAGATATGTGTAGTGGAGCAATGCTACGAAGAGTTTACCCGCAAGAACTGGGACAAGATAACAGACAAACTTGGATGGAGTGCCGAGGAGGTAGCTGTAGTCATCGCCGAACTGGTAAAACTCAACCCACGCCCCGGCAGCGCGCTGGGCGAAAGCCTAGAGCGAGGCACCGTACAGATTGTGCCTGACTTCATCGTAGAAACCTTCGATGATGAGATTACCCTCAGCCTCAACAACCAGAATACGCCCCGCCTGCGTGTAAGCAATGACTTCATGATGATGCTGGGCGAGCAAGCCGCTTCAGACAATGCCGACAGCCGCAATGCAGCACAGTTTCTACGACAGAAGATCGAGTCGGCACGCGAATTCATCAATGCCATACAGCAGCGCGAGCATACTCTCCTGACTACCATGAAGGCCATCATCGACCTGCAGCGTCCCTTCTTTCTCGAGGGCGACGAGGCTCTGCTGCGTCCGCTCATCCTCAAGGATGTAGCTGAGGTAACAGGTTTTGATATCTCTACTGTCTCTCGGGCTACGATTGGTAAGTATGTACAGACAAACTACGGTATTTTCCCTCTCCGCTACTTTTTTGGTGATGCTATAACAAAAAACGAAGACGAGGAAGTTTCTGTGAAAGAGCTGCATCGCCTTATCAAGGAATTGGTCGATTATGAAGATAAAGCAGCTCCTTTTACTGACGAACAACTGGTGCTTGCTCTTGCTGAGCGAGGCTTCAAGGTGGCACGCCGTACAGTTGCTAAGTATCGTGATCAGCTACATATACCCACTGCCAGAATGAGACGATAGTTTTACCTTGTCTCTTTCTAAAAGAACGGTAATATATGTTTTATAACATGTATTTGTTTTTTTTGTACCCAAACCTGACGATTAAGCAACTTAAAAGTTGTGCATTATGGTAAAAACCTCTATATTTGTTTGTTAAAATCTGCCAAACAGACAATTTCTAACGATAAAACATTTTTTTATTAACCAAAATTATTATTTATGAAGAAGAGATTTACTTCTCTGATGACGTTAGTCATCGCGCTATGCACAAGTAGTGCATGGGCGCAATCTGTCGTTAGTGTAGGTACAAACCTTGACTTCTCGGAAGGTACTCCGGTGGACAATGGTATCTGTACTTATGCGAAGGACATAGAGAGTAATGGAACAACCTACAGCCAGATGCTGGAAGTGACAGGTTGGACCATTGAAGGTGAGAATGGCGACGCTCGCGCCGCAGGTTTGTTTGCCTATGGCTCTGGCAACTGGCTTGGGAGTAAGGAAAACATCGCTCCTGCTACCAATCCAGAAGGCGCTGCTGAGGGTAATGCCCTTGGCGTAGTGGCTGTTTGGGATGCTGTTGCTCAGTATGTGCAGCCCGTAACTTTGGAGGCAGGTAACTATGTAATCAACATCCCCGTGTACAATTCAGTGGGCGGTACTACAGCTCCTGCCAAGAGCCTTATCGGCTTCATTGCCGACAACGGTACAGAGTACTTGGCTCCTGCTAAAGCGTATGCAGTAAACGCTTGGACAGTAGAGACTATCACATTCACTCTTACCGAGACAACTACAGGTAAGCTCTCGTTGGGTTATGATGCTCCTAACTCAGGTTCAGGTGCCAACCAACACCTCTTCTTCGACAAGGTGGAGATTATGGCAGTGACCGAAACCGACCTTGCACGTGCAGACCTTGATGCTGTTATTGCTACTGCTCAAGCTACCGTGGATGCCAAGGCTGGTGTGGGTGCTGGTCTGTTCATGTATTCAGAGGAGGCTTACAATACATACGCTGCAGCTGTTGCTGCCGCCAAGGCTGTAAGTGAGAATGCTGAGGCTACCAAGGACGACCTCGTGGCTGCCCTTGCTGCACTCAATGCTGCTACTGAGGCTTATGTAGTGACTGCTCCTGCAGCTGATGCTGTATATACATTGAAGTTCAACGGTACAGAGAACTACCTCACCATCGGTGAGTCAAACATCACTATCGAGGCTACTGATGATCCACTCAGCTTCGAGGCTGTAGGCAATGGCAAGTACTACATCCATGACAAGGAGGGTAAGTATTTGAGCTATGCCGGCAACAACAAATGGACAATGACCGCTTCGGCCGATGTAAAGGACGAGTGGGCTGTATCGGTAAATGCTGAGGGTCTCTACACACTGACCGGTAAGAATGGCGGTCTTGGTGTTGACGGCACTGAGGCTGGCTCATCTTGCTATGGCGACAAGAACGGCTCTGCTGTTGCTCTCTGGACCATCGCTGAGATCGTAATCGAAGAGGAGCCTATTGTTGATCCTAACGACTACACCTCTTACATCGTAAATGCAGACCTCTCTACCACAGATGCTTGGAATGCCGAGGGCACCAAGGGTATCTCTGGTGGTATGGTAAAGGTTGGTTCACAGGCTGTATATGACTTCAGCCAAACCATCACACTCCCCGCAGGTCAGTATAAGATGACCGCTAAGGCTGTTTATCGCTATGGCGATAACGAGCAGGCTGAGTATGATGCTATCCAGGCTGGTACTGATACCCACAAGGCTAAGCTCTATGCCGAGACTGCTACCAAGAAATATGAGGCTAACGTGCAGAACCGCTACGAAGGCGCTTCTGATACCGACTATGCAGCAGGTAATGGCTCTGTAACTATCAATGGTAAGTTCGTTCCTAACTCATCTGCTGCTGTTCAGGCTTGGTTCAATGCTGACCAATATGTAAACGAACTCGTATTCAACGTATATGAGGATGGTCAGGTGAAGATCGGTATCACTACCGTTGACGGCATTGCTGGTGACTATGGCAACATCGGTGCATGGACACTGACCCGCCTGGGCGATGCAGTGGAAGATACTCCCGCAGAGCCTGAACTCATTGTTTGGAATATTAATCCTGCAGACTATACCGCAGGTACACAATATGCTATAGATGAGGCTCACGTGGTAAATGATACATTGACCATTTACACCACACAGATGCACTGGACTACACAGCTTCGTGTATATAGCAGTTCTGAACATAATGGCTTCTTCTATTCAAATAAGCTCCCCGCAGCTATCAAGAGCATTGAGTTTACTGCTGGTAATAAGGTAGATGTACTTGTTGTTTATGGTAGTAATGACGGTGCTACTTGGACTGAGGCTGCTAAAGTGGAAGTGTCTTCTACAAGCTATACTTCTGGCCTCGTAGCTGACCTTACTGGTACTGCTTATAACTACTTCAAAGTAGATGTTGAGGGTAACCAACAGATTCGTATTAGCAACCTGATTATTACTCTTGATCCTTCTGTAGAGTTGCCTAAGGTGGTTTCAGCTCCTTCATTCAGCCTGAGCGGATGCAACCTGTTTGCTCCTGCTACAGTAGAACTTACAGCTGCCGAGGGTACCATCTATTGGTCTACCGACAATGAGAACTTCGTAGCTTACACAGGCGCTATTGCCATTGACGCAACTTGCACCATTTATGCATACGCTGAGGTTGATGGCTCTAAGAGTGCTGTTGCTTCTGCCGAGTATGTGATGGCTGCAACCTACGACAACGTGGCTGCTCTGTTGGCTGCTGAGGCTACATCGGCTGGTGTGCCTGTTATCGTTAAGTTGGAAGCTACCGTTGACAGCCTGGGCTTGAACAAGAGTGGTGAAGTAACATCTGCCTTCCTCGTAGAGGGCACCGATACCCTGATGATTTATGACTACAATATCCCTGCCGACTATGTAGTAGGCAACGTTGTTAAGGGTCAGCTTGCTGGTCTCTGGAAGGACTATAAGGGTACTTTGGAGCTCTGCAATGTAGACTATTCTGGTGCTACAGCTTCTACACCTACTACTCCTGAAGCCGAAGAGTTCATGGCTGCAGCAATGGCTCTTGCCAGCCTGACCGAGACCATGCCGAGCATCTGGAGTATCCCCGCAGTTAGCGAGAAGTTCATGGCTGTCCAGGAAAAGGCATTCGGTATGGTTGACACTCTTGACCTTGTACCAGTAGACACTTTGGTATACTACACCGGCTTGATGAACGAGACCGCAGCCTTCGCACAGGCTATGGACGCTGAGTTCAACGAATGGAAGGCTCTTCTCTTCACATGCTATGACTATCAGGACAACTCTACCGCCGATGAGGCTGCAGTGGCTGCCTTTGCAGCAGTTGTGGATGTTCACATGGGTTATCAGTATAGCATGCCCGCTACTACCGTAGCTGAGCTCGAGGCTCTGACAGCTGAGCTTGACGATGCCCGCATCGCTTACGCTCTCGTCGCTACAGCCAACGACGGCTTCGACTTCGGTCTGCCTACCGTGGATTCACCTTGGGTAGGTGCAGCCGTAGCCGACGGCATGTCTGCATATCTCTACAACGCAAGTGCCAAGGCCTTCTTGGGCGCTGGAAACTCTTGGGGTACTCAGGCTTCGTTCAATGATGGTATCGAATGGGTTGTTGCAGGTGCTGAGAAGCTCTATACCTTCAGCGGTACTGTTAGCAACGGTGGTGAGAAACACTACTTCACAGGTACATATACCGACGGTGATGCTACCCAGGTAACCGTTAAGCCTGTAGGTAAGGGTATCTATACCTTGCAGGTAGGTGGCGCATATGTAGCTTATGACGGAACTAACATCGTAGCTAACGTAGCCGAGGTAAGCGAAGCTTGCTACTGGCAGTTCGTAACCAAGGAGGAGCGTCAGAGCAAGTATGCTACTGCTTCTGTATTGAATCCCGCTTCTGCGACCTTCGAGATTTCAGGTGCAAACTTCAGCCGTAATGACGGTGCCAACAGCGCATGGACAGGCTCTCCGAAGATTGCCGGTGAAAACGATAACATGAACGGTGAGAAGTGGAATGCCGGTATCGTCGAGGTGTCTCAGATTCTTCGCGGCATGCCTAACGGTGTATACCGTTTGAGCGCACAGGGCTTCTACCGTATGGGTGGTGTAGCTGCTGCTGCTGAGGCACGTGCCAACGGCACAGAGGAACTCCATGGCAAGTTCTTTGCTAACGGTGATACTATCCCCGTAATGAGCGTAATGGAAGAGGCTGGTAAGGTTGATGGCGTAGGTGCTGACTACGGAACCTTCGGCAAGGCTCCTAATAGCCAGGGTGAGGCCTCTAAGTTCTTCAATGCTGGCCTTTATGAGCATTCATTCATGTTCACTCTCGCTGAGGGTGTTGACACCATTAAGCTTGGTGCTACCAAGACTGGTAGCGTAGGTGACGACTGGTTGTTGTTCGACAACTTCCGTCTCGAGTACCTCGGTGCAAAGAACGACGTTGACTATCTTGGCAACGGTACTTTGACCTCTGTATCTGAGGGCAACCACTATGTATTCTACACCGATGCTGAGGGTGGCCACCACTTCCTCTATGCTGCAGGTGACAACAACTGGGTAGTTCTTGACAAGCCCGTTACCATCGCATTCTCAGCCGGTAACATCACCGACGGTTATGCAGGTGCTGCAAGCTTCATGAACAGCAACAACTACTACATGTCTAACGCCGCCAACTCTGATGGTTCTGGTGCCATCAAGACTGAGGCTGTAGGTGGAAAGAATGGTCTCAACAAGCGTACATGGGAGAGCCAGGTGTTCTACAAGAACGCTGCTGGCAAGTATGCTATCCGCTTGACCAACGCTACTGGTACAAGCTGGGGTGCCAACTGCTTCGTAAACATCGATCCCGCTACCTTGGCTGTAGCTTCAGGTCAGCCCTCTCTGGGTGATGCCCTCTATTTGTGGGAGATTGCCGATGAGGATGATCCTCGCTTCTCTACTCAGGTGCTTCTTGCCCTTATCGAACAGGCTGAGGCTCTTGAAGGAGCATATAATAAGGATGTGAAGGCTGCTCTTACTGCTGTGGTTGAGAAGGCTAAGGTTGCTACAGCTGCTGAGGTTCAGGCTATAAAGGCTGAACTTGAGGAGGCTATCGCTGCTGCCAAGGCTTCTATCGCCGACTATAAGGCAATCGCTACACAGCTTGCAATCGCCAAGTCTGTGCTTGCCGAGACCGCTGTAGGCTATGACGTATTTGCAGCTGTAGTGGCAGAGGTAGATGATGCTTACACAGAGGCTGCTGCTACAGGCGAGGTTCTTCCCGTACTGAAGGCTGCCATTGCTACTTATCTCGCAGCAAATGAGGTTGAGGGCATCGTGAACGGAACCTTCGGTGATGCTTCAGGCGCTTCAGTTGCAGGCTGGACACAAGTAGGTGGTGAGATGGGCAAGACCGGTAATCATAACAAGTGGACTAATGTGAACGACGGTTTCTTTGAGCAGTGGAAGAATACCTTGCCCGATATGGACTTCTATCAGGAGGTTTCAGGTCTTCCCGCTGGTACCTATACCTTCGCTGCATACGTTGTGGCTTGCCAGCAGAACAACCCCGACAGTCACGAGGTAACAGGTGTGAACCTGTTTGCCAACGCTGCGGCTACTCCCGTTCATACCATCAATGTTGACCGCAACGCTACCAACCAGGCTATCGGTGCAGAACTCGTGCTGGTAACTACTACTATCGCAGAGGGCGAGACCCTGAAGGTAGGCTTGAGCGTGAAGAGCACAGATGCTAACTGGGTGGTAATCGACAATGCCAAGTTGTACTGCTTCGACAAGCCTGCTATAATTGAAATGCTTCCTGTTGTTGGTGCTAAGGTAGGTGATGTTGATATTGTTGAGGGCGTTGCTACAGTAGAGTCAATTTCTACCATTGATGTAACCTTCGACCGTCCCGTTGCTTTGGCTGAGAACGCAGGTTGGGCTACATTGGCTGACAGCTGGGGCCCCACTAACCTCAAGGCCGAGGTTCTTGCAGAGAACGCAAATGTTGTTCGTTTCACTGTATCGGATGAGTTTGGTGGTGAGTTTACCGAAGCTGGCGACTATATCCTGAATATTCCCGCAGGATTCATCGTGGATGCTGAAAACAGTGATTGTGGTAACGCTGAGATTACAGCTACTATTACCATCGAAGCGGCTCCTGCAGTTCCACTCACAGTTACTAACGTGACCGTAGGTGAAGATGTGATGGCTGACCTCTCTGCTATCGTTGCTACACCGGCTGATATGATTAAGGTGAACTTCGACGGTCAGTTCTACTTCCAAGGTATGCCTACTATTGTAGATGCTGAGGGTAATGATGCATCTAACTATTTCCAATATTTGAATGGCCTCGATTTCGATGGTAGCAACTCATATATCTTTATGGCTCAGAACTGGGAAGGTGTTGCAGCTCCTGCTGGTATCTACACCATCACCTTGCCCAAGGCTTCGTTCATGGAGATGATGCAGTGGAAGGCTCCTGCCGAGAACATCGTGCTGACTGTACAGATTGTTGCTGACGGCAATGGTATCGACAATATCGCAGTTGACGCTGATACTGTTATCTATGACCTGTCAGGCCGTCGCGTAACAGAGATAACTAAGGGTGGTATCTACATCATTAATGGAGTGAAGACGCTTGTTAAGTAAAATATCCCCTCCCCCGACTGTAGTCAATAGACTATAGTCATCCCCAGGCGGGACGTGCTTACAGTGCGTCCCGCTTTTATTATTATCTTAGAGTCTACAAAAGCGTAACACACAAAACGGAACACTACCTACATACGATTTCCTTCATTCTTTCGTTATAGATGATAGCGGGTTAGGTATATGCCATTTGATGACTCGTATTCCTTCTTTGTGAATTGTTAGTTCTTATGTGTGCTTTTCTTGCCTACCTTGCCTAAAATAAAGTTTATGTTGCGACGTTGTTTTCTTATATTAGTTCTTATTTCATTGCAGATGGCTTGTACTGATTCGTATAGCATCTTTAGTACGAAATATACGGTATCATTTTCGTGCAACCTTTCCGATGTCCCATTTAATAGTATAAATACATTGGGCTACTTCCTTTCAGTACGTCCCAAATCTACAAAGGATGGTTATAAGGTGATATTGCCTGATGGAACGGAACGTGAGTATCCTTATACGGAAGTGGAGTCGCGCGTATTTCAATATGGCTTGGCTGGGCTTATTATAGGTAAACCATATTTTGGTGATGGAGTTGTGTATGCGTATGATTTGGGATGTCCTCAGTGCGATAGGGGTTCAGTACGATTGACTGTAGACTTGTTGGGTGAGGCGAAATGTCATCGTTGTGGTACTATTTACAAACTCAATAATGATGGTGTGGCTGAGAATGGGGGACATCCGCTCTATCGTTACCAGACATCGCTTAATGGGACTTTCTTGACGGTGCATAACTGATTGTCCCAAAAAATGAAGAATTAGTTGGTCAATTATCATTTATTTTATATCTTTGCACCGCATTTGATGCTGCTCGAATGGTGGAATCGGTAGACACGAAGGACTTAAAATCCTTTGGCCAGTGATGGCTGTGCGGGTTCAAGTCCCGCTTCGAGTACTGAGAACTTTGGCAGAGGTGTATACTTGCCAAGGTTCTTTTTTTATTGTTTTCGTTTGAATATTCATCGTTTTTATCTAATTTTGTGATACATTATAAAGATGAGTTGTATGGATAAGAAACGAATTATCTTTGTTGGTCCTGCGTATCCTTATCGAGGTGGAATTGCAGACTTTAATGAGCGTTTGGCTCGTGAGTTCCAGCATGAAGGGTATGAGGTGATTATCTATACGTTTACTTTGCAATATCCAGGTTTCCTGTTTCCGGGAAAGACCCAATATTCCACAAGTGCTGCTCCTGATGATCTGACCATAGTTCGGAAGGTTAACTCTATCAATCCGTTTAATTGGATAAGAGTAGGACGCGAAATTCGCCGTCTGAAACCTTATATGGTAATGATACGTTTCTGGCTACCTTTCTTGGCTCCCTGTTTGGGTACTATAGCTCGTGTTATAGGTGGCGATAAGCGTATTAGGGTAGTATCTTTATTGGATAATGTAGTGCCTCACGAGCGACGTATGGGGGATAAGATGTTTGCTCGGTATATGATTAAGTCTGTAGGCGGATATGTGGCGATGTCCGAGTCAGTATTGGCCGATGCCAAGAGTTTTGATGATACCAAACCTTTTGCTCTTACCCCTCATCCTCTATATGATAATTTTGGTCCTAAGGTATCAAGGGAAGATGCTATTGCTCACCTTGCTCTTGATGCAGATACTCGATATTTTCTTTTCTTTGGGCTTATCCGTGATTATAAAGGGTTGGATCTTTTGTTGCGGGCTTTTGCTGATAGTCGTTTGCGTGGGAAGAATTTGAAACTTATTGTAGCTGGTGAATTTTACAGTAATGCCGAGTATTATGAGCATTTAGAAAAGGAGTTGGAGCTTTCGGAGCATATTATATGGTATAAAGAATTTATCCCGGCTGATCAGGTTCGTTATTTTTTTGCTATAGCCGATCTGGTTGCTCAGCCATACAAGTCGGCCACGCAGAGTGGTATTACGCAGATTGCTTATCATTTCGAACGCCCCATGTTGGTGACGAATGTAGGCGGTCTGGCAGAGATTGTTCCTCATGGCAAGGTGGGCTATGTAGTAGAGCCTAATGCTGAGGATATAGCCAATGCTTTGGTAGAGTTTGTTGCTGAAGGTAGTGAGAAGGATTTCAACTCAGGCATTTTGGCGGAAAAGTCGAAATATGCCTGGAGTAATATGACTGCATCCTTGCTTGATGTAGCCGAGCAGATGACTCCCTCTGATTTAAAAGAATAGTAGTTGCTTGTGCGTGTACTTATCATAAATACGACAGAACGTCAGGGTGGGCCTGCTATTGCAGCTTATCGTCTTACTGAAGCTTTGAAGAGTCATGGTATCAAGGCCAAGATGTTGGTTCGTAGAAAAAGCTCTTCACAGGTCACAACAGTGCTAGCAGAGAGTAGTGTGTTTAACCGTCTCAGTGTGGTTTGGGAAAGGCTTTCTGTGATGTTCCATACACATTTCCGCAGGAATCGTATCTATGCTATTGATTTAGGACACTCTGGATTTGATATCACTGAACTTCCTGAGTTCCGGCAGGCTGATGTAATTCATTTGCATTGGATCAATGAGGGAATGCTTTCACTTGGTTCAGTAGAGAAGATCATTGCATCGGGTAAGCCTATTGTTTGGACTATGCATGACATGTGGCCTTTTACCAGTGTATGCCATTATGCACACGACTGCGACTATTATACGCATCATTGTCATGATTGTCCACAATTGAATAGCCGTAAGTATCATGACGCATCCTATCGTGTTTTTGAACGAAAGAAGAGTCTGCTTGATGGAGCCAATATCCAGTTTGTCGCTTGCAGCCGATGGTTGGGGAATATGGCGAGCAACAGTTCACTGCTTCACGGGAGAAAGATCTCTTGTATCCCTAATGCCATCAATATCAATCTGTTTAAACCTCGTTCAAAGAAACTTTCCCGTGAGGCAGTTGGTCTTCCTTTTGATAAGCGGCTACTATTGTTTAGTTCGCATAAACTTACTGATGAGCGCAAAGGATTCCATTATTTCAAGGAGGCACTCAAAATGCTTGTAAAGGAGCATCCGGAATGGCGTCAGGGATTAGGTGTGGTTCTCATGGGAAAGGATCTCAATAGTACTCTCTATCAAGACTTTCCTGTGTATGTATACCCTCAGAACTATGTGTCCGATGAAAGACGTATGGTAGACGTATATAATGCGGTAGATCTCTATACTATTCCTTCTTTGCAGGATAACCTGCCTAATACTATTGTAGAGGCTATGGCCTGTGGGGTGCCCTGTATCGGTTTTAATGTGGGAGGTATACCTGAGATGGTGGACCATCTGCATAATGGATATGTGGCAGAATATAAGAATATTGGTGATTTTGCTGCTGGTATCCATTGGATGTTGACTGAGGGGGATTATGATATGATGAGTAGAGAAGCCGCACGTAAAGCGTCCAATACCTATGGCGAGAACAGTGTTGCCATGAAATACGTTGCTATATATAACCATATTACAGGGAAGAAAGCTTGACGTCTTTCCTCGTAAAGGGATAAAAACATTAGAATAATTGTTCAATAAAGTCTGTCATTATGTTTGTAAAAGAAACCTACATCCGCCGTCGTCAGCAATTGAAAGAAACGCTGAAAAACGGTTTGTTGCTGTTCCTTGGCAACGATGAATGTGGCATGAACTATGCCGACAATACTTATCATTTCCGTCAAGATTCTACTTTCCTCTATTTCTTTGGCTCCGATTATGCAGGGCTTGCTGCAATAATTGATATTGATGAGGGACGTGAGATTATTTTCGGTAATGAACTCACCATTGACGATATTGTATGGATGGGTACCCAACCAACAATCAGTGAGAAGAGCGAGCGCGTAGGTATCCGTGAGACGCTCCCAATGAGTGAATTGAAGAAATACCTTGCACGTGCTATGGCTAAAGGCCAGTCTGTTCATTACTTACCTCCTTATCGTGGCGACCATAAGCTATGGTTGCAGGATCTCTTAGGTATACATCCGGCAGAGCAGGCTGCCAAATCATCTGTTCCCTTTATTCGGGCTGTGGTAGATCAACGTAGCTATAAGGATGCCGAAGAGATTGTCCAGATAGAGGAGGCTGTGAATATCAGCGTTGAGATGCACGTGACAGCGATGCGTATGGCTCGTCCCGGTATTAAAGAAAGTGAAATAGCAGCTGCTGTCACTGAAGTGGCCATGCGTTATGGCGGAGATCTTTCATTTCCTGTCATTGCAACTATCAATGGTCAGACACTTCACAACCATTGCCATAGCAATGTTCTGCAGGAAGGTCAGCTTTTCCTGCTTGATGCTGGTGCTGAGAATACCATGCATTATGCCGGTGACCTTACCTCCACCATGCCAGTGAGTGGCCGATTCTCTGAGCGCCAAAGAATAGTATTTGATATCAATCATCGTGCTTATATGGCTGCAGTGAATGCTTTGAAGCCAGGTGTGCCATTCCGTGATGTGCATATGATTGCGGTGACAGAAATCTGTAAGGGAATGAAGGAACTGGGATTGCTTAAGGGTGATCCGGCTGAAGCAGCCCGTATAGGAGCCTATGCACTTTTCATGCCTTGTGGCCTAGGTCATATGATGGGTCTTGACGTACATGATATGGAGAATTTAGGGGAAGTGTATGTCGGGTATGATGGCCAACCTAAGAGCACTCAGTTTGGCTTCAAGTCGCTTCGTCTTGCCCGTAAGCTAGAACCAGGCTTTGTGTTCACGGTAGAGCCAGGCATCTATTTTATACCAGAACTGATTGATAAGTGGCATGCTGAAAAGATGTATACCGATTTTATCTGTTATGATAAGCTCGAAGGTTGGAAAGATTTTGGAGGTATTCGCAACGAAGAGGACTATCTTATTACTGCAGATGGAGCACGTCGTTTAGGCGAACACAAACCAAGCAGTGCCGAGGAAATTGAGGCTGCGTGTAATAGATAGCAATATTCGGGTCTTATATAAAAAGCGTGCATGGGATCCCATGCACGCTTTTTTATAGGACGTTCAATATGAGGCTGTAGCTTTGATGTTTTGCATTCTCAGTTGTTCTACTATATTGTCCAATACTTCACGTGGAGCTTTTCTGAGGTGGGATGACGGTGGTTCGCGGTCTATGGTATAGATCATGACCTCTCGCGGTGCTATGTACTTTACAGCTGTTATCCAAGGTTCTATATGGCATGACTGGGTGTTGTCGGTGCTTCTTCCTTCATCATCCGTACCTAGCATAAACATTGTTTGTATGATGATATGGCCATTAAAAGCCTTCATGCGCTCAATCAATGAAGAGAGGTTATAGCTTGTGTTGGGCCTGTCGACGAGCTGTATATATGCATTGTCTACGGTATCGAGTTTTACAATATTATTGTCTACCATACATAGTGCATCAAATACTCTGTCGTCTAGGATGCGTGTACCATTGGTTAACACACTCACCTTGGCATTAGGGAAATAACGGTCTCGTAATTGTATGGTGTCTGAGATGATTTCGGGGAAATGTGGATGTATGGTAGGTTCACCATTACCGGCAAAAGTCAGCACGTCGGGTTTCTCGCCATTATTCTGCATTTGTTTCAGTCTGTTCTCAAGTGCGGTATGTACTTGTTCGCGTGTCGGAAGTTTGCTGTTTGGTCGTCTGTCGCTGTTGTATCCGCATTCACAGTAGATGCAGTCGAAGGTACATACTTTTCCGTCACTTGGTAGCAGATTGATACCGAGTGAGACCCCTAGTCTACGACTTTTTATGGGTCCGAAAATAGGTGATGGATATATAATGGTAGGCATGGTCGTCCTTTCTGTTTATACAATATTCTGATTGTCTATAGGTATCCGTTTTCTACATAGTAGATTATCTTTTCTACTTCGGCATCTTCCAACTCTGGATCATATTCCTTTTTAAGGCTAGCACCGAAAAGGGCGGCAAACGTCTGATAGAATCCAGCCTTAAATCGCCCCATGAAAACTTTAATGAGTTCGTATCCAGTTTGATCGCATTCGCGGTCAATGAGTTTTATAAGCATTTTTCCTTGTCTGAAGGTAAGTTTCTTCATAATGGGAGTATATTGTTGCATCAATTCCTTTTCTTTTTGATCAAGGTATTGTTTGCGTTGTTTCTCATTAGCTATAGTTTGCAGGTACTCGTAGGTGTCAGTTACTATACCATGTATTTCTTTGGCAAGAGGGAGTGTTCGTTTTACATCTCGTACCGTGCGCCAATAGAATCGTTCTGCGCGTCGGTTCTTAAATTTGGGTGGTTGGAATATATATACCTCCTGCATGTGTATCACGGGGATGGTATCACCTTGGTAGATGTCTACAGGCAGCTCTACGTATTTGCGTTGGTAGTTCTGCGCTTCAATCGTTGTGGAGGCAAGCGCATGTAGGATGAGTAGTATGAGTATGGTGTATTGTCTCATTGGTTACAAAAGTACACATAATCTTTTTGTCTGTGTGCTTTTGTTGGTATTTTTTATGATTTTTCGAGTTCTGGTATGGTAATGCTGCCCTATTTTAGTTTCAACACTTTTTTATTGTTGAGGATGTATATGCCAAGGGGAAGTGTCTGAGAGGGGTTGGTTTGTCTTCCTTGCAGGTCGTATGTCTTCTTTGCCGTTTCATTAGTCGTAATAGTATTTATCCCATCAGGGATAATGGGGGTATGGCGCAGGGCAAGTGCATCGCTCAGTGCGTAATATGCAGCGAGGAGTGTTTCGTGGGAGGTCTCTGGTGTGGTATTTTCGGCTTGTGTCTTGGATTTCTCCAATAAGTTGCGTACTTGGCTATTGAGTTCACCTGTGAGCACTTTGTCTGCAGCTGTAACCATAGTTGTAAGGAGGGTGTAGATGTCTGCTTCAGTGCGATTTGCTGTGGTATTGTATAGGCATATATTATCGAATCCGAGATATTTTTCGCTGCCATTGGAAGTATGTATGGCTGATACTCCGAAGATTACCTTGTCTATTCCGTTGCAACTGAATGCTACCTTGCCATTTTGCCACTCCTCGCTATTGGCTGGTGCTGTCCCCGAGTTTTTAGTATTGTTACCCACTTGTGTCCATAGCGATGCATTGCCCCCAAGTCCACTTTGCCATATGTCGGCTGTAAGAGTGTAGTATCCTGCTGGTAGGGTATCGCATTGTTGTTGCAGCGTGATGGTTGACGTCCCCCATTTTTGGCGTACGAGGTAAGCGTTTTTGCCGCCTTGATGGTTGGTCGGTATATTAAACAAACTGGCATATAGACAGCTGCTATTGAGTATGGTCATATCGTTTTCATTCCTTTCGGTATAATTGTTCGTCCATCCTTGAGGCACATAGATGGCGCGGTCAGAGGTGACTCCTGATGCGGCAAGTGTGCTATATGTACCTTCAAAGTCTGGATTGACGATGACGGATGTGCAGTTCACATTGAGAGTTTCGTCTTCAATGCGTATACCTTGTTGTATGGCTATCTCTTTTGGGGTTAGCGCTGTATTGTACATCTTGAAATTGTCAATGCTGCCTACGTAATCTCCATTGTCGTTACCATAGTTAGTGTCCCACCACTGAGTACGTCCTATGTAATTGCGTGTACAGGGGGCATTAGCTGCTATCATGTATGGTTCGTTAATGTTTTCTGTGCCGTTGGCTACCAATTGTCCGTCAATATAGATTGAAGTGATACCTGTGCGGGCATTGTATGTGACGGCAAGTTTATAGCTGTTTTCTATGGTGAGTGCAGCACTGCTATTGATCATTGTAGTACTTCCATTGTTATACTTTATGCCTGCAGAAAGGCTATTTGCACGCAGGAATAAGCTATTGCCTGAATTGTAGCCAAAATCATACAAACGTGGCGCCTTGTTGAGTGATTTGGGTGTTGCTTCCAATAATATAGTATAACTACGTAGGCTATCCATCACTTGTGCAGGCACTATAGCATAACCATTCGTCGTGAATGTAGTGCTGTTGTTACGGGTGAGGTCAAGTGTTCCGTCAGCAGTAGCATTACCCATGAGCAGTAAATGATGCTCATGTCCGCTTCTGTCTGTTATATATCTGTTCCCATTAGCGCTATATAGATCCTCAGCCTCAAAGTGGTATGCTGTAATCAAGTTGTTTGATATATCTCGGGGTTGAGCTTTGATGGTGAAGGTGCGTGACGTGCCTTGTATAGCGGCAGTAAGTGTAATGGTCGTTTCTGTTTCGGGAGCAGTAAAGGTCCCGTCAGGAGCAATCGTTTCGGGATGATTTGATGTCCATATAACAGCCTCCCCACCGGCTTTAGTGGGGAGAACGATGTCAGTATAAGCTATTGTTGGTACCGAGAGTTGTTTTAACGCTTGCCGATAGATAAGCATCTTAACTTCGTCCTGTGTGAGCGAGCGGTTACATACGGTGGCATGGTGAAGTTTTCCGTCATAACCTCCTATATTGATGTTGTTGGCTGTTAAACCTGTAACTTCTATGCTTTGGTCTATAAGTCCATTACGATATATAGTGAGTAGGTTCCCGTCGTAGGTAAGTGTAATATTGAAAGCTTTCAATGGAGTAGGCCAATTATCAGAACTCGTACCTGTAGAGTTCTGTGCCCAATTGTCTGAGGTGTATAGTCTGTTACTGCTCCAATAGGTTTTGTCACCAATTTTTACATAAGGCTTAACTGCAGCCTTATCCAAACCATATTCTACACCTGCAATAGAGAATAGATTTCCTTGATAGTTCTCAGCATTGATTTGTAGACTTATATTTAGTGTGAAGGCAGATAGGTTTTCTATAGTGATTTGCTCTGTATCAGCAGTGCCCATTGTGCGTTGTCCGTAATCTTTTTCCTCGATGATGCTAGCTGTAAGATCAATTCCTTTAACAGGCCATTCATAATCTGCATGTATGGCGGTAGGGTATCCTTGAGGATATCCTTGTCTCACTAACCAATAATAATAATCTCCATTCATCCATAGTAGCCGCATAGGAGAATTTTTCGAATTGGGCAAGACGAAGGGACGTACATTGTTTTTTTCGGAATTGCGTGTAATCTGTTCTTTTTCAGTGATAGTTCCGTTATTATTGAGGGTATATTTCCAGATCTCATGTACCGATTTCCCACTGACACCTGCGGTAGGGATAGAAAGGTATATAACGTTGGGGTTCTCTGGGTCTATAGCCATACCTCCAGAGTAGCAGTATTCTGTATTAGAGGGATGGAAACGTCCTCCTCCATTGGCCAGGTCGGTAAGTCTCCATGAAGATCCTGTCCATTTGGCATAGTAGTATTGGTGCTGATCCTTACCACCATTGATACGCACCATGGCAATAACTGGTCGGTTCTCATCATCGCAAGCAATCTGCCATACCCAATCACGATAGTTTGATGGTGCATCTACAATGGTGTAGGGGTAGTTGCTCTTATAAGTCGATGTTTTGTTTACATTAAACTTCCCTGCTGCAATTTCTGAAAGGCGGTTTCCTTTGATGTCTTCTAATGTAGGAGTTACACTTACTGTCCCGTCAGCATTAGTTGTAGCATTGATGTTCACGGTGTTGAAGTATAACCAGTTGGGTTGTTCGTTGTCAGGATGTCCTGTAGTATATGTCAAGTATAGCTTGTCCTTCCCATTACTGTAGTATTTGGCGTAGGGTCGTGCACCTGTAGATTGTACCATTTGGTAGGGTCCCCATTTGATTTTCACGTTGTCGTCCTTATCGGGCAATGTAAGGCGTGCTATAGTAGGATGCCATCCCAAACCACGCCAACAGAGATAGAAGTGTTCAGGGTCATCGCTCAGGATGAAGGGGGATGGATAGGTTGTGTTATGGTTGGTCTTGATACATTTCTCCTCTCCCAAAATAGAGATGTCGCCTGGATATTTTGATACTCGGTAATAGAATGCAGGTTCATCGGTATGGCGCGAATAGATGATGAGTACACGTTCATCAGGCAACACAAGGAATGTGGGATTATTATGATCATCTGGTTGGAAATAACTGCGCACAAGAACCTCCGAGCGCCGGCCTGTGATGTAGTCCATCTGCATGGCTTTTACGTTGCCATGTACATCGATATATCCTATATACGAGGCGTTTATTGTGCCTGCATCGTTGCTGTAGTGAATAGCCCGTGGATCTGCGAACCAGCACCAAGCACCTTCACTCGTAAGTGAATATCCATGAAAACTCTCTTGTGCTCTGAGTGAAGTCGATACCGACATCACGAGGGCTGTTAATAGTAATGCGTATTTTTTCATCTTTTATATATGTTTATTGTTTTTATTAATGTTATGTTGCAAATATAGGCAAAGTCTTTGGATTAGCAATCGTTTATGGCTTGAAAACGTTCTTAGTGTGGAACGAAAACCATAAAAACGGGGAGGGGGCATATATCACTTCTTATGTGGAGGTATATTCTTTTTTCCAATAGGCATGAAAAGTCCTTTTTTTTATGTAAGTTTGCACCAAACAAAATCTAAACAATGACTACTGACGAGCGGTATATGGCACGATGCCTGCAATTGGCGCAATGTGGCAGATATGAAACTGCGCCCAATCCTATGGTGGGGGCAGTAATTGTGTATGATAACAATATTATAGGTGAAGGATATCATCGCCAATGTGGAGGGCCACATGCTGAGGTAAATGCCATACGGTCAGTAAAAGACGAGTCCTTGTTGTGCAAATCTACCATTTATGTGAGTTTGGAGCCTTGTGCTCACCATGGGAAAACACCTCCGTGTGCCGACCTCATCATTGAAAAGGGAATCCCACGTGTTGTCATCGGATGTCGTGATAGCTTTGATCAAGTGGATGGGCGTGGAATACAGAAACTTCGGGATGCAGGCGTTGAAGTGTGTGTAGGTGTGTTGGAACGAGAATGTCAGGAGCTTAATGGTGTTTTTTTTACTTACCACACGGAGAGGCGGCCCTATATTACCTTGAAATGGGCACAGTCGGCCGATGGATATATAGATGCTCGGCGTAGTTTGGCCGATAATAATAAGGCCGTATGCTTTTCTACAAATGAGACAGCATGGCGTGTGCACCGTTTGCGTGCGTTGAGCGATGCTATTCTTGTGGGGCGTGTGACGGCCGAGTTGGACAATCCTTCACTAACTACACGTGTGTGGCCAGGGAAGAATCCATTACGTCTTGTAATAGATCGTAAAGGAATCCTGAAGGACTCTCTTTGTTTGTTTGATAAAACCACAAAAACCACCCTTTTCACCGATGTTTTTCGGGATTTTGGTGATACTGAGATGATTGAGCAAGTAAGATTAGGATTTGACCATGATATATCTTTGCAGCTATGTCATTGGTTGTGTGAGCATAAGGTACAACGATTATTGGTGGAGGGAGGTGCTACTACGTTACAGCATTTTATAGATGCCGAGTTATGGGATGAAGCATTTGTGGAGACAGCTCCTTTACAACTATACTCAGGGGTAAAGGCTCCAATCCTGAGGAATCATCGTAAAGGTGGTTCGGTGATGAGCTTTGGTAACCAGATTTGTCGATTTTTACCTATAAAATAGCCTTTTTACTCATCTTTTAATATAAAACAACTTAATTTTTAGAGAATAAGCGGAAAAATGTTCGTACTTTTGTCAGTTGAATGTTTTTTAGAGAATTGAAACGAATGAAAAAGGCAGTAGAAAGTCTAACGTTGTTGCTCATAAGTGCAGTGCTATTAACCTCTTGCTTGGGAGAAGAGGAGGAGGTGGTAAAGACATCGACCGTAGCGCTACTTACATTCTCGTTAGATGATATGAAAACCACCCGTACGAAGAAAGTCAATGGGCGCGATACTACATACACGTACACCACTGTTGGAAGTAGATATGCTTTTACCATTGATCATACGAAGGGATTGGTAACGAATAAAGATTCGATTCCCTATGGCACAAAGGTGAAGATTACGGCAAATGTTACTGCTGATGGGTACATTTATTACGAAAAAGAGGGAGAGCGTGTGACTTTCAGTCCCGAGGATTCGATAGATTTTAGCCAACCCGTGGTGTTTACTATTGTTTCGCAAGATGAACGGTATAGTAGAGATTATAGGGTAGTTGTCAATGTGCATCACCAGAATCCATCCGTTACCTACTGGAATGAAGTGAAAGGGGCGGATTTCCCGGCAGGGTTGTTTATGGACCAAAAGGCCGTGACCGATGGAGAATGGATATATGTGTATGGAATAACTGAAAACGATGAAGTGT
The DNA here is from genome assembly GCA_015060865.1 of Bacteroidales bacterium. Classification (GTDB taxonomy): domain Bacteria; phylum Bacteroidota; class Bacteroidia; order Bacteroidales; family Bacteroidaceae; genus UBA1189. Next base: position 65,766 of record SUXS01000013.1, on the reverse strand, counting down.
ATGTGACTTACACAGCTATTGATGATGGGGCTCATTGGACAGAGCCTGTGGCGTTGTCTGGAGTGGATGGCGAGGTTGATTGTCACTCTGTAATGTCTTTTGATGGCATCTTCTATCTTTTGGCTGAGGGAAATCTTTACTCTTCTGTCGATGGAGTAGTGTGGACTGAAGTATCCACATCTTTGACTCTGAAATCGTTATGTGCAGTTGCTCAAGGCGATTCTTCAATGGTTTGGGGTGTCAATGAAAACAATACTTTTGTGTCATCTGTAGATATGGTGAATTGGACCTCCAATGGACAAATCGTAGATAATATACTTGAGGGCCGTATTTCATCTCTCAGCTATGCACTTAAAACCAATCCTAACATATATCGTACATTGTTTGTTGGAGTGCCTCACGAATCGTCTGACACTTGTGCCCAGGTGTGGACCAAGCTTTCTACTGAAGATAATTGGCAACTGATGACTCCTGCCGTCAATAATGCTTATGGCTGCCCATTGTTGGAGAATTTGACCGTAATACGTTATGCCGGGAATCTATATGCTTTTGGAGGAAAAAGCCTGAATGAAAGGCAAGTACCGATCGAGGCCTTTTCGGCTTTCTTCGAGTCGCGTGACAATGGTATTACGTGGCGCATACGTGAGTCTGGTTTGAGTCTTCCCCATCATTTTAGGGGTCTTGATGACACCTTCTCTACGGTTGTGGTGGGTGACTATATATGGATTATTTGGAGCCATAGTGGACAAGTGTGGCAAGGTTTTTGGCGTGGAGAATAGTAAACGGACGTGATAACTAAATGCAGACGACATAGAGGGGGAGTGCGAGCAATAATGATATCATTATTGCTTATGCCTTCGTTGGGTTCTTCTGCTCAGGAGCTGGAGTATAACATGGAGTTGGGAGTATTGGCTGGTGGTAGCTTTTATATGGGTGATGCTAACTATACGGCCCTATTTAAGGAAACATCTATACTCGGTGGTGTCATGGCACGTTATAACATAAATCCCCGTATGGTGGTCAAAGGCAACTTGGCTATAGGAAAGATAAAAGGTTCCACAGAGGGAAATGACAATGTGTTTCCAGATAATGGTATTTGTCATTTCAATCGGAATGTCTATGAGTTGGGCGGACAGTTTGAGTATAACTTCTTTGCTTATGGTACTGGTGCAGGTTACAAGGATAGCCATCGGATGACTCCGTATATCCTTTTGGGAGCAGGATTAGCTTTTGTACCCAAACCTGCGGAACACGTGATTGCTTTGAGCCTTCCCATAGGAATAGGGGTGAAATATAAGCTTGCCGAAAGGTTGAACATAGGAGCAGAATGGACGATGCGTTTTACTACATCGGACAAATTGGATGTGTCAACAAGCAACGGATTACAATTGAATAATCCGTATGAGATAAAGGGAAGGGGATTGAAGAACAAGGATAGCTATTCTTGGTTGTTTGCCTATATCAGTTATGACTTGTTCCCCAAATATAGGAAATGTAACAACTAAAATGATGTGAGTATGACATACAAAGAGCAACTGGATTATAGTCGTATACCTCAACACATAGCCATTATTATGGATGGTAATGGGCGTTGGGCAAAGAACAAGGGAAAACGACGTGGCGAAGGCCATATTGCTGGTGCATCGGCTCTGCATGATACAATGATGAATGCTTCCAAACTGGGTGTAAAGTATGTTACGGTGTATGCATTCTCTACAGAGAATTGGACCCGCCCGGATGAGGAGGTTAATGGGTTGATGGCTCTTTTGTTTGAAAAGTTAGACCTTGGTATTTTCATGGACAACGACATACGTTTTTGTGTGATTGGAGATACAGACCGTTTGCCCGAGAAGGTTCGCGAGCGAATGAATAAATGTATCGATCTTTCAGCCAATAATAAGCGTGGAACGCTTACTGTAGCGCTGAGCTATTCGTCAAAGTGGGAGATTACTCGGGCTGCTAAATGTATAGCATTGAAGGTACAACAAGGGGAACTGGATGTAAATGCTATTACGGATCAGACTATTGATGAGCATTTGTGTACCTCATTCATGCCTGACCCAGATTTGCTCATACGTACTGGAGGCGAAACTCGCATGAGTAATTATTTGTTGTGGCAGTGTGCCTATACAGAACTTTATTTCTGTGATACTTATTGGCCCGATTTTGATGAAGAGGCTTTATGTAAAGCTATATATACTTTCCAGCAGCGTGAAAGGCGATTTGGAAAAACGAGCGAGCAGGTTGCTGAAGAGAATGATAATAAATGAATGGGATGAAAAAAATGAAACTGACATACTATTTAATGATGTTGTTTGGGCTTGTATTGCTCTTTCCGAGTAATGCTGTTGCGCAGGACAATCCTGGCGAAGGTTTGCAGGAGGATAAGCCGGTGATATTGTATTCTGCGCCAAAGAAATACGAGATTGCCAACATCACTGTAAGTGGTATAGATAATTACGAGGATTATGTGCTGATTGGTTTGTCCGGTCTGTCGGTAGGGCAAGTCGTGACTATTCCGGGCGAAGAGATTACAACAGCTACTAAGCGATACTGGAAGCACGGGCTGTTTTCCAATGTCCGGATAACTGCTGAGAAGATTGAGGGGCACAAAGTATACCTGAACATTCATCTGACACAACGTCCGCGTGTATCGCAGATTAACTATAATGGCGTAAAGAAATCCGAACGCGAAGATTTGGAGGCTAAACTAGGTTTTCGGCAAGGTAATCAAATTACTCCCAACATGATTGATCGTGCTAAGATAGTCATTCGGCGTTATTTTGATGAGAAGGGATTCAAAAATGCAGATGTAAATATCCTGCAGCGCGATGATGTTGCTCACCAAAACCATATTATTCTTGATATCAATATTGATAAGAAAGAGAAGGTAAAGGTACACAAGATATACATCACCGGCAATGGAGCTTTGACAGAGAAGCAATTGAAGTGGGCCATGAAAAAGACCAACGAAAAAGGGAACTGGCGCCATTTCTTCCGTCCAAAGAAGTTTATCGCTGATTTGTATGAGGAGGACAAGCGACTTCTGATCAATAAGTACAACGAGCATGGTTATCGTGATGCTCATATTGTAACAGACTCGGTAGTTCCGTTCGATGATAAGACGGTCGATGTATATCTTCATGTAGAAGAGGGGAATCAGTATCATATTCGTGATATCAAGTGGGTAGGCAATACTGTATATGCCTCTCAGGACCTATCCGATATATTGCGTATGAAAAAAGGGGATGTGTATAATCAGAAGCTTCTCGATGAGCGTTTGAATATGGACGATGATGCCATTGGTAATTTTTACTACAATAATGGATATGTGTTTTTCAATGTATCACCTGTAGAGGTAAATGTTACTGCTGATTCAGTTGACTTGGAGATGCGTGTTATGGAAGGTCCGCAAGCAACCATCAATAGGGTGCGTATTGCGGGTAATGATCGCCTGTACGAAAATGTAGTACGTCGTGAGTTGCGTACGCTTCCTGGATCCTTATTCAGTAAAGATGCATTGATGCGTTCTGCGCGTGAGCTACAACAGATGGGGCACTTTAATCCCGAAACAATCAATCCAGACATACAGCCTGACCCCAATAACGGAACTGTTGACATCAATTGGATGCTAGAATCAAAGAATAATGACCAGATAGAGCTGTCGCTCGGTTATGGGCAGACAGGTGTGATTGGTAAGATTGCTCTGAAGTTTACCAACTTCTCCATGTACAACCTATTCCACAAGTCTGACAACTACCGTGCATTCATTCCACAAGGTGACGGACAGACACTTTCAATCAGTGGACAGACCAATGGTAGTTACTACCAATCATATAATATATCGTTCATGGATCCTTGGTTTGGTGGTAAGCGTCCCAACTCATTCTCTGTAAACGCCTTTTTTGCTTTACAGACTGGTATAAACAATAATTATTACAATTCGGCCTACTATAATAATTACTATAATTATATGTATGGTTATGGTAACTACAACAATTATTACAACAACTATGAGTCATATTACGATCCTGATAAGTATCTTCGTATGTATGGTCTTTCCATTGGTTGGGGTAAGCGTTTACATTGGCCCGATGATTATTTTACTCTTTATGGTGAACTCACATACCAACGTTATGATCTGAATAATTGGGAGTATTTTATCATTTCCAATGGTAACTGTAATAACGTAAACTTGTCTTTGAATATAGGACGTAGCTCGATTGATAATCCTATTTTCCCACGCAACGGATCAGACATCAGTTTTAATGTGTCAATAACCCCCCCGTTCTCTCTTTTCGATGGGATAGATTATAAGACGCTGAGTGAGGTTGCCCCCACCGATGCCAAGTATCGTGAGAGCCTTCAGAAACGTTACAATTGGATAGAGTATCATAAGTGGAAACTGAAAGGCAAGTATTATACAGCACTTACTGGCGGTCAGAAGTGTTTGGTACTGATGGCGCGTGCAGAGTTTGGTTTGTTAGGTCATTATAATAAGTACAAGAAATCACCTTTTGAGACCTTCTACGTAGGTGGTGACGGTATGAGTGGTTACTCGTACAATTATTATACTGATATGATAGCTCTTCGCGGTTATGACAACGGTTCACTTACTCCTTACGGAAGTGAGGGATATGCCTATTCACGCTTTACGATGGAGTTGCGTTATCCGCTGATGTTTGAGAACTCTACCCAGATCTATGCACTCGCATTCCTTGAGGGAGGTAACGCATGGACTGATGTGAAGAAGTTCAACCCCTTCGATATGAAGCGCTCGGCAGGTGTGGGTGTACGTATCTTCCTCCCGATGATTGGCCTCATGGGTATCGATTGGGCTTATGGCTTTGATAAGGTATTCAACTCTACCTCATACGGAGGGAGCCAGTTCCACTTTATCTTAGGACAAGAGTTCTAATGAATTGAAAATGGAGAATTGAAAATTGATAATTATTTCCTTAAGTTATGAAGAAGAACCTTTTGATTACTGCCCTTTTCTGTCTCGTCGGCTTTACTGCCAACGCACAGAAGTTTGCTTTGATTGATATGGAGTATATCCTTAAAAATATCCCCGCCTATGAGCGTGCCAACGAACAGCTCAACCAGATTTCCAAACGCTGGCAGGGCGAAGTGGAGGCTATGGCCTTGGAGGCACAGACTCTTTACAAGAACTACCAAAGTGAGGCAGTGTTCCTTTCCGAAGAACAGAAAACCGCTAAAGAGGAAGAGATTGTGGCTAAGGAGAAGGAAGCGCAAGAGTTGAAACGAAAATATTTTGGTCCTGAAGGTGAACTCTACAAGAAGCGAGAGAGCCTTATGGCACCTATTCAGGATGAGATCTATACGGCAGTAAAGGAGATCTGTGAGGCCAAGGGGTATACCGTGGTGATTGATCGTGCTTCGGCTTCCAGTATCATTTATGCCTCTCCGAAGATTGACATAAGCAATGATGTGCTGGTCAAGCTAGGGTATGCAAACTAAAGTAATATATGCATTGTTTTCGCTAAATCATTTTTTTACATTAACTTTGCACGTTGAAACGTGAGTATTAACCAACCAAATTATAGATTTTATGAATAAGAAATTTATCGCCATGCTTTTCTTGCTGGCACCATTGACTCTTTTTGCACAGAAGTTTGGCCATCTTAATTCAGGAGACATTATCCAAGCTATGCCTGAATACAAGGCTGCACAGACAGAATTGCAGAATCTGGAGAAACAATACTCAGATGAGCTAAAGATGATGGAGACAGAGCTCTCTAAGAAGAGTGAAGAGTATGAAGTCCAGAAAGCCACTCTGCCCGAGAATATCCGTCAGCGTCGTGAAACAGAGTTGCAGGAGCTTTATGGTCGTATGCAACAGTACTATCAGCAATCACAGCAAGAGTTGCAGAAAGCCTCACAAGATAAGATGGCTTCCCTTACTGATAAGATTACCAAGGCTATCAAGGAAGTTGGTGTTGCAGGTGGTTTCCTCTACATCTTCGATACAGCCAGTGGTATCCCTTACATCAGTGAGACACTCAGCACCGATGTTACCGCTCAGGTAAAGGCAAAGTTAGGTATTCAGTAATTCTTTACAGGCAATGTTGGAGAGGGGCTGATATCGATAAGGTATTCACCCTTCTCCTTTGATTTTTATATGTAATAGAGAGAGGCCTATTATGAAGAGATACATAACAATTTTTTTCACACTGTTTGCATTGACTGTCGTAGCACAGCCAAAGTTCGGTTATGTGAGCTATAAGGACATCGTTGAGTCGTTGCCTGAATATAGTGTGGTGACCAAGGATTTGAATGAACTGCTTCAGAAGTATGAGGCAGAAATTGATCGTGCCGATTTGGAATTCAATAAGAAATATGTTGAATTCATCGAGGATCAAGGCTCATTTCCTCAAACCATCTTGCAGAAGCGCCATCGTGAGCTTCAGGATTTGATGGAGAAGTCCATCCAATTCAAGGAAGAGGTAAAGCTAGCTATGCAGGATGCTGAGAAAGAGATGATGGCCCCGCTTAGGAAGAAAGTTGATGAGGCTATCAAGCAGCTCTGCGAGGATAAGGGCTATAGCTATATTCTCGATCTGGACAAGAACACTTGTCTTTATATCAATCCCAAGTATGGGGTAGATGTTACAAATGCACTGAAGGAGGCTCTTGGCATAAAGCACTGATATTCGTATGCAACCAGGTCCCATAGGAGTTTTTGATTCGGGGTATGGTGGGCTTACCATCCTTTCCCAGATACGTCGGCATTTGCCTGAATACGATTTCCTGTATTTAGGTGATAATGCCCGCACTCCCTATGGCACCCGTTCGTTCGAGGTGGTATATGAATTTACCTCGCAAGCTGTTCGTGCGCTGTTCGATATGGGGTGCCAACTTGTAATTTTGGCCTGCAATACCGCTTCGGCAAAGGCTTTGCGCACTATTCAGCAAATCGATCTTCCTAAGATTGATCCCCGCAAGCGGGTTCTAGGCATTATACGTCCTACTGTAGAGTACCTTGACGAGCTTACGGTTACACGCCATGTCGGAATTCTTGCTACATCGGGTACCATTAAGTCGCAATCCTATCCTTTGGAGATAAAGAAACTCTTCCCTGATATCACCGTGAGTGGCGAGGCTTGTCCTATCTGGGTTCCCCTTGTAGAGAATGGTGAGGCACACAGTGAAGGTGCTGATTATTTCATTCGTCGTCATATAGACAATCTTTTGGCCAAGGATGACAAGATTGATACAATTATCCTCGGATGTACCCATTATCCTATTCTGTACGATAAGATACGGCAATATACTCCTTCTCACGTCAATGTCATCACGCAGGGAGAATACGTGGGCAAGAGTCTGATCAATTACCTTGAAAGGCATCCCGAGATGGATACACTTTGCACTAAGAATGCCACTTGCCGTTTCCTGACTACCGAGTCTGTGGATATCTTCAGGCAATACGCTTCAATCTTCTTTGACGACACCATACAGGTGCAGAGCCTCTCTTTAAAGTGAGGCGCAGATGCCTTAGGCTTTCCGGTTGTCAATGGGGATGATCTAAAAGGCAAGCTCGTAGATGAAAACTTTTTGAATTTATCTTCGTCGTAGATATTAGTTTGTTTTTTCTTTGTAGTCTTTTTCTTATATAAAAAGAAAAGATGTATATTTGTCCGTGAAACAGATAAGATGGTAGTCCTATAGGGCAATTTTATTTGTATCACAAGCGTTATAGGAGTAGAAAAGAACCATGTCATGAAAAACAATAATTATTGCGTAATAATGGCTGGCGGCATTGGTAGCCGATTCTGGCCGCAGAGCAGGGTGAAGCAGCCCAAGCAGTTTGTCGACTTCTTTGGAATGGGTAAATCGTTTTTGAGGCAAACCTACGAGCGCTTTTTAAAGGTGGTGCCTGCTGATAATATTATCATCTCTACCAATCTTGACTACTCGGATATGGTGCGTGAGCAATTGCCGGAAGTGCCAGTAGAGCAGATACTTCGTGAGCCCGCTCATCGAGGCACAGCCCCCAGTATAGCATTTGCTGCCTATCATATACGTACATTGAATCCTCATGCCAATATTGTCATGGCACCGGCCGACCAGATTATCTTGGACGAAGCCAAGTTTATTGAGGATATGCATAAGGCTCTCAGCTATGTGTCTGGATGTGATCATTTGGTGACGATCGGCATCCGGCCTACCCACCCTGAAACCCGTTATGGCTATATTCAGGTAGGGGATGACCTGCATGAAGGCTTTGCCCGTATAAAGACCTTTACAGAGAAACCTGAGGCCAGTTTTGCACAGATATTTGTGGAGAGTGGTGAGTTTTACTGGAATACGGGTATGTTTGTGTGGAATGTCAATACCATTATTGACACGATGATGAAGATGCTTCCTGATATGACTACCCGTTTGGACTCTATTTTTAGGGGAGAGGCCAATCGTGACAAGCGGCGGACCGACCTGTATAGTTGTTATGAGTCATTTCCCAACATCTCTGTCGACTATGCGGTGATTGAGAAGTCCCACAATGTATACATGCTGGTTGGCTCTTTCGGCTGGGCCGATCTGGGGCGTTGGGATGACGTGTACCGTTTCTCATCGAAAGATTCAGAGGGAAACGTGGTCGAGAGCGGCTATGCCGATTTCTATAATAGCCGAAACAATCTCGTATCTGCGCCTCACAACAAACTGGTGATCCTGCAGGATCTTGAAGGTTACCTGGTTAACGATACCGATGATGTCCTTGTAATCTGTAAGAAGGATGAGGACGATGATTTCAAGAAGTTCCGCAACAACGTGTTGCTTAAGTATGGGGAGAGATATATGTGATGCATGTGCCAAGGCATGGTATCAGTCCCTTGTATGGTAGGCATGCGTGTGGCGGGTAGCGTTTCTTTCATTTTAGAGGTTGGCTTTATGGTTTGGAGATTTCTTTTGCCCCCAATGGCTGGAACTGTTCCTTGTGTACATGGTACGATTTCATTGGACAATGTAGGTTGGATGCTCAGAGAGCAATCCAGCCTTTTTTGTTAAAAATGATGTGAATTTCATCAAATTTCACGTAGGGTATTTTTTTTATTTGTAACTTTGCACACGAAATCTGATTTTAGATTTCTTGATTGTCAAGAAGTTTCAGTCTGAGCGAGAAATGAGGCTGATGAGGGGATGTAGTGGAGATGAAGAATATAATGGTTAGTAAGATTTAGGATATATCACAAGCGTAAAATAGGGAAAACTATGAAACGGATTTTTACATTAGTCGTTGTAACGCTGCAGTCATGGATAGGGGCTACTATGTTGGCTCAAACGACAGACAATCTCCTGCATATTGCAGGTTTGGAGCCTGACCTTAGCGGGCAGACCACCTATTATCTTAAGAATGTGGGTACAGGTCTTTACATGAGCTATGGCGGTGAGTGGGGAACTCACTGTATTGAGACACAACAGGCGCATCCCATCGTAGTAGAAGACAATGAAGATGGCACTGTAGCCATCGGAAGTATTGGTGGTTACTTGGAAAGCAACACCCTGTGGATGGACTCAACCAAGACTGCATCAAAATGGACCTTGGTAAAGGTGGAAGGATACGAGAACCAGTACTACCTCTATGGCGATGGCAATCGTGTACTCACCTCGGTGGGTAACAGCGCTGGCCTGCTTACACTTAACACCCTTGCCGATAAAGCCATGCAGCGTTGGATATTCACCAATGGTGCAGACATCAAGAACAGCAAGATGCCCAATGCCTCAGAGGAAACACCGTTTGATGTGACGGTCAGCATCAGAGGTGGAGCCTTTGATTTGGTGGATGGATGGGGGCAAGGATCAAACAAGAATGTTCCTGCTGGCATAAAGAACAGCACCAGTCTCCCTGATCCCTACTTTGGAAATTGGGAGAACTATGCAGCCAATAGCAAATGGCTATGGGATTGCGGTACACGTGACTGGGACCCCAACGTATATGCTTGGTGCGGTATCATCAATGGAGGTGAGAGTGCACTTGAAGTCACTTACTCAATGACTCTACCCAAGGGTTCTTATTACTTCTCATTTGAGGGTTTCTATAAGTATATGAAAGTGGTAAGTGAGCAGAAGCAAAAGAATAATTGGGGAACGTGGAAAGATGACGGAAGCCCCACAATAACCACCACTGATAATGGAACGATGAATGCCTCAGTGTCCATTGCAGGTCAATCATTTGCTTTGAAATCCTATGGGTCCGACAATTCCATATATGATAATGGAGCATTGGCTGCTGCTGTCCTCAGAGACAACGACACTTATGAACACCACTGCACATTCTACGTGTCAGAGGAATCACAAAAGGTTAGTATTGTCATCACAAAACCTGCGACCACGGCAACTACCAGTAAAACGGGTAGCGGAATAGTCTCGCGTACAGTAACCACCACCTCTTATCCCAGCCAAATCTATATTGACGACTTCACGCTGCTCTACTATGGTGAGGAAGATGTAACCTCTACCTTGAAGGAAAATGCCAACTACACCAGCTATCTCAATGCGAACATAGCAGAATACAAGGCACAATTTAATGATGAGGGTGATGCGGCATTTGATGAGGCATTCACCGTTAACATCAACAATGTCGTTACTCGCGCAGACTACTATAATGTATTAGCGACCTTGGAGGAGGCCCGAAAGGCTGGAGTGCTTGCACACAACAGAGCGGAGATTCAGAAAGAAGCCATAGAAAGCGGTAACTTCACCGACGCCATATACAACCACAGCTTCGAATTGGGAACTACCGAAGGATGGACAGTATTACCTTCTCAAGACACAAATGTCTATCTCGATACCCATAAGGATTGGCAAGGAAATCTTACTTACCAAACAGCCGGTGTTGATGGTAGATATCTCTTTAATACTTGGTGGCAAGGAACCCCCATCACACAGACAATCACAGGACTTCCTAATGGAGTATATAAAATGTCTGTATTGGTGGCATCGGGAGACGCAGGAAATGATGCTACCGTATACCTCTTGGCGAACGATGAGAAACTTGGAGTGAATCCTCCAAGCGGTGGAAAGACTTTCGCTGATTTTAACCTCAAGTTTACTGTTACTGACGGTACAGCTACCATCGGAGTTGTAGGCGGCAATGATGACGACACTCCAGAGAATCCCGTAGGTTCATACAATCCCAATGGGCACTGGTGGTACAAGTGCGACAACTTCCGTCTCGAATACCTTGCTGACGACCATTTGCAATTGGATCAGATGGCCACAACCATTGACAATCTTAATGAGACCTACAAGAAGGTAACGATCAATCGCCCCGTCAAAGCCAACACATGGAGCACATTTGTAGTGCCATTTGATATCCCTGCAGAGGACATTAAGGATTGGGAAGTAAAAGCTTTAAGCAGCAGTGTTCTCAATGGTGATAGGCTGACCCTTACATTCACGGATGTGGAGGACGGTATCAAGGCAGGTGTGCCCTACATGGTGCGCATGGAAAGTAAACTCGATAAGATTTCTCGTGAGAAGGTAGCGGTCAACACCGGTACGCTTACCACACCGGCTACTGAGCATATAGAATTTGTAGGTACCTATACCAATGGCAATGTCCCTAAAGGTTGCTTTTTTATCTCTAACAACGTATTCTATTGCGCAGCCGATGAGACCAATACATTAAAGGGGTTCCGCGCCTACTTCAGACCTATAGGGGATGCTGTGGGTAAAGCACGCAGTATGAGCTTCCGTTGGGGCAATGATGTTACAGACATTGACAAGGCTACGGAAGAGGTTACTATCGTGGCTATCTATACGATTAATGGCGTACGCCTTACCGAGATGCAGCCGGGCATCAACATCCTGCAAATGAGCGATGGTAGCATCGTGAAAGTCATGGTGAAGTAGTAGCCAACAAGGTCCGTTTTTGATGTCTTTATATAGCAAATAGTTCCTGTGCTTGGGCGCAGCATTGTGCTATTATCACCGAAGCGGTTACTATAACAAAGACTTTGAGCGGGGTGCCTAAGAAAGGACAGTTCTATTTATCTCTTTCAGGGTTCCACCGTAATGCTCAAACGGCAACACTGACGGTGCAGTACGGCAATGGTGGCAATAAAGAGACTATTCCGTTTAAAGAGAATACAGAGATCTCAGTTGGAGAGAAAGCGGAGGCTCTGGCAAGTCTGAACAGTGCGAATGGCTATGAGGTTGCGGTTCAGTTTCAAGCGAAGAAAGAGCAATTATTGTAGGTACGAGGAGTAACATAAGCCTTCTTCATCTATACCGAACGGGTAGGCGAAATATTATTAGGGAGTTTGCATTTTGATAGACTAAACAAAAAATCTCACATTCGACAATGAGGTAAATTTGTATTGACTTTGCTTAATCGTTTTTTTGTACTAACTTTGTATCATACAGCAAGAATAGTCAAAACTTACAATATCATGAAAAGATTTCTTTCCGTAATCGTAGCAGGATGCACCTGCATGCACTTGGCGGCACAATCGCCCGCCCTCGAAGGTTTCCTTTATGGTAATCAAGCCGCGCCCACCGGCAAGGAGTGGGAGTCTGTAGAAGAGCTGTCGCTCAACAAGGAGCAGCCCCACGCCTACTTCTTCTCGTTTGAGAGCGTGGAGAGCGCCCGCAAGTTCCTCCCCGAGAACAGCAAGTACTGGCAGTCACTGAACGGTACATGGAAGTTCCACTGGGCACCCAACCCCGATGAGCGTCCGAAGGACTTCTTCCAGCCTGGCTTCGATGCCACCGCTTGGGACGACCTCGCCGTACCCTCATCATGGAACATCGCCGGTATCCAGCAGGATGGCTCGCAGAAGTATGGTACCCCCATCTATGTGAACCAGCCCGTCATCTTCCAGCACCGCGTAGCTGTGGGCGACTGGAAGGGTGGTGTGATGCGTACTCCGCCCACACACTGGACCACCTACAACCACCGCAACGAGGTAGGCTCATACCTCCGTACCTTTGAGGTGCCCGCCGACTGGGAGGGCCGCGAGGTGTTCATCACCTTCGACGGTGTAGACTCGTTCTTCTATCTCTGGATCAACGGCCAGTATGTAGGTTTCTCGAAGAACTCACGCAACGCTGCCGAGTTCAACATTACCAAGTACCTGCACGATGGCCCCAACACCGTAGCCGTAGAGGTATACCGCTCCAATGACGGTTCGTTCCTCGAGGCACAGGATATGTTCCGCCTCCCCGGTATCTTCCGCACCGTGGCACTGCATAGCCGTTCCCAGGTGCGCATCCGCGACCTCGTGGTGAAGCCCGACTTGGATGAGAACTACGAAGCTGGTGTTCTCAATATTACCGCTGAACTTGTTAATACTTCAAAGAAGAATGTCAAGAACTTGGGTATGCGCTATACGCTTTATCAGCACGACCTGTATTCTGATGAGAATGGGGAGATTAATCAAGGAAGTAGTTCGGGCGTACTAAGCTTGTTGGAAAAGCATGGTGGCACGGGTGTGGTAACTTGGGAGTATGGCATAGCGAATCCCCGAAAGTGGACTGCCGAGGCTCCCTACCGTTACACTCTTGTAGTAGAGCTTCTCGACAAGAAGGGCCGCGTGCTCGAGACCGTATCTACCATCGTTGGTTTCCGCGAGGTGGAGATTAAGGACACCAAAGCCGAGGATGATGAGTTTGGCTTGGCTGGCCGCTACTATTATATAAATGGTAAGCCCGTGAAGCTCAAAGGCGTTAACCGCCACGAGAGCCACCCTGCAGTGGGCCACGCTATCACTCGTGAGATGATGGAAGAAGAAGTAATGCTGATGAAGCGTGCCAACATCAACCATGTGCGCAACTCACACTATCCCTGCGACCCCTACTGGTATTTCCTGTGCGACAAGTATGGTATCTACCTCGAGGATGAGGCCAACATCGAGAGCCACGAGTACTACTACGGTGATGCATCGCTCTCTCACCCCGAAGAGTGGAAGAAGGCTCACGTAGCCCGTGTGATGGAGATGGCTCACGCCACCGTCAACAATGCTTGTGTGGTGATATGGAGTCTCGGTAATGAGGCAGGCCCCGGTAAGAACTTCGTGGCTGCCTACGACGCCCTCAAGGCATTCGACGCTACACGCCCCGTGCAGTATGAGCGCAACAACGACATCGTGGATATGGGTTCAAACCAGTACCCCTCAATCGGTTGGATGCGTGGTGCTGTGACCGGTAAGTATGGCATCAAGTATCCGTTCCACGTATCAGAATATGCCCACTCGATGGGTAATGCCGTAGGTAACCTCATCGACTACTGGGAGGCTATCGAGAGCACCAACTTCTTCTGCGGTGGCGCTATCTGGGACTGGGTAGACCAATCCATGTACAACTATGAGAAGGACGGCACACGCTACCTCGCCTACGGTGGTAACTTCGGCGACACCCCCAACGATGGCCAGTTCGTGATGAACGGTATCATCTTCGGTGACCGCGAGCCCAAGCCCCAGTACTATGAGGTGAAGAAGGTGTACCAGTACGTTGGTGTGAAGATGCTTGACGCCGAAAAGGGCATGGTAGAGATCTTCAACAAGAACTACTACACTCCGCTCAACGATTACGAAATCGTATGGTCGCTCTGGAAGGATGGCAAGTGCATCCAGCAGAACCAGCCCGTGCAGGGTCCGCGCATGGCACTACAGCCCCGCCAGAAGGCTACCTACCGCCTCCCCTACGACTTCGCATCACTCGACGCCGATGGCGAGTACTTCGTGAAGGTGCAGTTCCTCCTCGGCAAGGATATGCCTTGGGCCGAGCAGGGCTATCCCCAGTTTGAGGAGCAGCTTGCTGTGAAGGCTGCAGGTGAGAAGCCTGCCATCAGCACAGTGGCCACTGGCGACAAGTTGCAGGGCGAGATGAACGAGAATAATATCAGAACCATCAAGGGCAACGGCTTCGAGGTGCAGTTCGACATGGCTCAGGGTACCATCCACCAGCTCACCTATGGTGACGATGTAGTCATCGCTGCCGGTGGCGGTCCTCGCCTCAATGCCTTCCGTGCCTTCGTGAGCAACGACAACTGGTGCTACCAGCCCTGGTTCCAGAATGGCTTGCACAACCTGCAGCACAAGGCCGTCGATGCCAACACCATTCTTAATAAGGACGGATCCGTAGTGCTCACCTTCACCGTAGTGTCACAGGCTCCCAACGGTGCACGCCTCAACAGCAAGAATGGCCGTTACGACAGCGGTATTCACGAACTCGTGGAGCAAACCCAGCTCCCCTTCGGTGACAATGACTTCAAGTTCACCACCAACCAGGTGTGGACCGTATACCCCGACGGCTCTATCGAGCTGCAGTCGGCCATCACCTCAAACAACCCGTCGCTCGTGCTTGCACGCCTCGGCTACGAGATGCAGGTGCCCGCCGAGTATGAGCGCTTCAGCTACTATGGCCGTGGCCCCATCGACAACTACAACGACCGCAAGACGGGTCAGTTCATCGAGCAGTTCGGCTCTACCGTGGCCGAGCAGTTCACCAACTGGCCCAAGCCTATGCAGATGGGCAACCACGAAGAGACTCGCTGGGCATCGCTCACCAATAAGGCTGGCCGTGGTATGCTCGTAGTGAACGAGGCTCCCTATGCAGTAGGCGTAACAGGTAACAGTGCCATGGAGCTCACTATGGCTACCCATCCTCACAAGCTTCCCAAGAGCGATGTCACCTACCTCACCGTAGACGCCGTGGTGACCGGTCTGGGAGGTAACTCATGCGGCCAAGGCGGTCCGCTCGTGCACGACCGTGCCTTCGGTGCTCCCACACGCATGGCCTTCATCATCCGTCCTGCCGATGCCAAGGGTGGTGCCGATGTGGCTACCGCAGGCGACAAGCCCCTGCTCATGA
Source organism: Bacteroidales bacterium (assembly GCA_015060865.1). Taxonomy (GTDB): domain Bacteria; phylum Bacteroidota; class Bacteroidia; order Bacteroidales; family Bacteroidaceae; genus UBA1189. Next base: position 49,932 of record SUXS01000013.1, on the reverse strand, counting down.
CCCAGCAGAAGAATGGCGACATCGCCATAGAGAGCGGCATCGAAGGTGCTACCGTGATGTACAAGATTGGCACAGGACGCCGAATCAAGGCCATGAAGTATACCGAGCCCATCCCCTTCCGCGATGGAGGTACCATCACCGCCTACTATAAGGAGAAGCCCGAGCTCAAGGTGACCATGACCTTCGCCAAGATTGAGAAGATCAATACCGAGGTTATCTTCACCAGTAGCGAGGAGTCGGGCAGCGGCAACGCCAGCCACCTCGTGGACAACGACGTGAACACCATCTGGCACACCATGTACTCGGTGACCGTAGCCAAGTATCCCCACTGGGTAGACCTCGACGCTGGCGAGGTGAAGACCATCACCGGCTTCACCTACCTGCCCCGTCAGGATGGTACTAATGGCAACATCAAGAACTACCGCTTGCAGGTATCCAATGATGGTCAGAACTGGAGCGACCCCGTAGCCGAGGGTGCCTTTGCCAACGACAACAAGCTCAAGCGCGTGATGCTCGACAAGCCCGTCCGTGCCCGCTACATCCGCTTCACCGCACTCAGCTCACAGGCAGGCAACGACTTCGCCTCAGGTGCCGAGTTGGGCATCTTGGCCGAGTAGTACAGATGTGTTGAAATAGCAAAAAGCCGCCTTTTCATCGGACTTTTCCGTGAAAAGGCGGTTTTTGTTTTATTCGTACAGGCTTTCTGCAGGTGACAAAAGTTTATTTTTGGGTTGGCAGTGGCAGAAAGAAGTCACCGTCAGAGTGCATTATCACGAATAGGAAAAACCAAGGGGACACAGGCTATAGACCTTATTCATAGTTCCAATACTTCCAGAAGTATAATCTGTCAACTTTTTTCAGTACACCTCAGTATAGCGAATTATCTTTCAGCTAAATTACAGTTTTTCTTTGTTCAAACTGGAGTTTTTAGCCTTGAAAACTGGAATTTGGAACTGCCAAATTGATTTATCATAGGTTTGACAAACTTTTTTCAAGCCTATGATAATTTTTTATCACTTCGTTGACAATATTTTGTCGCACTAGTGTGATAATTTTTTGTCAAACCTATAAAGAAATCTTGATAAAACTTTTGCATAGGGATTTTCGTAATGAAAACAATCCGAGCTGTACAACCGGATTGGCCTCTTTCACCCCTGCTTTTCTCTCTAGCAGGATGCCAGCGTCAATAGCGTAACACTCGGCTCGTCATAGACGATAGCACCATCATTACAGCTCTTTGCCATTGCCAACCCAAAAATAAACTTTTGTCACCTTAACAGGCCTATTGAAAAGCGGGAAGCTTATCACAGTTCTATGCTTTCCGCTTTATCATGCGGTCAATCTTCCATAGGATACCTTTGCGTCGAGATTTCCAGAAATACTTCTTGTAGAGATAATCGGCCATGCCACGCAGAGAATGTCTATAGGCCTTGGCGTAGCGTCTCATTCGGTCATTGTAGCGCTTGCCCCAATAATAGCGGTTGTAACGGGTGGCTGTGTCAAGTGGTTGGTCTATAATGTGGCATAAGAAGTCGGTAAGGCGGTGCAATGTGGCTTCACGGTCATCCTCTTCGGGATGCCGCAGAGCAGGGGTCTGCAGCATCTGCAGGCATAGCGTATCATCCTGATCAATTCGCTTGACTTCCTCGACAACTTCGTCCCAAGAGGAGTAACGGTGGCAGTTGATGAAAGCACCCTCATTGAATGATTCAGCTACCTGCTCATCGCCCCAATAGATGGGGATGGTGCGGGCGGCAAATGCCTGAACCAGTTTCTCGGTGCAATAGCCAGGATAGCTGCTGTTCTCAAAAGCGATGCTGAACTTGTGGGTAAGCTGGAACTGTAACTTGTCGGCTACAGGACCACCCACATTGTTGCGATAGCGTCCGCCCGATGACACGGTCTTATACTCATTGAGCTTGTTGAGGAACTGCTCACGATGGGGCGAAGCATTATTGTTGGAATAGACGAAACTGCAGAAATCGACCTTCCCATCGAGGTTTTCAATCTTGTGCTTTGTCTGCATGGCAGCAAAGTCATTGGTATAGAGGTAATATATGGGCAGGCGGAAATAGCGGTCGCCAAGAGTCAATCGATCAAAGCCAATGGCATAGTCGTAGAGGTTGAAATCGGGGCATTGGTTCTCGCCCGTGTAGAATATCTTCACACAGTCGTAGCGCAGATGCTCATCACCAAAAACGGAGCAGAAGAGATAATCGGGCGTTTCAGACAGTTCAATCTCATACTTCTCACTCAGCAACTGATAGAAAAGACTCTTTTCGGGGACGAAATCGTCCCAAAAGTCAACAAAGCGTATGCGTATATGTGGCTTCATTACAGTTTCATTTTTGTTTTACGTATGTAGAGAGGTATCAGCTTCTTGGCCAATGCAGGGAAGCTGCGGATAAGGGTATGCAGCAAGCGCATCTTATAGTCTTTCCTGTAATAAGGATTGTGCTTATAGTAGGGGACGAAACTGAGCAGATGGTTATATATCTTGCTCAAGACGAGCGTCTGCGGATAGTCCTCATTATATATATAGGTGAAGATGCCCAGCAGATAGGCTTTCTTGAGGTAGATGTAGTCGAGCTCTGCCTTATCGGACTCGTAGAATCCCTTCTCACGGGCAAACTGCATAAGCAGATCAAAGGACTGTATCTTGTCTTGATAGCGTTTGGGGTTGCGCACCTCGGAAAGAGAATCATCGTGCACAAGATAGTGATATAGAGGTTTATCGACACAAGCAACACGCTTTGCGGCCAACAGCGAACAGGTAAGGAAATAGCTATCCTCGGCACTACGCGTAGAGAGGAAACTAATGCCGTATTCACAGAGCAGCGAGCGACGGTAGAGGAAGGAGACGAAGAGCGTGGTGTAATGGGTGAGGAAGAAACAGCGCTCCTTTCCGCTAAATGCCCCACTTTCAATCACGGGATTATTCATCGGCAGAGTCTCAGCACCCTTTACCAACTGTGCCTGGCAATAGGCGAGGTCGGCATCACACTGCTTGGCTGCCTGATACAGCTGCTCGCAAAAGTCGGGCTCCACCACATCATCACTATCAATAAAAGCCACGTACTCACCCTGAGCAGCCTCAATGCCCACATTACGTGCTGGGCCAGGACCCATATTGTGCGGTGTGGCAAGGAAGCGGAATGTCTTATTGCCCGGGTGAGTGTCAACAAACCTCTGGGCACGCTCCATGCTATCATCGCTTCCATGGTCATCGACAAGCAACACTTCAATATTGTCTAAAGTCTGCGCTACAAGCGAAGCCAGACAGGCCTCAATATAGGGGCCTACATTGTAGACGGGGATGATAATAGAAACACAGCTCATCGGTGAGATAGATTATTTTGCATTATCCAGATAGTCGCGCAGCTGAGTACTGCTGGTTTCCCCTGTATAAGGGAAATAGACAATCTCTACCCCTTTATCTGCAAAGTAGGCCTCATAACGGTTGAAACGTTCGGTACCCTTATAGTCAGAGCCCACAAAGAGATAATCGTACTTGACAATTCCTTTGGTGTATACATCGCTGTCCTCGGGCTCGGAAAGTATCACCTCGTCTACATACTTGATGTTGCGCACAATGTCTGCACGCTCCTCAAAGGGGATAAATGCCTGCTTACCCTTATGAGAGGCATCCTTGTGAATACCAACCACCAGATAGTCGCAATACTCCTTGGCCCTGCGTAGCAGGTTGAGATGTCCGATATGGAAAAGGTCAAAAGTGCCGCTCAGATAGCCAACTTTCACTTGTGGACGAGTCGACAAGCGCCCACCATCCATCTTATATTTATAGCTATCCAAACCATACTGATGGGCATCAGCCTGATAACGCTCGATGACACCGCGGAATATCGGTTCGTAATCTGGAATATATCGAGTATGGCGTTCTTGCATCTCTTCGATAATCTGTTTTGCAAGAGGAGAGAGCATCTCAAGCACATTCTCTCCACCATTGAAACGAGTACCCTTGATGGAGCCGGGCGATACGTTGAGAATGCGGTTGGATGTACCACTTTGTTCAAGCTCGATATTGAGGCTCTCAATGCCATTACATAAGGCAGCCTTGGTAGCTCCATATAGAGCAAACAAGGGAGAAGAGACCAATCCTGCAATACTACCCATCACGGCACAAAAGAAAGGCTCCGGATGCAGCATTCGCTCAAAGTAATGGTGGATAATCTGGAAAGCTGCAATAGTATTTACCTTGAACGAATTGGTTATCTCGGCCGGTGTAATGCTGTCAAACGCTGCCACACGACCAAATCCTGCAGTAATGACGAGTGTATTTATATCCTCATAATCACTTAGGAAGCTAAAGTCACCAGAGAGCAAGTTTGCCTTGCAAAAGCTACAGTTGCTTGGCAATGCTATGCTTGGTGCAACTCTATCAACAACGATAACATTTTCGCACGACTGCGACAACTCTAGCGCAATGGCCAATCCTATCCCATTGCTTCCTCCTATAATCATTGCTTTCTTCATCCGACTTTCTTCTTTTACTTTCCTATAGACTAAGACAGTTGGTTGTTTAAGGAACAAATATACATCTTTTTTATGAATATACAGGCGTTATCAATAGATTTATATTATTAGCATAGACATCTATCACTACCCCTTAGATACTTTCTGATAAGCTTCACTCTCATGAGCATTTGGCCGTGGAATACCCCACGTTCGGTGCTATCCAAACAAAAAGCTTCTCTTGAAGCGAATGGTCGTGCAGTCCTAGATATAGGGATTGGCATTATAGATGGGAATAATGATGGAAACGTGTGGCATATAAAAGCATATTATTCCGTTGCAAAAGTAGTAAAATAATAGCAAAATGTGTACATTTGCACAACGATAACCTGCTACTTGCATTGAATAAATGATGAAATTTCCTAAGATTTCTATTGTTACTGTATCATATAACACATACGACTGCATAGAGAAAACTATACAATCTGTGATAGAACAAACGTATCCGAACATTGAGTACCTGATTATTGATGGAGGCAGTACGGATGGAACGCAGCAGATAATAGAGCAATATAGTGACCAGATTGCCTATTTTGTAAGCGAAAAGGACAAAGGGCTATATGACGGTATGAATAAGGGTATAGCTGCCGCAACAGGTGACTACCTCCTTTTCATGAATGCCGATGATATATTTGTCAACAATAGGATTGTAGAGAAAATAGCCCATTTCATTGAAGAACATCCAGATGCAGATGTTGTATATGGAAATAGTGAACAAGTATTGGAATATGGCATATATGAAGTAAGGCCCAAGGTTGCCTATATCAACCACAAAATGGCGATATCCCATCAAGCAACATTTGTAAGACTTTCTTTATTGCGTTCACATCCGTTCAACCTAAAATATCGGTATGCCGCGGACTTTGAGCAACTCTCTTCGCTGTATCTTGATGGCTACAAGTTTGTTTACATAGACTTATTGGTAGCACGCGTAGAAATGACTGGAGGAACCACCTATAATCATTATATAGATTCGGCAAACGAACTCTACGACATCATAGAGTCACGCGGAGTTGACATAGCCCGTGAACGACGCTCAATGATTATGCGGAAGCGTCTGGTACGCACTTTCAGAAGATGTTTTCCGAAATGGATTACGAATCCAGTGTTCCGCTTTTTGGCCAAACATTATAAGGTGTTATAGAGGTATAGTGGACTTATCCCACTCAACATCCTCCCTGAGTACCCTGGCGGGATTTCCTGCATATACCACTCGAGATGGCACCTCCCCCTTGACAAGGCTTCCCATGCCTATGATACATCCATCATTCAGGGTGCTACCCTTGAGGATGGTCACATTTGTACCTACCCAGACGTGTTCACCTATATATATAGGTTGCGACGGATTGATAATCTGACCATCCTTGTAGATTGGATGAGTGTCAGATGCCCATATTTCGATGCGTTCGGCAAACATACAGTCATTGCCAATAGCTACCCTATTGTTACTCCCTGCACAAACGATACGTCCGCCATTGAATATGACCTCATTGCCTATATGAATCTCATTCCCATTGCCTTTTATCCACAACTTAATGTTCCTGATTTCTCCCCCTGTATCGATAATAATCCTATTATTGTCACCTTCGATAAGTATGTCAGACCTTTTTAAGAGGCTCTGGCATGAGAACAAGTTGTTCTCTCCCGACAGTTTAAAGGTACAATGCCCTATTTTTGCCCGATATGCCTCCAAGCGATTTCCCTTACCCCTAATACTCTGTTTATTGAATGCAACCTCAGAGTGTATGTCGGCTTTGAGCTTTGAGAAGCACTGACTTAAGATGTACGTGAACAGGTAGAATACTTTGCTTATCATGGCTTTTACTTTTTAGGGAAAGCATCTATAAAGGAGTCCTTAGTCTTGTTGATAATTATTGCATTCCGTCGTTGAGCTATTTGTTTAATCTCCCAATAGGAGTCAAACATCTGGGCATACATTCGCAATACATTATGTATGTGTGCATCTTCGTGTTGGATTTCTTTCCACGTCTTTGGTGGAGCAGATTCTTTGTCAAAGAAATGTGGATTCTCCAAGCAGACCTCATTGTTTTCATTAACAAAGAGACACCGCGTCCAAGAGTGTTCAACTCCATACAACTCTATATTCGAATATCCGAGATAAAGACTAATATATAAGGATGCCACCAATACATTTTGTGACACAGGCATAGAAAGATTTTTGTCGTATAACCACTTACGCACGCAGGAAAATCCTTTATAGGTACCTGAATTGTAAAAACAAATATGTATTAAAGGATTTAATACTATCTCTGCCATTGCCTTTCGAGCAGCAGGTTCGTAGGGTACAAACAGAAACATTTCCCATTGGGTGAGGGTGTTTATTTGGGCCAAGACAGAAAGTCCCTCTTCGTGCAGGTAAAAATGTGAATCTGCTAATGTGTAGAACCTTGGTTTAATAAGAGTATAAGAATCAGAAAGAACGTGTCGATTTACCACCATATATTCATTCTCGTCTCTATCACTCCAGGCATCTATCTTATCAGATAAGGATTTTCCGTTCCCTAATATCCTCAAAGTACGTTTTTCTCCAAGGGACGATGACAGCCGAACAATTCCATTGGGGGATGTCAGCCGTTTTGTTGTGAAGTATACCAAAGTCTCATATATGTTGTTGGTAAACCTTGCAACAAATTCGAAAGGGTAGAGGAGCAGTCTTCGTATTTTTTTAATCATTTGCGTTATGAATCAGCAATTCTATAAATTCGCGTACACAACCTTCTCCTCCTTTATGCTTCATTACATATATGCCAGGAATGTCTCTTACGGTTTCACATGCATTTGCGGGACAAGCTCTAAATCCCACCTCAGACAATAAGTTATGGCAGTTCATATCATCGCCAATATATGCAACTTCATCTAAAGTAATATTTAATTCTTCACAAATCCTTTTGACTGCAGTCAGTTTACCTCCTTCACGCTCTCCTTGTACCAGATAATCTATCTTAAGTTTCTGAGCTCTTTTTTCTACCAATCGGGTGTTTTCTGAGGTGACAAAGCCCGTATATATACCTCTATTTCTTAATATTGCAAATCCGGCACCATCACGTGTGTTGAATTTTTTCAGTTCATCCCCCAACTCACTATAATACATTCCTCCATCAGTTAAAGTTCCATCCACATCACTGAGAAATAATTTGGGTAATAAGTATTTAGGTATAGTATGGGTGTATCTACGTTTCAGACTTTCAAGCACAATCCAATCTTCTGGTTCGTCAATCTCTGTTGCTGTATATTCCGGCATCTCATAAATCCCGATTCTTCCACTCAAACGGTTTCGTGCTTCTAAGATGTTACCCACTGTGCTTATGTAAAAAGCACCATTCTCCATCAATACCCCTTCAAACTCTTGTCTTCGAGGTCGATGATGGTAATCGTAGTTCAAGGATTCTCCCAGAGCAGACCAAAAGAAACGTTTATTACGTACGCATGTAAGCATAGAGTCATAATCTCCAGTCTTGTAAATCTCCAATGCTTCTGCAAAATGAGTACTCTCGGTAAGAGGTGACGTAGCTTGCGCCAATATGAACGTAATGTTAGGATTAAGTTTTGCGTATTGGATATATTCCAACATCACACTTTCGGTACTTGCTGTATCTGAGGCATTTTCTTCACTTCTTCTGAATATCTCGACCTTATCGAATCTAAATGCCATAACGACACGTTCAATCTCATCAGAATCTGTTGCTACAACAATTCTGTCTACAGCCACAGTCTGTTGTAGGGCACTGATGTTCCAAAACACCAAAGGTTTGTCACAAAATGGTTTAATATTTTTTAATGGAATACTTTTGCTTCCACCTCTGACTGGAATAAATGCTATGACCATCTTACCTGATTCTTCTTGAGTTTATCACGTTGCACCTTTTCTATATCAAGTATATCTTCCTTCTTGCTACTCAACGCTTTAAATACCGCCTTACAATCTCTAGCAAGTTTGCGCACTCCATCTGGTTCCAATGACGCAGCATGGTCGGTACCTTTCCATGTCCTATCGAGTGTAAAATGGCGCTCAATCCATTCGGCCTTTAAAGCGACTGCTGCAGAGTCAACGGCAATACCTAAATGGTGCCCTGAAAAACCGATAGCTTTAACTCTTTTACCAAAAGTATGATGTAGTCGAGTTATCTCGTTTAGACAAATGTCCTCGAAAGGCACAGGGTATCCCGAAGTGCAACTATACAGTACAAGATCCTGATTCCTCTTTTTCTGTTCGAAGAACGATATTATCATTTCTTCCTCTTCCTTAGTTGTCATTCCTAATGATAAGTGTATCTCACCACTAAAATTATCGCAAAGATACTCCAACATGTCTTTGTTGAGATTACATGCCGATGGGACTTTTATCAGTTTGGGGTGAAGTGTACATATTTCTTTGGCAGAAGTGAGATCCCATACTGAAGTCGAATATTCAATATTATACTCCTTGCACCACTCTTGCAGTTGCTTATGCTGCTCCAGCGTAAATTCCAGAAACTCCCGATGTTCTCCATACGTTTTTCCGTACGAGTTTTCAGGATGTGGATGTGGAGCATTGTATTCTTCTTCCGAGAGCAATTCTCTGTTGCATCGTTTTTGAAATTTTACGACATCTGCTTTGCAATAAGTTGCCGCTGTAGCTATCATTTCATGGGCAATCTCCATACTTCCCTTATGGTTGCATCCTATCTCTGCTATAATTTTTGGTTCCTTCTTGATTGTTCCCATAACATATTCTTTGTTGATGCAAAGTTTTCATTTATTTTCTAATTTTCAAAAGAAAAATAGGTAAAAAGTATCTGCTTGGTATTATTTTATTTCCGTTATGACACCATGTGCCAATCTTGAAGCCTCTGGAGGGAGTTCTGTATAGTCCTTATATATTCTTCTCAGATAGATATCCCAGTGTCTAGGAGCATTAAAAGATAATCCTTCAAATTGTATTTGTGCAAGTGGAAAAACCTCATCCGTCATACGAATGCTTGTAAAAACTCCTCCATAGTCGAATATTAGGGAATCTTTGCAGAAACAACGTCCATAATATCTAACACACTGCATAAAAAGCCAGCTTACAGGATATATACAGAAAGTCAATATCCGCATCCAGTGCCTTTCTTTGATTTCTCCGGTCTTCCTACGATAGCATTTTCCATATGTTTTATTCACCACATCATATAGAGTTCTGTTTCCATGTTCCATAATGAAAACATCCAGCCAGATGATATTGCTTTTCGTATCACCCTCGTCAATCGTTTTTACGATACGTGCCCACTTCCGAGGATAGGTACTATCGACCTTCTCGTCCATATACTTCAGCGACGATCCCAGCTCCTGCTGCATTATCTGCCTAATCCTTTTCTGGTCTTTCTTTAGGACACATACATCAACATCATCATCCCATGGTACAAATCCTCCGTGCCGTACAGCACCAATCAAAGTACCTGAATCCAACCAATAAGGAATATGATGTTTTTGACAGATAGCATCAAACTCCTTCAAGATGTCCAGTAACTGCAATTGCATATTCCGCAAAGCTGAACCATCAGGATTATACTTCTCGCGCAACTGTTGTTGTATCCGTTCTTCAATCATTAGCGTGTGTTTCTTTTCTTCTTATAAATTTCTGTACTACTCCTAGGATATGTATCCGTTCGGTAGATGTCACCCCTACCAACAGTACTGCAACGCCAACAGAAATCATACTTATACCAATATTCAACACTGCCCCCCAGAAGGTAGCAGGGATAATAGTTTTCAGGGCTATAGGCAGTATGGCAGCGAGGAAGGTGACCCAAAGTATAGGTTTAAGCACAGCAAAGAAATAGTCCTTGATGCTCATTCTATGCAGCCGCTTCATGATAGCTACGCGGAATATCTGTGCTACAACAGAGGTAGCAATAACCACATAGAAAGCTGCAGTTGCCGAATAATCTCCCCACTTGAACATGGCGTAGCATATCGGTAGGGTCAACAGCTGGGTTCCCCCTACTGAGATTTGATACCACTTGACCTTGCCAGTAGCACGAACAGCCGTAAGCAGCGGATATAGCAGCGAGTCGATGAGTGCGGCGATTAAGGTAAGCTGGCAAAAGATGACCGTATCATCAGGTACTTCACCAAGCCAGATTTCCAGAATCTTCGGGGTCTCTAAACATACGGGCAAAATGAGTATATATAACAGATAGTATGAAAACTTTGAACTCTGAAATACCAGTTTCATCATACCTTCCCTATCCCCTATTGCATACGACTTGGTGATTTGGGGACTGAATGCAATGACAAAGTTCTGTACAAACTGATTGATATTGGCGAAAACCTGGTAAGCAATGCCTCGCGCTGTGTTGGCAATGGGGCCGAAGAACATGTTCAATATGATGTTGACTCCTTGGTTTCGGCCTATGTCGGAGGCAACACCAATGACTTGCCATCCAGTATAACCGACTATCTCCTTAAACAAAGGCTTGTCCCAGTAGAATGAATAGCGACATTCATTATAATAGTGCCTGCAGTAGAGTGCATAGAAAAGTCCTGTACCGACAGTGATACCCACCATAAGGATGGAATACAATATCAGCTTGTCGATAGGTGATATGACAAGTACATATACAATAGCCAACTTCAGCACAACCTCTACCACACTGCAATAGGCATATACCTTCATGTTTTCCCTTGCGGTAATGACCGAACGATAGGGAGTTACAAGCATGTTAATGATAAACGCAACGATGGAGGACTGATACACCCATTGTGCCGCCACCATTCTATCGGGAGGTATCTGCATCTTATGATTGAGGAACCATAGACCGATGGTTTCTGCTAAAACCAGAATAATAACTCCCAGAAGCAAGAATATGGTAACGTTGAGATTGAATACCCGGCGTAATGCTTCACTGTCGCCTCTCCCGATCTCAATCGCAAAATAGCGACTGCAGGCAGACCCCATCACTCCATTAAGAAATGAAAAGGTAACAACAATGCCACCAATTACATTATACAATCCGAAGTCGATGTCGCCCAACGTCTCCAGAATGACACGAGAGGTGTACAGACTGATAAGCATAATGAACAACATCCTCACATAAAGTAAGGCTGTGTTCTTGGCTATACGTTTCTGATTGACTACGGACATTATCCTACTATTATAGTGTTATATATTTACAGATCCTGCCAATCTCCTTCCCCAGTGGTATACTTCATCAATCGTTGGGACTGTGACTCCTTGTCGGTGGGCCTCCTGATAAATGTATCGCAGACCATACATGAAGTCCTCCTGGAAGTAACGGCTACTGAGATCGGGTTGCCATCCCTTGTCGGAGTGTATCATGGGAGTGGCTATTCCCTTAAAGCTATTGATGGAGCGTATCTTACGGGTCAGGCTCTCTGCATCAGTACTTTCATAGTAGGGTAGGATAGGCTTTAGAAAGTCTGGTGCTACAGGTAGCTTGTCCAAGAGAGCAAACAGTTCCTTATCCAAAGCAATCAGCAATTCAGAAGCTTCATCGGTCCACTCTTCATAGAATAACGATTGGCGGTCATAATAGATCTTTTCATCCCAATCCATGAATTGGGTGTATAGTCTAGCTGGATGTAGTAAGGGATTACTGTTGGTGAAGCTTGCCTCGTAGTAGTTATTCAACAAGTGTACGGGAGCATCGAAGAGCTCTGCTATGATGGTTTTGAACTTCTCTTTGTCGTCGCTACGCTCTACAGCAATGTTGTAACTGCTTTTGTAGCCCAACAGGTGGGCACTTTCGCCGTATACGCGAGTACGCGCGATAAAGGGGACACGCTGGAACCCCCATAAAGGGATATTTTCATCAAGCAGCTCCATTGCTTCAAAGAAAAAGCCTGTAGAAGAGAATACCGAGCCTACGTAAGTATGCCTGTTCACGTAAGGATTTATCTTGATTAGCTCGCTCTTAATGGCATAGCCTGGTAAGCAGAGCAGTATGATATCGGCTTCGCGCAGAGCCTCCTCGGGCTGGTCACTGATACTGTTCAGTCTTCCGTATAGGGTGATCCCTTCAGGAGTAAAGATATGGAGCTCATGTTTCCACAGCTGCGGACGTTGGGTGAGGATGTTTACTTCAACATCCTTCTTTGCGCTCAGATAGCCGGCAATGGCATGCCCTAATGAGCCACCTCCACAGATGCAGATTCTCTTCATCATGCCAATGCTTTAAGGGCTTCTACGAAATAGGCATTATCGGCTCGGTCGCGGATGGCGATGCGTATGTATTGCTTGCCGGCAAAGGCTGACTTGGTGCCGCAGTCCTTGATGAGGATGTTGTATCGCTTCAGTAGCAGCTGGGTCAGCTCGGTGGCAGTATATCTATCGGTCACCTCACAGAGAAAGTAGTTGGCTTGTGAAGGTATCACACGCAAGTAGGGTACGGCTTGCAGCTCCTCGAAGAAGATGTTGCGCTCCTTGATGAACTTATGGCAGGCAACGGTGTAGTCTTTCTCATACTTACCGAAGATCTGCATGTAGAACTCGGCAAAGGAGTTGATGTTCCATATCGCCACCTCCTTTTTCATGCAGGCGATTAAGGTCTTGTCACCTGAGGCCAATACGCCCAAGCGAAGGCCGGGTACACCGTACGACTTGCTGATGGACTTCACCACTACCAAGTTGCGATGTGCTTCCAGTATATGATTATGGAGTAGCGAGTTGTTGGCAAAGTCGTCCGTAAAGTCCACGAAGCTCTCATCTACTATCATCGTGATGCCAAGCTCGTGTGCCCACTCTATCAGTGGCAGCAGGTCGGTCGTGGGGATGAAGTTGCCCGATGGGTTGTCGGGGTTGATAAGCAACAGGGTAGATATAGCCTTGTCGGCAAAGTAGGTTTTGATGTCCTGTGCTGTATAGGCAAAGTCGGCATTGCCGGGCACGTATCTGACAATACGCTCCGCGATGGCGCGGTTGGGATATTCCTCGAAAGTGGGGAAGATGATGCCAATGTTTCCCTCCACGTGGTTCTCCACATAACTCTTGATGAGTTCGGCAGCACCATTGCCTACAACCACATAATCCTGATTGATGCCAAAATACTTGCCTGCCAACAGGGAGTTGACATACATGCCCGATGGGTATTCGGTGAGCAGCACGTCGAAGTTGGCGCGAAGCTCATCCTTCATCCTTGGGCTGGGATAGTAGGGATTTACCAAATAGCAGTAATCCTTCAGCTGTGGGAAACGCCAGTACCCACCATAACGGCGGTAATACTTGCCCAGCAGTTCCTCCTCCGAGGAGAACATTGTGGAGGCGATGTCGAGATCCTGCACATCGTCAATCTCGTACCATTTCTCTGTGGTGATGGGCAGTGCCTTCAGGTCCGAGCGGTCGAGAGCGGTGAGCACACGCAGCACTTGCTCGTAATACTCATTGTTGCCCATAGCCTTGCTGTAGGCTTCGAGGAAGGGCACGTATTGGGTACATGAGAACTCACGGCTGAACTTATAGATATTGCAGGTCTTGTAGTAGTGCTCTATGTCGGCATACTTGAAAGCCTTCTTCGGGATAAAGCTCATGATGTCGTTATCCTCGGAGATACGCACCATGGTACCGTCCATCCAAGTTTCATACTTGGCCACGAGGGCCAGGTTGGGGTAGGGATCATGGATGATGAGGTCGAGCATGCTGTCGTCAAAGATAAGGTCCGACTCCAGCAGCAGCGTGTCCTCCTCAAGCATATACTCCTTGGCCAAAGCAAGCGAATAGATATTGTTGGTCTTGTCGTAGATGTCGTTGTGTACGTACTCTATCTTGATTCGGTCGTCATATCGGTTGCCGATATGGGCAATGAGTTCTTCCTTTTTATAGCCAACGACAATGATTATACGCGACAGTCCTCTTGTCGATAACTGTGTCAACATACGGTCGATGAGGCGTACCCCGTTGACCGGAACCATACACTTGGTATTTCCCTTGGTGAGTTCGCCAAGGCGCTTGCCCATACCTGCGGCCAATATGATTGCTTGCATAGTTTATGCTATTATAATACACTTTTATTTTACCTCACTTCCGGGTTTCACCTCGCGCAGGAGCGATGTCACAGCCAGCGAACCGTCGTAGTTCTCGGCACTGAGGATCATGCCCTCGCTCACGAGACCGTTCTTGAACTGGCGCGGAGCAAAGTTGGCGATGAAGAGCACCTGCTTGCCTACGAGCTCCTCGGGAGCGTAGTGCTCGGCAATGCCGCTCACGATGGTGCGGTCGGCGAGTCCGTCGGCAATCTTGAACTTGAGCAGCTTCTTCATCTTGGGCACGCGCTCACACTCGAGCACGGTGCCTACGCGGATGTCGAGCTTCTCCCAGTCCTCGAACGATACGGTGGGCTTCACGGGATTGGCCTTGTAGTTGGCCGCCTCATTGGCCTTCTTGATATCCTCGAGGCGCTGCATCTGGGCGTCGATGGCGCTGTCTTCAATCTTCTCGAACAGGAGTTCGGCCTTGCCGAGCTGATGGCCTGCAGCAAGCAGGTCGGTGCTGCCGAGCTGGTTCCACTCGAACGTCTCCATGCCGAGCATGCCGCGCAGCTTCTCGCTGCTGAAGGGCAGGAAGGGCTCGAAGGCGATGGCGAGGTTGGCAGCGAGCTGCAACGACAGGTTGAGGATGGTGCCTACGCGCTCCATATCGGTCTTGGCCAGTTTCCAGGGCTCGGTGTCGGCAAGGTACTTGTTACCGATGCGGGCGAGGTTCATGGCCTCCTTCTGTGCCTCGCGGAACTTGAAGGTGTCGAGCAGCTTCTCCACCTCGGCCTTCACATCCATAAACTCGGCAACGGTAGCCTTGTCATAGTCGGTGAGCTCGCCACATGTGGGCACCTTGCCGTCGAAATACTTGTGTGTGAGCACCAGGGCGCGGTTCACGAAGTTGCCGTATACGGCCACCAGCTCATTGTTGTTGCGTGCCTGGAAGTCGCGCCAGGTGAAGTTGTTGTCCTTGGTCTCGGGCGCATTGGCCGTGAGCACGTAGCGCAATACGTCCTGCTTGCCGGGGAAGTCCACGAGGTACTCGTGGAGCCATACGGCCCAGTTGCGCGAGGTAGATATCTTGTCGTCCTCGAGGTTGAGGAACTCGTTGCTGGGCACGTTGTCGGGCATCACATACCCTCCGTGCGCCTTCATCATGGTGGGGAAGATGATGCAGTGGAACACGATGTTGTCCTTGCCGATGAAGTGCAGCAGGCGTGTGTCCTCATCCTGCCACCACTTCTCCCAAGAGCCCCAGCGCTCGGGCTCGTTGTCGCACAGCTCCTTGGTGTTGCTGATGTAGCCGATGGGCGCATCGAACCACACGTAGAGCACCTTGCCGTCGGCACCCTCTACGGGCACGGGGATACCCCAGTCGAGGTCGCGTGTCATAGCACGGGGCTGCAGGTCCATGTCGAGCCAGCTCTTGCACTGGCCATACACGTTGGGACGCCACTCCTTGTGTCCCTCAAGAATCCATTCCTTGAGCCACTCCTGATAGTCGTTGAGGGGGAGGTACCAGTTCTTGGTCTCCTTGAGCACGGGAGTCTCGCCCGTCTCCTTCGAGCGGGGATTGATAAGCTCGGTAGGCTCCAGGGCGCGACCGCATCCCTCCTCGCACTGGTTACCATAAGCCTGCTTGTGGCAGTAGGGGCACTCGCCCACCACGTCGCGGTCGGTGAGGAATTTTCCTGTTTTCTCATCGTAAAACTGCATTGTCGACTGCTCCACCAGCTTGCCCTCATCGTAGAGCTTGCGGAAGAAGTCCGACGCAAACTTATGATGCACGTCCGATGTGGTACGGCTGTATACGTCGAACGAGATACCAAACTCCTTGAAGCTCTCCTTGATGATGTTGTGGTAGCGGTCCACCACATCCTGCGGCGTGATGCCCTCCTTGCGGGCACGCTGGGTCACGGGCACGCCGTGCTCATCTGATCCACCCACGAAGAGCACCTCCTCGCCCTTGAGGCGGAGGTAGCGCACGTAGATGTCGGCCGGCACGTATACGCCAGCCAGGTGACCGATATGTACAGGACCGTTGGCATAGGGAAGTGCCGAGGTCACGGTCGTTCTCTTGAATTTCTTTTCCATAATACTGCTATTTACTTAATTGTTGCAAAATTAGTGCAAGCCGAGCGAAAAAGCAAGTTTACTTGTATTTTTCCGAGGCGCCGCCTAATTTCTGGGCTTGAAAAGCCGGCACTAAAGATAGTGCAAGCTAATTTACACGTATTCTTCCACCAATAAGAAAAGGCACTTACCAACCATCAAATACCCACCCAAGCGTTCGGTACGAATCGGATGCGATCAAAGATATAGGCTACAAGATAGCTGATAGCAAAGGAGAGTAGGGTGATGGCTATCGGGCGTAGCCATAGAGGACACCAACCCCATAGGTCGAGTGTGCAAAGCGCTGCTACTACCAATACGTGTACAAAATAGATGGTATAGGTGTAGCGTCCGGAAGAGACGACGAAACCTTCAGCTTTGCGTGGCACCGAGCATGACTGTAATAGAATGAATAGGCTGATGGCAGCTAGCGTGTGGGCGAGTGAGGTACTGAATCCTGCTGAAAGCCCCCATACATTGAGTGCATAGGCCACAACGAATCCGAGAATCCCGATCCATTTGTTGGCACGACCTTTCGGCAGGTACTTTACGCAATAGTGGCCACACAGGAAAAATCCCATATACATAAAGGCTGAAGCGCTGTAGTAGCGCATGGGACCAAACTGTGGGTAGTAGGCTCGCAGCAATAACCAGGCCAACCAGAGCAATAGCCCGTATTGCGTAAGCTGCTTCCCCTGAGGAGCAGCCAAGGCCCGCTGCATGAAAGGTGTCAACAGATAGAGTCCTATCAGTACGAAGATATACCAGTAGGAGGCATTCACCTTGTCGGAAAGCATGTAGGGGATATAATTGCGCACCGCTGCCGTGAATGTAGAGATGTCGGGATATTTATGCATGACGACCGACAGGGCATATATGACTGTTCCCCACAGAAGGAAGGGGAGGAGTAAGCGCTTGAACCGTTTGCGGAGAAAATCGGGTACTGGCTGTGTGGGAGCACCTAATAGCAGGGCTCCTGAGAGCATGAAGAACAGTGGCACACCAATCACCACCAAGGCATGGTAGAAGAATCGTCCAGTACCTGCCGAGGGCTCATCGAGCTGTAGTCCCGTCCACGCATGTTGCATGATGACAAGCACGATGGCAACTAAGCGGATGAGGTCAAGCGTGACGATGCGCTGTTTCTTCATAGTCGAAGTTTATGCCAGTTATGTCGTTTTACGCTTGCGCAGGATGCGGTACACGCCGAGACCTATGATAAGTAGGATGGTAGCATACATGATGATGATGCACGCCATGGCGATGGTTTCGCCCTTCTTCACGCTATCCGGGTCAAACTCCATGTGGATGGTGTGTTTGCCCGTAGGCACATTGATGGCGCGTAGCATGTAGTTCACACGATAGATGTCGGCAGGCACTCCGTCAATGGTGGCTTTCCATCCATAGGGATAGTAGATCTCTGAGAATACGAGTGTGCCGGGCTTGCTGGCAGTGTACTCGTAGTCGAGATAGCGGGGAGTGTACTTGGTGAGGCGTACGGTGGCCGTAGAGTCATGCCCAGGTGTGAAGTTCTCCACATAGGGGGCAAACTCCTTGTCCAGCACGGCGGTAGTATGCAGGTTGATGTGGTTGAGGGCATCGCTCTCCTCATTGGGGGTGTCTACTACTTGCAGGGTATCTACGAACCATGCATTGCCCATGGCATAGGGGTTGCGTTGTACGGTGGGCTGCCCTCCCTTTTGGTCAGGTACGATGAAGTACTTGGCGTTGAGCATGCCGATGACGTTCATGTTCATCTTCGAGATATGTTGGTCTATCAGGTCTTGATAGCGGCGCAACTTGGCAGCATGGTAGCCACCGATGGACTTCAAGTAATATGATGTGCGGGCATCATTGAAGGTGTTGGTCGTAAGGTTCAGCACACGGAAGTGCGGGTCCTTATCCTGCAAGATTTGCTTCTCGTAGGGATACATCTGGAATGCAGCGCTGTTGTTTTTCTTGGGGACGAAGGAATCGTCGTTGAGGTAGCGCTGATTTACGGGCCACATATCGGCCAACACCAACACACCCAAGATGGCTACCATATAGCTCCACTTGATCCATCCCTTGGCAAACACCCAGAGCGTGGCTGCAGCCAAGATGATAAAGAGGAACGAGCGCCAGGCATCTCCTTTCATCAGCGCTTCGCGCTCGGCTAGGATGCCTTGGTAGGCGAAGTCGGGGAGACTTGAGGCAAACCCGGCATCGACGGGAGCGGTAAAGTCAAACAGTGTACTGCCAAACAGGGCGATGAAAAGACAGATTCCGGCAGTGACACCCGTAGCGATGTAGATGCTGCGCATAGCTTTCTCGCTTGAGAGGGCGCCATCCATCAGTTCCTTGATGGCCAGGAATCCAAGCAGCGGCATGGCAACCTCAGCAACGATGAGTATGGACGAAACGGCGCGGAACTTATTGTACATGGGGAAGTAGTTGAAGAAGAACTCCGTGAGCGGCATGAAGTTGTGTCCCCAAGCCAAAGCCACAGAGAAGAGCGTGGCGGCCAATATTGCCCACTTGTAGGGCCCTTTCACGATGAGCAAACCCAGCACAAAGAGGAAGCATACGATAGCACCCATATAGACGTTGCCTGCCGTGAAGGGCTGGTCGCCCCAGTAGAGGGGTACATTGGCACAGAACTGGGCGGCTGAGTTGCGGGGTACACCATGCTTGACCAATGACTTGTACAGCTCCGAGTCGGTACCTATATCGTAGGTCGATGCACCACCCATCACACCCGGTATGAGGAACGACAGCGACTCGTCAATGCCATAGCTCCATTGGGTAGCATAGTCGAGGTCGAGGCCCTTGGTCTTGTTGTCGGCATCCTTCGCCTTGGCAAGGTCGGAGTGCCCGCCGCGCATCGTCTGCTCAGCATATTCCTGATTGACAAAGATGGTAGAGCTGCCAGTGCCCAAGCCCACAAGCAACGAACCAAAGAAAAGCACACTGCCAATGGCAAGGTCCTTATAACGCTTCTCCTTGATGTGGGTATACAGCTCGGCAATGAAGAAGAGGCCAATCATCATGAACAGGTAGTAGGACATCTGTGGATGATTGCCGAAGCCGATAGCGGTAAACAGCATGGTCAGTATCACGCCCCATCCATATTTCTTACGGAAGATGAGGTAGAAGCCTGCTACGACTACCGAGATAAGTGCTATGGACGAGGTCTTCGAGTTGTGTCCCGCCTGCACGATGATGAAGAAGTAGGAGGAGAATCCCGTGGCCAGCGCACCTACGATGCTCAACCATTTGTTGATGTTGAATGCCCGCATCAGGATGTAGAAGCATACGAAGAAGATGATAAATACCCAAGGGGCGCTCCAGTGGCCCTTGAGCATAATCTTACGGAAGGGTTTCAGCCAATCGTTGGCTTCGTAGTGTCCACCGCCAATCTGGTAGTTGGGCATACCGCTAAACATCGAACCCGTCCAGAAGGAGTGGTCGCCCGTGTCCTTTGTGTATTTTACGGCTTCTTGCACAGCAGAGGTTGCGCTTGTGCTGTCGCCAGACTGGATAACTTTGCCTTCCAGAGCTGGCGAACAGTAGATACAGGCGATAGCCACGAAAATCACCAATGCCACAACGTAGGCACCATATTTTTGCCAAATATTTTCTTTCTTCATACCTATAATATTAGAGTCGCAAAATTAGTGCAAAAAAATGGTAAGGCGAAGATTATCTTCATTTATTTACTTTATAGGCAAGAGATTTTCAAAATTGGTGAAGAGATACTATCTTTGCTTACAAAACAGATAAGTTATGATGAAGAAGATTTTTGCATGTGCCCTTGGGGTACTCTGTTTCTGCAATACGCAGGCGCAGGTTCCATTCACCGAAACAGCAGACCATAAAGCATCTGTTACTGAGGAATGGAAGGGAGTGAAGAATATCCGTGCCGCTTGGGGCACCAGCGACGTACGCTACGACTGGCACGCGATGCCCGACACCAAGACACTGAAACGCTCAGAGACACTCACCGCCTGGCGTGGCGAGCGTGTGAGCACACAGGCCCTCATCTACAGCGGAGTGGCTACCGATAGTGTGGCTCCCGTGAGTTTCCAGCTCAGCACCTTCAAGAACGGACGCCACACCCTCCCTGCCGAGGCAGTGAAGGCGGCCTTCGTACGCTACGTGAAGACCGATGCATGGAGCACTCCCGACGGACGTGGCGCAGGCTGCGGTCATCGCCCCGACCATACCATTTACGACTCGGCCATGGTAGCCGACATGATTGACCCGCATATAGAAGCTATCGCCATGGATGCCATGAGCACCCGCTCGGTATGGGTCAGCTGCCAGGTGCCTGCCGATGCTGCTCCCGGTACCTATAGCGGACAGCTCACCATCAAGGCTGGCAAGCGCAATGTAGCCAAGCTGCCTTTGAATATCAAGGTTATCGACCGCACCCTGCCCGCACCGAAGGACTGGGCCTTCCACCTCGACCTGTGGCAGAACCCCTTCGCCGAGGCCCGCTACTACAATACACCGCTGTGGAGCGATGCCCACCTCGAGGCCATGCGCCCCTCCATGGAGATGTTGGCTGCTGCCGGACAGAAGGTTATCACTGCCAGCATCATGCACAAGCCGTGGAATGGCCAGACCGAGGACCACTTCGACTCTATGGTGACGTGGACGAAGAACCTCGATGGCTCATGGAGCTTTGGCTTCGACGTGTTTGACCGCTGGATCGAGTTCATGATGAGCTGCGGCATCACGGAGCAGATCAACTGCTTCTCCATGATACCCTGGGCACTCAGCTTCCCCTACTACGACGTAGCCACCAACCGCATGCAGGTGTTGCGTGCCGCCCCCGGCGATGCCGCCTACGAGGATATGTGGGTAGCCATGCTCAAGGCCTTCTCAAAGCACCTGAGAGCAAAGGGATGGTTCGCCATCACCACCATCGCCATGGATGAGCGCCCCATGCAGGCCATGCAGCGTGCTATGGCTGTCATCCGCAAGGCCGACCCCGAGTTCAAGGTATCGCTGGCTGGTAACTACCACCCCGAGATTGAAGCCGGACTCTACAACTACTGCATTGCCTTGGAACAGGGCGAACTGCTGCCCCGTGAGGTGATGGAGCGTCGCAAGGCTGAGGGCAAGAAGACCACCGTCTATACCTGCTGCTCGACCCATCGCCCCAACACCTTCACCTTCTCCGTACCTGCCGAGGGTGCTTGGTATGGCTTCTATGCCGCCTACTCGGGCTACGATGGCTACCTGCGCTGGGCCTACAACAGCTGGACCAAGCACCCGCTCCACGACACCCGCTTCCGCTCATGGCCTGCCGGCGACACCTATATGGTATATCCCTACGGATGCAGCTCGGTGCGCTTCGAGAAGCTCATCGAGGGTGTACAGGCTCATGAGAAGGTGCGCATCCTGCGCGAGGAGTTTGCGGCTGCGGGTAATGCTGCCGCACAAGCCAAGCTGGACGAACTGATGAACGGATTCAATTTCGACAGCCAGCACACAGAAGATTTCCCGGCTCTTATCCGCGAAGGGATGAGTGGGTTGAATGACTTATCCAAGAGTGTAAGATAATCGAGGAGCATCGGATGAGAGAGGCTGTGTCAAAATGAAAAACAGCTATCATTTGTCATTTCATCTTGACACAGCCTCATTTAAAACTAAAAGAGCGGACCATGGTCCGCTCTTTTTAGTTTCGTAATAGTACGAGGATTACTTACGCAATCCGAGAGCCTTAACGATAGCACGATAGCGAGCGATGTCGCGATCCTTCAAGTAATCGAGGAGGGCGCGACGCTTACCTACGAGCTTAGTCAATGCTCTTGCTGTACTATAATCTTTACGGTTCTTTTTCAAGTGCTCCGTCAAATGGGAAATACGGTATGAAAACAATGCAATCTGAGCTTCGGGTGAGCCAGTATCAGTGTTAGACTTTCCGTATTGTCCAAAGATTTCTTGCTTTTTCTCTGGGTTTAAGTACATACGTTTAACGATTTATAAATGTTTTTTGCAAATGCGGGTGCAAAGATAGTGCAAACCGAACGAAATACCAAATTTTATTTGGGAATTTCTGAGGTGCAGCCTATCTTCTGTCTACAGAGTAGACTAAAATTAGTGCAAACCGAACGAAAATAGAGTACAGCAAGCAGAATACGTAAGTTTATCTTGCATGTTTAGCCTTGTAGGCAAGGGCATAGAGGCGCATCTGCTTCACCATGGCGACGAGTCCATTGCTGCGGGTAGGGGAGAGGTGCTCTTTGAGGCCAATCTCCTCTATGAAGTAGAGGTCTGCATCCACAATCTCTTCGGCGGTATGGCCAGAGAGCACCTTGACCAAGAGGCTCACGATACCCTTCACGATGAGGGCATCGCTCTCGGCCTGAAACACGAGGCGACCGTCCACCTCGTCGGCCTGCAGCCATACGCGGCTCTGGCATCCCTCGATGAGGTTGCTGTCGGTCTTGTACTCCTCGGGCAGGGGCTCCTGCTCACTGCCAAGGTCGATGAGGAGTTGGTACTTGTCCATCCAGTCGTCCAATTCGCTGAACTCCTCAATAATCTGGTCTTGTATTTCGTTGATGGTCATTTCCTTTTTCTGTTAAACCACAGATTACACGGATTCCTCTGATTGATTACTGTGTATTACGTTCCTTAAAGTCTGTGAAATCTGCTCAGTCTATGGTACGTCATCACTTCCTTAAATCTGTGTAATCTGCGTAATCTGTGGTTTCTTTGGTTTTCTTATCGTTCATTATAAATTACCTGCATCACGGTTTGCCCTACGGCACGGAGCACAGCGGGGTCGATGTTTTCCATCGTGTCGTCCATCGTGTGCCAAGTGGGAGCAAAGCCCGTCTCGGGATAGTGCCCAATGATGTCGATACAGGGGATACGGGCAAGCTGGTTGATGGGGAGGTGGTCGTCGGTGATTTGTCCGCCCTCGGCATAGGGGAAGTAGCTGCCATTGCCGCTGGCATGGGCGGCGGCCCATACCTTGTCGACGATGTCGCGGGCGAAGTAGTCGGACAGGCCTTCGCGATGGAAGCGGGCATCCTTGCCGCCCACCATATCGAGCAGGATGCCGAAGCGGGCCATATACCCATCGACATGAGGCACGCGCGCCCAGTACTGCGAACCGAGGCACCAGGCGATGCCATCGGTGGGCTCATCGTCGGAAGCATGCTCGCCATAGTCCTCGGCATCAAAGAAGATGATGTCGACACCGATATCGGTGGGCTGGGCCTGCAGTTGGCGAGCTATCTCAAGGAGCACGCCCACACCGCTGGCGCCATCATTGGCTCCGAGGATGGGTGTACGGTGGTTCTTGGGGTCGGGGTCGGCATCGGCCCATGGTCGACTGTCCCAATGAGCACAGAGGAGCACGCGTTTGCGAGTCTCGGGCTTGTAGGAGCCGATGATGTTGCGGGCAGCGAGGGCGGTGCCGTCATAAGCACGCAGGGTGACATGCTGTGAGGTCACCTTGGCCCCGAAGCGCTCGAGCGTCTGTGCCAGCCATTCGCCACACTGGCGATGGGCCTCGCTATTGGGTACACGCGGCCCGAAAGCCACCTGCTGCGCGGTGTAGTGGTAGGCACTGTCGGCATTGAAGGTAGGCGCCATGACCGCCGCCTGCGGCTGCGCTGCTTGCGGGGCCTTCTTGCCACCACAGGCAACAAGTAATGCCACACTCAACAGCAGAAGCGAGAACGAGATGTTATAATTTTTAATTTTCAATTTTTAATTCTCAATTTACTTGTTCAACTTCCAGGTGCAGCCATCCTTGGTGTCCTTGATTTCGAAGCCGAGGGCTGCGAGCTCGTTGCGTATTTTGTCGCTGGTGGCCCAGTCCTTGTTGGCCTTGGCGATGGCACGCTGCTCGAGGAGCATATCGACAACCTTGCCGAAGGCCTCCTCGCGACCGCTGTTGTTGCCGCTCTGCTCGGCCTTGATGCCGAGGATATCGAAGAGGAAGAGGGCGAACACCTCTTTCAGTTCGGCCAAGTGGACAGCACTCAGGGTGGCCTTCTTGTCGATGGCCTGATTGATGATGCGGGCGGCATCGAAGAGGTGGCTGATGACAATGGGCGTGTTGAGGTCGTCGTTCATGGCTTCGTAGCACTTGGCGCGCAAGCCGGTGACATCGACCGATGAGCTCTCGGCAGGTGCGATACGACCGAGGTTGTCCCATGCCTCGAGGAGGCGGCTGAGGCCCTTCTCAGAGGCTTGCAGTGCCTCGTTGCCAAAGTCCACCGTGCTGCGGTAGTGTGCCTGCAGGATGAAGAAGCGGATGGTCATGGGACTGTAGGGCTGCTCGAGCAAGGGATGCGAACCGGCAAAGAACTCGCTGAGGTTGATGAAGTTGTTGTACGACTTGCCCATCTTTTGTCCGTTGATGGTGATCATGTTGTTGTGCATCCAGTAGTGCACCATATCGTCGCCCTGACTGGCCACGCTCTGCGCTATCTCGCACTCGTGGTGGGGGAACACGAGGTCCATACCGCCACCATGGATGTCGAAGTGTGCACCGAGGTATTTCTTGCCCATGGCCGTGCACTCGCAGTGCCAGCCGGGGAAGCCGTCGCTCCATGGTGAGGGCCAACGCATGATGTGCTCGGGCTGTGCCTTCTTCCACAGGGCGAAGTCCACGGGGTTGCGCTTCTCGCTCTGTCCGTCGAGGTTGTCGCGCGAGGTGTTGAGCACGTCGTCGAGGTTGCGGCCCGAGAGCTTGCCGTAGCGGTGGTCGCGGTTGTACTTCTCCACATCGAAGTATACCGAGCCTTCGCTCTCGTAGGCGTAGCCATTGTCGAGGATCTCCTTGACGAGGGCTATCTGCTCGATGATATGTCCCGAGGCATGGGGCTCGATGCTGGGGGGCAGCACATTAAGTGCCTCCATGGCCTTGTGGTAGCGGTTGAGGTAGTGCTGCACCACCTCCATAGGCTCGAGCTGCTCGAGGCGTGCCTTCTTGGCTACCTTGTCCTCGCCCTCATCGGCATCGTGCTCGAGGTGGCCTACATCGGTGATGTTGCGCACGTAGCGTACCTTATAGCCTAAATGTTGCAGGTAGCGGAAGAGGATGTCGAAAGTGATGGCGGGGCGGGCGTGACCCAGATGGGCATCGCCATATACGGTGGGACCGCACACATACATGCCCACATGATTCTCGTGCAGGGGCTTGAAGAGCTCCTTGCGGCGTGTGAGCGTATTATAAATGAATAACTGATGTTCCATAATGTGATAATGTTTAATAAACGGCAAAATTAGTGCAAGCCGAATGAAATGCCAAATTTATTTGAGCATTTCTGAGGCGCAGCCTAATTTCTTCTTTGCAAAGCAAAGATAAAGTTAGTGCAAAATTTCGATTAAACGAAGACAATGCAAGTTAACTTGTATTGTTGAGTGTGAGAAATTTAGTTGAGCCGAATGAAATGCCAAATTTATTTGCATTTTTCTGAGGCGCAGTCAATGTTTACGCTCAGCTTGTCTGAGAAATTTCTTCTTTGCAAAGCAAAGATACAGTTAGTGCAAAATTTCGATTTAGCGAAGACAATGCCTATTGTTTTAACGGATACGCACGCTGTGCTTGTGTTATCACTAACCCCTAAACACTAAACACTAAACCCTAAACTAATATCTCGCGTAGGTATCGGTAATTGCATGTAACACATTGAATATGTTCGACATACCCACCGACACCCCCGTTGCGGGGTGTCGGTGGGTTGCTGGTGTAGCATAATGTCAGCATTTAGCCCATTTGGGTAGCAAAACGTCAGATTCCGGGAGGACGGAAAAGGCGTTTTTTGAATTACATACATGCAATTCCGGAATTGGGTAAAGAGAATTTTTTTATTGCAAGGCTCTGACATTTTGATTGGAGCCTTGCAAACTGGAGTTTTTCTTTGTCCAAATTGTTTTTTCATAAGTGTGATAATTCTTTTTCAAGCCTGTGATAATTTTTTTTCATGCCTATGAAAAAGTTTGACAAAAAACGCTAACTGAAGAATATTGAATGGTATTATCGACCAAGGTAAACGCATTATAAGGTTTTGCGCAAATAATCTATGTTTAACCCCAAGAATCTCGCGTTGCCCCTCTATAAACAGAGGGACAGTTAATGGGACGTTCTCATAGAGATGTTTTTATAATGCGTTTCCCCTGTATCCCTGACCGATACCCCGAAACGGGGGTGTCGGTCGGTAAGTGTCAGTAGGATAGTGCGTTATGGTCGATTACCGATACCTTGACCAAAAACGGGAAAAAAGGTGAATCTTCGTCAATTTAGGGGCAACAAATCCTTCGTAGTATCGTGTCATTCTGAGCGTAAGCGAAGAATCTCGCAAAGTCTCTTGCAACATAATTCTCTGTCCCAGCGCGAGATTGCCTTGATGGCGACCTAAAGGTTGTTTCACTTTGTTGCCTTTGGCCTCTGCGTAATGGAGCGGAGGGGTAATACCCAAAAAAAGAGTACCGCTATGTGCGATACTCTTTTTCCCCTTTTTATGGCCTAAGCCATGCGCTCATGTAAAGTCCTTTAATGGAGTCATTGTCTCCTGCAGGCTTATTCCCACAGGTTGCCCCAGGTGCCACGGCGTCCTTGGGCGTCGCCATCCAAACCGCTTCCTGGACCACCGCTTCCGGTTCCGTCCAACGAGCCTTCTGCAGACATTTCCAGCATAAGGGGCTCCATCTCCAATTCAAGAATCTCTGTTGTGGGAGCTACATACGTTTGTTTCATGTCAATTATTATTTTTATTATTTATTTTTTTTCTATCTGACAACAGATGTAGGCCAGCAGATGTTTCGGATGATGACTCTTAGTTCTGTGCTTTGCCTTGCTCTGTTACTTGTCTCTGCGCTCACTTAACCAAAATCTTGACCACGCTGCCGTCGCTCATGAGCAGGATGTTGATGCCCTGCTGCATCTCGGTAAGGCGCATGCCCTTTTCGTTATAAATGGCTACGGTAGTCACCTCATTGTCATTTGTCAATTGTCCATTGTCAATTGATGTGGTACCATCGTCCCAGCGGAAGCTCATGCTACGTGCTTTGCTTGCCAACGAACCGTCAATTTGGATATATCCGCGGAATCCCTTGAGGGTGTTGGTGTTGTCGGCAGCTCGGTAGAAGGTGTTGTCGCTGATGAAGAAAGCACCTTGGGGCACCTTACCGGCGGTGTATACACCCTTGAAGGTGACGGTGCTACCATTACCGCCTGTGATGGTTACCTTGGTATCCTTCTTGGTGACGGTGTTCACTGAGGTTTCACCCATCTCTATCTGTGGAAGAGTCTCAGTCATCGTGGTGCAACGTACCATGTAGGGCACACCAGCCTCAATTGTCTCCACTTTGGTGAATTGGAGGCTGAGGTTGTTGTTGCTCTCCTTATAGGTAGCTCCAGATAGCTTCATGTAGTCCCAACCATCAAAGGCAGGAATGTCGAACGGAGCTACAAACGATGACCATGCAGGATTACCCTTGCTGTCCTTGGCCTTGATGGGGCGCTGCAGCACTACTCTCGGGAAGGTTATGTCCTCAATGGCTGTGATGGTCGTTGCTGTATGGTTAAAGAATAGTGTAGGAGTTTCGGCAGGTGTCACAAGGGTGAGGTGGAAGTCGTCAGCCTTGTACCAGATGTTGTTTACACCTACCACTTCGATAGCTAATGTGCCATTACTTACCGTACAGGTCACTTCGGGGTATACCGCGAGACTCTTTGCATTGTTGGTAGCCGCTGTAGCCACTGTGGCACTTTTCTCGTTGGCTGTAAGTGTAATCTGCTGGCTTGGGTCTGATGCTACCATAGCGGTGACCTTATAGGTACCGTTGGCAAGGCCCGATACCGTCTGGGTCAGTGGCTGGGCTGTGTTGCCATCCCATGTGTTGAACAAGAAGCGGCCGTCAGCACCTACTACGGTATAGGTACCGTTCTCCTGTGATGCAGCCTTGGTGTCACCACCAGTCTCACAAGTCCATCCGGTGTAGTCGCCTGTTTCGAAGTTGGGGTTTGTGATAGCCCATGTCATATCAGCCCCTGCGGTCTTCTGTGCCTTGGCGGCTGTCTGCAGTGCGGTGTATACAGCAGCGGCTTCGGTCTTGCCATCACTGCTGCCGAGCGACTTGTTTTCATACATTGTCTGGTAGCTGCTGATGTCAAGGGCTATCTTACCGAAAGCATCGAGGGTAGCGTTCTCGGCATCCATGAGTGCTAGCTTGAGGCGGCCGTGCGGCACGTCGCAGATGCGCTTGAGGCGGAAGTTATCGGCCTTGAAGAAGCAACCTTCCCATGGCCAGTAGTGGATGAATGTAGAGCCACCACCCTTGTTACCACCGATGGCACCGATGGTAGCTGTACCATCCTCTACGAGGAAGTAGAGAGTAGCCTCCTGACCTACGGTCTTACCCCCTGTGGCGGCTACGCTGGTGTGGTAGCCGTTACCGGTGAGGTATACGCGGTAGTCGTGTGTCTTGCCATCGGCAGTACCGAATGAAGCGAGCACTGCTTTCAACTCATACAAACCATTGGGCACACCCGTGATGGTCTGCTTTACCGATGAGCCGTGGCCTTCATCGTAATTCCATGAGTTGAACAGGGAGGTGCCATCGCAGTTGCTAATGGTATAGGTGCCATTAGAATTAGGATATACACCTACATCCTGTCCGCCACCTACAGTCCAACCAGAGAGGTCGCCAGTCTCGAAGCTGGGATTGATGATAGCACCAGTGATATCGCCTCCATTGGCCTCCATATTGTCTATCGCTTCTTGCACGATAGCGGCCAAGTGGGCGGCATAGGCATTGGCATAGGCGTTGTCTACGATTTCACAAAGAGCCGTAGCTATGGCAGCAGAAGTAATTAAATTGTTCTTATAGCGATAAATTACAGTGGAAATGTCATAAGCAGCCTGACCAGCTTCGTTGAGTTCGAGAACTTTAGGGTAAGTGCTGTTAACCTTATTGATAACGGTATTCTTGTACTCGAGATAGGGGTCGCTAAACCCATCCGCAGAGTACACCAACTTGATGTTGTCAAAGCACACCCAGTTGTTACCTGTTGTAGAACCATTGTAAATTTGGAAAGTAATATTATTTGTTGAGGAGGTCAATTGGAAAGTTCCCTCTTGTATATATGTGTCATTGTCTCTGAAAACCTGACCTGGAACCAGTCGGTCTGTGCTTATTGTGGTATTTGTGTTTTGTGCCAAGTTGAAGGTCTTCCCTCCGACCGTTAGTCTAGCTGTGGCCGTTCTGTCAGAGCCGCTTCTTATGCTGCGATAAAAGCCCTCGAAACTCACTTTATAATATCCTGCTGGCATACCGCTGATTGTTTGTGAGAGAGTAGTAGCTCTTGTTGTATTAACGATTGCTCCGCAACCGTTGTATTTTTCAGGACCTTCCCACCATATGCCACCTATGGTGTTCTCATCAGCTCCAGACCAATAGGAATAGAACCCTTGTTCGTCATCCATACGGTCAAAATCAGCAGCTCTTACAAGAGGGGTTACATCATAAGGGTACTGACTGGAACCTTTTGTCATTTCTGACTTCATTTGTGCTTCAGTAAGCAATACCCATTTTTGTTTGTTGTCATTGGCATTGTGTTTAACACAATAAACTCTACCCAATTTGTCATCACTTGTAGAAAGAGTTCCTGCACCACATTTGATGTAGTATTGATATGTGGAACCTGCTACTTGTTCCAATGTCCACTCTCCTGGAGTATTATCCATATATGGATCGGATTGTGCCAGAACACCCAAGGTTGATGTAGTGTAAAGCTTCCAGTTGCTGTTAGAAGATTTGAATGTTATAGCCATACCTGCGCTACCCGCAATTGCACGCGTACCATAATCAGCACCAGATTTCAAGTATTGTCCTGTAGCAACATTCTTAACAAAATAGGTGGTGTTATTTACAACTTGGTTCCCTGCATGTGTAGGGGCGTTAGTACCACCAGTAGCATCAATGGTGAAATCTTCTTCGGTAGGAGCTGTTCCATTGGGGTCAGTCAGGGTGAAGTTTACTACTACAGGCTTGTGGTCGCTAACTGTAACGCTTTCATCATGCAGGTAGCTGTTGGCCTTAAGGGTAAGTTTACTGTCGGTGGTGTTGATGTAGAAAATCTTATCAACGACCTCACCCTTTTGCATGCCATAAGCATCGGTCATTATTGAACCTGTACCATAAGTGGGATATGTACCGCCCCACATATGCTCAACCCAAGCATCCTTAATAGTGAAACGAGAGTCGGCATTAATATAGTTGATGAAACCTGTCTCTACGGCTTCACGAGTATAACGACAATTGGTATCACCCAGAATGATAACAGGACGCTTATTTGTCTTCATCTTGCTAACAACATCGTCAGCAAGTTGCTTGAGCTGTGCTTCACGAGCAACGACATTCTTATCTCTACCATTGCTATCGTAGTCATCATCACTATCAGCTGTATTGGCATCCATATGGAGTACATATACGTCCACTGCTACTCCAGTAGCAAAAGTAACGGTATACATACGGAAACCCTTGTTAATCATGCCGTCGGCACCATTGTCACCAACATTAAACAATCCGCTACCACCATAAAGAGATGTCCATTTCGTTCTGCTCCCTCCAGAAAGTGTAAAACGCTTCGCGCAAGCAAAGCCCAATCCATCGGTTGAATTACTTGTGCTCGATACCTTACCTCCATGCTCTCCAAAGTTGTAATAGGTGCTTGCTGGTGCAGCAGTCAGCTCATCGTGAAAGTTAAAATCTTCTGAGAATCCCACAATGTCCCAGCCCGAGTTGGCAAGGATGCCGCAGAGCTCGGTGGCACCAGCCGCCTCTTTGCCGTCGGGGTTGATCTCAATACCCAAAATACTGTTAGGCAATCCGTCCACATTGAGTGCTACAGCGTTGAATGTGTAGCTACGCTGTGCATATACGCCCAGCATGGTCATGCATAATGATGCGATAAGTAGAATTCGCTTTTTCATGATGTGTTTCTTTTTCTTTTATTTCGCTTTTTTCTTATTTTTTGTGTCTGTTTGGTATATACGCAAAAAGGCTTGCCTCTTTAAAGAGGCATAGCTCAAAAATGGTAAAATCCGAGGCAAAGATAGGGATTTGCAATAAGATATGCAAATATTTTTTAGGAAAAATGGTTTATGGTTGAGAGTTGATGCTTGAGGGTTGAGGGTGGCAACTCCTAACTCCTGATATAAACGGTCGGGCTGCCGCTTCCCGTTCGCCTTTGAAAAATAACTGTCCTTGTTTTCGCCAAATAGAAAAATTTGCACTAATTTTGTGCGATAAACGAAACGCCAAGTGTGAAAATGAAGAATAAACCTAAGCGATTGGGTGCGATACGCCGCATTGTGGCCGGTGAGCGGGTAGGCAGTCAGGAGGAGCTGCTACAGAAGCTGCGCGAGCAGGGCTTCGAGCTGACGCAGGCTACCTTGTCGCGCGACTTGAAGCAGCTGAAGGTGGCCAAGACGGCTACAGCCGATGGCGAGTATGCGTATGTGCTGCCGGCGGGGACCTCGTTTGCCGGTATCGCCAATGCTCATGTGCCTGGCTCAGCGCCAGTGCGTGATGGGGTGGTGTGGGTGAAGTTCTCGGGCAACATCGCAGTCATCAAGACACGGCCGGGATATGCCAGCGGTATTGCCCTCGACATCGATATGCATAACCTGCCCTCGGTGCTGGGCACGGTGGCTGGAGACGATACGGTGATACTGGTGATAAAGGAGGGGTATAGCCACAAATGGGTGTACCAGCAGTTGGGTAACATTGTACCTGGAATTGAAGAGGAGGAGTTTGTAGTTAGGAATTAGGAATTAGGAGTTAGGAATTAGGAGTTAGGAATTAGGAGTTAGGAGTTGCTCGCTTACCCCTCAGCCCTCAGCTCTAAACACTAAACCCAAAACCCAAAACTCTAAACTCTAAACTCTAAACACTAAACACTAAACTCTAAACTCTAAACACTAAGCTCAAAACTCAAAACTCAAAACCATATATATAAAACATGATAAAGACTGGAATTATCGAAGGAGCCGGATTTACGGGTGGCGAACTCATACGCCTGTTGCTGAACCATCCGGACGTGCATCTGATCTTCATTACGGGCCGCGGCAACAGTGGCCAATGCATCCATGAGGTGCATCGTGGACTGTACGGAGAGACGGACCTGACCTTTGCCGAGGAGCCACAGCTGGACAAGATAGATGTGCTGTTCCTCTGCACCGATGCGGAAGAGACACTGGCATTCATGCAGACGCATGAGATCCCTGAAAAGCTGAAGATCATTGACTTCTCGCGTGCCTACCGCCTGAAGGATAATGGGCTGGACTTTGTGTATGGTTTGCCGGAGCTGAACAGACGGGCAATATGCAACTGCCGCTACGTGGCCAATCCGGGTAACTTTGCCACTTGCGTCACCTTGGGCCTGCTGCCGCTGGCCAAGAACCTGATGCTGGGCAATGATGTGTATGTGCATGCCATCGTGGGCAGCACGGGTACCAATCATAAGACCTCGTCGATGACACAGTTTAGCTGGCGAAGCGAGAATGTGAGTATCTACAAGCCGTTTACCCATCAGCATCTGCCTGAGATACGTGAGTCGATAGTGCAGCTACAGAGCAGTTTTCAGGGCGACATCCACTTTGTGCCCTATCACGGCAACTTCACGCGAGGGATATTCTGTACCATCATGGTGAAGAACAAGGTGGCACTGGAGGAGCTGAACCAGCTGTATACGGACTACTATGCCGAAGACTCCTTCACCCATATCACTCCTGACAATATCGACCTGAAGCAGGTAATCAATACCAACAAATGCCTCATCCATCTGGAGAAGCATGGCGATATGCTGCTCATCACCTCGTGCATTGACAATCTGCTTAAGGGTACCAGCGGACAGGCTGTGCATAACATGAACCTGCTCTTTAACCTGGAGGAGACTACCGGGCTGAACTTGAAGGCAACGGCGTATTGAGGGGTTTTGAGTTTAGAGTTTAGTGTTTAGGGCTGAGAGTTGAGGGGGGGGGTAAGCGAGCAACTCCTAACTCCTAATTCCTAACTCCTAATTATAAGCGGTTAATAATCTGAAACAGATTCATTGAAAAAGACGAAAGATGAAAAGTTGTAAACGTATGATTGCTGTCGTGCTCGTGGTGCTGTGCACGTGTGCGATGGGGTGGGCCAAGCAGCCTAAGTATGTGTTTTTCTTTATCGGTGACGGTATGGGTATGAATCAGGTGGCGGGCGCGCAGTACTTCCTGGGCGCTGCGCAGAACGGTAAGGGCACCGTGCCGCTGGGCTTCACCCAGTTTCCCTATACGGGAATGGCCACTACGTGGTCGGCCAGCAGTGATGTCACTGACTCGGCTGCGGGAGGCACGGCATTGGCTACCGGACACAAGACCAACAACGGCGTGATAGGACTGGACGCAAGCCTGACACGCGTGCCAAGCATCGCCGAGATGGCCAAGGCCAGGGGGCTGCGTGTGGGTGTAGCTACGAGCGTGACGGTGAACCATGCTACGCCGGCATCGTTTTACGGGCATCGGGAAAGCCGTAATATGTATTATGAGCTGGGTACCGACCTGGTGGCTTCGGGTTTCGACTTCTTTGCGGGTGGCGACTTTGCCGAGAAGGTGACCCCGGACGATAGGGAGGCGCCGCACCTCTATGACCTGGCGGCCGAGGCCGGCTATACCATCGTGCGCGGATACGATGACTATGTGGCACGTCATGCCGAGGCTGACAAGATGATCCTGATACAGCGCGAGGGGGCACTGGAGAACACGTTGCCCTATGCCATTGACGCTACCGGGGAGGACCTTACGCTGGCCCAGATAACGACGGCTGCCATCGACTTCCTCTATCGGAAAAAAGACCGCAAGGGATTCTTCCTGATGGTGGAGGGCGGAAAGATTGACTATGCCTGCCACTCCAACGATGCTGCAACGGTCTTCCATGAGGTGATAGACTTTGACCGTGCCATCAGCGTGGCCTATGAGTTCTATCTCGCCCATCCCGATGAGACACTCATCGTCATCAGTGCCGACCATGAGACGGGAGGCCTCACCCTCGGTACGGGGAGCTATGCGCTCGACTACCGCAAGCTGCAGGCACAGAAGGTGAGCCATGCGGGCTTCTCGCGTGTCATCAACCGCTTGCGCCACGAGAACCGCGACGAGGTGTCGTGGGAACAGGTAAAGGCTGCCTTGCAGGAATATTTCGGTTTCTGGGCAACGGTGGAGCCCGGGCAACGTGCCGAGCAGGCCTTGCAAAAGGAGTATGAAAGGTCGTTCACCGGCGACAAGAAGGTGAAGATGGCCGAGAGCCTCTATTACCGTGATGAGCCTATCTCGGCACTGGCCGTGCAGGTGCTCAACCGCACGGCGATGGTGGCATGGCCCCATGGGTCGCATACGGCAGCCTATGTGCCTATATTTGCCGTAGGGGCAGGGGCAGAACGCTTCTGCGGGCAGATGGACAATACGGAAATCCCACTGCGAATAGCTGAGGTGGCAGGCTACAGGAGGTAAACTGAGAACTCCGTCAGGTGGCTGTAAGCGGGCATCGGAAAAGAGGGTGCCGCTGTATTCCAGAGATGGCATTCTTGGATAGCTGTAGCTTGCTCTGAATGAAGAATGTATGGGTAGACCAGGTGGATATAACGTTTTTTAATTAAAAATGGCCGAATAATCCAAAAAAATGCTTTACCTTTGAGCCGGTAATCTAATGCCAGATATAAACTAAAGAAAGAGAAGAATTTGAAAAACAACATGAACGTATGAAAAAGAAAATTTACCTATTTACTTTATTGGTTCTTGGTGTGTGTGGTCTGCGTGCACAGTACGTGGCTCCCGCTGAGGGCGTGTTCCGTATCATCAACGTGGAGTATGGCTCTGCATTGGCCGAAAACCATGTGAGTAATACGATTTATAGTACTCAGGTGGGAGGAAACACAAGTTTTGACCAGCTGTGGATACTCAAGCAATCGGGAGCAAGCTATACCCTCCAGAATGCTTATACCTGCCGGTATATCCAGACGGGTAACAATGTGAACGAGCAACCCTACTGGACCGATGTGACGGCGAAAGCCTTCAATATCGTTGTCAATTCGGCCAAGGGTGACGATGCCTACAATATCTGGGATCCTACGCTCGGTTCGCAAGGCTTGCATTCCAAGGGAGTGGGCGAGAGAGTGGTACGCTGGGGTACAGAAAATGACAAGGCTGCCTCGGAGTGGAGATTCGTGAAGGTCGAGGTCTCTGAGGATGCCTTGAAAGAGGCTCAGGCCGAATATGCCGCCTATGAGGCCAAGGTGAATGCCTTTGAGGAAGAGTATGCATACCTGTCCAGTAATGTGGAGAATTTTGAGAATGCCCTTGCCAAGTACTTCGAGGATGCTGCCTGCACCGTCTTGAAGTCCGCATATGCGACAATGAGTGATGAGGAATTGCGCAGTGCCATGACGGCAGATGCGCTGCCTGCTATTTTGGCTGATATGGCCGTGAAGGTGAAGAACGGCAACTGGGCCGAGCCCAATGAGAAGGCCGACAAGCCGGCATGGGACAGCCCGTATGGAAAGAAGTTCCGCGTGCAGCTCATCGAACCTCACAGTATTGCTGGTGAGATTACCAGCTGGCTTGGCTACAATGCCCACACCAACATGGACAACCCTACTGGTCTCTATGCCAACAATTTCCAGGTGGTATACATTATGGTGGAAGGCGAAATCAGAGAGGGTGCCGAGCTGTGGGCAACATGGCTCAACGGACATACCAAGATGCCCAACTATAACAATGGGTACTCCAACGGGGTACGTCTGCAGGAGGGGCTTAACATCGTTCCTGTCAGAAACGATGGCAGTGCCATCTATATCAACTATCTGGTACATACCTATCAGGGCGGGCGCTTCACACATAAGCTGAGCGAGCACGACAACCTCAAGGTGCATATCGAGGGCGGCTATATCAACAGCTACTACAACTCACGCGGTGATGCCCTCTATACCGCCGATACGGATGCTGACTGGGTGTACTATGAGGAGCGTGCCAACCTGCGTAACATCACGCTGCTGGCCAAGTATCAGGTGCTCCAGTTTGAGCTTAATGATGTGACCATCACAGAGGTGAAGGACGGAAAGACCAATACATGGACCGATAGGGGCTTGGCCAAGCTGTTCCCCGATGAGTTGCCGGCAAGCCTGCCTGAGAACCAGCGCATCAACACCATCCTGGAGGCTTGGGACCGTATCATGCTCTCGGAAATGATGACGCTCGGTGTAGCGAGCAAGGAGGAGGTAGACTCCATGAACCTGCTCTTCCCCCGTTGGGACGGAACCTGGGAGAACAAGGCAGATATCTATAATTACGAAGGCTATGCCGAGTATTGCGAGGGACGTGACTATAGTGAGTATTATAACCACCGCGGACTGGCATTCGGTACCACCACCGGCTATATGTATGGAAGCTGGGATCACTGTGGATACCATATAAATACGACCCCCAGTATCCTTACAGCTATCGCCACAGAGGCAGGACCTGCTTGGGGACCGGCTCACGAGATAGGCCATCAGCATCAGGGCCTCTTCACTGTCAACGGACTTACTGAGGTTACCAACAACCTCTTCTCGAACATCGCCGTATGGTATATGGGTATGGGAACCTCGCGTATAAATGGCTCGGACGGTAACTTGGAGAAGGCTTATGAGGTGTTCCGCGACGGTGGCGACTTCTTTGGTCCGCAGGGGCAGCATATCTGGGTAAATACGCAGATGTACTACCGCTTGTGGCTCTACTATCACCGTGCAGGCCATGATACTCAGTTCTATCCAAAATTGTTTGAACTGCTGCGCCGTAATCCTATAGCAAAGGGATACTATCAGCAGGGTAAGTATACCTTGTTGCACTTCTACAAGATGTGTTGCGAGGCTGCTCAGGAAGACCTGACGGAGTTCTTCCGCGCCTATGGATTCTTCCGCGTGATGAATAATCGTTTTGTAGGCGACTACTCCAACTCGGAATATACACAGAGTCAGGATGACATCGATGCTGCCATTGCTTGGGTAAAAGAGAAGGGCTATCCTGTCAACCATACCGCACTGCTTATCAACGACTGTACGCCTGATGTCACCTATGGCCACGACGGCAAGACAGAGCGTAGCTTCTGGGATGGTTCGTATACCTCGAATGGTACCAATGGTGAGACTGGTTCGTATGTTGACTTCCTAAAGGGAGAGCCCATCACCGGCACCTATCTGTATACCTTGAACAACGGTTCGCTGAAGATTAGCGGTGGCGACGGTGCACTCGGATTCCTCTTGTTCAACAGCAAGGATGAGTTGGTGGCCTTCTCGAACCATCATTCGTTTACCGTTACGAACGAGGTGTCCAACATGATAAAGGGCAATGAGGTGCGTGTGATGGCTATGGGAGCCGACGGCAACCATGTACAGGTAATCTCAAAGACCCTCGGCGGTTCGGAGAAGGAGCAGCTGACAGCACTCAAGAAGTCGCTCACGAATGCTGCCACCTACTTGGCTACTGTAGACAAGACTGGCCTGAAGGCAGGTTACTTCATTCCCGAATACCTTGTTACACTGCAAGAGATCTATGATGAGGCTGCAATGGCCGTAGATAGTGCCGACCAGTCGAAACATGCCTATGGCGAGTGGGCGGTATTGCTT
Organism: Bacteroidales bacterium; assembly: GCA_015060865.1. Taxonomy (GTDB): domain Bacteria; phylum Bacteroidota; class Bacteroidia; order Bacteroidales; family Bacteroidaceae; genus UBA1189. Next base: position 11,657 of record SUXS01000013.1, on the reverse strand, counting down.
GATGAGGAGATGTTTACCCTATTGAATACCCCGAGCGCTTTTGTGCCGGTATACGAAGAAAGCTACTACTCAATCACGGCAAAGGCCAATATCCCTGCACCTATTGAATACAATTCGGGAGGATTGCGTGGAACCTATGCCTCTGCTGCAACCGATAAGGGTAAGCACTGGGTATTTGTGTCGTCCGGCGTGGAGGGTGAATACTTCATCCAGAACAGAGAGAGCGGCAACTATATATCTGTAGTGAACAGCGGTGAGGTGGTGAAGGCCAACTCCAGCAAGGTGGCCGATGCCGTGGCATTCAAACTGGCGATCTCGGCTCCTGGATACTTTACCGTGCAGTGTGTCGATGACCCCGATGTCAAGCTCTACTATTCGAACAAGAATGTAACGGCCAGCCCCAATGCTGCCTCTTGGGCACTGGAGGTGATGGAAGACCTGCATACACAGGCTTATGTAGAGGATATGGAGGCGCTGCTAAGAGTGGCAGATATCATCAAGGAGGAGCTGATCAAGGAGGCAGATCCGGTGATTGTGCTCCATAGTGATGTGGCTGCATTGGTAGACAACCTTAACGAACTGGTACAGTCGTTCTACAATGCCTATGTGATTGCAAGAAAGGCTCTCGAGAATGGGGAGAGTGCTATCTATCTCGCAGCAGCCTACGATGAACTGGAATTCCAGTTGGATAACATCAAAGGTACCTACCGAAAGAGTCTGACACTCCCGGAGGCAAGTGTAGGTGACGATTTGGTGGTATATTATATCCAATCTTTGGACAACGACGGATATGCTTATGTGACCACCACAGGAAGTACTGCTGGACGTATCCGTACAAGCGAGCTCACGGATGGCAACGACTATAACTACTGGTTCTACCTGCGCAAGGGAGAAACGGAAGGCACCTATAGTGTCCATAGCATCGCTACAGGCAATCCGGTGTCCATTTCGGGAAGATACCTGATGGCCAACGAGGAGGCAGAGTCGCCTGTGACATTCCGCATTGCTCCTTCTACCGACTATGGCTTTGTGGTATCAAATGAGGATGGATATTGGTGTTTGCAGGCATCCATGGGCTATGCTCAGTTCAAGTCGACCGACGTTGGCCTTTGGAAGTTCCAGAAGATAGGTGTATTTACCGGTATCCAGCCCAATCCTGTAATCAATCAGCAACCTGCAACAGGTATCATATATGACCTGCAGGGCCGTCCCGTGGATCAGCCTACACAGGGTATCTATATCCGCGATGGAAAGAAGTTTGTGGTGAAGTAATCAGTACGATTCTGTAGCACAGCATAAAGTAAGAGGGGGAGCGCGCTCCCCCTCTTTTGTTTGTCACCGGTATAGAGGCAACCTAACTATTGATGGCGGAATCTATGCAACTGCTCTGGTGTGGTTGGGGAGAGGCTGATAAATGGGAATCATTGCCCATGGCAGGCTGAAGCGTCCTACAGCGGTGCAGGACTAAGCATCTCTTCACTCCTTATGGGAACAGCAACTGTATGATCTCCTTGATGATCATGAACAGGAGTATGCCTCCATATATAATTTTCATGCCAGTGGTAAGTACAAATCCCAGGAACGACATCAAGGCGACTTTCAGCGCCTTCCCTGTAGTCGCCTGCGCCACAAGTTCGCCTATGAACGCCCCGATGAAGGGACCGAAGATAAGTCCCCAAGGGGGAAAGATGAATAGTCCGGCTACCATACCTATCAAAGAGCCCCGTGTGCTTTGCTTGCTCCCTCCACTAAGGTTGGTAAACCATATTGGAGCTACATAGTCCAGGATGGAGACTATGACAAGGAAGATCCCACTGACCCATAACGAGGTGCTGCTGATATCTGCCCCATCGCAGAGGAGCAACAAGAGGAGTCCAATGAAACTCAAGGGTGGTCCAGGCAAGGCTGGCAGTATGGAGCCTGCCAGACCTACAAATCCGCATACTGCGGCTAATATGATGAATAGGGTTTCCATTTTTTTGTTTAGAGTTTATAAATGTTTCACATTTAAGACCACTTGTAGACGAGCAACAAGTTGCAACTCCTCGGGGAAGCTGAAGCTTCCTTCGTCGCAACCGACGCTCCTTTCGCGTCGGCGGCAATGATTAAGCGGGCTTATCATTGCTCTCGCTATGCTGCGCGGTTAGGGTTTAGAGTGTCCATCAACCCTCAACCCTCATACTTATTTATCAGCTCCAATAGCTTCTCCACCGCCTGCTCTTCGGGGATGTTCTTCTCTATGCACTCCTTCTTGCGGTAGAGGCTCACCTTGCCGCGGGCAGCACCTACGTAGCCGTAGTCGGCATCGGCCATCTCGCCAGGTCCGTTGACGATACAGCCCATGATGGCTATCTTGAGTCCCTTGAGGTGCGATGTGGCAGCCTTGATGCGGGCAATGGTCTCCTCTAGGGCATAGAGCGTACGTCCGCATCCGGGGCAGGAGATATACTCCGTCTTACTGGTGCGTACGCGAGCAGCCTGCAGGATGTTGAATGCCGTGGCATCAATCGCTTGCGGGGCAATGCTGTTGCCTATGTTGTGCAGATAGAGTCCGTCGGCGAAGCCGTCGATGCATAGCACGCCACTGTCGGCAGCGGCACGGAGCTGCAGGTCGGCCAGCGACTCCTCGGCATAGTGCTGGAAGTATATGATGGGGTTGGTGATGCCCTCGTGCATGAGCAGATGTGCCAAGGCACGGTGCTCGCCCACGCGGTGCAGATGATTCGTCTGATGGATGATGACCACCTCGGGATGCGTCTTGAGGCATGCCAGCACCTCCTCGGAGCATTGGCTATAGGTGACAAAGAGGAACTTCACCTTGGCAGGGCAAGCAGCCAGCAGCGGCAGGTAGTTCTTGTCGCCGAAGCCCATAAACACGGGGTAGGTGTCTTCCTCGCCCGTCCATGCCGGAGCATCCACGATGAGCGGTATGCCTTCGGGGCGCTCGGTAGGCAGGGTGCTGCCACAATACAGGTAGTCGGGACGCAGGTTGGCATCCAGCACGCGGTCTTTGCCGAAGCAGCTGCCAATGACCACAGGCACCTGGTCGCCACCGATGTTGCCCACGGCGTGGGTGGTGCGGCGCATTGGGGCATAGTAGTCAAATCCGCTGGCCTCCACGGCCTCTATCAGGGGATGTATGGCATGTGCCGTCACATACTCCACCAGCGCTTTGGCTACGGGAATCTCCGCTTCGGGAGCCTCGCTCAGCGATACGCGGATGGTGTCGCCCAGCCCGTCGTAGAGCAGGGCACCTATGCCCACGGCACTCTTGATGCGGCCGTCCTCGCCCTCGCCTGCTTCGGTGACGCCCAGATGGAGGGGGAACGACATACCCTCCTGCTCCATCGTCTTCACGAGCAGGCGCACTGTGCGCACCATGATTACCGTATTGCTGGCCTTGATGGAGATGACCACGTCGGTAAACTTCTCGGCCACGCAGATGCGCAGGAATTCCATGCACGACTCCACCATGCCCTCGGGCGTGTCGCCATAGCGGCTCATGATGCGGTCGCTCAGTGACCCGTGGTTCACGCCGATGCGTATGGCCGTGTGGTTCTCCTTGCAGATGTTGAGGAAAGGCACGAGCCGGGCGCGTATCTTTTCTATCTCCTGCGCATACTCCTCGTCGGTGTATGTCAGCTGCTTGAAGGTGCGTGCCGTGTCTACATAGTTACCGGGGTTGATGCGCACCTTCTCGGCGTAGAGGGCAGCCACGTCGGCCACGCGGGCGTTGAAGTGCACGTCGGCCACGAGCGGCGTGTCGATACCCTGGCTACGCAGCCCGGCATTGATCTCGCGCAGGTTCTCGGCCTCGCGCACGCCCTGTGTGGTAAGGCGCACATACTCGCCGCCAGCTTCGACGATACGTCGTGCCTGTGCCACCGACCCTTCGGTGTCGGTAGTGGCGGTCGTGGTCATTGACTGCACACGGATGGGGTTGTCGCCCCCCAGCGGTGTGCCTCCTATCTGTACTTCGCTGCTCTTGCGGCGCTTATAATTGAAAAAATTCATGTCCAGAGTAATGAGTTGTTTAATTGACCTTGTACTCGTAGCTTACGGTCTTGAGCTCCTCGTTGGCCTTCTCAATCTTGCGCTTGAGGCTCTCTTTGAAGGCGGCGAAGCGGGTGGCGAGCTCGGCATCGGAGAGGGCGAGCATCTGCACGGCGAGGATACCGGCATTCTGTGCGGCATTGATACCTACAGTGGCTACGGGTATGCCGGGAGGCATCTGTACGATAGCCAATAGGGCATCCATGCCTTCGAGGGTGCTCTTGATGGGTACGCCAATGACGGGGACGGTGGTGCTGGCGGCAATCACGCCAGGCAGGTGGGCTGCCATGCCGGCGGCTGCGATGATGACGCGGATGCCACGCGCGGCGGCTCCTTTGGCAAAGGCCTCTACGGCCTCGGGGGTACGGTGTGCCGAGAGGGCGTTCATCTCAAACGGCACCTGCATGTCGTTGAGGAATGCGGCTGCCTTTTCCATGACGGGCAGGTCACTGGTGCTGCCCATGATAATGCTTACGATAGGTTTCATGTGAAGTTAGGTATTTTATGTTTGTTATGGTTATCGTATGATTCTGTAGCATCCTCCAGCCAGTGGGCGTACTATTCCCCGCAACTCGAGCTCGAATAGCTGTGCGCTCAGTTTGTTGACAGGTATGCCTGTTTGGGCTACAAGGGTATTGATGTTTAGACCATCAGGATTATTTTCCAATGAATGTGCAATTAGTGCCTCCTCGGGACTGAGGTCGGTGAAGAGAGAGCCTTGTATAGCTTCCTTGCTCTTGCCTTGTGGGATGTCCCATGACATGGCTTCAATAAAGTCCTCTGCCGAGGTGATGAGTCCGGCCCGGTTTTGCCGGATGAGTCTATTGCAGCCTGCAGAACTGCTGTCGTCTGCGCGTCCCGGGAAGGCGTAGCAGTCTCTTCCATAGCTGCTGACGATAGCTGCCGTGACGATGGCCCCACCTTTGTCTCCCGACTCTACTATGATGGTGGCGTCTGCCATTCCTGCAACAATACGGTTGCGTTGCAGGAAATTTTGTCTTTCAGGCTCGGTGGAGCTGGTATACTCGGTCAGCAGTCCACCGCAATGTACCATCTCTGTAGCAGTATGCCGATGTGCATAGGGATATATACGGTCCAGCCCATGAGCAACCACACCGATAGTAGGAAGTCCGTATTTGAGGGCTGCTCTGTGGGCACACACGTCGATGCCATAGGCCAGTCCGCTTACGATGAGTGTGTCGGGACATTGAGACGCGAGGTCGCGTACAAACCGTTCGCACATGTCGCGCCCATAATCGGTGCATTTGCGTGTGCCAACTATGCTTACTACTTTACGAGGATTCAGAATGGCATTACCCTTATAGAACAGCAAGACGGGAGCATCATCACATTCGCGCAAGCGCGACGGATAGTTCTCATCGTGATACCCTATACATGTGATGTTATGCTTCTCGATGAACTCAAGTTCCTTCTCAATGTGTTGAAAGGCTATTGGGTGGCCGAGTGCACTGACCAGTGAAGGTTGTATGTGAGGAATGATTAGGGGCAGCTCGGTACGTCGCTCAAAAATGGCGGAAGCGCATCCAACACTCTCCACTAAGCGCTTGGCGGTAATGCTCCCAATGCCTGGTATCTGGCGTAGAGCCAGAAGTGCCGATAGCTCCTTCCTATCCATAGCTTATGATTGTGCTATTAGGTATGGCTTTAGGATCTCGTCAAAAGGAGTCTCGCGTATGAGCTTACCTTCGTGTATGCATACACTTTCTACGGTGCCCTTAAGGCATACCTTGTTGTCTGCTGCACGAATGATCTCTTGGTGGAATACGTATTTGATTCCCTCCTTGGTGACATAGAGTTGTGAGCGGAACTCGTCGCGGCTACGGAGAGGTACCTTATAATTCAATGTTACCTTTGAGATGACAAAATCGTAGCCTTGTGCACTCATGTCGGCAAAGCTGAGACCGATAGAGAGTAGGAATTCATGACGGGTGTGCTCGAGGTAATGCTGGTAATTGGCGTTGTTGACAATACCTTGAAGGTCGCATTCGTAATCGCGAACCTTCATCAAGAGCTCATAACTATAATTTCTCATAGCGCAAAGATATAAAAACGCGGGGAAAGACTTGTTTTATCTGTAACGAATATGAAATGTTCTTATGATGGCTTACCTGTTTTTATAGCTTGTCCAGCCGTACCAGGTGACGAAGGCGAAGCAAAGGAACGGAAGGGCAAAGGAGGCATTTACGGCTGGTAATCCTGCTACAGAGCCCAAATCGATGACAGCTCCTTGCAATGGAGGCATCACGGCGCCACCTACAATGGCCATCACGAGGAAGGCAGCACCAAGGGTGGTATCTTCGGCTTGCACATCCTCTAAGGCTATGCCATAGATGGTGGGAAACATGAGACTCATGAAACCGCTGATAGCCACTAGGCAGTAGAGGCCAACCATACCTTGTATGAAGATGGTGCCAAGAGTTGCAGTGCAGGCTCCAATACCAAAGAGCATCAGCAGACGGCGCGAGTTGATGTATTTCATCAAGAAGGTGCTGATGAAGCGCGAGGTGAGGAAGAAGGCCATAGCAGCGATGTTGAACTTCTGTGCTGTAGCCTTATCGATACCTAAGTTGTCGGCATATTGAATGATGAAAGTCCACACCATAATCTGAGCAGCTACATAGAACATTTGTGCTATCACGCCACTTCGGTACAGCTTGTTCTGCCAAAGGCGGCGCAAGGTATCGCTCATCTTGACTTTTACACCCTCGCCTCGAGTCTGAGGGATTTTGGTGAACACAAAGATAAGGAATACGACGAGCACCAATAATCCGAGCATTACATAAGGGTCGCGTATCACGGCGAGGTCGTGTAGGCGGATATCAGCTTTCTCGGCTTCGCTGAGCGAATGGAAGATGACCTCCCCGGCTGCATCACGTTTGTCGGAGATGAGACTGGGAAGCACAATCAGTGCGGCAACAGCCATGCCCGAGAGCGACCCCATGGGGTTGAAGGCCTGTGCGAGGTTGAGACGACGGGTAGCGGTTTTCGGATCTCCCAATGATAGGATAAGGGGATTGGCAGTGGTTTCCAAAAAAGCCAGGCCAAAGGTGAGTACGTAGAGCGATATGCAGAAGAAGGTAAACTCCTGATAAGCTGCAGCGGGGATGAACATGAAGGCGCCAATGGCGTACAGAGCTAATCCTAGCAGGATACCACTCTTGTAACTATATTTACGAATAAACAGGGCTGCTGGTACGGCCATAGTGGCATAACCGCCATAGAAAGCGAACTGTACGAGCGAGGCCTTGGCAGCCGATAACTCCATCAACGTCTGGAAAGCTGCTACCATGGGGTTGGTGATGTCGTTGGCAAATCCCCATAGGGCAAACAGGGAGGTGACGAGGATGAAGGGTACGAGATATTTCTTCTCAACGAGTTCTGCTGTAGATTTACTCATGGTTGTTTCGTGCTTTTGTGGTTATGTTTTGCAAATGTAGTATAAAAGTGACATATAGCCAAAATATGTTGTATTTTTACCTATGTTCCCCCACTTTTACTCTATTTCTTAGATTATTTTTATAATCAGTTAAATAGTCGCATGAAAAAGTTATCCACAGGCGGTGGAAAACTTGTGGAAAAATAATTTGTGGTTTATAGTGGGGAATTGTGGGGAATTGTGTAACTTTGAGGCAAAATTGTAAAATGGGAGAAAAAGATGGCACGCTTTATCGGTAACATAGAGGCAAAGACTGACGAGAAGGGACGCGTATTCCTTCCGGCAACTTTCCGTCGTGTGTTGCAGAAGGCTGGCGACGAGAAGCTGATGCTCCGCAAGGATATCCATCAGCGTTGCCTGGTGCTGTATCCCGAGAGCACGTGGAACGAGCAGCTTGATGCGTTGCGTGCACGGCTCAACCGTTGGAACCGTCAGGAGCAGATGTGGTTTCGTCAGTTTGTGGCTGGCGTGGATGAACTGACCATCGACGGCAACGGGCGTATTTTGATTCCGAAACGCTACCACGAAGCCATCGACCTGAAGGCAGAGGTGCGTTTTATCGGTATGGACGATACCATAGAACTATGGGCTAAAGAGGTGGCAGACAGCGCGTTTGCTGATGAGTCGACATTCGGTGCGGAACTTGAAGCGCTGATGAATGATAGAAACTGAGTCAGAGAAGCCTCTATAATGGAGTAGACGGTATCGTCCACGGAAATGCTGAACAACTCCAACGGCTGAAGGAACCCGTAACATTAGATTAAGATGAATATTCCCTATCACATTCCCGTCATGCTGAATGAGACGGTAGATGGCATGAATATCGCTCCTGGAGGCATATATGCCGATATGACCTTTGGTGGTGGTGGACATTCACGCGAGATGCTGCGCAGAATGGATGATGCAGCACGTCTGTATAGCTTCGACCAAGATGCCGATGCGGAACGCAACATTGTGGATGATGCACGCTTCACCTTTGTGCGGAGCAACTTCCGCTACCTGTGGAACTGGATGCGCTATCACGGAGTGGAGCAGCTCGATGGCGTGCTGGCCGACCTCGGCGTATCGAGTCATCAGTTCGATGAGGGTGAGCTGGGCTTCTCGTTCCGCTTCGATGCCAAGCTGGATATGCGCATGAACCGTCGCGAGGGGCGCACGGCCGCCGATATTGTCAACACCTACGACGAGGAGCGTCTGGCCGAGATATTCTACCTCTATGGCGAGTTGCTCAATAGCCGTAAGCTGGCGTCGGTAATCGTGAAGGCTCGTGCGCTGGCACCTATTGAGACAACGGGACAGCTCTACGAAACGGTGAAGCGCCTCTTTGGGCGCGACCGCGAGAAGAAGGAGATGGCCAAGCTGTTCCAAGCCCTGCGCATCGAGGTTAATGAGGAGATGGAGGCCTTGAAGGAGATGCTGCAGTCGGCCACCGAACTGCTCCGTCCCGGAGGGCGTCTGGTGGTACTTACCTATCACTCGCTCGAAGACCGTCTGGTGAAGAACCAGATGAAGACAGGAAACGTGGAGGGAAAAGTGGAGCAGGATATCTATGGCACGAAGCCGTCGCCCTACCGCTTGGTGGGTAAGGTGGCCGTGGCAAGCCAGGAGGAGCAGGAGGCTAATCCGCGTTCAAGAAGTGCAAAGTTGAGAATAGGAGAAAAAAGATAGCAAGATGACCGCCGAGCAGAAGAAGAAAAAAAAGAAGTCGCTGAAGTCATGGATTGATGGCGATATGCTGACGAGCCCCTTCCTGTCGCGCCAGATAGGGCTTATCGCCCTTGTGGCTGCATTGGTAATCGTGTATGTGAGCAACCGCTACGCCTTCCAGCATGAGCAGGTGGAGATACAGGAGCTGCGCTCAAAACTTAACGATGTGAAGTACGAAGCACTGGCACGCTCTAGCGAACTGATGGAGAAGAGCCGCGAGTCGAACATACAGAAGTATATCGTGGAGCAGGGGAGCGAGCTGAAGGCTTCGACCAAACCGCCTGTAGTGATAAAGAGATAAAAGGATTTACAAATTGTAAATGAGCAAGAATAGAGATGCAGAACCCTAAAGATAAGAAAATCGTTTCACGCTACTTCACCATCATCATATTGATGGCGGTGGTGGGCATTATTATATTGCTCAAGGCTATGTCGGTGATGATTTTCGAGCGTAACTACTGGAAGGAGGTGACCGAGCGTAGTGTGGTTGACAGTGTGGCCATAGCTCCCAAGCGCGGCAACATACTCAGCGACGATGGACAGCTGATGGCCAGTAGCGTGCCGCAGTATACGCTCTTCATGGACTTCAGGGTGTCGGACAGCGATGAGAGTCGCCGCATCAAGGCGCAGCATCGTCGCGACTCCCTTCTCGAAGCGCATGAAACGGAGATCTGTGAGGGACTGCACCGTATACTCCCCGACAAGAGCGTGGAGGAATTCCGTCAGACCTTCCGCAAGGGACGTGCGCAGAGGAGCCGTTATTGGAAGCTCTATCCTCGCCGTGTGTCGTATGCCCAATACAAGGAGATAAAGAAACTGCCGGTGCTGTGCGAGAGCTCCAACAGCGGAGGCTTCTTCACCGAGAGCAATATTGAGCGCAAGAAGATTTTCGGTTCGCTGGCTCGCCGTACCCTGGGCGATGTATATGCCAAGGTGGATTCGGCCAAGAACGGTATCGAGCTGGCTTACGATGACTATCTGCGTGGCAAACCCGGATGGGGACACAAGAAGAGAGCCGGTAAGCAGGATGTCACCATTGTGGACAAGCCTGCTGTCGATGGCTACGATGTGAAGACTACCCTTAACGTGGAGATTCAGGATATTGCCGAAAAGGCATTGCTCGATGTGCTGCATAAGCAGAACGAGCAGTATAAGGGCGATGCGCGAACAGGCGTGGTAATCGTGATGGAGGTGGCTACGGGCGATATCAAGGCGATGGTCAATATGAACCGCTTGGAGAGTGGTGCCTACTATGAGACCAAGAACAATGCCCTTACCGATATCTTGGAGCCAGGCTCAACCTTCAAGACAGCTTCGCTGCTGGTGGCACTTGATGACAAGAAAATCAGCATCAATGACTCGGTAGATGCCAATCGCGGATTGTATAAGTTTGGTTCGGCTACGATGCGCGACCACAACTGGAACAAGGCAAGTGCCTATGGTGTGCTCAGTGTGCCGCAGGTGCTGATGTACTCCTCCAACGTAGGTACAGCCCGCCTTATCGATGAGAACTATAGTAAGGAGCCTGAGAAGTTTGTCGAGGGATTGCACCGTATGGGATTGGCTACCCACTTCCCGCTGCTTCCGGGTACAGGCCGTCCAAAAATACGCAAACCGAATAAGGATAAAAGCAACTGGTCGCGTACTGCATTGCCTTGGATGTCTATTGGTTACGAGACACAGATTGCTCCTATCAATATCGTCTCCTTCTACAACGCCATTGCCAATAACGGTAAGTTCATGAAGCCACGTCTCGTGACTGCCATCCTTGAAGATGGTAGAGCAGTGGAGGAGTTTGAGCCCGAGGTGGTCATCGATAAGATTGCCTCGCAGCAAGCCCTTGATGACATCACCAAGATGCTTACTATGGTGGTCAACGAGCCTACTGGACTTGGCCGTCAGGCTAAATCAGAAAATTTCCTCGTGGCGGGTAAGACCGGTACGGCACAGATTGCCTCCGGTGGTCAGCTCAGGGGTGGAGGCCATCAGCTCAGTTTCTGCGGATTCTTCCCTGCCGATGCTCCCAAGTACACCTGTATCGTATCTATCCAGACGCGTGGCGGCTTGATCTCGGGTGGCGGCGTGGCCGGTGTGGTATTTGGCGAGATAGCCAAGCGGGTGATGGCACGCGACGACAAGCGTGAGATAGGCGAATTGGTGGACTCAACGGCCATCTTCATCCCCAAGGTATCCAAGGGTAATATTGCTGATGCCCGCTACGTGCTTGACGAACTCGACATCCACCACGAGTGGGATGCCGATGTGCCCTACCGGGAAGGCAAGCCCGTATGGGGCAATGCCGAGAGCCGCACCTCCGACGTGTTGCTCAGCGACATACCGTTTAATCCGTCAGAAGGCAAGGTCCCCAATGTAAAGGGGCTCGGAGCCAAAGACGCCCTGTATCTGCTTGAGGCATGTGGACTCAAGGTGAATATCTCGG
>SUXS01000012.1 GCA_015060865.1 Bacteroidales bacterium | reverse complement strand
TCATCACCTGCCGTCGAGTAAGTCGGCGCGAGGCACGCTGGTACCCTACACGCTCCAGTGCAGGGAGCAGTCCGTGGGCGGAGGTGATGTACTTGTGCAGCAGGCGCAAGGCCGAGGAGCGCGGTGCACCGGGGAAGTAGAGCTGGGCAAGCTCGCTCTTGGTGTAAGAATGAATTTCTGCAATTGATTCCATAGTGTTTTATTTACATTCGGTGTAACCATCCAACTGTCCCTCTATAAACAGAGGGAGAGTTTGGCGGCAAGGCCGAGTGAAAGTTTCAGTTTCACCCTATAAAGTTACAAAAAAACCACCACATAATCAATGGTTAATAAATTTATTTTCAACCTCTTCAAAGATTATTTGTAGGGGTTACGTTATCTCTCATCTGCGGAATGGGAGGGTGCCGTGAAGTAGTAACTTTGCAATAGAAATAAAGAGGGTAACACCTCTTTTGAGTCCTTGGCCAGGACTCGTAATGTGAGCGCTCACATTACTTTCTATTGCGAGCTTCGGCTGCACTCGTTGGGAAATTGCAAGTGCACTTGCATTTCACTCGTTTGCACGAACCTTGCACTGTCAATTGACACCTAAACCATATTTATTAACCCGAAGATTCAGAAGCGAGGCTTGCCATCCGGAGGTAATTTTCAATTCTCAATTTTCAATTTTCAATTCAAAAAGACATGCCTATCAACTACGCAATCAAGAAAGTGAAGAACCCCAACGGTATCGAAGGTACCCAGTATTTCCACGGCCAAGCCATCAAGACGGGTGAGCTCACCCTGGACAAGCTGGCCCGCCGCATCAACAACAGCACCACCGTGACGCAGACCGACTGCCGCGCCGTGCTCCTCAGCATGAAGGACCACATCATCGAAGCCCTCACCGAAGGTCAGGTGGTGGTGCTCGACGACCTCGGCCGCTTCCAGGTGACCCTGCAGGGCAAGTGCTACTCGCAGGACACGATGGCCGCCAGTGACTTCGCACCCTCATCGATGATCAAGGGGCACAAGATCGTGTTCCGCCCCGACGCGGCACTTAAGAAGGCCGTGGCTGCGGACTTCTCGCTGAAGCGTATATCAAGTGAGGCGATGGCGTAACTTGCTCCCCTCGGTGCTCGATGCACCGAGGGGGCAAATTGACAATTGACAATTAAGTGTTCCACCGCGGAAACTAACTAAAGGGAACTGTCCCTCTTTAAGGGGGACGAATGAAGCGGAACGTTAGTGGAGCGTAATGGAGGGGGTAATTAAACTCATACGTATAACACTTATCATACCCCCTCCGCTACGTCTCTCCGTTCCTCCGCTCGTCCCCCTTAAAAGGGCGACAGTTCTTTCTAATTAGCTTTGACTGACAACCACCAATCTCTAACATTAAATTCAAATTCTATGACCACACAATCCACCACTTTCAACTGGAGCAAGCTCCTTAAAGTTCTCATCGCTGTACTCACCGCCTTGGCCGGTTCGCTGGGCTTGGCAAGCTGCGTCTAAGCCATGAGTACCTTCCTCCGTGCGCTGCTGCTACTCGGCAGCGCACTCACCTTTATCGCTTAATCTCACGCAGGTTTTGCTCACGCGAATCTCGCGAAAATCAGTTCCTATGAATATGTCTCACACAGATTACACGAATCTCACAGAAGCTGCATCGCAGAAAGCTCGCAGCTACCATCCGGCGTGTACACTCTGTGCAACACCGACAGCAAGGGCGAAGCGACTTGCCTTCGTGAGATTTCTTGGACGAGCCAAGCGCAAGCATTGTGAGACCTAAATCGGCGATGCAAGAAAACTTCGCGTTTTTCGCGAGATTCGCGTGCAAAAATATTCCGCGATGCAAGCAAATAAATCATAAATCCAAGCATGAAATACTTTACCATAACCGAATTGACAAGCAGCGCCACGGCGCTGCGCGAGGGTATCGACAATCGCCCGAACAAGTGTGCCTACCATCTGTTGCACGTACTCGTAGACCTGTTATTAGACCCCATACGCGAAGCGTGGGGCGAGCCTATCGTGGTCAGTAGTGGCTACCGTTGCAAGCAGCTCAACGCCCTGGTGGGCGGTGCCAAGTATAGCCACCACATCCTCGGCTGTGCGGCCGATATTATTGCTGGTAATAGGGCCGACCACCGCCGCCTGTTCCGACTCATCGTGAAGATGCAGCAGGAGGGGCGCATTAAGTTCACCCAGCTCATCCTTGAGGGCGATGGAAGATGGATTCACATCTCGTATGTCCCTGGTGACCTACGCTGTCAGGTAATTCCCTGATGGTGTTAAATGGAGATAAATGGAGATAAATGCTAATAGTTATTACGCGCGAAAGAGCTAATGGCCTTTATCTACCTAAAACGAAGCAAAGCGGAGTATATCTCCATTTATCTTCCTTTATCTCCTAAAAATATATATTTAAGGGTTGTCCCCGATTCCACGTGATGTGGCGTCGGGGATTTTTGTTTTTCACCGATTGCAGAAATTCAAGACAGTTTGGTCACGCCTCGCAAGCCCCCAAAAGGTTATTGACATATATTTGGAGATTAAGCCAAAAAGATATACCTTTGTAGCATATATAAAAGAATATGAAAAAGACCACACTACTGACACTGATGCTCCTGTGCGTACTGACCTCGATGGCGCAGGCTGGAGACATCGCAATAAAGGGTAAGATTGAGGGTATCAAGAAGGGACGGCTGTACTTGCTCGCACGCTCGGGCGAGGAGCAGACGGACACGCTGGGCTACTGCGACTTCAAGCGAGGAAAGTTCACGCTGACGGCCGTCGCCGAGGAGCCTGTGGTGGCGCAGCTCGTGGTGGACGGCTTTGCCGGTGGCTTCACCCTCTTTGCCGAACCCGGAGTGACCTATGAGGCGTACCTCAGCGAGGGCGACAACTACTATATCCGTGGCGGACAGCTCAACGACAGCTATACGGCACACATGAAGGAGTCTGCCGCCATGCGCAAGGCTATCGACGGCATGCAGAGCCGCTACGACTCGCTGCGCACGGCACGCAAATTCCGCAGCGCCAGCCAGGTGAACGACTCGCTGCAGCGTCAGCAGAACGCCTTGAGGGAGCTGACCAACACGTTCCTCGGCAGCAACGACAACATCATAGCAGCCTACACCATCTATTCGAACCTGCTCATGCGCGAGGCGAGTCTGCGCGAGACACGCAGCATGTATGCCACGCTGGGCGAGGGCGCCAAGGGTAGCCAGTATGGGCGCATCATCAAGGAGCGCATCAAGCGCCTGGAGAAGACCGAGGGCGGTGCCCAGGCACCCGACTTCACGCTCACCGACCCACAGGGTAATGCCGTGACGATGAGCAGTGTGAAGGGCAAGATCAAGATTATCGACTTCTGGGCAAGCTGGTGCGGCCCCTGCCGCCTCAACAACCCCGCCCTGCGCAAGCTATACGATGAGCTGCACCCGCTGGGGCTGGAAATCATCGGCGTATCGCTCGACACCAACAAGGCGGCTTGGGAAAAGGCCATCGAGAAGGACGGACTGACGTGGATAAACGTGTCGTCGCTCAAGGGATGGAAGTGCGACCTCATCAGCCTCTATAACATAACGGGCGTGCCCGCACTCTTCGTCCTCAACGAGAACAACCAAATCATTGCCACAGGCCTACGGGGCGAACAGCTACGGGAGTTCCTGGAGGAGAGGCTTCGCTAATTGTGAGTTATGAATTATGAGTTATGAGTTGTCTGCCGGATGGCTCCATCAAACATAAACCCTCAAGTGCAGCGAAAAAGCAATGACTGTTGTCTCTAAACCCTAAACTCTAAACTCTAAACTCTAAACTCTAAACTCTAAACTCTAAACTCTAAACCCTAAACTCTAAACCCTAAACCCTAAACTCTAAACTCTAAACTCTAAACTCTAAACCCTAAACTCTAAACTCTAAACTCTAAACCCTAAACTCTAAACTCTAAACTCTAAACAAAAAACAAACCCATATGAGAAAACTAATCACATTAACATTGCTGGCCATAGTCACCTTGGCTACGGCACAGGAGAGAAAGTTCGTCATCAGGGGCGAAATGAGCAGCAGTAAGCTCTGCTACAGTGAAGAAACCGTCAAGGAGGTTAAGCTCGAGGAACTTGTCGACGGACAGATGGTAGTCATCGCCACAGCCCCCGTAGTAGACAACAAGTTCACCTTCGAAGGCGCAGCCCCCGAGCAGTTGGCCCTGTGCAACATCACCGGCTTCGACAACGGTGCCATACAGATCTACCTCGAGGAGGGTGAAATCAGCGTAGGTCCCTTCGATGCCGCCTACCCCGTAGGTGCCGACATAGCAGGCACGCCGAGCAACGACATCTATCAAGCCTACCTCGACCTCAACGACCGCTGCATCAAGGAGAGCAAGGAGCGCATGAAAGCCGTGATGGAGAATATCCCAGCCGACATCAAGGGCGACATGCAGGCCGAGATGAAGTACACCTCGCCCACCTTCTACGTCAACAACATGCACTTCAAGGTGGCCATCATGGACTTCATCGTCCAGCACCTCGACTCGCCCGTAACGCTCTACATCATCAAGTACGCCATGGTGCCCACCTTCGATACCGACATGATACAGACCTTCCTCGATGCCGTGCCGCAGGAGATGCACAAGCAACCGCTCTACAAGGAACTGGTCAACGACATACGTGCCGCCAACCTCAAGGTAGGCTCCGAGGCTCCGGACATCAGCGGACGCACTCCCGAGGGCGAGGAACTGTCGCTATCAGACCTGCGTGGCAAGTACGTCTTCATCGACTTCTGGGCCAGCTGGTGCGCACCCTGCCGCCGCGAGTTCCCCTACATGAAGCAGGCGCTCGCATACTCTGAGAACAGCGACAACCTCGTGGTACTCAGCTACTCCATCGACAGCAAGCACGATGACTGGGTCAACTGCATCGCCAAGAACCAACTTACACACAAGAACTGGATACACATATCCACCCTCAAAGGCTGGAACAGCGATGTCATCAAGCTCTTCAATGTCAAGGGCGTACCCTTCACCGCCCTTATTGACCCCGAAGGCAATGTCGTGGCATTCGAGCTTCGCGGCGAAGAGATGGTGAAGAAACTGAAGGGGATAGTAGACGAAGCGAAATAATCCTAATCGATATACATTTATGCGTAACAAGATATTTTCAATTATAGCCCTCGCTGCCTGCATGGCTGTGAGCGCGCAAGAGACCTGCATCATCAACGGCACCATTGCCGACAACGACACCAAAGTCAAGAAAGTAAGCCTCACCCGTACCGACGAGCTGGGCAATCAAACCATAGTATCCACAGCCAAGGTGAAGCGAGGCAAGTATACACTCACGCACGAGCTTGCGCAGGATGCTCCTGCCCTGCAGTACACCCTCACAGGCTTTGGCGAGGCAGGTAGCATCGCCCTCTTCGTGGAGCCGGGCGAGGTGGCCGTCAATACCGCATTGGCCAGTAATCCCGAGCAGAGCACAGTCAGCGGCACCCCCACCAACGACACCTATGCCCAGTATCAAGCCATCCTCGCCGAGGCAGCCCGCGAGGTAGCCGACAAGGTGGCTGCCCTGGAGCAGCAACATGGTCAGGCATGGACAGCGAGCCCCGAAGGCAAGAGCGCCATCAAGCGCCTCAAGGCTCAAGTGGCCATCAAGACCGAGTCACAGGTGATACGTTTCCTCATCGAGCACAACGCATCGCCCATGATGCCCCTCGTGACAGAGCACACCCTGCTGCCCAAGCTCACCGACGTCTATGCCGGACAGATGCTCAATGCCGTATCCACTACGTTGCACACACATCCCTACTACCTCTCGCTACGCAACAGTGTACTGTCTGCCAGCATGAAGGTGGGCAATGAGGTACCCGACATCGCCCTGCCTCTGCTCACGGGCGACAGCAAGCACCTCTCCGACTACCGCGGACGCTACGTAGTGCTCCACTTCTGGAAATCCGACTGTGAATCATCTGCAGCCTCCCTTGACGAACTGATGCGCCTACACGAAGTCATAAAGGAGCATCAAGACCAGTTTGTCATCATTAGCGTCGCTCTCGACACCGACAAGTCCGCATGGCAAGCAGCCGTAGAAAGCAAGGGCATCAGCCGCGAAAGCTGGCTCCACGCATGCGACGGCGCTGGCGCTACCTCCCCTGCAGCCAAGCTCTTCGGCGTAGACAATACACCGAAAATCATCGTTGTAGAGCCCGAGGGCCTGGCCGTATCGCTCAACATGGACATTGACGATGTCGTGATGCGCACCGAGCAAATCCTCTCCGGCGACCTCTACTACCTTGACCAGCAGGAGTAACACCACAAAACATTACAACAAAGACATACAGAAACAATAAAGGAGGGCCCGCGGGCCCTCCTTTATTTATGTAAAATGGTCAAGTTGACCATTATCTCAACTTCGTTTTGTCACCCTCCTATTGCAGTAAGTTTTAGGCCTTTCACCGCATTCCCGACATTGCATGCGACGGAAAAACAAGAAGATATTTGGCTCTTCAAGGCTTTTGCTATAACTTTGCATTAGAATCCCAGATTCGTAAAAGTAAATAGTTGATTATGGCAGAAAATAATTTGATGGCGCGGCTCGATGGGCTGGTGGGCAAATACGAGGAGATAGAACTCCTCATCACCGACCCTGCCGTGATAGCCGACATGCGCCGATTTGTAAAACTCAACAAGGAATACAAGGAACTGGGGGCTCTTATGGAGGCCCGCAGTCGATATATGCAGCTCACCCGACAGCTCGAAGAGGCCAAGGAACTCTTCGCCACTGAGACCGACGCCGACATGCGTGAGATGGCCCGCGAAGAGATTGATGCCTGCGAAACGCAGTTGCCCGCCCTCGAGGAGGAGATAAAGCTGCTGCTCGTACCTGCCGACCCCGAGGACGACAAGAACGTCATCATGGAGATACGTGGCGGAACGGGCGGCGACGAGGCTGCCCTCTTTGCCGGCGACCTCTTCAAGATGTACACCAAGTACTGCGAGCAGAAGGGTTGGCGCATGGAGGTATCGAGCTTCAACGAAGGCACTGCAGGTGGCTACAAGGAGATTATCTTTAGCGTGAGCGGAGAGAAGGTATACGGCACACTGAAATATGAGTCGGGCGTGCACCGCGTGCAGCGCGTGCCTGCCACCGAGACCCAAGGCCGTGTACACACCTCGGCAGCCACCGTGGCCTGCTTGCCCCAAGCCGAAGCCTTCGAGGTGGAAATCAACGAGGGTGAGATCAAGTGGGATACCTTCCGTTCATCAGGTGCCGGCGGACAGAACGTGAACAAGGTGGAATCGGGTGTACGCCTCCGCTACAACTGGAAGAACCCCAACACAGGTGAAGTGGAGGAGATACTCATCGAGTGTACCGAGACACGCGACCAACCCAAGAACAAGGAGCGTGCCCTATCGCGCCTGCGTACCTTTATATATGATAAGGAACACCAGAAATACATCGACGACATAGCCTCAAAGCGCAAGACCATGGTATCTACCGGTGACCGCTCGGCCAAGATACGCACCTACAACTATCCGCAGGGACGCATCACCGACCACCGCATCAACTACACCATCTACAACCTCGCCGCTTTCATGAATGGCGACATACAGGACTGCATTGACCAGCTCATGGTGGCCGAGAATGCGGAGCGACTGAAGGAGAGCGAACTGTAATATAGTCAACGGTCAATGCTCTACAGTCCCATCCTGACGCGACTTGTGGCTATTGACCATAGAAGTGAAAAGAAATCAATAACCAAACAGCAACATCCCGGAAGGCAAGTCCGTTGACCGTTGACTGTTGTCTGTTGACAAAAAAAATGGAATTATGAACAAGCAACAACTCATCGACATTATCAAGGCACGCAAGTCATTCCTCTGCGTAGGCCTCGACACCGACACCAAGAAGATTCCCGCTCACTTGCTGAACGAGGAGGATCCCATCTTTGCCTTCAACAAGGCCATCATCGACGCTACGGCCGACTACTGCGTGGCCTACAAGCCCAACCTCGCCTTCTATGAGTGCGACGGACTCAAGGGCTACGAGGCTTACGAGAAGACCATCGCCTACCTCAAGGAGAACTATCCCAACCACTTCATCATCGCCGATGCCAAGCGTGGCGACATAGGCAACACCTCTTCGATGTATGCCCGCTCATTCTTCGAGGAGCAGGATGTGCACGCCCTCACCGTGGCTCCCTACATGGGCGAAGACAGCGTGAAGCCCTTCCTCGCCTACGAAGGCAAGTGGGTGATATTGCTGGCGCTGACATCAAATAAGGGTTCGCTCGACTTCCAGCTTATGGAGGACAAGGAGACTGGCGAACGCCTCTTCGAGAAGGTACTGCGTCGTTCACAGGAGTGGGGCAACGACGAGAATATGATGTACGTGGTAGGTGCTACTCGCGGCCAGCTCTTCGAGGACATCCGCAAAATCGTACCCAACCACTTCCTCCTCGTGCCTGGCGTAGGCGCTCAGGGCGGTTCGCTCAGCGAGGTATGCAAGTACGGTATCACCAAGGAGTGCGGACTCATCGTCAACTCAAGCCGTGCCATCATCTATGCCGACACTACCGAGAACTTCGCCGCTGTAGCCCGCGAGAAGGCTCGCGAAGTACAGGAGGAGATGGCTGCCGAGCTCGTGAAGTACGGCATATTGTAAACTCAAGCATGACCTACAGCTACAATATATTAAGCCCTGCCAATTGGCAGGGCTTAATGCATCTATCGGAAACGAAAACGGGGCCAAGATTAAAGCTATCCCTTGAGCCAAGAGAACTTTGCTACACTATAGATAGGTACCAAAGGTATGATAAGGGGCGTACGCTTGATGTATGCCTGGAAAGCCGGATCACTGCCATAGACCTCGGTCTGACGCAACTCAAGTCGACGGGCTCCACTGAACATCACATATACGATACCCACGTAACCTAGCGAAGCAATAATCCACTGCCCTACTGTACAACATGAGCCGAAGCAGATGAGGAAGCTACCCGTCCACATAAGCACCTCACCAAAATAGTTAGGGCAACGTACAATGCGGTAAAGGCCTGTATCGACATAACGATGAGGATCAACCTTCTTTGCGGAATTTTTCTGCGCATCGGCCACCATCTCAATGACTACACCTATTGCAGCTACAATGGCTCCCACCCACATCCAACCTTCACTGACAGGAAGTCCATGGGCCATATTATACAAATGGAAAGTAACAGGACTCACCTGCCCCACATAAAGCAGGGCACATGAAATCCATATCATAAACATAGCAAAGAGAGGTTTCTTCTTGGTATTGTCAGGTTGATAGAGAATCTTTTTGTACGAAGCCGATCGTTTCTCCCTGAGCAGCAGAAACATGGCCAGGCGAATACCATAGATGAAAAGTACGGCACACAAAATGACAGCAGGAAGTGTCAGCACATCACGGAAGATGATGGCCGAAGCAACAGCCAATGCCGAAATGGCAAATCCATATCCAACACTGAAAAAATAGATAAAATAGATCCAACCAACCGCTGAGATGGCAAAGGAAATACAAAGAAGAATCCAAAGATAATTCATAATGTGATATATTTTTATTTACGCTACAAAGATAGACAAATAATCGGACACATATCACAAGGTCCTACATAAAAAAGAGAACAACAGAGAAAAGAAATAGTTTATCAGTAAAATCTTCCCGAGAACAAGATACATTTAATATTTTTTTACTAATTTCGCAGAACGAGAATTCAACATACATTTAAAACTCAAAATAAAACTTATGTCAAAACTATCACGACTATTTGTGAGTGTCGCCTTTATCTTGGGCGGCATACTTACCGTGAATGCACAGCGCACGGTAAAAGGCACGTTGGTAGATGCCGAAACACAGGAGCCGCTGGTGGCAGCCTCAGTACAGGTAAAAGGCTCTACCACGGGCGTAGTTACAGATTTGGATGGACACTTCACCATCGAGTCAAAACAAGAAAAGCCAACATTGGTGTTCAGCTACATCGGTTATCAGACTTTGGAGCAGAAAGCCAACAAGAGCAACATCGGTATCGTAGAGCTAAAACCCGATGCGGTGGCTTTGGGCGATGTGGTCATCACTCAATCTGTAGCTATAGCACGCAAGACCCCCGTAGCCCTCTCTACCATCGACCCCGTATTCATTGAGGAAAAGATGGGAACGAAGGAGTTTCCCGAAATCTTGAAATCAACCCCGGGCGTATATGCCACAAAGGCTGGTGGTGGATTCGGTGACTCGAAAATCAACATGCGCGGTTTCCAGAGTGCCAACGTGGCCGTCATGGTCAACGGCGTGCCCATGAACGACATGGAATGGGGCGGCTTGTACTGGAGCAACTGGATGGGACTGACCGATGTGACCCGCAGCATGCAGACTCAGCGCGGACTGGGCGCCTCAAAGGTATCGGCTCCCTCGGTGGGTGGCTCCATCAACATCGTCACCAAGGGCCTTGAAGCCAAGAAGGGCGGTACGGCATCGTATGCCATGGGCAACGACGGATACAACAAGATGCTCTTCAGCTTCTCTACTGGTCAGAACAAGGAGGGATGGGCATTCTCATTTTTAGGTTCAAAAACCTGGGGCGACGGCTACATCCAAGGTACCGACTTTGAAGGTTACAACTATTTCGTCAACCTCTCGAAGCGTATCGGACTTGACCACCAACTGTCGTTCACAGCCTTCGGCGCACCACAGAAGCACTATCAGCGCAACAAGAATGATGGTCTCACCATCCAAGGATGGCAACAAGTAGCCAACTACATGAAGGGCGACAGTCCCTACAAGTACAACCCCACTTATGGTTTCGGTCTCAACGGCGAGCGCAAGACCTCATCGTACAATGAGTACCACAAACCGCAGATATCGCTCAACCACCAGTGGCAAATTAACCACAAATCATCGCTCAGCTCAGTTGCTTACGTGTCGATAGGCCGCGGTAACGGTTACTCAGGTCAGGCTATCAACTCTACCCTACGCAACTATTGGTATGGCGCCAGCGACGGTGTGCTCAACTTCAACACCATCAACGCAGCTGACTACGGCGACTACTTCTCAGGTGATGCACTGAACCAAACCTATACCTTGCGTCATGCAGATGGTACCTTTGCCTACGACCAGATTCAGTTGATGAACCAGGCCAGTGAGGCAGGTGCGCTCATGGTGATGTCGAAGAACCCCAACTACCACAACTGGTACGGATTGGTATCGACCTACACCACACAGATTGGCAAGTATATCGACTTCTACGGCGGTATCGACTACCGCTACTATAAAGGTACGCACAAGAATGTACTCTCGGACCTCTACAACGGTAAATTCTTCATCGACAGCAGCAGCCGTGCCGGTGTTGATCCCAAGAACAATGCTGCTGCGCTCAACCCCAACTGGGTGAACCAGAAGTTGCAGGTGGGCGACGTGGTATACCGCGACTACGACGGCTATGTGATGCAGGAGGGACTCTTCTTCCAGGCCGAATATAATAAGGATAAGCTGGCAGCTTTCGTTGCCGGTTCGCTCAACTACAACAACTACTGGCGCTACGACCGCTTCTACTACGATGCCGAGCACGCCAAGTCTGACGTAGTGAGCTTCTGGGGCTACACTGCCAAGGGTGGTGCCAACTACAACATCAACGACAACCACAACGTATTTGCCAACATCGGTTACATCAGCCGTGCCCCCTTCTACTCAGGCGGTGCTTTCCTGAGCGCAACGAACAGCAACTCTATCAATCCAAATGCCGTAAATGAGAAGATTTTCTCGGTAGAGGCTGGTTACGGATTCCACAACAGATTCCTCGACTTGCGTCTGAATGCCTACTACACCAAGTGGATGGACAAGACCATGGCTCGCTCAAGCGCCATCGAGTATGAGGACGGAACAGAAGACCGCATCAGCATCAACATGGAGGGCGTAGATGCCAAGCACATGGGTGTAGAACTCGATTTCACTGCGAAGCCCACACGCTGGCTTGACATTACCGGTATGCTGTCAGTGGGCGACTGGACCTGGGACAGCAACGCTACCGGATACTACTACAACTCACTGGGTCAGCCAGTGGCTAATGTAGGTAAGGGTACTCTCGCCTCTGCAGCCGGTGCCGAAGACCATGCTTGGGCCAAGCTCAACCTCAAGGGTGTAAAGGTAGGTGGTTCGGCCCAGACAACAGCAGCCCTCGGTGCACGCGCCAAGATTACTCGCGACCTGAGTGCCGGACTTGACTACACCTACTATGGCAACAACTATGCCGACTTCTCTATCAGCACCAGCGACATCGCCTCTGGTCAGACCAAGAACTACACCACACCTTGGATGATTCCTGCTGGCGGACAGTTTGACCTCAATGCTTCGTATCGATTCAACATCGGCAATTGTCGTGCCACCTTCATCGGAAACATCGACAACCTGTTCGATAACCTCTATATCGTAGATGCATACAGCCCCGTGGGCGACAACTCATGGCAGAAGGCCTACCGCGTATTCTATGCCTTCGGACGCACCTACTCAGTACGCTTGAAGATTAACTTCTAATACATATATAATATATAAAGGAATATGAACAAGAAATCATTATTATACGTTGCCGCCACGTTGATGCTCTTCGGATGCGAAGACTACAACGAACTGAACTTCGACGGCTACAAGGACTTATCGGTACCTACCGATGTAAAGTCTATCAACTACACCTTGAAGAAGGCCGACTATGCCGACCTATTCAAGCTCGCAGCGAACAAGGACGTAGCAACCAGTACTATCAAGCAGAACGAAGATGGTTCTCTCGACAGCACCATGTACGATGCATTCGAGGCCAATAAAAGCAACAACTACTTCACCGACCTCGTGCCTGCCGAGCTCTACCTTCCCGCCTTCTTGGCCGACAAGTGGAGCACAGCTACCGATGGTTCTTCGGCCATCATCACGGTAAACGAACTCGCCGAAGTGCCCGAGCTGCACCAGCAGATTGCTCAAGCATATAGCTACGAGCTTTCAGAATACGACTATGAGATGGTATGGGAAGATGGTGAAGGCCATGAGTTCTTCTGCCCCTCACGCCAAGCAAGCAAATACATGAACCGCATACTGAAAGACAACTTCGACGATGCCGAAGTGGGCGAAGTGGTTTTGGTAAACTATGAGTATGCCGAGAATGATCCTACGACAGGCAATGAAGAAGTTGAGGTAAAGTATGATGCCATCAGCGACATCTTGGAGAATGGTGAAGGAGAATACACTGTAAAAGGACAAGTTGTGGGTACATATGCTCGAGGTTACCTCATCAGCGACGGTAGTGACTACATCCTATATTATGTAGGAAGCAACGATGCAGCCTCTATTGGAGATTTCATAACTGTAACTGGTACCGTAACCAAATACGCGGGACTATTTCAATTTGACGGCACCAAATTCCCCTCAACTATGAATGTGATTTCCAAAGGGAATAAGCTCAATCGTCCCACTCCACGCGCATTGAACAATACTGAAATCGAAAAATTGTTCAACAATCCTACCGTAGAGTATGTAAGTTATACTGGTACACTTACTATCAGCGGAAACTATTATAACGTAAACTTTGAAGGAGTAGATACAATTATAGGCAGCATCTCCTACCCTGTCGAAGGATTGGTTGACGCTTCACTCGACGGGCAGAAAGTGACCGTAACCGGCTATTTCATCGGTGTGAGCAGCGGTAAATACTTCAACACCATGGCAACGTCAGTGACAGCAGCCGATGCCGCAGCAACCGCTCCACGCCGTGCAGCAGCTGTAGCCAACACCACCTCTGTACTCGCCCTCTACCAATGGGACGGTACATCATGGAAGGCCATTGATGCCGACGTGATACAGCCTGCTGAGTATGAGGCCATGGGTATGAAAGGCAGCATCAGCGACCCTGCCACATACATTCCTATGTATCTGGAGAAGAACTATCCCTATGCCGTAAACAAGCAGGAGACCACACTGGTGTATTACAACAAGAGCAACAAACTCGTTGTAGAGAACTATATATATAATGGTAGCGAATGGACCAACACCGCCCTTGAAGAGGGAGTATACAACTTCAACCTCATCGATGGCCAGTGGGTATACAAGACCTTCAAGTGCGTACCTGTCAGCGAAGTTACCGAAAGCGGCATCTACGTCATGGTAGCCGACATCAAGGTTAACGAGGAGACAGGCGTTACCGAAGGACGCCTCTTCAGTCCGCTGGGAGAGAACAAGAACTACGGTTATATGCCCTATGCCAGCGTCACCATCAATGAAGAGGGCATCATAGAGGCCTGCGATGCTGCAGAGAACGCATTCCTCACCGTTACTGCCGTAGAGGATGGATTCACCATGCAGGACAGCTATGGCCGCTACATCTATATGAAGGGCGATTACAACTCGTTCAACATCGGCACTGAGATGGTACAACCTGGCAGCAGCTGGTTGTTCAACGTCAATGAGGATGGCACCTACAGTGTAACCAACACAATGAACGATAAGGTCATCATGTATGACACTGGGTACACTTCATACGGATGCTATCCTGCCAAGACTGATGCACGCCTCTACGTGAATATTTTCAAAATGACAACGGAAGAATAATCTTTTTTGACATATCACTTGAGGAGGAGTGGAAATTTCCACTCCTCCTCTTTTCTTTCTTTATAACGGATTTATAAGGTATGGATACCTTTATGGTTAACCATGAAGAGACTCACGCTCGTTGAGAAAAGCTCAAGCAAACTTGGCTTTTCACTCGCTTATTCGTATCTTTGTCATTCCAATTGGTTAGAAGCAGAGATATGCAGTCAGGCAAAATCATCAACGACCCGGTATTCGGGTTCATCAATATTCCCAAGGGGGTCATCATGGAGGTGGTCACCCACCCTATCGTGCAACGCCTCCACCGCATCAAGCAGCTGGGACTTTCCAGCATGGTATATCCTGGAGCGCAGCATACACGTTTTCAACATTCATTGGGCGCCTTCTTCCTGATGACGGAGGCGATACAATCGCTACGGGGAAAAGGAGTGGAGATATCGGACCACGAAGCCGAGTCGGTGAAGCTGGCCATATTGCTGCACGACGTGGGACATGGCCCCTTCTCCCATGTATTGGAGAACACGCTGGCACCGGGTGTGCACCACGAGGAGATATCGCTGCTGCTGATGGAGCGGATGAACCGCGAACTGGGCGGACGGCTCGACCTCGCCATACGTATCTATAAGGATGAGTACGAGAAGCGATTCCTGCACCAGTTGGTGAGCAGTCAGCTCGACATGGACCGCCTCGACTACCTGCGTCGCGACAGTTTCTACACAGGCGTTACAGAGGGCAACATTGGCTCGGCACGCATCATCAAGATGCTCGGCGTGAAGGACGATCACCTGGTGGTGGAGTCGAAAGGCATCTACTCCATCGAGAACTTCCTCACGGCACGCCGCCTGATGTACTGGCAGGTGTACCTGCACAAGACCTCGGTGGCTTGCGAGAAGATGCTCATCAGTACACTCACACGAGCCAAGGAGCTGGCAAAAGCGGGCGAAGAACTCTTCGCCTCTCCTGCCCTACGCCACTTCCTCTACACCGACATCACACGCGAAGTCTTCTTCAACGATGAGAAGTGCCTCGACATATTCACCCAACTCGACGACAACGACATCTGGAGCGCCCTGAAGGTGTGGGAATCGCACCCCGACAAGGTGCTTGCCACACTCAGTAATGGACTGGTAAACCGCCGATTGTTCAAGGTGGAGTTCAGCGCACAACCCTTCAGCAGAGAGTATCAGGAAAGCCTCATCGACCGCATTACGGAAAATCTTGGCATCAGCAAGAAAGAGGCCGAGTACCTGATATGCTCGGCTACCCAAGAGAAGGACATGTACACGGCAGCCGACGACCATATCGAGATACTCTACAACGACGGAAGCACACGCGATATAGCCGAAGCATCGGACATGTTTAACCTATCACTGCTGGAGAAAAAGGTGAAGAAGTACTTCATCTGCTACCAGAAAATATAAGAGCATAAGAACCGTTTAGACATGTGCCTTAATACCTGGTAGAAAATATAATTAGCAAATTAGCTTTTTCGCTTGTCTGAACTAAATTTCTCACGTTCAACAATACAAGTAAATATGTATTGTCTTCGCTAAATCGATTTTTTGCACTAATTTTGTACCCAATTTGAATAAATGTATATAAACGACATATAATCTATGGAACTAGCAAGCAAATACAACCCCACGGATGTTGAGGGTAAATGGTATCAATATTGGTTAGACAACAAACTCTTCCACTCTGAGCCCGACGGACGCGAGCCCTATACAGTGGTCATCCCCCCACCCAACGTGACGGGTGTGCTCCACATGGGCCACATGCTCAACAATACCATTCAGGATATTCTCGTGCGCCGCGCACGTATGCTGGGCAAGAATGCTTGCTGGGTACCGGGTACCGACCATGCCTCTATCGCTACCGAAGCCAAGGTGGTGAAGAAGCTCGCCGAACAGGGCATCAAGAAGAGCGACCTCACCCGTGAGGAGTTCCTCAAGCATGCTTGGGAGTGGACCGACGAGCACGGCGGCATCATCCTCAAGCAACTGCGTAAGCTGGGTGCATCATGCGACTGGGACCGTACGGCCTTCACCATGGACGAGAAGCGTAGCGCAAGCGTCATCAAGGTATTCGTAGACCTCTACAACAAGGGCCTTATCTACCGCGGTCTGCGCATGGTAAACTGGGACCCCAAGGCACAGACTGCCCTCTCCAACGAAGAGGTAATCTACAAGGAGGAGAAGAGCAAGCTATATTACTTGAAGTATTATGTGGTAGGACAAGTGGAAAGTGGAAAGATGACAGATGAAAGTTGCCATCCGGACGGCCACTCTCCACTTTCATCTTTCAACTTTCAACTCGACAACGTTATACACAAAGACGAGAAAGGCTACTATGCCGTAGTGGCTACCACTCGCCCCGAGACCATCATGGGCGACACGGCCATGTGTATCAACCCCAAGGACCCCAAGAACACTTGGCTCAAGGGACAGAAGGTCATCGTACCGCTCGTAGGTCGTGAGATTCCCGTCATCGAGGACCGCTACGTAGACATCGAGTTCGGTACAGGATGCTTGAAGGTGACTCCTGCTCACGACACCAATGACTACATGCTGGGCAAGAAGCACAATCTGGAGACTATCGACATCTTCAACCCCGACGGCACACTGAGCGAGGAAGCCGGACTCTATGTAGGCAAGGACCGCATGGAGGTGCGCCGCCTCATCGCCAAGGACCTCGAAGCTGCTGGTCTGCTCGAGAAGGTGGAAGACTACGACAACAAGGTG
Source organism: Bacteroidales bacterium (assembly GCA_015060865.1). Taxonomy (GTDB): domain Bacteria; phylum Bacteroidota; class Bacteroidia; order Bacteroidales; family Bacteroidaceae; genus UBA1189. The sequence goes on along the minus strand of SUXS01000012.1, from coordinate 94,435 downwards.
GGCTACTCGGAGCGCAATGCCGACACGGCCGTTGAGCCGCGTCTCTGCATGCAGTGGTTCCTCCGCATGCAGCACTTTGCCGACATCGCCCTGCCGCCCGTAATGAACGACGAACTCAAGTTCTACCCCGCCAAGTACAAGACCACCTACAACAATTGGTTGGAAAACATACAAGACTGGTGTATCAGCCGCCAACTCTGGTGGGGACACCGCATACCGGCCTACTTCCTGCCCACAGCAGAGGGTGGCGAAGAGACCTTCGTAGTAGCCGAGAGCATTGACGAAGCCGTTGAGTTGGCCCGCAAGATAGAGGGATACGAGAATATCACAGCTGCCGAGCTGCGTCAGGACGAGGATGCCCTCGACACTTGGTTCTCATCATGGCTGTGGCCCATCTCACTGTTTGACGGTATCAACAACCCCGACAATGCCGAACTCAACTACTACTACCCCACCTCAGACCTGGTGACCGGCCCGGACATCATCTTCTTCTGGGTAGCACGTATGATTATGGCAGGCTACGAGTACAAGGGCGACATGCCATTCAAGAATGTATACTTCACCGGTATCGTACGCGACAAGCTGGGACGCAAGATGTCGAAGAGCCTCGGCAACTCGCCCGACCCGCTCGACCTCATCGCCCAGTATGGTGCCGATGGCGTGCGTATGGGTATGATGCTCTGCGCTCCTGCCGGCAACGACATCCTCTTCGATGATGCACTCTGCGAGCAGGGCCGTAACTTCAACAACAAGATTTGGAACGCCTTCCGCCTCGTGAAGGGTTGGAATGTAGATGCCACCATCGCTCAGCCCGAGGCTGCCCGCTTGGGTTGCCAGTGGTTCGATGCTATGCTCACCAAGACAGCCCTCGAGGTGGACGACCTGATGAGCAAGTACCGCTTGAGCGAGGCACTGATGGCTATATACCGCCTGTTCTGGGATGAGTTCTCCAGCTGGTATCTTGAGATTGTGAAGCCCGCCTACGGTTGTGCTATCGACAAGCAGACCTACGATGCTACACTTCACTACTTCGACGCCCTGCTGCGCCTGCTCCACCCCTTCATGCCCTTCATCACCGAAGAGTTGTGGCAAGCTATCGAGGAACGCAAGCCCGGCGAGAGCATCATGACACAAAGCGTAAAGATTTTTGCCGACAAGTACGACGAGCAGCTCATAGCCGACATCGAGACCGTAAAGAGCATCATCAGTGGCGTGCGCACCATCCGCTTGCAGAAGAACATCGCGCAGAAGGAGGCGCTCAGCCTTGAAGTGGTAGGCAATCACGCTGTAGCTACCTACAATGCAATTATAGAGAAGATGGCCAACCTCGAAGCTATCAATGTAGTAGAAGCCAAGAGCGAGGGTACCTCATCATTCATGGTAGGCACCACCGAGTATGCCGTACCTTTGGGCAGCCTCATCGATGTAGAGGCCGAAGTTGCCAAGCTACAGGCCGAGCTCACCTATCTCGAAGGATTCCTCAACTCAGTGATGAAGAAACTTTCCAACGAACGCTTTGTAAGCAATGCACCCGAGGCCGTTGTCGCCGCCGAGCGCAAGAAACAGGCCGATGCCGAGAGCAAGATTGCTGCGATTAAGGAAAGTCTGTCAAAATTGAAGTAAACAAAAGATGAACAAGAAAATCCTAAGCATACTTATCATTGTAGGCATAGCTTTGGCAGGTGCCTTGGCTTTCCTCGGCATCCGCCTCAGTCAAGCCAACAAGGCCAATGAGGAGATGGTGCAGCTCTTTGAACTGGAGAAAATGGAAATGGAGAATGAGTACAGCACCTTCGCCACCCAATATGACGAGATGCAGATACTCATCAGTAACGACAGCCTCGTAGCGCAGCTCGAGCGTGAAAAGCTGCGCACACAACGCCTACTCGAAGAGCTACGCGCTACCAAGGCCAGCAATGCTGCTGAGATAGCTCGTCTGAAGAGAGAGCTGAAGACCGTGCGTGCAGTAATGCGCAGTTATGTAGTGCAAATCGACTCGCTTAACCAGGCAAACGAGAAACTCAGTAAGGAAAACAAGCGGGTGCGCACGCAGTATCAGGCAGTTACCAAGCAGGTTGAGGTGCTGCAGGAAGAGACCAAGAACCTTAATGAAAAGGTAACCCTCGCCTCACAACTTGACGCAACAAACATACATATCAGTTCACGCAACAAACGTGGCAAGGAAACTGATAAAGTTAAAAGTGTCATAAAGCTAGCTATCGACTTCACTATTGTGAAGAATATAACTGCGGCTACTGGAGAGAAAAAAATCTACGTCCGTATCACCAAGCCTGATGGTAGTGTACTCACAAAGAACCCATCAAACACCTTTCCCTACGAAAATACACAGTTGGAATACAGTATCAAAAAGACCATTGAGTACAATGGTGAAGAACAGGTTGTCATTATGTATTGGGATGTAGAGGAATTTCTTGAAGCCGGCGAATATGCAGTACACATCTTCTGTGATGGGATCATGATAGGCGAAAAGTATTTCACCCTCAGCTAATCCATTCAAAACGCCTACTCCTAAAAAGACTATACTCCGTAGTTAAACATCATAACTATCCACACGCGTGGATAGTTATTAACAAATCAAAGGAGTTATCCACAATTTTAGAAAGTTTAGGGATTTTTTCGTACGAATTAGATAGATTATTATTTATTTCGCACCCGAAAAAAATATCACAATGGGAAAAGTTATAGCATTAGCCAATCAGAAAGGTGGTGTAGGTAAGACTACTACAGCCATTAACCTTGCTGCGTCATTGGCTACATTAGAAAAAAAAGTATTACTGATAGATGCTGACCCACAGGCCAATGCCTCATCGGGATTAGGCGTGGACATACGCAATGTAGATTGCTCTATATACGAATGTCTTATTGACGGGCGCGACCCCAAAGAAGCTATCTATACCACTGACATAGAGGGTCTGGAAGTGATAGCCTCACATATCGACCTAGTAGGAGCTGAAATCGAGATGCTAAATCTCGACAATCGTGAGAATATTCTAAAAAGCATGCTCAAGCCTTTCTATGAAGAGTACGATTACATCCTCATTGACTGCTCGCCCTCGTTAGGACTCATCACCGTCAATGCCCTTACTGCTGCTGACTCGGTTATTATCCCCGTCCAGTGCGAGTACTTCGCCTTGGAGGGTATCAGCAAGCTGCTCAATACCATCAAGATTATCAAGTCGAAGCTCAACCCCGGCCTCAGCATCGAGGGTTTCCTGCTCACGATGTATGACTCGCGCCTGCGTCTGAGCAATCAGGTGCTCGACGAGGTACGCCGCCACTTCCAGGAGCTGGTGTTCGACACCGTCATCCAGCGCAACGTACGCCTCAGCGAAGCCCCCAGCCACGGCATCCCCGCCATCCTCTACGATGCCGAGTCTAAGGGGGCACAGAACTACCTGACTTTGGCGCAAGAAATCATTAAAAAAAATTGAAAGTGGAAAGATGAAAGATGAAAGTTTTCCTACTTCCAACTCAGAAAAATAACGGAGATAATATAGCAGTTGTCCACTAACACTAAAATCTCAGCGTTGGTGTCATGCCGACAAAGCGAAGCGCCGAGGTATCCCTCGCTGGAACTTAGCATGAGACGTTTGCGAGATTTCTCGCTTTGCTCGAAATGACACGGGACGTTTTGGACAACATCTATATTATTACCAAAATAACTTAAAAAAAATGAAACGCTGAAAAGTGAAAGAAGAAAGATTATTACCATCCGGCAGGGAACACATCGCAAAGCCTACTTTCAACTTTCATCTTTCAACTTTCAACTAAAAAAAGATATGGCAACAAAGAAATACCCCTCCCTTGGCCGTGGCCTCGACGCCCTCATCTCCACCGATACGGTGAAGACCGAAGGCTCATCCTCCATCAGCGAGATAGCCATCAGCAAGATCAAGCCCAACCCCAACCAGCCGCGCCGCGAGTTCGACCCCGAGGCACTGCAAGAGCTTGCCGACTCCATCAAGGAGATTGGCATCATACAGCCCATCACCCTGCGCAAGATGGACGACGGCACCTACCAGATCATTGCCGGTGAACGCCGCTTCCGCGCATCGCAGCTCGCCGGACTCACCACCGTACCCGCCTACATACGCACTGCCGATGACGAGAACGTGATGGAGATGGCGCTCATCGAGAACATACAGCGCGAAGACCTCAACTCCATGGAGATAGCCCTCGCCTACCAGCACCTGCTCGAGGAGTACAGCCTCACCCAGGAGAAGCTGAGCGAACGCGTAGGAAAGAAGCGCACCACCATCGCCAACTACCTGCGCCTGCTCAAGCTCCCCGCACAGATACAGGTGGCACTCAAAAACCGCGAGCTCGACATGGGTCACGCCCGTGCACTCCTCGCCCTCGACAACCCGGTGGAACAAATTAAGTTATTTCAAGAGATACAAGCCAACGGATATTCTGTACGCAAGGTAGAGGAACTTATTAAGGAAAATAACAGTACAAAAGGCCACACACCAAAGAAAGCAGCCAACAAAGCACTTACTGAAGACTTTGCTATATTAAAAAAACACCTTGCAGCATTCTTCCAAACAGACATACAACTCACGTGCAACACCAAAGGAAAAGGGAAGATTACCATCAACTTTGCAAATGAGCAAGAACTTGAACGCATCATCGCCTTATTGGACAAACTGAAAGCATAGCAATGAAACAGCTGAGGTCAATACTTCTATCACTAACCGTCTTGCTTGTGATGCTCCCGATAGCGACACAGGCAAGACCGTCTTTGACAGACAGCATTGCCGAGTCTCACACCGAAAGAAGAGGCATATCTCAACACAAAGCTGCATCATCCAACGATTCCTCAAAGAAAGAAACTATAAGTATCACACTTGACAAACAACATCTGATTTCAGTCCTCAGTGATTCGCTCCACCGAGCCGCAAAAGCCGAGTTGGGCATACCCGCCGAGGACTCAGAGAACTCCGACACCACGAAAGCCGCGAAAACCCCTACCCGACGTGAGCAACGTGCACAAAAACTTGCCACCTTTACCCCTGATCCGAGCAAGGCTACTTGGGCCGGCATCGTGTTCCCCGGAGGCGGACAGATATATAACCACAAATACTGGAAGCTACCCATCGTATACGGCGGATTTCTCGGCTGCGCCTACGCCCTCAACTGGAACAACCAAATGTACAGTGACTACTCACAAGCCTACCTCGACATCATGGATGACGATCCCGGTACCGCTAGCTATGAGGATTTCCTTCCACCCCGCTACAACATCGAGGCTAACAAGGATTACCTCAAACGTGTATTCAAGAATCGTAAGGATAACTACCGCCGACAGCGCGACCTCAGCATCTTCTGCTTTATCGGTGTATATCTCATCTCTGTTATCGATGCCTATGTCGATGCTGAACTTTCCAATTTTGACATATCTGAGGATCTCAGTGTACAGGTACGCCCCAGCATCATCGACCATCAGCGCCACGCCACGCCCCGCAACACCCAGTCCTACGGACTGCAGTGTAGCTTCAGCTTCTAATTCTGGAGCGAATTTATTCAAAAACCGCGATTTCTCATTCCAACGGCAGGAAGATACTTGCTAGTCCAAAAACGTCTGAGTTTCGCCCTAGGATCTCGCACTAGGACTTTGCAAGAGCCGTTAGTAGGTTTTCCGCCACACTCAAAACGAAACAAGACGTTTGGACAAACTGAAAATTGATTAGTGAAACTGCTTAAGGATTTGCCTTTGGGGGGGAAACGACAGGAGAATATGACAAATTAGTAGGGATATTCAAGATTCGGAATTATCCTTCCCTTTCTTTTCTTTCTTGAAAGCCTCGCTCAGCCCTTTGGCACCCAATATGGCAAGGCCGCCGTACTGGAACGTCTTGGCCAATCCGAAGAAGACAAACCATAACACTCCCTTCAGCGCAGTGCTGATGGGGAGGGCCATCTGTGCGAATGAGAAAAACTTATTAACTCAAAAACTGAGTTTTCTCTTGCTTCTTGTTTTTTCCTAATCGCTCATGGCTGCGTTCTTTTCACTCGCCTTGGGGATTGGGCGAGAAGATTGCAAGGATTCCCCAATTCTTTCTCTTTCGTGAACATGAATTGCCGTAAATTGGCCATGAATTTTCCATGAATAGATTCTGTTTTCTATCGTTCAAAGCGCTTGCAGCTTCGGAAATGCAAAAAAGAAGCGGTGGATGAGTGTCCACCGCAACTATTATAAATCTTCTTCTTTCAAATAGCGGAGTAGTGCAGTCTTGAGTTCTACAAGATCATTGTTCACCGTCTCCCATAATATCTCAGGGTCAATCTGATAGTACCCGTGTACTAAGACGTGGCGCATATTGATTATGTCACGCCAGGGCACATCGGGATGAGAAGCGATAAACTCTTTCGTCAACTTGTAGGCAGCTTCACCAATGATTGTTACATTGTAGAATATGCCGAACTTAAGCAATTTGTTGTTGGCAAATGTTTCAAAGTCAACTCCTTCCTTAAACTCCATGATATTGTCAATGCCTTCCAGCATATGGAGCAATCTGGTGCGGTCTTTAATTCGCTCTCTCATAGATAAGTATTTTATCGTGGTTTGCGCTATCTACAGCAAATGGTTTTAGCGAGCCATTCTTCACCAAATCCACATCACGCCCTAGCAGTTCTTTCAAGTCACCATAGATGCCTGCATACTTGAACAATCCTATGCGAGCGCCCTTGTCAAAGTCGACCAGTATATCCACATCGCTGGTCTCGGTCTCCTCGCCTCGCGAGAAGGATCCAAACAGCCAAGCCCTCTCAATAGGTTGAGTAGCAAAATAGGCCCTCAACTTGGGGATGATGTTTTCTCTCGTTGCAGTGTTCATATACAAGTCACTTTACATTCGTTGTTGCAAAAATAATGATTACCGAATAAATAACAAAGTAAACCACCCGTTTTCTTGTAAGAAACAGGCAATGTGGCATAAGTTCTCATAAATCCCATAATCCAAATTCGTATAATACTTTTAATTCATCAAAGCATATTTCGGATTCATCATAATTGCTATCTTGCAGATTCGTAGTGCAATCGTTTACAATCATTCCCCAAAATAATTGAAGGCTCGCAATTGTACTCTCAGTCGGATACGTAAAAGTATATGCCGCATATCCGTACATATCTCTATTTCCTTCAATATAATCTTGACACAACAAGAAATCAGAACTTAAGGAAACGATTGCAGTAGGAAGTGTTTCAAAACTTCCATGGTTATATTTATAGTTAAGACTATCTGCCACTAGAAGTCCATTTTCAGAATTAACTTTATCAAAAAAATAGGATTTAATAGTTTTAGGACTAGGAGAAGAGAATACAAAAATGTATTTGTTCCTTATCCCCATCTGCCCAAGCAGATCAAAATCTGAGAGTGTTTTTTCAAATGTCTTTCGCTTAATAGAACTTTTCACCTCTATTACAGCAATAACAGCACAAGATGGTATTACCTCAATCTCGCCAAATGAATGAATTGGTGTATAATTGACATCATAAATAATGATGTCACATTGATGTGATTTAATTTCCTCACTATCTACATTGTCTTTATGGAATATAAAACCTGAAGTGACTCTTACATTGGAGGAAAGATGATGCCGAAGAAAGTCCCGAAGTATAGATTCTCCCCAATATCCAATTGATGGCTTATGCATAGAAAGGACTTTTCGAGCCAAACTAATTTCGGCATATAACTTTTCGGCTATCTTCCTAAAACTCTCATTGTTTGCGTATACCCCTAATTCTTCTTTTTTCATCTGATTTGCTAAATTTCCATCAATTGCCATACTACCACCATTTCCTTGCTGGATATTGTTTATCCTTTACAATGTTATCCCAATCTTTTAGTTGATTTATTATGTTCAAATAATCATCTAAAGAGTAATCCGAAAAGAAAATTTCAATCAAATAGTCAGTAATCTCAGTATTGAATCCCTGTTTTCCATTTAAGAATATCTCAATTAAATCATCATCATTGCAAATCTTCACCAAATCTTCACTACTGGCAATTCCAAGCATATTAAAAGCCTCTAATCCATTAACTTTTGGATTTCGTTCATCCTCTTCCATATATGAGCCATCGTCCAATAGCGTATAAGCACCGCCCAATGTTATAGTAATTGAATACAAATATTTACTAATCTCATATGTAAGACGGATAGAGTTATTATACATAAAATAGTCCCATCTATTATAAACCTTATAGAAATGATAGTTAGTATCAGGTGTTCTTTGCATGCCATCATACTTTTTTTCTACCACCTCCTCCCATTTCTTGTGATATTTTTTCATGAAATCAATAGTAAAATATTCACTATATGTATTATAAGGTTTTTCTCCTCCATCCTTAAGTTTAAGAAAGATAAATGGATCATTCGAAACTCTTTGCACCAAATCCACATAATTAGGGATTTGGAACAGTATATCAGATAACTCTTTTTTCTTGATGCAACAAGACAAAAAATAGGGATCTAATTCTATTGCTGTTTTGAGCAAATCAGCATTCCAGATAAATTGCTCGTTGTTAACTAAAGCGTCAAAAAAGAAAGATTTTCGGTCAACGATATAGTAAAAATGTTTCAAATCAGATGAATTCCATTCAAATTTACAGGTTCTAAGAAATGCCTTCCAATTCAAGACATTCATATGGATATCTATAAATTTGTTACTCATCGTGTCAAAAGCCTTGAATGTTTCCAACTCTTTATATGGTATATAATCGTTATATAGTCCAACCATTTCTTCAGTCCATTGTAAATTGGATTCTTCAATTAACCTCTTCCAAATTATCTTATCCTTGTATGTTTCCACTAAGTCCAAAGTCCAATCTAAATCTGAATAAAGTGGTAAATATGCAAACTCTCTATATTTCTCAATAGTTTCTAACCATTTCCTATCATGATAGGAATATCCTTTATAGTTATACAAGACTATTTGATAAGATAAATTCTCTATATTCTTTCCATTATCTCGAAATTCTATAATTTTTTCAATTTGTCTCTGAATGATTTTAAAATAATTGGGAATTAAATTCCCTTTGACAAGTACATTGTGTCGTTTTGGAAACTTTATATAAGATATATCCTGATAATGCTCTTCTAAAAGGTAGTCCAAACATGAAGGCATGCAATAATGATATCTGATATTATCATAATTACTTCGAAAAACTTTTCCTCTAAGTTTTTTAAAGATTGTAGGATTGTTTGTGTCTATTAATATAAACTTGTTCAACCATTCTATTTCGCAAGTACGCGCAATAATTCTTGTTACATTATTTTCGTCTACTTTAACAATTTCAAAAGGACAATAATTGGAGTCAGAATCGAGAACAGTCTGATTGACAACATTAAGTTTATCCACCCCTTTATACACAAGTTTCTTTTCTATCAATCTTTTTACTATAACTGAATGATATTTTATCATTAATGTAAAAAGCCTTTTATCTGCAATCATCGTCTTACTTATGGTTAAATTATATATATCATAACTATCCACTTTTACGTTATAGTTATGGGGCTGTTTATATTTTCATTGCCAAATCACGCAATCTTGGGGCAACACTATCTTTTTTGCTGTAGCACGGCTCCCCGTTATATAATAAAATCTCGCTATGCGGTCATCAAACTCTCGTATGAAAGCTTCTCGTATTCTTGCGCATTTTTCGTTAATCGAATTCCTGCAAGGATTTGTCACATCTTCAATGCTGCGTAATACATCCTCATCAGATACGCGTCCCGTAAGTTTCTTGTATATCATCAACAATTCTTCCCGATAATCGGGCAAGTTTTTGAACACAATACCTTCGGGGTGGCGGAGAAACAAGAAATATACAGCTTTCACCAATGGTGTCATCTTAATTTCCCGATTTTGATATCCTGGCAAAGTGATACGACCTTCGGCAGAAATAACCATTGTACTCAAACGTGGTCGAGGATTCAAAAGAGAATTTAGCACCATTTCATTCACACCATACGCTCTCAGTTGCATTATTTGTTCACGTACATCTTCCATTAGTTTTTCAGCTTCCTGCGGAAAATCTCTATCTGCAATTTCGTTATCTGGATACGACTCTATTTCTCCTGTAATACTGTAACGAATTGCACGTAAACGGTCTGAATGCTTCTTTCTTAATGTACTAAAGTGTTGGAAGAATAATGAGAGTTGGGATTTCAATTCACCGGTTTCATCCAACCTGAATACCCTAAAAGCATAATATCCGCTGCAGACTATGTCATCGGCATATATAATAAAAGAAGGAGATAATGTACAATCTGTCTTGAGGTAGGAAGATAGGCAATCACTTCCCAATTTATAGGGCTCAATCTCACATCCTCCGATATGTGTTATTGGTGGAGGATTATATGGAGTATAATACCTTCTATACTGCCATCCATGAAATCTCTCTGACATTGCCGGGAAATAGCAGAACTCATATCCCAAGTTCTCTACTTCTCGATTAAGCCAGTCGTAGTTATCTTGAATAAAACCATTTACACCTTTATCGTAATCGGGCTCTACATAAATCACTTGTTCCCCATTAGGATGAAATGGGAGTGAACTTCTAAATAGAATAATGTCAGAATCTAAATTGCTCATAGGTAAACGATTTTTTATTTTGCAAATATAAATATTCGGCTTAAATAAACAAAATCTCTGCAAGCCTTGCAAAAAAGCTCCATCTATGTATTCGACATAAATATATTATCGGGACGTGTTCTCTGACGACTGCAACAACTTTTTCCCGAATAGGCTGTCCGGCTGTCCTTACAAGGCATAATCGAAAGAATGTCAGTAAATAAGCAAGGACAGCCTGGGCTGTCCTTGGGCTGTCCTTGAAGATTTACATTTGGTGTAAGCGCAGCTACCCCTCTATCCCTTCTTTTTCTTTGGTTTGGGATAAGGCAAGGCCTGCTCCAGTGCTCGCACCACTTTCACGGCCTCTCTCTTGTGCTCGATGTCGAGGATGTAGTGCTCCTTTGCGCCTTCGTAGAGAAATCCTCTCCTCACCCCTTCACATAAACCAAGCTGCTTCCCCGCCCGATGGCGCGGATGCCCGAAGCCTCTTCCTTGCGCACCTTGCGTAGCTCCACGGTGGCGGTCGACAGGGACAGCTCGTTCAGATTAGCATAGTCGCGAGTGCGCATATAGCCGTGCTCTTCGATGAAGGCAATGGCGCGACTGATGCGCTCCTCCATCGTGTAGGGCGAGCGCTTGATGCGGCTCTGCTGGCCACGCTCGAGCGTGCATTGGCTGCGCACGGCCTTCACCAGCGCTTTGTCGGCTCGGTAGTGCACGCCGTTCACCTCGATGCTCTGTGCATTGCGCTGCGGCTCGTTCTCCACAAACGCATCCTGCTCCTTGTCTTCGCACACGCCTATCGTGGCCTTGAAGGTGCCAATGCCGTCAATCGTCACGGCGCAGCCGTGTGCCATGAGGCGGGCCAGCGATGTGGCGGCCTGACTGAGCACCTGCACTGCCGTGGCCTCGCTGATGCCATAGCCCGGGATAGAGATTTCCTTAACAAACTCGGCCATCGTCACCCGACGCGACGTCTCCATGCGATAGTATGCCTTGTTCTCACTGTCGTCATTGATGCTCTTGAATTCTTGTTTGATGTATTTTGCCATAATATCTTAGTTTAATAATTCTTTTTCACGCAAAAGCTTATTCCTTACTTTTTGTCTCACGCGAATCTCGCGAATCTCACGAAGAACGCATCGCTGCGCTCGCGTTTGTCGGCGATTCCGCCGAGTGTGTTCTCGCCGGATGGCAAGCACAAGCGAATGCGCGTGCTCTTTGCGAGATTCGCGAGATTCGCGTGAGGAATACGTTATGCAAGCGGCATATCAGTCCTTGAATTCGTTGACAACCCGCTTAATCCCCTCACGGAAATCGTAAACGTTGAAATTGATGAGCAATCCTATACGTTTGTCCATCAGTTTGAGGTACGTGAGCAACTGCTTGTAGTGTACAGGCTTCAGTTCCTCTACGGACTTTAGCTCTATGATGATGGAATCCTCCACGAGCAGGTCCAGCCGCAAACCTTCTCCCAAGTTCACCCCTTTATAATTCATCTCCACTGGCACCTGCGAGGCTACGGATAATCCGTTAAGTTCCAATTCGTGGATCAGAGCTTTCTCGTAAGCGGCTTCCAGCAGCCCTGGCCCTAACGTGTTGTACACCTCCATCGCACAACCGATAATCTTGTATGATAGTGGATCCTTTGCTTTCATCGTATTCTGGTTTTATGTAATTCTTTTTTGTTTCACGCAAAAGCTTATCTTTTTGTTGCCTCACACAAATCTCACGAATCTCACGAAGAACGCATCGCTTCGCTCGCGTTTGTCGGCGATTCCGCCGAGTGTTCGCGCCGGATGGCAAGCACAAGCGAATGCGCGTGCTCTTTGCGTGATTTGCGAGATTCGCGTGAGCCTTATCGAATAGTTTCGCTGTTTACTCCGTAAAGTTACGAAATATTTGCCCGAAAAGCAAGTTTTCAGTATAGAAAAACTTGCGTAACCGTGGATACGTAATGAAATATCCACGGATACGTGATGAAATATCCATGGATACGTAAGTAAATATCCGTGGATATTTGAAGAATTAGAGAAGCGGCGCAGAACTTTCCGTACCATCGACTGAAAGTGTTCTGCTTGTCCGCTCTAAGAAGATACATTATGAAAACATTTGAGTTTCACGCTGTTTATGTTTCACGCGAATCTCGCGAATCACGCGAAAAACGCATTGTTTCACTCGCGTTTGCCATCCGGATGGCCACATACAAGCGATAGCGATGTATGTTTTCGCGTGATTCGCGAGATTCGCGTGAGGAAAACATGTCAAAAGAGAGAAAGAATAAGATGTCTTTATCGGAAGAAATCATATTGCATCTCTTATCCATTTCACTTATTCGGAAGAGAAAAAATATAAAGTTTGCGCGATAAAATGTAAAATATATTTGTCATTACGGAAAATATACTTACCTTTGCGGCGTGAATCTTACGTAAGAGAGTTTTATTTAATGTACAACCTCAAAAAAATGTATGCTATGAAGAAGAGTTATTTGTTACCTGTAGGCTTTAAGAAAACAGGGCTTTGGATGGTGGTGCCGTTCTTAGTGCTCAGTGTGCTTTGCTTGTGCGACAGCGACGTGCTTGTGAATATTTGCATCAATGCTACGGTGCCGGCTGTAATCAGCCATGAAGGTTGGTTCCGCATGACAGAGACTAGCCTTATCGAAGAGATTGCAATGCTCGGCCTTCTCGCTTCGCTTGTATTCATCGCCCTTTCGCGTGAGCAGGACGAGGATGAGATGACAGCGCACATCCGCATGCAGTCGTTTGTGTGGAGTACTTGGGCTACGTCTATTGTATTGGCGATGGGCATTCTCTTCGTCTATGATTTAGAATTCCTCACCTTTATGTTCTTAACGATGTATCTCTACCTGATGCTGTACATCGTGAAATTTAACCTCGCCATGCATCGCGAGAGAAAGGAGCAGCGATGAAGAATACTATTCGTGTGGAGCGTGCCATCAAGGACATCACGCAGCAGGACCTTGCCGTGGCAGTAGGCGTGAGCCGCCAGACAATCAACTCCATTGAGGCTGCCCGCTATGTACCCTCTACCGTGCTGGCACTGAAGATTGCCCGCTATTTCGGTAAGTCCGTCGACGACATCTTCACGCTCGAAGAGGGGGATTAAATGCTATAAGCACAATCTGTCATAGTACAGCCTCGGGACACCCGAGGCTGTACTTGTTTATTTGCAGAGGTTCATCTACTTATAAAAGGCAAGGACAGCCGGACAGCCTAATCGGGGAGACTGCCTTATTACAAAAAAACGAGAAAGAATTAGGATATTTGGAATACAATTTGTTTCTTTGCATACGATACAACAAAAGTATAACACATAAATGTATAGCTTATGGAGCATTAGCGTATAGCTGATACGCACATTTTAGACATATTGGAAAAGCGTTTAGCTTTGATCTTGTCTTTGAAACTTCGACACTTTCATTAGGCACCAAGAGTAAAGCGATGACGCTCACGCCATCAGGCGTGGGCTTTACTCGTATATTTGGTGCAAGGTAGTCGAAGACCTCAAAGACAGATACACTGAGTTTTGTCCGCGCTTTTCTTGTGCGTTGATATAGAATCCTGCATGATTCGTTGGAGGACAGAGATAGATAGTATATATTTGCACAATTTTTAATAATAAAAGAAGTTTTTATGAAAAAGTTTTGGACTATTTGCGCCCTTATGGCCGTTGCTGTGGTGGGCTTTACCTTCACCGCTTGTGACGATGAAGAAGAAGAACTGTATCCTCCCACGGATACGAATTATACAGCAAGCATAGCTATAAAGGAAGCAACGCTGAAGCACGAAGCCCATATAATAAAATATAACCCTGAACGCTGGAGCACAAGGAGCAACGTGGTAATCTATGAAGACTACAACTACAAATACACGCTGGCGCTCGGCAGGGGCCAGTTGCTGTTGCTTATGCATACTCGCACCGCTGGCCAGTGGGGCGATGCAGGGCAATACGAAGTGTTGGAGACTCCTGACACCTGCTATGTGTTCCCCTATCTGGAACAATTGGATAAAGTGAGAAGCATCACCGATATCACCGAACACCCCGAATGCTATTGCGACGCCCACGTAGACAGTCAGTATTCGTGGGTGGAGTATATTCCTCACTACGCCGCTGAGATGCAGCCAAAGTGCGGATACAGAGGCTATATCGCAACAGAGGATGGTGAACTGAAATACATCCGCTTGCACGTCAAAGAGTATACACTGGACGAGGTGGGTACGCTGGCTACGGCTACCGTGATGTATCAGCTTTATTAAAAAACAAACAACCAAATAAAAGAATTGATTATGAAAAAGTTTTTGACCATTTGCGCTTTCGTAGCAGCAACGCTTTCTCTTACAGGTTGTGCAGGAGTAGCAAATACAGTATCAAACAACCTCACACAGACTCAGGTGGTATTGTCTGACGACAACTTCAAAGTTATAGGTCATGCCTATGGTGAGGCTACAGCAACTTATATCTGCGGCATCGGCGGACTGAGCAAGAAGGCACTCTATAACAATGCCATCAGCGAGATGTCGAAGAATGCCAACCTCAGCGGTGCGCAGACGTTGACCAACACTACAGTGCACTACTCGGTGGCCATGTGGACTCCGTTTTATGTGAAAATAACCTGCAGCGCTACGGCCAATATCGTACAGTTTAAGTAACGACATTACGTGTCTAAAAGCAAGCAAGGACAACCTCGGGTATCCCAAGGCTGCCCTTGCTTATATGTTGAGGATCATCTGCTTATAAGAGGCAAGGACAACCGGACAGCCTAATCGGGGAGAATGCACAGGTTCTTGTCATCGCTGCAAGATTACCACTTCCATATCCGTAGCAAGACGCACGCGTAGCCACTCGGAGAGTTGGGACATCTCGGCCGGAGTGAACACCGAGTCGCGATGCACCACGACAGAGAGGCATGGTACGGCATAGAGAGAGTCGGCACTGACCGTTGCGCCACGAGCCAGCACCACATCTTTTACAGAGGGATAGATGCCCATAATCTCGCGGGCAAGCTGCACGTAGGGAAGTTCCTCCTTCTCGGAGGCGGCCAGTTGCTGACGTAAGCGGCTGATCTCGGCATCGCGGCGCGAGACCTCGGTGTCCATCTTGTCATAGATGCTTTTCACGAGTTCCACATTGTTGTCCTGAGTGGTAGTGCTATATTCGTTGATGAGCACCTGCTCCTCCTTTATGCCATACTCGGCGGCTTGTGCGAGAAGGTCGCGCCGCGTCTGCTCACTCAGCGGGTCGCCCGAGAAGAAGAGGCTGACGACGGAGCCGTCGGTGTGGTCTATCTTATAATCATAGAGGATGGTGCGTCCATACACCTTGCACTGCTCGGCAAAGGCAGTGGCGTTGCCCTCAAAGTTGTTTTGACGGATAAAGGTGACGGCCGACCATATGCTGGGCACGATGAAAAGGATGATGAGCGCCGTGCTGAAAGTGCGCGTGCGGCGCTGGGCAAGCGCATCGGCAAAGGTCACCTCGCGGAAGCCGAAGTACTTGACACTGATGTAGGTGGCCAGCATGATGAAGATGCAGTTGATGACAAACAGGTAGGCCGCTCCCAGGAAATAGCCGAAGTTGCCGCTGGCCAGTCCGAAGCCTGCTGTACAGAGGGGCGGCATAAGGGCGGTGGCGATGGCTACACCAGCAAACACGGTGCCCTTCTCCTTACGGCACTGCTCAAGGATGCCGGCAAAGCCGCCGAAGAGAGCTATCAGCACATCATAGATGGTGGGATTGGTGCGGGCAAGCAGCTCGCTGGGATTGGTGAGATTGAGCGGAGTGATGAGGAAGTAGACAAACGATGCCACCAAGCTGATGCTCACCATCACCAGGAGGTTCTTTCCCGATGACTTGATGAGCTGCATGTCATTGATGCCCAACCCTAAGCCTACGCCAAAGATAGGGCCCATGAGCGGCGATATGAGCATGGCGCCAATAATAACCGGGATGGAGTTGACATTGAGACCCACCGAAGCGATAATCGTAGCGATAGCCAGAATCCAAGCATTGGGTCCACGGAAGTAGATGTTGCTACGGATGGACTTCTCGGCAGCCGAGGTGTCTATATAATCGGTCAGGCGTATCGTCTCGCGAAACAATGTGGTAAATCTCTGCGCCAGCCTTTGTCTCAGTTTCATAGTCGTGTGCTTTTACGGTTAATACTCAGATGCAAAGATAAGAATAAATGAGCGAGAAATATCAAGCTTGCTTGAATATTTTTCACAGCGAATGTACATTATCTTCGAGATTTATCTCAAAGATAAGTAGAAGCGAGCGAAACGGCAATAAAAACGCTTGACTATTTGTAGATTATTAACGAGAATTGTCATACTTTCACTATGCTTTGCAGTATCTTTATCCTGCTTTGCAAGAAGAAGTTAGGCTGCGCCTCGGAAATACTCAAAACATATTTTGGCATTTCGCTCGGTTTGCACTAACTTTGCAGCGATGAAACTTGTGTTTCATCAAACATTATTTCATATTTAGCTCAATCGCGCTTTTTTTTGCAACCATTTGCAACTTTTCAGGCTTTCGTTACGTCTAATAGAAGGATGCACGTAGTTTTTGCATACGACGTGCGTCTAAACAGGCAAAACGAACACGAAAAAGAATAAAAACGAAAATGAAAAGATGGATGATGGTGGCCATGCTGGCCACAAGTATGCTTGGCGGTGCACAGGCGCAGCAGATTAGCGGAAAGGTAGTAGATGCAGAGGACAACCCCGTAGCGTACGCCAATGTGGTGATGCACACGGCCGACTCGGCCTATGTGGCCGGTACGGTGACCGACGAAGCGGGGCGGTTTGCTCTCGCGAGCAAGGGCAACGGGGCGTTGCTGCACGTGTCGTACATAGGATACACCCCCGTGTGGCAAGCGCTGAAGGAGAGCGGTACCATGGTCGTGCGCCTCACGGCAGACAATCAGCTACTCGACGAGGTGGTGGTGAAGGGCACTCTGCCCAAGACGCAAATCAAGGGCGACGCCATGGTGACGAGCGTGGAGAACAGCGTATTGGCCACGTTGGGCTCGGCCAACGATGTGCTGGGCAAAATTCCCGGTGTGATACACAAGGGAGAGTCCATCGAGGTGCTGGGCAAGGGTACGCCGGTGGTGTATATCAACGGCCGACTCGTGCGCGACAATGCCGAGCTGGAGCAGCTCAACTCCGACGAGATAAAGCACGTGGAGGTCATCCACAACCCCGGTGCACGCTACGATGCCACGGTGAGTGCCGTTATCCGTATTCAGACCATCCGCAAGCAGGGCGACGGCTTCGGATTCAACCTGCGCTCGTCGGTGTTTCAGAGCGACTACAACACCGACCTCATTGATCAGCTGAGCTTCAACTACCGCCACGGCAAGCTGGACATATTCGGCAACCTTGATTATCGGTTGACGAATGATATTCAAGAGGGCAAGCTCACCCAGTCGCTACAATCCGTCCGATTGCTTGAGCTGAACAACACCCTCACTGCCACCACGCACTCGCAAGTGCTGCTCCCCACGTTGGGCGCCAACTACCAGTTCAACGCAAACCACTCCATGGGCGTGAAGTATACGGGCAAGGCATTAACAGACTATCGGGGCACCATGGATGCGCACAGCAAAGCCACATTCGATGGCGTATTGGACGACGACCTGCGCACTCAGTCGACCATGCTCTATGACGACTACGCCAACCATCAGGTCAACGCCTATTATAATGGTACGGCGGGCAAACTGAACATCGACTTCAATGCCGACTGGCTGATGCAGGATGAGGACGGACACGACATGTACGACGAGAACAGCACGAACGATGAGGACCGCATCGTGAACTCGTACAGCAACACACGCAACCGGATGGGCGCTGGCAAGCTCGTGCTCACCTACCCCGTGTGGGGCGGTAGCCTATCGGCAGGTAGTGAATATACCTATACCTATCGCAAGGATGTGTACCTGAACCCCGAGAACTATCTGTCCTCGTCAAACAGCACCATCCGCGAGCAAAACGCCACGGCCTTTGCCGAGTACAGCCATGCGCTGCCCTTCGGCGCCATAGGAGCAGGCTTGCGCTACGAGCACGTGGCATTTGACTACTACATCAACGATGCGTGGCAGGCCGACCAGAGTCGCGCCTTCGACAACTTCTTCCCCAACGCTTCGCTCACGGCCTTGCTCGGCCCCGTGCAGGCACAGCTCTCCTATGCAGTGAAGACACAGCGTCCCTCGTATCACCAGTTGCGCAACTCAGTGACCTACATCGACCGCTACTCATTGGACAAGGGTAACCCTACGCTACGCCAGCAGATTACCCACAACCTATCGCTCAGCGGCGCCTGGCAGTTTTTCCAGCTGTCGGCCTCGTACAGCCTGCTGAAAGATGCTTTCGTGCAGTGGGGCACTGCCCAGCCCGAGAATCCCGATGCCATGATGCTCACCACCATCAACTACGCCAAGCCTGTTCCCCAGATGAGTGCCTACCTCGTGGCCTCGCCCCAGATAGGATGCTGGATGCCGAGCCTCACGGTCGGGTTGCAGAAACAGTGGTTCGATATGGATTTCCGTGGAGAGACAATCTCCATGAACAAGCCCATCTGGGTCGGCTACCTCACCAACATCATCCAACTGCCCAAGAACTACATGATACAGCTCGACATGAGCTACCAGGGCAAGGGCCACACCTTGGTGTATGAGACGCTTTCGCACAACTATGCCCTTGGCCTTTCGGTGCGTAAGTCATTCTTGAACGATGCCCTCACCGTCGAACTTGAAGGCACCGACCTGCTCGACTCGCAACGCGCCGGAGTGCGACTGCGCTCAGGCGACTACAGCATCGTGCAATACAACCATTTCGACACCCGCCAAGCCGCACTCACCATCCGCTATAAGTTCAACACCACGAAGAGCAAGTACAAAGGAACAGGAACGGGCGAGAGTGCGAAAAGTCGTATGTAAGCACTGGCAAGACAGCATAAAAGGGCATCGAGGTCAGTCCCCCTCGCAAATGGCCCGAGCCATATCATTGAGCGAGAGGCATTGGCTGCGATTAATGGCAAGGCGCTGATTGTGATGCTCCCATGGAGCGAGGATGAGCAGGCGGCCTTCGGCGCAGGCGTCGAAGCGGGCACCGCCCGGCTTGGCCAGTTCGGTGAAGCCATTCTCCTGCAGGAGGATGAGTGGGTAGCCTGCATCGAAGGCGGCACGCATGATGGCCTTCTCGCCGGGCGAGATGCTGGGCGACACGAGTACTGCCCCACGCTTGGCCAATCCCAGGTAGTAGCTCGTCTGCTGCGCAATCTCCTCTTGGGTGAGGCGGCGCGAGCATTGCACCTGCAAACGTACGGGATGCGACAGCAAATAGCGGTTGCCGATGGCAGAAAACTCATAGCAGCCTACCAGCACATTGCGCTGCACGCGGAAGAACTCGGGATGCAGGCGCTTCATGAGTAGGCGACGAGGGTTGTCGCGCAGGTAGGCAAGCCAGTTGTTGAGCTGGCCTTTGCGGCCAAGGATGCCGTCGGTGTAGCCAATGCTCCAGAGCAGGCCATGCTTGCGGTCGGGTTTGGGCCTTCCCGTTCGCTGCGACGGCGTCGCAGCCGAGGAGACAACAGGAACGGCACTCGAAGGAGCGGGAGCTATGAGCCGCCGGTACTCCTTATTGGTGCTGGCCTTGAAGCCTTTGATGATATGTCCTAAGTGCTGCGGCATGCGCTCCTTGACGAAGAGGATGCTATGCAGATGGTCGGGCATCATCTGCAAGGCAAGCACCTTCACTTCGGGGTGGTAATGGCTGATGGCTATCCACTGCTGCTCTACCGCCTTTCCAAGAGGCGACAGCTCGATGTGCGGAGCATCGGGGGCTCCTTCGGCAGCTTCAGGATTGCCCACCACACGCCCAAGCAGGGGCCTACGCCCCTCTACCGTGATTGTGATGAGGTACATCTGCCGCGCTTCGTAGTCGTGTCCATCACGACGGCGTGTCATCGAAGGTATCGCCTCGCCAGCGAAGCGCAGCTTATCTGCCAGCTGCTTGGGAGTCATCTTGGCCATTTGTGCTTCCTCTTATTATTCGATGCGGTTACATGTTCAAGGTATATAGCCCAGCCACAATTCAAGTTCCTTATCTATCAGTGCTCTCACGGCTGGGTCTTCGATATAGTCTTTCGGATAGATGATTTCAGAATCTCCACTCTTTCCAAGGTCGTCATACACAGTCATGACGAATTTGATTTCCCAATAATAAGCACCACCATCAAGAACCACACGATAGGTATCATCACCTATGCACTCTGGAAACGCTTCATAATGCTCCAAAAAGTCAATATTATCAAGATCCGCTACATGAATGATTAAACGCTTGAGCCTCGCAGATTTGAACACAACTTCCACCCTTTCATTTACCAAGAAGAGCCAATTCTCAGGGGTGTATCCGACACTGTCATACCGATATGTTATCTGTTCAATTATCGGACTTGGATGACTATTCTGCAAAACTGGAACCAAAACTTCCATCTCTTCATTCCGCAATATGAGCGTGTCTTCACGGTTGTGCGTAGAGTTATTCTCCGTTGCTGAGACGATGAGCATATCTCCATCGTCACCATCAGAAGAAGAGACGGAAAGCCATTCGGGCTGTCTGTCTATCCACCACGCCCCTTCTGAATGGATTGTCAAGGTATCAACACCACCCTCGTATCCGAAGAAGAGTTTCTGAGAGGGCGAAACAGAGAGTTCACGACGTTTTCTTTGCGAAACGACCAACTCACACTTCGCCTCGCCACTATACAGATAGTAGCTCACCTTGCGCTCATCCCCCGTTGTGTTTGCATCGACAGACACAATCAACGTATCACCATTCTTGCCGTTCTGTGGCGATACTGACGCCCAATAGGCATACCCATAGATGTTCCACGTATCATTACAATGCACTACCACCGTGTCGGTAGAAGATGCACCTGTAAAAGCCAAAGAGTCATTGGGCGATATGGATACGGTATCGTTGGGTAGTACCTCTTCCCCACCACCAAGAGGAGTATCCTCATTACAAGCAACAAGAAGTAGGGAGCATAGTCCCATCACAAACAAACCGATACGAAACTGCAGACTTTTCATAGTATACCATTATTTATAGGTATAACGTAGAGGTTCCCGCATTATTGCTTACTCAGTCGAAGGACAAGTCCGTCAAGGTTAAACATTGTTAAAGTACCGAACGATTGGGTGCTTCGCGTGTATGCAATCATGAAAAACGCGTTTTACAGATAGAACAAACTGAGTACAAACAACAAAAAAGCATACACGCAATGAAAGCAAAACACACCATCATCGTTTGCCTCACGGCAATCGCAGGATTTACACTTACCGCTCATACGGCTTGGGCACAGGACAACACAGAGAAGGAGGTGCCGCAAAAGGTGGAGACACCAGTCAAGGTAAAGCACAGTGCCGAATGGTACAAGACACAGGAACGTTTGTGGAAAGCCGAGATAGACAAGAACCCGAAGAACGAGGAGGCCTGGAAGAACTATTACAAGGCGGTCAGATACCAATCATGGTTCGATGAAAGCACTGAACATAGAGAGAAAGTGGAGCGCATAATGCAAGAGATGGCAAAGTCTATCCCCGACACTTATACATTGTATATCATGAAGTATTACCATAAAGGCGATGTCAACGCTGCTCCAGAGATGAAAAAGGCCATACAGATGCGCCCGGACAATGTGGAGATGTACCCCGACTACGTCAGCTACCTGATGCAAACGGGCGACGAAGAGTTGATGGCCGACATACTGAAGCGTTGGTACAACAGCGGCACCTACTCGCCCTCTCTGCTCAACTATGCCTACAACGCCCTTAGCGGTATGAAGGCAAACAGCCTCATCTTTGTCAGCGGAGACTCACCAACATTCTCAAAACTGCTGGTGCAATACGGCAAGAATCTCTTCGAAGACATTGATGTTATATGCATGAGCATGATGTGGGCACCCAACTACAGGAAGCTGATATGCGAGCGATTGAGTATTCCTGACTTTGAGCCTATACCACAAATTTCGAGCCAGGAGGAGGCCGACAAATATACTGAACAGATGATGCTACACATCATTAAACACACCCGCCGCCCCGCCGTATACTTCTCAACACTGATGAATGTGCCGTCGTTCAAGGACAAACTCTACTCCGAGGGACTGGTGATGCGCTATAGCGAGAAGCCCTACGACAACTTGGCCATCAAGCGCAAGAACTTCGAGGAGAATTACCTTACCGACTATTTGCGCGAGAGCTTCCTCCCCGAGAGCTACACGGCTTCTGCAAACAAATTTAACTTGAATTACATACCTTGCTTCAAGTCGCTGCTCGACCATTACAAGCAGACAGGCAACTTTTTCCGCTACAACGAACTGCGCACGCTGATGTTGCGTATCGTAGAGCAAGTTGATATACCCGACGAACAACGCCAGAAGTACTATGAAGAGATTGACCGCTAATGCCCTGAGTGCGCTGACCGATGCCGAGCTAATGCAACGCATCGGTCGCGGCGAACACGCGGCTTTCGACACCTTATATAATAGGTATGCGCGAAGGCTCGGAGGCTTCTTCCTCCGCATGCTCGCCTATGATACTGCCAAGGCCGAGGACATGGTGCAGGAGCTTTTCGTCCGAGTGTGGACTTACCGCAAGGAGTATCGCTCCGACCAGCCCTTTGCCTCATGGCTCTACGCTATGGCCTATAACCTCTGCAAGAATGAGTATCGGCACGAGACCATACGCCAAGCCTATGTAGAGGAACTTCTCCAACGCGAGGAAGCCACCCATGAGCCTACCGAGGCGATGGAGCGCGACGAACAGCGCCAGCGTCTGCGCCAAGCCGTGCAATCGCTCCCCACGGCGCAGCGCGATGCCTTCCTGCTCCACTACGATGAGGAACTCACCATCCCCGAAGTGGCCCATATCGTAGGGTGTCCCGAGGGCACCGTGAAGTCGCGATTGTATGCCGCGCTGGAGAGTGTAAAAAGAATGATGAACGAATATAAATAGAACTATGAACGATAACGAACTGAAAAAGAAGGAACAGGAGTCGGCCGAACTCCTCGATCTGCTACGCGAAGTGCGCGATGAAGACAATGCCAGCATCACGCCACGCCAATGTAAACCCCATGTACAGAAGGTGCGTCGCACCATCTCGCCCTACTGGCTCGTGGCAGCCTCAGTGCTTGGCTTCGTGTTGGGAATGGCCATGCCTCGCCAATCCGCCACACCTACCGACGATTCACCCTACACACTGCTTGCCGACACCAGCTACACCACAGGGCGTAGCCTCGCTGCAGGGGACGTCAACTTTGCCTTATTGGTGGTAAAGTGACTTTTATGGTCTGAAATTTGCTTTTTCGTTTGGCTTAATTTTAATCTGTTTTACAGCTTGAAATTAGGCTAATGGCGACTTTGTCGCACTTCTTTGTGCCGATAAACCGGCAGTCGCCGCAACCGACGATTATCCCGCGTCGGCGGGAAACTGCAACTGACACAGGAACGAAAGCGAAGATAAGTGTTCATCTTTATCTTAGCCGAGTGACAAGGAAGAAAATATAATTAAATAAATTTGCGTTTTCTCTCGCCTTGTACTAATTTTAGCGATTTCATCGCAGAAGATACACTGCGCCTCGGGATAAAAATAAATGAATTTATTTTGTTCTCCTCTCGGCTTAGCTTCTCTTTCTTCCTTTTCGCTTGCTACAAGAACCCAAGCGAGCTTGGTTCTCGCTCGCTCATGCGTCAGTTGTTGTATCTTTAGCCTGCTCAGCAAGCAGAAGATAGGCGGCGGCTCGGAAATGCTCAAATAAATTTGGCATTTCGCTCGCCTTGCGCTATCTTTGTAGGATATTCCCGAAAAGCGTTTAATGACAATGAAAAAGACGATATACATGGCATTGATGGCACTGGTGGTGCTATGCGGATGCTCCGAGAAAATACTCCCCATCAGAGGAGTGAAGAAAGCGGTGGAGACACAGGCTCCACAAGTGGAAAATATAGCCGTAGCCCCTCAGGACACCATCGCCGAAGAGGCCGTGGAGACGACAAGAGCCGAACTACCCGTAGTGGAGCGCGAGCCCATCCCCGAGGAGTGGACCACCATCAAGGACGACTCGCTGGTGGTGATTGAGAGCATGTCGGGCGAACTCGATAGCCTACTCAACAGTTGGTATGCGCAGACCTACCTCATGGTGGACACCACATGCACGGCAACAGCCACCAACCCCACATTCAGCGACACGGTATACACCGAGCGACTGGCCAACCTGCCCTGCCTGGTGCAGATGGTATACAATCAGCCCGTGCGCAGCAGCATTGACCGCTACGCCACGAAGCTGCGCCATCAGGTATCTTACATGCTGGGTATGATGCAGTACTACGAGCCCATCATAGAGCAGGCACTCGACGTGCATGGCGTGCCCAACGAGCTGAAGTACCTGCCGGTAATCGAATCGGCCCTCAACCCCGTGGCCGTATCTCGCGCTGGAGCTACCGGCCTATGGCAGTTTATGTACAGCACAGGCAAGCTCTACGGGTTGAAGCAAAATAGCCTCGTCGATGACCGCCGCGACCCCGTGAAGGCCACTTGGGCAGCAGCCAAGCACCTGCGCGACCTCTATGACCGCTTCGGTGACTGGAGCCTGGCCATAGCAGCCTACAACTGCGGCTCGGGCAACGTGAACAAGGCCATCTACCGCTCGGGCGGAAAGACCAATTTTTGGGACATCTACTACTACTTGCCCCGTGAGACGCGCGGCTATGTGCCTGCCTTCATTGCAGCCACCTACATCATGACCTACCATGCCGAGCATGGCATCTGCCCCATGGAGCCCAAGTTGCCTATAGCTACCGACACCATCATGGTAAACCGTCTGCTCCACTTCGATCAGATAGCAGCCGTATGCGATATCGACATGGAGACACTGCGTGGCCTCAACCCGCAGTACCGCGAAGACGTCATCCCGGGCAAGTTCCTGCCCGGAGCGCTGCGCCTCCCCGAAGACAAGATACGCACCTTCATCCTCTCGGGCGACTCGATATACAACTACGACCGCGAGAAATACTTCTCCGAGGAGAAGGTGAAGACTCTGAAAAACCAAGCCACCAACAGCGGATTCATCTACCACAAGATACGCAGTGGAGAGACCCTCTCGACCATTGCACGCCGCTACCGCGTGACAGTAAACGAACTCAAGCGATGGAACGGCCTCCGCACCAGCCGCATCGTGGCAGGAAAGAGACTGAAGATTTATCCAAGATGAAAGTTGAAAGATGAGCCGAAGGTCGACGCCCGAAGGGGCCAAAGTCAAAGACTAAAAAGAACAATTCAGAATTTAGAATTCAGGATTAAAAAAACATGAACACCGAAAAGGAACTTGCCGAAGAGAAGATGATAAACGAAGCGTTCCAAGGAATGCTGAGTACTTACCTGGCCTCGAAGCACCGCAAGAAGGTCGACATCATCACCCGTGCCTTCAACTTTGCCAAGCATGCCCATAAGGGAGTGCGTCGTAACTCGGGCGAGCCCTATATCATGCACCCCATCGCCGTAGCACGCATCGTGAGCGAGGAAATAGGTTTGGGCTCTACATCCATCTGCGCAGCATTGCTCCACGATGTGGTGGAGGATACCGAATATACCGTGGAGGACATCGCCAACCTCTTCGGCCCCAAGATAGCGCAAATCGTTGACGGGCTGACCAAGATAGCGGGTGGCATCTTCGGAGACAAGGCGTCGGCACAGACGGAGAACTTCAAGAAGTTGCTGCTCACCATGTCGGAAGACATACGCGTGATACTCATCAAGATTGCCGACCGACTGCACAACATGCGCACCCTGCAGCACATGGCACCCAACAAGCAGTACAAGATTGCCGGAGAAACGCTCTACATATACGCCCCCATCGCCTATCGCCTCGGATTGAGCAAGATAAAGGTGGAACTGGAGAACCTCAGCTTCAAGTATGAGCACCCCGAGGAGTATGCCCGCATAGAGGAAAAGCTGGCCATGACACAGGCGGAGCGCGAGAAACTCTTTGCCGACTTTACCGCCCCCATCAAGGCCAAGCTCGACGAGATGGGTGTACAGTACCGACTGATGGGACGCATCAAGTCGCCCTACTCGATTTGGAAGAAGATGCAGGTCAAGCAGCTCGCCTTCGAGGAGATATTCGACATACTGGCCGTGCGCATCATCTTCGAGCCCAAGAATATCAAAGAGGAGGCCAACGAGTGCTTCAACATATATATTGCTCTATCGCACCTCTACCGTACCCACCCCGACCGCTTCCGCGACTGGGTGAACCAGCCTAAGACAAACGGCTATCAAGCCCTGCACGTGACCCTCATGAGCAATCACGGCGAATGGGTGGAGGTGCAGATTCGTAGCCAGCGCATGGACGACATCGCCGAACAGGGCGTTGCAGCACACTGGAAATACAAGGAGAGCGGCTACGTGGAGGAGGATGAGGTGGACCTCAACAAGTGGCTCCACACCATCAAGGAAATCCTCGACGACCCACAGCCCGACGCGATGGACTTCCTCGACGCGATCAAGCTCAACCTCTACTCGTCAGAAATCTTCGTCTTCACCCCCAAGGGCGACATCAAGACCATGCCGCAAGGCTGCACCGCGCTCGACTTTGCCTTCTCCATACATACATTGGTGGGAACGCACTGCATCGGTGCCAAGGTGAACCACAAACTCGTGCCTATGAGCCACGTATTGCAGAGTGGCGACCAAGTAGAGGTACTCACCTCAAAAACACAGAATGTGAAGCCCGAGTGGCTCACCATGGTGACCACCGCCAAGGCAAAAAGCAAGATACAGGGCATACTGCGCCGTGAGGAGCGTGCCGCTCACAAAGAGGGCGAACGCATCATGGCCGAGTTTGCCCAGAAGGAGGACCTCACACTCGACGTACACAGCATAGCCCGCCTATGCCGCATGCATAACTTCTCGGAGTATGACCAGTTGCTCGTAGCGCTGGGCAACAAGAGCATCATCCTCGGCGATGCCGACCGCAATGCTCTCAAGGGTTCCAGTTCATCGACAAACATCCTTGGCCGACTCTTCCGCACAAGCAAGAAAGAAGAAAAGCCTATTGGCAAGCCGCAATTGTCAAACGACAATCCACAAAAGATTGACAAGAAACGTCCGCTCATCCTCACCGACGAGGCCATCCAAAGCAGCTACCACATGGCAAAGTGCTGCCACCCCATCCCTGGCGACGATGTGCTCGGATTCATCGGCGACGACGGACAAATCATCATCCACCAACGCAAGTGCCCCGAAGCAGCCAAGCTCAAGGCCGGCTATGGCAACCGCATCGTGGCAGCACAGTGGAGTACCCACAAATTGCTCCATTTCTCCGTATCAATCAACATCAAGGGTATCGACGGTGTGGGTGTGGTGAACCAAATTACCAACGTGATTTCCCAGGAGCTCAATGTAAACATGGAGCGCATCCTCATAGAGGCTCACGACGGCATCTTCGATGGCACCATACGCCTCCGAGTTCACGACGTGGACGACATAAAAGTCATCTGCGACAACTTGAAGAAGCTCAACAATATCCGCACCGTCATTCGCGTGGATGAATAATTGCACCAGCTATTAAACCCTTGCTTAGGATGGCAGTCCTATTATAAAGACAAAACTACCATTTATGAGAACACTACTCACTCTCCTCGTCAGCCTCATAGGCCTCGGTGCCTCGGCTCAAGTATCGTTTGGCCAAGCCGAAAAGTTCAACACTGGGTGGCGCTTTATCCTCCGCGATGACAGTGCAGCCAGCAAGCCCGACTACGACGACAGCCGCTGGCGCCCCATGGAGCTGCCCCACGACTGGAGCGTGGAGAGCGCTCCCTCGCAGGAGCTGGCCAGCTGCACAGGTTACCTGCCCGGAGGCATAGGATGGTATCGCAAGACCTTTACTGTGGGCGACGATGCCGCCCGCCACTACATCTACTTCGAGGGCGTGTATAACCGCAGCGATGTATACCTCAACGGCCACCACCTGGGACACCGCCCCAACGGATACGTATCGTTCATGTATGACCTCACCCCCTACCTCAACAAGGGCGGCGACAATGTCATTGCCGTACGCGTCGACCATAGCCGCTATGCCGACTCGCGCTGGTACACCGGTTCGGGCATCTACCGCGACGTCTACCTCATCAGCGCCCCCGACGTGCACCTCTCGCAGTGGGGCGTGGCCTACCGCGCCAGCAAGCTTACCGACCGCAGTGCCACCATCGAGGTCGACGTGGCTGTAGACAACCACACCACGCAGGCACAGAAGGTACAGGCACGCATCACGATGCTCGATGCCGATGGCAAGAAGGTAGCCTCTGCCACCAAGAGTGCCAGCGTGGCAGCCAGCACCACCAATTGTCAATTGTCAATTGTGAATTGTCAATTAAAGAACCCTCACCGCTGGAACCTCGACGACCCCTACCTCTACACCCTGCAGGTGGAGCTCCTTGCCGACGGTAAGGTGATAGACCATACCGAGATCCGTGCCGGCTTGCGCACCCTCGACTTCAGTGCCGACAAGGGTTTTGCCCTCAACGGACAGAACATGAAAGTCAAGGGCGTATGCCTCCACCACGATGCCGGTGTGCTGGGTGCCGTAGTGCCTCCCGAGGTATGGCGCCGCCGCCTCGAGTCGCTCAAGGCCATGGGAGCCAATGCCATCCGCATGAGCCACAATCCGCAAGCCCCCATCGTGTATGACCTGTGCGACGAGCTGGGTCTGCTCATCATGGACGAGGGCAGCGACGAGTGGGAGTTCCCCAAGCGCAAGTGGATAAAGGGCTGGAACAAGGGCGAGCCCGGCTTTGAGGGCACGGCCGACTTCTTCGAAGAGTGGATAGAGCGCGACATCACCGACATCGTGCGCCGCGACCGCAACCACCCCAGCGTGTTCCTCTGGAGCGTAGGCAATGAGGTAGACTACCCCAACGACCCCTACTCACACCCCGTGCTCGACGGCAGCAGCATCAGCCAGCCCATGTTTGGCGGTTACGACCCCGAGCGTCCCCATGCCGAGCGTATAGGCAAGATTGCCAAGCGCCTGGCAGCCTGCATCCGCGCCATCGACTCCTCACGTCCCGTCACGGGAGCCTTGGCAGGTGTGGTCATGAGCAACGAGACCGAGTATCCCGAAGCTGTCGACGTGGTAGGCTACAACTACACCGAGGACCGCTACGACACCGACCATAAGAAATACCCCGAGCGCATCATCTACGGCAGCGAGACCCGCAGCGACTTCGGTGCCTGGAAAGCCGTGCGCGACAAGGAACACATCTTCGGCCAGTTCATCTGGACGGGCACCGACTACCTCGGCGAGTCAGGCGCATGGCCCTCACGCGGCCTCCACACCGGTCTGCTCAACTTTGCCAACTACCCCAAGGGACGCGGCAAGTTCCGCGAGGCCCACTGGAGCGACAAGCCCATGATCTATATCGGCACCTACCGCACAGGCCGTGGGCGCTGGGGCAACCAGCTCTCCATCGATGCCGGCGACACCTGGAACTACCGCGACGGACAGCGTGTGCGCGTGGTATGCTACACCAACACCGCCAAGGCACAGCTCAAGCTCAATGGCGAGGTCATTGGCGAGATGCGCCCCTACGACGACAACAGCGGCATGATACATTGGGACGTAGAGTACCGCCCCGGCACCCTCACCGCCGAGGGCTTCGATGCTGAGGGCAACCTGCAGGCCACCTATGCTATCACCACCAGCGATCGCCCCTACCAGCTTCGTGCCACACTGCTCGAGCCCGAGGTGTCGGCTGCAGGAGGCACCGCACAAGTGCTCGTGGAGGTGCTCGATGAGCAGGGCACCATCGTGAAGCTGGCCGACAACATGATCTCTTGCCAGGTCGAGGGACCTGCCCGCCTGCTGGGCCTCGAGAACTCCGACAACAGCGACATGAGCCACCCCAAGGCACGCCAGCGCCGCGCCTACCAGGGCTACCTCGTAGCCTACGTGCAAGTCAATGGCGATGCACCCGTGACGCTCACCTTCAGCGCCCCATTACTAGAAGATGATAGATTGATTATAGAACCATAAGAAAAAATCACTACCTCTCCATTTCAGGAGAGGTAGAAAAGATACTTATAAATTATACTCCGTCTAAATAAGATTAAAAAACAGAGTTTGAATCAAAGCATGTAGAAGGTACTATAAACAATCATTTATCGTATGTTTCAAGGTACTATAAAGTCTTGCTATTTATAACAAATAATTACAAACCATCCTGTATTACAGAGAGTTGGACATGTGCAATTTTTTTTATTGACAACAATTCTAATCTTTTTATAAGTCACTGATAGGCAAAACCTTACAAAGAAGCAAGTAAACCACAAAAAAAAGTTGTTTTCAAAATCGAAATAACTCATGTAACTTTGCATTGTAGAAGTTTATCGTGAATTACAGAGAAGAAGAAAAATGACAGAAAAAGAGCTCATCGGACAATGGGACAAATGCTTGGCTATTATTAAAGATAATATATCAAGCGAAGCATATGAGACTTGGTTTGTTTGCATCAAGCCAGCTTCGTTTTCAAACAACACACTCACCCTTTTTGTTCCCAGCTATTATGTCCGTGAGCAGCTGGAAGAAAACTATCTGAACCTGTTAGGACTCACGATACGTCGTATCTTCGGTAACCAGACAATGCTAAACTATCGTATTCTAATGGATATAGAAAGCCAGGCCACGATAGATCAGCCAAGTCCTACCACAAAGCATGAGCAGATTGCTCCCACCATCAAGAGCAATAATCAAAGTCCTAAGACTATTGCCGTAGCTCCTCAGGATCTTGACCCCATGCTGAAACCCAACTACACATTCGACAATTTCATTGAGGGCCTAAGTAACAAATTGCCACTAGCTGCAGCTGATAATATAGCACGCAATCCGGGCAAAACAATATTCAACCCCCTCTTTCTCTATGGAGCATCAGGGGTTGGAAAGACCCATTTGGCAAATGCCATCGGACTACGCGTAAAAGAACTATACCCTCACCTACGCGTTCTCTACGTATCAGCACACTTATTTAAGATACAATATACAGATTCTGTACGAAAGAATACGCTCAATGACTTTCTTTATTTTTACCAGACAATTGATGTCCTCATCATTGATGACATTCAAGAGTTTGTTGGAGTAGAAAAAACACAAAACACATTCTTCCACATCTTCAACCATCTGCATCAGAATGGCAAGCAACTCATTATGACTTGCGACAGACCTCCTGTGATGCTTCAAGGAATAGAAGAGCGTTTGATAACCCGCTTCAAATGGGGATTAACAGCTGAAATCGAAAAGCCCAATCTTGAGCTACGCCGTAACATTCTGCTCACAAAGGTAAAGCAAGAGAATATCGCCATCTCCGACGATGCATTGGAATATATAGCTCTAAATGTAACAGACAGTGTACGAGAATTAGAAGGTATTCTTATCTCTTTGATGGCGCATGCTACCATTTATGGTCGCGACATCGATTTGGCTATGACAGAGCGTGTCATAAGCAAAGCTGTACGCATTGTTAAAAAAGAAATTAACGTTGACGATGTTGTTCGCAACACCTGCAATCATTACCATGTAGAGGAAGAGGCCATTTTCTCCACATCACGCAAAAGAGACATTGTATTAGCTCGCCAAGTAGCAATGTACCTCTCTCAAAAGCATATTCCCAACATTTCACTATCAAAAATTGGCCAACACATCGGATCTAAAGATCACTCCACCGTCTTACATGCCTGCCGTATCATCAAGGAACAGCTTGCATATGACAAGTCTCTACAAGTAGCCATAGAAAGTATAGAGAAAAAACTCACCACTCGATAAATAGAAACGGCTATTGGTCTCAAACATTACGACCGAAGAACGTCCTTATACTTTTTACCTACATAAGCCTTCTACTTTCTAAAATAATCGACAAGTGAAACATCTAGTTTCATTGCATTGCCACATCATTCTTCCAAGTTCAAAAAGAAAAAGAATTCCATCTTCAAGACAGCACACCCAACTACCAACTTTTTCTTTCGGAAAACTTTACACAAAACGCAAAAATCACAACTCGCTGATTTATAAAAATATAAACAA
Source organism: Bacteroidales bacterium (assembly GCA_015060865.1). Taxonomy (GTDB): domain Bacteria; phylum Bacteroidota; class Bacteroidia; order Bacteroidales; family Bacteroidaceae; genus UBA1189. The sequence goes on along the minus strand of SUXS01000012.1, from coordinate 61,680 downwards.
ATATTTTGGAAAACTTTTATTTTTTACACAATTTCATTGTTGAAAAATTTTGTCAATACAGAAAGGTTATATAACTTTGCAGAGCTTTTGTTCAAGAAAGAAACACTTCTACACAACTTACCTTTTTTGCAACAACTATAACCTCATAAAACACAGTGGAAAAGAAAACTTACACGTTCGAAGAAGCGCAGAATGCTACGCTCGAATACTTTGGTGGTGATGCTCTCGCTGCAAGAGTATGGGCGAACAAGTATGCCATGAAAGACTCTCTGGGCAACATCTATGAAGAGACCCCGAGAGACATGCATTGGCGCATTGCCAATGAGATTGCCCGCGTAGAGGCAAAGTACCCCAATGCCTTGTCGGCCCAGCAGCTCTTTGACCTGCTTGACCACTTCAAGTACATCGTTCCCCAAGGCAGTCCTATGACCGGTATCGGCAACAACTACCAGATTGCTTCTCTCTCAAACTGCTTTGTCATCGGTATGGACGGCAACGCCGACTCATATGGTGCCATTATCCGTGTAGACGAAGAGCAGGTACAACTCATGAAGCGTCGCGGTGGTGTAGGCCACGACCTTTCACACATTCGTCCAAAGGGTTCACCCGTGAAGAACTCGGCCCTTACTTCTACTGGTCTTGTTCCTTTCATGGAACGCTACTCAAATTCCACTCGTGAGGTTGCCCAAGATGGACGACGCGGAGCTTTGATGCTCAGCGTGTCTATCAAACACCCCGATTCAGAGTCATTCATCGATGCCAAGATGACCGAAGGCAAGGTGACTGGCGCCAACGTATCGGTGAAGATGGACGACGACTTCATGCGTGCAGCTGTAGAAGGCCGTCCTTACACACAGAAATATCCCATCGACAGCACCGAACCCCTCTACACCAAGGAGGTGAACGCATCAGAGCTGTGGAAGAAGATTGTACATAATGCATGGAAGAGCGCCGAGCCTGGTGTACTCTTCTGGGACACCATCATCCGCGAGTCCGTACCCGACTGCTATGCCGACCTCGGCTTCAAGACAGTCTCTACCAACCCCTGCGGTGAGATTCCTCTCTGTCCCTACGACTCATGCCGTCTGCTGGCCATCAACCTCTACTCATACGTAGTAAATCCCTTCACCCCCGAGGCATACTTCGACTTCGACCTCTTCAAACAGCACGTAGCTGTAGCTCAGCGCATCATGGACGATATCATCGACCTTGAGATTGAGAAGATTGAGGCCATCATGCAGAAGATAGAGAGCGACCCCGAGAGCGAGGAGGTTAAGGGAGCTGAGCGCAAGCTGTGGCAGAAGATTATGGACAAGAGCACCCTTGGTCGCCGTACAGGTGTAGGCATCACCGCCGAGGGCGATATGCTTGCCGCTATGGGCCTGCGCTACGGTACCGACGAGGCTACCGACTTCTCCGAGAAGGTACACCGCACCATCGCCATCGAGGCCTACCGCTCATCGGTCAACATGGCCAAGGAGCGTGGCGCATTCAAGGTATACGACAGCGAGCGCGAGAAGAACAACCCCTTCATCAACCGCCTCAAGGATGCCGACCCAGCACTGTACGAGGAGATGAAGAAGCATGGTCGCCGCAACATCGCCTGCCTCACCATCGCCCCCACCGGCACCGTGAGCTTGATGACACAAACCACCTCAGGCATCGAACCCGTATTCATGCCCGTATACAAGCGCCGTCGCAAGGTAAACCCCAATGACCCCGACGTACATGTAGACTTTACTGACGAAACAGGCGACTCATTCGAGGAGTTCATCGTATACCACCCCAAGTTCATGACTTGGATGGAGACCAAGGGCTACGACACCACCAAGCGCTATACCCAAGAGGAAATCGACGCCATGGTAGCAGAGAGTCCCTACAACAAGGCTACTGCCAACGATATCGACTGGCTCAAGAAGGTACAGATGCAGGGCCGCATCCAGAAGTGGGTAGACCACAGCATCAGCGTCACCATCAATCTCCCCGCAGACGTAAGCGAAGAGCTCGTCAACGACCTCTATGTAGAGGCATGGAAGTGCGGCTGTAAGGGTTGCACCGTATACCGCGACGGTTCACGCAGCGGCGTACTCATTGCTACCGACAACAAGAAGAAGACCGCCGATGGCAAGCCCGTAGAGGAGCCTTGCACCTGCAAGCCCCCCGTAGTAGTAGAGACACGTCCTCGCGTGCTCGAAGCCGATGTGGTACGTTTCCAGAACAACAAGGAGAAGTGGGTAGCCTTCGTTGGCTTGCTCGACGGCCGTCCCTACGAAATCTTCACTGGTTTGGCCGACGATGAGGAGGGCATCCTTCTGCCCAAATCCGTAACCAACGGCTACATCATTAAAAACGTAGACGAGAACGGCGTGAAGCGCTACGACTTCCAGTTCAGCAACAAGCGCGGCTACAAGACCACCATCGAGGGACTTTCCGAGAAGTTCGACAAGGAATACTGGAACTACGCCAAGCTTATCTCAGGCGTACTCCGATATCGTATGCCTATCGAGCAGGTAATCAAGCTTGTCAGTTCATTGCAGCTCGACAGCGAAAGCATCAATACTTGGAAAGTCGGTGTTGAGCGTGCATTGAAGAAATACGTGCTCGACGGCACTGCAGCTAAGGGACAAGTATGCCCCAACTGCGGACAAGAGAGCCTCGTATATCAGGAAGGTTGCCTTATCTGCACCAACTGCGGCACCAGCCGTTGCGGATAAAACACCAATCATCCCTATAGAGGGATAATAGAGAGAAAAAATCTTTTTCTTTTACATACGCGAGAAAGGGAGTCGCTCAAGTCGTTGAGGGTTCCCTTTCATTTTATTGAATCCCTTTCATCTATTAAAGAAGAATCACGATGACCATAGAACAAAGCAGCATCGAGCTACGCAATCTCACCTTCCACGCCCGCCACGGCGTACTTCCTGAGGAACGGCTATTAGGCAACACCTTCACTGTAGACATCACCCTCGAAGCCGACATCAGTCACGCTATAGCAACCGACGAACTTAGCGGGACCATCAACTATGCCGAGGCATACGAAGTCATCAAACAAGAGATGGAGATTCCATCCCAGCTACTGGAGCACGTATGTGGCCGCATCGGATCCGCCCTACTCCATCGCTTCCCAACATTAAAGCGCGCAAAGATATGCGTAACCAAACGTAACCCACCTATTGAAGGAGCCGGCCCCTGCCAATCTGCAGTCACCTTAACTTGCACATCACCCCAAAAGAGCTACAATCAGGATTGATTTCACCAATACCACATTTGAGGCAGAGCGTCACGCTACAACATTTACGAACAATAGTTCCAAACATACAAGCTCACCTATCACTCACTAAACATATTACACAAGTAATTATTGATTACGAATAGCGAATTTAGTTTACTTATCAGAAAAGTACAAATAAATTTGATTTTTCGTTGGGCTTGCACTAATTTTGCAGATAGACAACAACAGATTAATCAATGATACTATGACAAAGAGTTTCGTAACAATTGCAGACCTCAGCAAGGAAAAGATTATGAGTCTGCTTGAGGCTGCCAGTCGATTTGAAGCAATGCCCAACCGAAAAATATTGGACGGTCAGGTCATTGCCACACTATTCTTTGAGCCATCAACACGTACACGCCTATCCTTTGAGACAGCCGTAAATCGTCTCGGAGGTCGGGTCATCGGTTTCAGCGACGCAGCCACATCCAGCTCATCCAAAGGTGAAAGTCTTAAGGATACCATCATGATGGTAAGCAACTACGCTGACCTCATCGTGATGCGCCATCACCTTGAGGGTGCAGCACGCTATGCCAGCGAAGTATCGCCCGTACCTATCATCAATGCAGGAGATGGCGCCAACCAACATCCTTCACAAACGATGCTCGATCTTTATTCCATCTACAAGACGCAAGGTACATTGGAAAATCTCAATATTTATCTTGTAGGTGACCTTAAATATGGCCGCACAGTACACTCTTTACTAATGGCTATGCGCCACTTCAATCCTCAGTTCCACTTTATTGCTCCGAAGGAACTAGCCATGCCAAACGAGTACAAGATATACTGCAAAGAGCACAACATCAAGTATGTAGAGCATACCGACTTCACCGAAGAGGTTATCGCCAACGCAGATATTCTATATATGACTCGGGTACAACGCGAACGCTTTACCGACTTAATGGAATACGAACGTGTGAAAGATGTATATATTCTTAAGGCCGACATGCTAAAAGGCACCCGCAACAACTTACGCATACTGCATCCACTACCCCGCGTAAATGAAATAGCCTACGACGTAGACGAAAGCCCCAAGGCTTACTACTTCCAACAAGCCAAAAATGGATTGTATGTACGCGAAGCACTCATCTGCGACTGCCTGGGCATCGAAGTATAGAGATACAATAATGGATAACGGAATATCATAATCCTACAACAATGAAAAACAACAAGACCGAACTATTAGTCGCCGCTCTTGAAAACGGCACCGTCATAGACCATATACCTTCAGAACTAGTATTCACCATTGCCTCGCTACTCGAATTAGAGAAATTAGGTTCAAGTGTCACGATAGGTTACAATCTGCACAGCAGCAAACTTGGTAAGAAAGGAATCATCAAAGTAGCTGACAAATACTTCTCTGACGAAGAGATAAGCCGTCTTTCAGTAGTAGCTCCCAATGTAATCCTAAATATTATACGCGACTTCGATGTCGTAGAAAAGAAAGAGGTCATTATTCCCGATGAACTATACGGTATCGTCCGTTGTGGTAATCCAAAATGTATTACCAACAATGAGCCTATGCCAACTCACTTCCACGTAGTGGACAAAAAAGAAGGAACATTAAAATGCCACTATTGCGAAAAAGAGCAAAACAAAAGTGAGGTAAAACTTGTATAGATAAATATCCCAAAGGATATATTTGTCTTATCCAAAGGGAATCAGTCAAACAACGAATCCCCCCATGGGCGTAAACCAACCACAATGAAGGTAAACTGGAAACCTGGCACAATGATATACCCTTTGCCTGCCGTAATGGTTACGTGCGGTTCATGCGAAGAAGAGTACAACATCATTACCATAGCATGGACTGGAACCATCTGTACCAATCCTCCTATGTGCTATATTTCCGTACGCCCCGAACGATATTCTGCAGATATCATTAAGAAGAATATGGAGTTTGTTATCAATCTCACCGATTCTTCTACTGCCCATGCCACCGATTGGTGCGGCGTACGATCGGGGCGCAACTACGATAAATTCAAGGAGATGCATCTCACACCAGGCAAAGCTTCAGTTGTTGCAGCTCCTATTATCGAAGAGTCACCTCTGAGCATCGAATGCCGAGTAAAAGAAATCATCTCATTAGGGTCACATGAAATGTACATTGCAGATGTTGTGAATGTAATAGCTGATGACAGGTACATAAACAAGGAAACCGGTAAGTTTGAACTATCTGAAAGCGACCCACTCATATATCTTCATGGTGGCTATTATCATTTGGGGGATAAAATCGGGAAGTTTGGATGGTCAGTAGAAAAAAAGAAAAAAGGATGAGATGCCGAGAAAAAATATTTTTACTTTTATTTTGCTTCAGCATTACTCTCCATGCACAGCAAAAGAAGGTTTCGCTCATCAACTATGGAATAAAAGCCGGATTCAGCTCTACTATATACGACATACAAGAGTTAAAGATAGCAGGAAACCCCATCAATGAGTACAACGCAAAATCTGAAATAAGCTTATTATACACGGCCTTTACCCGTATCAACCTAAGCAAGCATTATATCCAAACAGAGATATCGTATAACATCAGCAACTATACGATATTCTTCCCAACCCAATCATGGTACCTCCAGGCTAATAGCAATGATTTGTCAACCATCAGTACCCGCATAATAGGTTTTGAGGTGCCCCTATATTATGGATACCATTTCTTAAAGGAAGGTCCCTACTCCATGTCATTTTTCTTAGGGCCCAAGTTTAAGTTTATCGCCACGAAGTTTTGTAAATACCAGTTTGACAACTTTGACTACAATTCGATTACCGAATCCATCTACCCTGTCAATGCCAGTATCATGACAGGAATAGGGATCAACATTGGCCGTATATTCTTTGATTTCTCATTTGAATATGGATTACACAACATCTCCAAATGTATTACAACAACAGATGACCAAGAACAAATTTCTACCAATGAATTTATTTTCAATCGAAGAAAGAACATGCTAAGTTTCTCCCTTGGTTTCATGTTTTAACTACACAATCATCATAAGCAATCAAATGAGTTCAAGCATACAACTTACCATATTTGACCTTGATGGCACTTTGCTTAATACCGTTGCAGATTTAGCGAACGCAACAAACTATGCATTAGCACAATGCAGCTTTCCGACCCACCCAACCAGTTCTTACTATAAATTTGTAGGGAATGGCATCAATAGGCTGTTTTACAGGGCATTGCCAGAAAACGCACGTACCGAAACAAACATAAAACACATACGAGATCTCTTCGTACCCTACTACAACATACACAATACTGACGAGAGCGTTCCTTATCCAGGAATTACAACCTTGTTAGAACATCTACAGGAGAGCGGGATACTGATAGCTATTGCATCAAACAAATACCAGCAAGCAACGGAAAATCTGATTAAACATTTCTTTCCACAAATTCAATTCGCTGCAATATTAGGGCAAAGGGAAGGAGTACCCATCAAGCCTGACCCCACCATTATCAATGACATACTAAAGGTGACAGGAATCAAGCATGATAACACCCTATACATTGGAGATTCTGGAGTAGATATGCAAACAGCCTTAAATGCTAATGTAAAAAGTATAGGTGTCACATGGGGATTCCGCACTAAAGAGGAACTTATGGCTCATGACGCTAAATGGATAGCACACACCGCGAACGATATTATCACAATAATAGAGACTTACACTGAATAAGGCTCGCTTTCATGTAAAACGATCATCCCATATAGACACATTTAGAAAGGAGATAAAACCCCATTAGTATCCCCGCAATCATATACACCAGAGAAAATCCCGAAACAAGGGAAACTGATTGTCAACACGATATACATTCAGGAGGGAATAATGGATGTGGTCAATCTTACAAAACGGGAATCAATTCAAGTAATTCTTGCTGCCTGATGCTCTACACGTGGAACCAGCATTTACGTGGTTCCTGACGTGATTGGGAATAAAAAAATCGGCCCTGAATTCAGGGCCGATGATATTGAACAGTGATGAATCTGATTGGAAAAACATAGGGTAAGTCTTGCCAATTGACTCAGAACAAAGGAGCCAAATGACTATCCCTACTTAACAATCTTTTTAATCTCATTTTAGTTGTTCACGTTCGGCATAAGCCTACAAGCAGTCTTCTGCTCTCACTTAATCACAACTTTAACTGCGTTTTAGTTGTTCACGTTCGGCATAAGCCTACAAGCAGTCTTCTGCTCTCACTTAATCACAACTTTCTTGCCATTGACGATATAGATACCATCACCAACAATCTTCTCGATGCGACGGCCAAGAAGGTCGTAGATAACCTGCTCACCAGTCTCAGGAGCTACAACCTTGATAGCGTTGTCGCCACTGATGGTCCAAGTGTAGGTACCCTCGCAAGACTTGCCCTTTGAGTGCCACATCTTGTTGGGATAACCCCACTCATCAATATAATCCTCTACTGCGTGGTCTACAATAATATCAGCAAGATTCAAAGTATAGGTTCCTGCTTCTGTGATAGGTGTTGACTCGTACTCATAACCTGTCCACTGAGCATTAACAAGATACTCAATCTTGTTGCTAAGGTTCGACATGGAGTTATAGGTCAGCGTATATACCTTATCACCACAAGTAAGGGCAATCTCGCGTGAGATCTGCTGCCAGTTCTCATCCATAGAGAGGGTTACATCCTGGTTGTATACGACAATGATGCGGTCGAGCTTATCTACTGTGCCCATTGCGGGAATTACGCTATCAACCTCAAGCGGAATGATAGAGAAGGTGAAAAGAGTGATATTGATCTCACGAGGTTCGTTGGGCACGCCATCCATAGTGAACATACCAGCAGGAATTACAAAGGTATAGACACCCTCTTCGGTAAACTGCTGATCAAAGGTAACGGTAATCCTATTATTGGCCAAAGCAGCCTTACCTGTAGCTTCGCCATCACCGGGGAGATATGCGGTAACAGGCTCTGCACCCTCTACGAGCTTCACCTCGCTAACATTCCTGAAAGTAATTTCAAGATTGCCGATTTCCTTTACCCGCTCGCCCTCCTGGAAGTTGGTTACGAAAGAAGGATTACTGTCGATAACATTGAACATGAGCGAACTGTAAGTATTGATACCCTTGGGACCAACAAACGTTCCCTGATAAAGATCGATGCCATACGTACCTTCTGCGGTGATAGGTTCCTCGAGTTCAAAAGTAACAGTCTTCTTGTCTTCACTGATTACAACATCATTCTTAACCCACGATACGGGAGTCCAATAACCGTCTACAACGGGCAAACCGCTATTGGGAAATATCACCTCGGTAACCTCTTCAGTAAAGGTTATCTGTATCTTCTCCAACTTACTGGTCGTTTGAGGTGAATAGCTCTCTACACCAAAAGTACCTACAACACTGAATGTGAAGGTGTGCTCAGCAAACTCCTCACCATCGACACTCTTGATGCAGCCGGCGGGGATGGTATAGCTATAGGAGCCGGGAGTATCAATATACTGGTCTTGCAGTTCTTCGCCCTTTCCATCCTTGTCAGGCATCATCTTCTGCTCAAAATAGAAGAGCACGGTGTTGGCAGGTGTCCATTCATCCTTGTAGATGCGGGTAATCTTGACAACCTCCTTGGTATCGTTGTTCACGACATCAATACCGCCTTCGGGAAGGGTGGCTGTAACGTCCTTGTTGAACTGAAGTCGGATATTGTAGACGGAAGTTTCCATTGCACCATCTTTAGGATTTAGAAACGTGAGTTTAAGTGAGTCGGCGCTATCATCCTGCGCCATGGCTGTTCCTATCACCAGGAACATCGACATGAAGAAAAGTGTAAAAATTTTTCTCATAATAATGCTTTTTAGTTATAATTGGGGTTGATATGTTTAATTATTGTACAATAATAGTGAAAAAAAATGACACTGAGCAAACTATTCCCCATATACTTTGGCAAAAAAAACAAAAAAAAGCCCTGAAATCATATACGTTTTGCAGGGAAATCACGTTTACATTAAATATGAAGAAGGTTACACGACTAATTCTGCTGCTACTGACCATCCTATTGCCCGCTCATCTACATGCACAAGAGAATGTAGAAAGCGGAAGTGTAACTATCAAAGGAAAGATTACTGACGAAACAGGAAGTCCCATAGAGATAGCTAATATTTGGGTGGCAAGGCAAATGAAAGGCACCACCACAGACCTCAAGGGTGAGTATAGCCTGCGCATAGCCACGGCCGACACCGTAGAGATCACCTACTCCATGATTGGATACCAACAACGGCGGCGCATCCTCTTCAAACCGTCAGGAACCATCACCATGAACATTATGCTCCCCCACTCCAACACGGCTTTGGAGGGAGTCACCATCCGAGAAATCCGCCGGCAGACCGGTACCATGCAACATTTATCTCAGAAGCAGGCACGCCTAAGCCCTGATGCCTCAGGCGGATCGGTAGAGTCGTTCATCGCTACACAAGCAGGAGTAAGCGCTACCAACGAATTGTCATCAACCTACAATGTCCGTGGCGGCAACTATGACGAAAATTCCGTCTACGTCAATGGCATAGAAATATACCGTCCCCTACTCATCCGTGCAGGACAACAGGAGGGTTTGTCATTTATCAATCCAGACATGGTAGAGAACATCGGTTTCTCGTCCGGTGGATTCGAAGCCAAGTTTGGCGACAAGATGAGCAGTGTGCTCGACATCACCTACCGTCGCCCCACCCAGTTGGAGGGGTCACTATCAGCCGGCATGCTTGGAGCCAATGCATATATAGGTATAGGAAGCAAGGACAAGTGGAGCATGACACATAGTCTACGCTACAAGACCAGCCAGTATCTACTGGGGACACTCGACACACACGGGGAGTACGACCCATCGTTTGTAGACTACCAGACCTACCTCACCTACCATCTCACCCAACAGTTGGAAATAGGATTCATCGGAAACATATCGCAAAACCGTTATCGGTTTACCCCCTCAGACCGCAACACCTCATTTGGGACACTGGAAGATGTCAAGGAATTTAAGGTATATTTCGGAGGGCGGGAAGAGGATATGTTCCGCACATGGTTCGGAGCATTAACATTGGATTACAACATTAACGAACACAACCACCTTGCACTAAACACATCGGCCTATCGTACCGACGAAGAGGAAACCTTCGACATTATCAGCCAATATTGGCTTGACGACGTGGACGAAGACAAGAACATGGGTGTAGGGACCTACATGGAACATGCGAGAAACTACCTCACCGCCTCAGTAATCTCGGTAGCACTTACTGGAAAGCACAAGGTGCAGCAGCACGAGCTACATTGGGGGGGTGAATACAAGATGGAGCGCATCAGTGATGACCTTAACGAGTGGGAAATGCGTGACTCGGCAGGGTATTCATTGCCTCACACAGGCGAGCGCATCGAGCTCATCTACAACCTACGTTCAAGGAACCAAGTCAGCAACCATCGTCTGGCTGCTTTCGCACAGGATACCTGGCGCAAACATACCGATGCCGGACTGTTTGTCATAAACGGAGGTATACGTTTCTCTTATTGGTCATGGAATCACGAGCCACTCTTATCCCCCCGTCTATCGGTTGGTTTTATTCCCGATGGGAACGACCAATTCACCTTCCGCCTCGCCACAGGATTATATTACCAAAGCCCCTTCTACAAAGAATTCCGCGATACAGTGCAAGCAGGAGGGTCATCGTACGTAAGACTGAACAAAGCCATCAAGTCCCAACGTTCAGTCCAAGTGGTAGGAGCCATGGACTACCAGTTCCGTGTATGGGACCGTCCGTTCAAGCTCACTACTGAAGTATACTACAAAGCACTGTCAAACCTCATTCCATACAACATAAACAACGTACGCCTCACCTATTATGGCGAGAACTGCGCTACGGGTTATGCAGCAGGACTCGACATGAAGCTCTTCGGAGAATTTATTCCTGGTACAGACTCATGGCTCACCGCATCCATAATGCGAACAGAGGAGAAGATTGACGGAAAATGGTATCCGCGTCCTACCGACCAGCGTTTCAACCTTTCGCTATGCCTTACCGACTACTTTCCCGGTACAGACCGTTGGCAAATGAACCTCCGCGCCGTATATGCCAACGGACTCCCCTTCGGTCCCCCTCACTCAGGACGAGAGAAACTACTGTTCAGAGCGCCAGCCTACCGACGTGTAGACATTGGCATGAGCTACCGTGCCGTCAACAATGAAAAAGGCAACATACGCACAGGTATCTCACAGCACTTTCGCAATGTATGGTTAGGAATAGACGCCTTCAATCTGCTGGGCATCAAAAACATCAACTCATACTACTGGATCACCGATACGGAAAACCATCGTTACGCCATCCCTAACTATCTCACAGGATTGCGCATCAATGCACGCATATTAGTAGAGTTCTAAAAACACAAACTGCCACAACAGCACATTTTGCAAAGTCAACCTAAAAAATCAGGACATACCAACCTACGATAGGGGTATTTTTTGTATATTTGAAGCCAAATACAAACCACATTAACACAACTAATATGAAGAAGCATCTTTTTATGGCGATTGTCTTATGCCACATCGTACTGACAGCCTGCCAAAACACTCCCAAAGAGTCTACAACCACAGAGTCCATAGATACCGACACCATAATTGTAGACGCCGACCAGTACCTCTTAATGGAAACAAGTGAAGGGAACATCACGTTAAAATTATATCGCGAGACGCCCTTGCATCGCCACAACTTCATGAAATTAGCCAGAAGAGGATACTACGACAACCAGTTATTCTATCGTATTCAGCACAAACTTGCCATACAAGCCGGAGACCCCAAATCAAAAGGTGCCACACGGGAGACTCCACTGGGCGGCAACGATGTAGACTATACCATCCCTGAAGAGATACAACCGGACAAGTTCATCCATAAACGTGGAGCATTGGCCATGGCAAGCTATTACAAGATGGAAAAATCATCTGGCGGACACTTTTACATTGTCACCGGATTCAAATATTCTGACACGAAACTATTCAACGCAGAAGACGCCTATAACAAACGCCTAAGAAAAGAAGTTTTCGACTCAATAACACAAACAGAGCCATACGGCAAGCAACTGAAAGAATATGCCAAGGACACCAAACGCCATATGCCCAAGATACGCGAAATCAAAAAGGCCATCACAGCAGAAACTGACAAAGTGATGGCCAAGCGCAAGCAATTCCACTATTCAGCGGAACAACGCAACCTATACAAGACAACCGGAGGTGCTGCCGACTTAGATGGCTACTACACCGTATTTGGCGAAGTGATAGACGGCATGGATGTGGTCATGAAAATCGAGAATCGGGCAGTAAACAAAGACGCACGCCCATACGAAGATGTAATAATCAAAAGCGTCAGAGAAATAGAAAAACCTGCGGAAAAATGAACATAAACCGCCACGTTCTCGCCAACGGCCTACGTATCATACATCAGGAAGACACAACCACTCAGATGGTAGCTGTAAATCTGCTGTATAATGTAGGGGCACGCAATGAAGACCCTCAACACACCGGATATGCACATCTGATGGAGCATCTGATGTTTGAGGGGTCAGTCAATATACCCGACTATGATGCCCACGTGCAATTCGCTGGAGGAGAGAACAACGCTTGGACCAACAACGACCTCACCAATTACTACATCACCCTACCTAAAAGCAATATAGAGACAGCCTTCTGGTTAGAATCAGACCGTATGCTCGGCCTCGCCCTTACAGAACAAAGTGTAGAGGTGCAGAAAGGAGTGGTGATAGAGGAGTTCAAGCAACGCCACCTCAACCGTCCCTATGGTGACATACAGCACCTTATACGGCCTATGGCATACAAGGTACACCCCTATCGTTGGCCCACAATAGGCATCTGCCCCGAGCATATTGAGCAGGCTACACTCAACGATATCATGGACTTCTATAACCGACATTATACCCCCGACAATGCCATACTTTCCGTTGTGGGCAACATCGGTTTCGATGAAGTGCTGGCACTTAGTGAAAAGTGGTTTGGGCCAATACTGAAAAAGAGAGACGAAGTTACGGAAGAGAGGGCAACAGAACCGGCACAGAGTCGCATACGGCGAAAAACCGTATACCGGGACATCCCGTCAGAGATGCTGGTGATGGCCTTCCATATGGCCAATCGTAGAGATATAGGATATCACGTATGCGACCTTATCACTGATATCCTTGCCGCAGGGCAGTCAAGTCGACTTATCCAACACTTGGTGCATCAGACTAAAATATTTACTGCTATAGATGCCTATATACAAGGCAGCCTTGACAATGGTCTGCTCTACATCATGGGCCGATTGGCCGAAGGCATCACTTGTGAAATGGCAGAGGAAGCCATATGGGAAGAATTGAGCGTACTGAAATGCACATCTATACCAGACGAAGAACTCAGCAAAGTACGCAACCGTTCAGAATCAGAACGTACATTCAACAATATCAACTACTTGAACCGCGCCATCAACCTCGCCCAAATGGAACTTATCGGGCAGGACAGCAACCTCAACGAAGAACTGGCACGTTATTGCTCCATAACAAGCCACGACGTCAGGCAAGTAGCCAATAAGGTATTTCTGAAAAGGAACTGTTCCGTCCTATACTACAAGAAAACACCAGGAGAGTATTCTTAGCACCAGCCCCTACCCCACACAAGGAGAATCATCATTCTGCCACCACAGTTTCGGCACTATGCCACAAACGGTCGTCCGGCACTGGAGCAACCACATCAATCATGACTTTAGATACAGGGTGCTCAAAACGTATACGGCGGGCATGCAGACAAATGCTCCCGTCCGGATTGGAACGTTCAGCCCCATACTTGAGGTCCCCCTTGATAGGCGAGCCTATCTTGGCCAACTGACAACGTATCTGGTGATGACGGCCAGTTTTCAATACGACTTCGAGCAAATGGTAATTCTCCATACTCCCCAGCAGGCGATAACTGAGTACCGAGCGCTTGGCCCCCACCCTCTCCGAAGAATACGCATATGACTTGTTTTGCTGCTCATTGCGCACTAAATAATGGACAAGTTCTGCCTCCGATGCCATAGGGCGATTCTTCACGATGGCCCAATAAGTCTTCTGTATATGCCCCCCCTCACGGAACATCGTATTCAATCGTTGCAAAGCCTTGCTGGTGCGAGCAAAAACGACTACCCCACTCACCGGACGATCAAGCCGATGAGTCACACCAAGAAACACGGCACCGGGCTTATTATACTTCTCCTTAATATAAGCCTTTACCATTTCAGACAAAGGCATATCTCCCGTCTTGTCACCCTGGACAATTTCCGAAGCTGCCTTGTTTACTATAATAATATGATTGTCCTCGTACAGAACCTGCATCGCCACAACCTTTTTTTAATGAAACACCCCCAGAAAACGTACTCTACGCCAACCAGCCATGGATTATATATTCATACCCAGCCCACGCAATATGACTTGGCGGGCATGCCGTTCCAATATACGCACCTCAACATTACCGGCAACCAAGCCACGCACATAGGGTGATTCCAGCCCCTTGATACTATAATGTATGATGGCAGCCATTACGTCTGGATTGTCAAAATGAAAGATTCCCTGCTCACGCCCCTCAATGAGAATACTTCGAATAAGATTTATCTCAAACTTGTCATATTTACGGCGAATGCTGTCAATGGTCAGATAGAAACGGGTAAAATCAGCACGAAGCGAGCCATTGCGAAAGATGGTATGGCGCACATTATTAAGTCTGCTGATGACAAACTCCATTATCTTTTTGTCGGCCGGAATATCCTTATCAACAATAGCCCGCAACACATCAAGAATCTTATTCAGCTCCATCTCTATCACCCGACGGAACAGCACCTCCTTGCTCGGGAAATGCACATAAAGCGTCCGACGCCCCTTTTTGGCCTCACGGGCAATATCAGTCATCGTCGTATGGTCATAGCCATTACGGATAAACAACACACGTGCTGCCTCTATCAAGATATTCGTCGTTTTACTTATCGTTATGCTCATATCAATTGCAAAAGTACTAAATTTTATCTTGCAAAAGAGAAAAGACAGATCAAAAAAAGAAAAATACCGCAAAAATATTTGCAGTCTAAAAAAAAAGCACTACCTTTGCACCATCAAAATAAAAACATCGCGGAGTGGAGCAGTGGTAGCTCGTTGGGCTCATAACCCAAAGGTCATTGGTTCGAATCCTTTCTCCGCAACTACAGAAAGCCCAAGAGTCATCTTGGGCTTTCTTGTTGGCTACAATAAGCGTGGGGCGATATAAAGATACGTCATGCCATCGTAGGTGTCCTAAACGTCTCGTGCCATTCTGAGCGCAGCGAAAAATCTCGCAAAGCTCGTGCAAGTCCCAGCGCGGGATCCTCCCCTACGTAAGGATGACACCACACTGTATGTTCTCCTTTTCGGCCCGCTTCACGGAAAAAATCCGTGGGGCACACATTATGCCCCACGGAAATAAATCAAATTGACGAATACGTCGCTTCGATCCTTTCTATTCTGTGACGGGGCGAACGGTAAGACCGTGGCAGCGGCTATGGCAGTTGTCCCAGTCGAAGTAGCCGCGACCGAAGTAGAGGTAGTACGCACCGGAGTTTTGGTACCCGAACAGCTCGCCAGACCAATAGCAGCCTTCTTCGCCACGGCCGTAGACCTCCGTGCCGTAGCGGTAGCCCGCAAGGGGGAGAAAGATTGATTTCCCATTGGGTCCAGTCATTTTCCACCCATAATAACCATTACGCTTTACCCAGTCCCAAGTACATCTTTCACATAGCTCTTTCATTTCCTCCATAGTCGGCATACGCCATTTATTCCCCCATTTGGCAGTAGCCACATCATCGGTTGGTTCAAGCGTAGTCAAGTTATCCGCAAATCCTCCATTATAGCCATAGATGCTCTGAGAACAATATTTGGTGAATTCAGAATCACCATTCTTAGACCACTTATAGGTGTTCCAACTATAGTCTTTCTTGGTAGATGTCTCTCCCCAGGCATAATAATCGCCCTCCTCTTCGGGAAGTGAGGCACCCACATTGCATGTTGCCCATTTCACGGAAAGGCCAAGGTCGACGTATTCATGATTCTGCACAGTGCCCGAAACATCCATCTTTTCTGCCTTCGCCCCATCCTCGTCACTCTTATAGAAGGTGTACGTGGAGCCCGACTGGGTCACTACGACAAAATATTTTTTTTCTAAAGCCATAATGGCCCACACTGAAGTGCTCCCCCCAGCCTCAGACAATGTCAAGTAGGAATCTTCATACGAATAATACCCTCCCCCGTTCCAATAGACACCAACATTCCACGTATAGGTACCGTCGGACTTGAAGGTATAAATATATACGTCATCAATATATATGTTCCCCGTCTTTCGGTCTGTCTCCCACATCCCTACCAATGGATTTGTAGGCTCCTTATCCTCCTCACTACAAGCAGTAAAGCCTACGCACATCAATACGGTGAAAACCGTCATCCATAAATATTTTTTCATTGTAAAAATCATTGTGCCCTCCAACTCCCAAAGAGCATTTACAATAAAGAAGCGTGGAGCTGATATGCCACGCCTTAATTGGAGGTCCTAGGAAAACCTTTGCGAACAGATGTAACAATAACAGCCCACGCGATATACGCGCAGAACCGCCACGCCTTCCTTGTTTGTTCTATTGAAAATTTCCTAGGTTTCCAATTAACAAGAGAGCACTACGCTTCTACCAACAAATCAAAAATCTGTGGAGCGCACTCCACATGACGCAAAGGTAAATATAAAATTCGGAATACCCATAACGAAAGAAAAATTATTTTAGCAATAATATTGATGTTGTCCACATCCATTAAATTCTCCTCTTAGGTTAGGAGGCCGACGAGGAGCATTAGCGTCGGTCTGCGAGATTTGCGAGATTCGCGTGGATAAACAACTGATTCTATGATAGTAAATGATAATCTTTGTAGATATTTCCAGTGCGTCAGCCCTGAGAACAAATAGATAATCACACGCCACCGCGGTGGCGTTTTATTATCTCCGCGGAGAAAAGCACTTTTCACCGCGGAGACAACATAGTTTCACCGCGGTGACGCAGGGAAAACGCATTATAAAAATATCTTAATGAAAACGTCCAACTAACTGTCCCTCTGTTTATAGAGGGGCAACGCGAGATGAGCGTTGCTTGCGACGACGGAAACTTTAGTTTCCCAAAGTCGTCTCAGGAGGGAGTTCCAAACAACAAACCATCTGCACATAGGAATATAGAAAAAGCATACAGGGTATACACGTAGACATCATGGCCCTGCCAATATAAAGTTTCACTTTAAGAAAGCTCTGCCATTGCCAACCGATTTATGAACTTTCGCCAATAGAGAATGGCCTAATCGCGCAACACGATACACGATTCATAAGATAACATATAGTTCATCAACAACTTTTATTCATTGCTCAGGATTCATTCTTTCGCTGTCCAGCACAATGAGATCTCCATTACGTGTGAACCCTTCGGCCCGTACATGCAAGCGTTTGGTACGGGCATTGTTGTGGAAGGTCACCGAGGCGCGGCCCAGGTGGTCGGTCCACACGTCGGGGTCCCAGTAGAGGGTACGGCGATAGTCTGTAGAATCGGGAAGGGCATACTCGGAATAGTCAGGGCTATAGAACTCGCGCACACGGCTATACCCCTCGTAGTAGGTATGGCGGGTGCCATGCTTAGGCATATAAGGTGCGCGGCGTGGACTTTCTGAACGCTTAAAATAACTGAAAACACAGCGTACCAGATCACGATGGTCTGTTTGTGAATCCAATTGCCAAACCTTCAACCGATTGCGTGTACATAAATTGGTATATACCCTTACTGTATCGGGCATGTGATAAGGTTTGTAATACCGATCTACATAGCGAATGAACAACGAGTCATGCTTCCTCAACGCTGCTGATGAATCATTTAATCGGAATCTCCCCAGGTGATAGTTCAATAATATGGAATTGTCTTCATTGAAACTACTTTCATAGTTCATCAACGGGCAGCCTCTGTCAATGACATGGTTCCACTCTTTATAATAATCGATTACCATCTCGGGATTCTCGTAATAAATCTCACTTTTACGTTTGAACCGTTTTTTAACGCTGACCTCATCCAGGGTTGCCCCCACATCCCAATCCAACGGCATATCTATCTGATACAAATATTCCCCCTCAGGAGTATTGAACTCATAATGGGAGTATTGACACGGCAGTGGTGAATAGACCCGGTCAATGACGGGATAGCTAAACTTTAGGCTAAGGTCAGAAGGTATAATCCGCTGGAACCATTTCTTGGCAGAACGGTTTCTCTCTTTCAGAACCAATGTCATGAGGGCCTCTCCCGTAAAGTAACGGTCAATTTCAAAACGGAACCTCCCAAGTGAATCTACGGAACAGGTATCGGTCAGGGAAACCTCGGGAGAGATGATTGATATGTCCATCTGCAGGTTAGGAATATGTTGGTAGTTGTCAGGATTGCGGTACGACTTATTCACCACTATATCTGAAATGACATATCCGTCAAGCAACAGCCCTTTTTCTGGTGTATAGCGTGGGGGTAAGGAGACACTCATTGCCTGCCATTCGTAACGTCGCCACCCCTGCACGAGCATGAGCATATCTATATCGCTTACCATCTCCTGCTCTGTGGTATGGCGGAAATAGGAGTCCACATCTTCTATAAACCCTTTCAGGTCGGACGAGAGCAGCAACTCACTGCGTATGTCACGTGTATCAAAGGAGGGACCACCGCGTTCGTCATCATCTGTTACAGCCAATGAGAAGCAACCCTGGGTGAAATAGCCACTCGGGCCGTTTGCTTGGAAATCCAACTGTATCCGCTCATAAGGGGCCACCGTGTCAGGAAGTTCCGCAAGACCCAGGGTCGCTTGTTCCCGAGGTGGGCAGACAAAGAAAAGCCTATCGGCCAGAACCTCTCCGCGACTATTAAAGAGCGTCAACTGGTGGACACCCGAGCGAAGGCGGGATGACGGGATGTCAACATCAACATGACTCCCAGAAACAATCTCCAGTGTGTCGAATGCCAATAATCCACCACGGCAAAGGAGAGTCCAACCTAATGTGGCTGTATCAGGCTTTGCTACTTGGGCGCTTGACACACGAAATTCCGCATTATCTCTTCCTACTGGAGGGTGCACAGTGAGCACATACCCTTGAGGCATAGCCTCTGGCAAAAGGAACTGGTACTTTCGTCCTTTATATTCTAAATGCGCATAATATTTTACTCCTTTTTTAGGGCACAGGCTGAAAAATCCTCTACCACGACCAGAAGTCGCGAATTCCAGCATTTTGTTCTTGCGACCTTGGGTGAGATAACCTTCTATCTCAATCTTACGCCCCCACTGGTCTGTAGCTTCAAAAGCGACGATTGAAGGGACTCCCTCAACCAGCGAACCACCCTCCGGAAAGAATGATAATCGGACGTTTTGCTCACGAAACTCATAATGGGTCTCCTTTGGGAAGGCCAAGCTTGTATGAAAAGGATAAAAATCCATTTCTTCCTTGAATTCCCCTTTCTTGTATGGCTTCATAAATACAGGAAAAACTCGTGAGAAGACGCAATAATTATAGGGAGGGATTAAATCATTCGCTTGGAAATTATATAGATGGCTATTCTCTTCACGCTCTTCGGCACTCAGCATGGAAAGCGAGAAGGACTCGTTTGATCCATACACATTGCCCCAATTCAGCATATTGCGTGTGTAGGCACGTATCTCGTAATAACCGGTACGATACGCCTCCTTCAAGATGAAATCCCCGTGGCACATCCCGTGTCTCAGGTGCATCTTCTTGTGCTCCATCTCTACTCCATTCTCATTGAGCAACTCCACATAGAGCACCCCACTCGTCTGAGTGGGATGCAAGGTAGCCGCATCCATCACATATGCCTTGAACCAGATGGTGTCGCCGATGTAGTAGCTGCGGTTGTCCATGTGGAGATAAACCTTCTCCTGAGGATGCTTGCGGCTGAAGTCCGCGATATTGCAGACATACTGTTGAAGGCCTGTATAGATAGCATCCTCACCTGCCGTTTGGGCCAACACCCACTGACAGGTAAGGACAAGGGATAGATATAACAAAACTCTTTTCATAATTGAATGTTATAAGCAGCTGTTTTTCTTTTTTTAGTAATGCTTTTGCGAAACATTCTTCTGTAAGGCTATCTTGATATCTTCCCGTTAAACAATTCATACTGAAAACTATTGGGAGTTTGCTATTATTGGATAAATCAAGAATGTTATTTACTTTGAATTCCGGGTCACTCCATCCGTCAACATTGCCATGATCTCGGTGTAATATATAAAAGCATCCCTCATTAATATTGTTTATAACATCAAAAGAATCTCCATTTCAAGGGAATAATGGTTTTCGTAAGTAATCAGGAACAGGATTCCCGTAACCGTATTTATCATTATTCCAATAGAGAGAGAGGAGTCTTGGAGTTCTCCGTATAATATACTCTATTTATCGTTTTTCCTTGCCCTACGACGTATTGCAAATGTCAGGAACAAAATCATCTCCTCCATCCATACAAACATAGTCTAAATCTGTCACCTCACTTACCGAGCATACATTTTCTATGTCATTCTTTTTCTTACCAGTCGAACTTCAGGTGCTTCACCGTCTTCTTCTCATCGATAATCATGCGTAGTGAGGCGATACCTATGTTGAGGTGGTCGTTCACGTAGTTTTGCGTCACCAGGTTGTCGCTCTTCTCGGTCTTCACTCCCTCGGGAGTCATCGGCTGATCCGACACAAGGAGGAGTGCACCAGTGGGTATACGATTGGCAAAGCCAGTGACAAAGAGGGTGGCCGTCTCCATATCGACAGCCATGGCGCGGGTGGCACGCAGGAACTCCTTGAAGCCCTCATCGTGCTCCCAGATACGGCGGTTGGTAGAGTACACGGTACCGGTCCAGTAGTCATGTCCCATATCGCGGATAGAGGATGACACAGCACGCTGCAGCATGAATGCCGGCAGTGCGGGCACCTCGGCAGGCAGGTAATCGTTCGATGTGCCCTCGCCACGGATAGCGGCTAGGGGGAGTATGAGGTCGCCCAGCTGCTGTTTCTTGCCTATGCCACCACACTTGCCCAGGAAGAGGCATGCCTTGGGCTTCACGGCACTGAGCAAATCCATGATGATGGCCGCATTGGGGCTTCCCATGCCGAAGTTGATGATGGTGATGCCATTAGCCGATGCCGATGTCATATTGGCATCGCGCCCCACCACCTCTACGCCAAACTTCTCGGCAAAGAGTTCTACATATTTATTGAAGTTGGTGAGCAGGATATACTCATCGAACTCTTCGAGCTTGCGTTTCGTGTAGCGAGGGAGCCAATTCTCCACGATTTCTTGCTTTGTTTTCATATTTGTTATATTTTTGCGGTGCAAAAGTCAATGCTAAAGTTGCTTCACAATGGTTAAAAAAGTGACTTCGTAGCGGTTATTGAGTAGAAGGTAAAAAGTAAGTGGCGAAGGACACTAAACATAAAAACTCTAAACACTAAACCACAGTTGACTTTATATATCAACTGCAAATATACGAAATGTTAGAATTAAACTTACCTCCGTACGATAAAAAAATAACAAAGAAGGACGACAAAGCGTTCATTCTCGATGTTATACGCCGTCAATACGTGGCCTTGACACCGGAGGAGTGGGTACGCCAGCATTTCGTGCATTTCCTCATCGAGCACAAGGGCTACCCCCAGTCGCTCATGGCCAATGAGGTGCAGCTCAAGCTCAATGGCATGAGCCGCCGCTGCGACACGGTGGTATATGACCGCACACTGCGTCCCCGTGTCATCATTGAATACAAGGCTCCTTCGGTAAGCATTACCCAAAAGGTGTTCGAACAGATATGCCGCTACAACATGGTGCTTCAAGTAGACTACCTCATTGTGAGCAATGGCCTGGCTCACTATTGCTGCCGCATCGACTACCCCACCCGCTCCTACACATTCATAAATGAGATTCCCTCGTACGAAGAGCTACAACTGCCATGACACATTGACCTCGAAAGGGGTACCCCATAGGGTTTTTCATTGCGACACTTGCAAATATCACATCAAATGATTACCTTTGCAGTGATTTTACAAAAGCATGAAAGTTAGAGAGGTATTGGATGCCCTTGAGCGATATGCGCCACTGCCTTTGCAAGACAGCTTCGACAATGCAGGCTTGCAAATAGGATTGACAGAGGAGCAGGAAGTTACAAGGGTATTATTGTGTCTGGACGTGACTGAAGCCATCATTGACGAAGCCGCCAGCTTAGGATGCAATCTGGTGATTGCCCACCATCCCCTACTGTTTCACGGACTCAAGAGCATAACCGGGAAAACGTACGTAGAGCGATGCGTGGTGAAAGCCATCCAGAAAGGCATTGCCATATATGCCTCACACACCAATATGGACAATGCCCTGCAAGGGGTAAACTACCGCATTGCCCAAAAGATTGGATTGGGCAATCTTACCTTCCTGGACGAAAAAGCTGCACAACCGGCCTGTGGTGCTGGAGTAATAGGCGAACTACCCCAAGCTGAAGATGCCTTAACGTTCATGAAACGGTTAAAGGACACTTTCAACATAGACTGCCTGCGCCATAATGGATGCCCCGACAAGAAGATCAAAAGAATAGCGCTATGCGGTGGAGCAGGCGGATTCCTGCTACCCCAAGCCATTGCTCTACAGGCTGATGCCTTCCTGACTGGCGAGATGCGTTATCACGACTATTTTGGACACGACAACGAACTGCTCATTGCAGAGATGGGGCATTACGAGAGCGAGCAATATACGATTGAGCTGTTTGCTGATATCCTTCACGAACAATGCCCCCACCTTGAAACCATACAAACATCACTGAACACAAATCCTATAAAATATTTATAACTATGGCAAAAGAGACAAAAAAGAATCCACAAGACTACACTGTGGAAGAAAAGCTGAAATCATTGTACAAGCTGCAACAAATCTTCTCTGAGATCGACCGCATCAAGACACTGCGTGGCGAGCTTCCTCTCGAAGTACAAGACCTGGAGGATGAGGTTGCTGGTCTTAGAACACGTATCTGCAACATCACAGCAAACATAGAGACCCTGAAAGCAGAAGAGGCCAAGCGTAAATATAAGATCGAAGAGGCCAAGGCTATGATTGCCAAATATACTGAAGACCTGAACAACGTACGCAACAACCGCGAGTATGACCTGCTGGCCAAGGAGATCGAGTTCCAAACATTGGAGGTAGAGTTTTGCGAGAAGAAACTTCGCCAATATGCTGCTGAGCAGAAGGCCAAGAACGAAGACATTGAACGTACCAATGCCTTGATTGAAGACCGCCAAGAGGCCCTAAACGAGAAGAAGGCTGAACTGGAAGAGATTATTGGCGAGACAAGAGAAGAGGAAGACAAGCTGCGCGAGCAAGCCAAACTATTGGAGACCTCCATCGAACCCCGATTGCTGCAGTCATTCAAGCGTATCCGCAAGAATACACGCAACGGACTTGGTGTAGTATACGTGCAACGCGATGCTTGTGGAGGCTGTTTCAACAAGATCCCCCCCCAGCGTCAACTGGATATCAAGATGCGCAAGAAAATCATCGTATGCGAATATTGCGGACGCATCATGATTGACCCCGAATTGGCTGGCGTCAAGGAGGTAGCCGCACCAGCTCCCGAAAAGAAGACACGCAAGAGAGCTATCCGCAAAACCGAGAAAACGGAAGAGGGTGCCGAATAAGCATTAGCTGATACGGATATATAACACAAGAAGGAGTGCCAGGCACTTCTTCTTTTCTTTTTTATTCCAATCTCACCGTGAAAGGGAGATAAATAATCTAATGCTATGGATTTTCTTATATTTCTCCTAATAGGTGCGCAAGCCATACACACCCGGCAGAGCCGCCAAGGCATCCTTCAGCCGTTTTATCTCGCTATACGAATGCACATACACCTCAAAGTCTGTCGAAACGATGTCGTCCGCAATCGTTGAGTGCAGATTGCCCAAGCTCAAGTGCATCTGCTCCGATACCAACGATACGATGGCCAGCAACAGTTGATCCTTGTTGACCGACTTGACATGGAACCGCACGGGGAAGTTGAGCTGCTCGAACTCCTTCATGTCCAGCTTTTCTACAATGCTGTCGCCCATCTCGGCCGCCTTCTCTATCGCCTTTCGGCAGTCGCAACGGTGCACCTCTGTGCGACCATCGGGCAAACGGAAGCCTATGACTTCGTCGCCAGAAATGGGTTTGCATGAGGCACACAACACGAATCCCTCGTTCATCCCGGAAGGCTGGCGATTGAGAAACCGACGGATACCGATACGTGCCTTATAGGTGATGACGTGGTCGAGCCACGACTTATCAATCGAGGGCGCATCATCAAGCCCTATCCGCACACGATCACCCTTCTGCAGCACTGTCTTGGCCGAGCACAGCTTATCGTTGATGACGGCAAACTTCATCTGCTCGCCCACCTTGTTGTGTATCTCAAAAGCAAAGTCGATGGCCGTTGCCCCCTTGGGTAGCACCACCATCTTTCCCTTGGGCGTAAATACATAGATATCGTCCTCATAGAAGGTAGAGCGCACATCTTCCATGAAGGCACCCGCACGGCTCTGCTCGGCCAAATCCTTGAGCACACCACGGAAATTCTCTATCCAGCGATCCACACCATGCTCCCGTTCTACCAAACAACCGATGTTGGCTACGCGCCTCATCTCTGAGGATGCTATATGTACCTCCATCCAGCGTCCCTCGTTGCCCATCAGCTTGCAGTGCAGACTGCGGTAATTGTTATCCTTCGACACGTCGAGGTAGCTGTTCATGCTACCAGGCTTCTCCTTATATAGATTGGTGATGATAGAGTAGATAAGCAACGCCATCTCTTTCTCCGACATCTCCTTCTGTTTCCAATTTTTATATACGATATGCACTACGCGAATGTGCTCCACCTCGCTGAATGATATGGAGTCCTCCTGCATCTTCGCCCAGATGGAATAGGCCGAGCGCGGTTCACAAGTCACCGATGCCACGATACCTCTATGCCCCAGCGCTGCACGAATAGGGTTCATCCATGCATCAGCAGCTTCGGCATGCTGGCTCACGTAACGGGATATCTGCCCCCTCACCTCCTCATATTCGTTAGGCTGGCGGTAGCGGAAGCTCAGATTCTCCAGTTCAGTCTTTATTCGATACAACCCAAGGCGATTGGCCAGCGGAGCGTAGAAATAGTCAGTCTCAGAGGCTATCTTGAGCTGCTTGTGTGACGGCATCGACTTCAGCGTACGCATATTGTGCAAACGGTCGGCCAGTTTCAGCAACAGGGCACGGATATCATAGTGTATCGATTGCAGCATCTGCTTGTAGTTGTCGACCTGCAGCGAAGTCTCATACTTCTCACTCTTTCGCTTGGTCACCACGCTCACCAGCATAGCCACATCCTCACCAAACATATCGCGTATCTCCTTCACGGTATGGTCAGTGTCTTCCACCACATCGTGCAGCAGAGCGGCACAAATCGGATTGGCCCCCAACCCTATCTCGTTGGCAACGATCATAGCTACCGCTATCGGATGCAAGATATAGGGCTCGCCACTCTTGCGGCGTTGCGGACGATGTGCCTCCTCGGCCAGTTCATAAGCCTTAATTATCAAAGCTACTTCTTCTTCATTAAAACGCCTCTCGGCACAAGCAAACAACTCGTCCCTAGCATTGGCAACCATCAAATCGTAATCCATTGTTCTTATCTTCTTAGCAGACAGCAAAAATACAAAATAATTCCATAATAGTACTAAAAACCCTTAAAATTGTTCCGTCCAAAGGCCCTGTTCACTATTTAAACAAAATACAGGGAGGATATGACTACCTCCCTGTATCTATCATGCTATCACTGACAAGTGTGCTACATAGCTATATCATCATTTCAGCGACTCCAAGTTCTGTGCATTCAATATACTCTTGCCTTCAGGAGTATACAAACCTTCGATACGGTCTACATAAGCCTTTTCTACCTTTCCGCGAACCACCTTCATGGTACTGTTCATCATACCATTCTGCTCGGTGAATGCCTCAGGCAACACAGCGAAGGTGCTGGGCAGCCAACGGTCGGGGAATAGTTCTGCCAAATCGCCACCCTTCTTGAAGCGGGCGATATCGGCATCGATGAGCTGTATGCCTGCCTTGCGTCCTTCTTCGGTGCTGAGGTCGAGTCCTTGCTCTTTCAGTCTGGTGCGGATGTTCTCCTTATTAGGCACGAGCAGGGCAATGGTGTAGGGTGATTGGTTGTTGTAGAGGATTACCTGATCTACGGTAGGCAGATGCTCTACAAATGCCTCTTCGATACCTTCGGGGCTATATTTCTCACCATCACTTGAGATTAGCAGGCTCTTGAAACGTCCCTTCACATAGAGCAGGTTCTCGGCCGACATATAACCAAGGTCACCAGTATACAACCAACCATCACGAACAGTATCTGCTGTCGACTCAGGATTCTTCCAGTAACCCTTCATGACATTCTCACCTCTCACTACAATCTCGCCCTGTTCACCTACAGGCAACTCCTTACCTTCACTGTCACAAATCTTCACCTCGATAGGCTTCACCAGCTTACCGCTCGAACCGAAACGGTAGAGTTCAGGACCATTGGAGGAGATGACAGGAGTAGCCTCAGAGAGGCCGTAACCCTGGAACATAGGCATACCCACACCTACATAGAACTTCTGCAAATCCTTATCGAGCAATGCACCACCACCAATGAAGAAGCGAAGCTCGCCACCAAAGTTGTCGCGTATTTTTGAGAACAGCACCTTGTCGAACAACCATACGAGCGGTTTCAACAGAGCACGCAACCCCTTCGGATCAAGGTTGCTATCGCCATAGTAGCACTGCTTAACGGCCATACCCCAGTTGAAGAGACGAACTGTCATGGCACCCTTCTTCTTGATACCCGATTCGATATTTTTCTTAAAGGTCTTGGCCAACGAAGGCACACTGAGGATGAAGTGCGGACGCACCTCCTTAATATTTAAAGGTATATTACGCAAAGTCTCGGCACCTGTACGACCTACCTGCACTGTAGCAGCGGTTGCACCACACGCCATCATGATATAGAATCCTACCACGTGAGCAAAGCAGTGGTCAAGCGGCAAGATGATAAGCGTACGCCATGTTTCATCGATAGCCACCAACGTACGAGCCTGCTCTACATTCGATGTATAGTTGCGATGAGTGAGCACCACACCCTTGGGATCAGCAGTGGTACCGCTAGTATAGGTGATGGTAGCGATATCGTCGTTCTGGAGCGACTTCCCTACAGCGAGGAATTCCTCCATCGTATGTGTCTTAAGCCACTCGTCGCCCATCTGCTGCACTTCGCTCAAGGCTATCTCGCGTTCCTCATAGGTTTCCTGCGGGTCAAATACGATAATCTTTTCCACTGCAGGAAGCTTATCCTTGATGAGGCGCACCTTCTTCAACTGGTTGCCCGACACCATCATGTACTTCACATCACCGTGTATGAGACGGAACATTAGGTCGTTGCTCTCCTCCAACTTGATTGAAAGGGGTACATTGGCAGCACCCGCATAGAACATGGCCAACTCACCAATAACCCACATATTGCGTCCCTCGCTGAGCAATGCCATATTATCACCCTTCTTCACGCCCATAGCCTGTAGTCCAGCACCCAGCTGATACACCATATCTTTAACTTGAGCATAAGTAGTGGGCTCAAACACCTTGTCCGTCTTTTCCAACAAGAAAGTATTACCAGAATACTTGCGGACTGATTCTTCAAACAAATCTACTAATGTTTTCTTCATAAATAGGTATTTTTACACAAATAGAGCACTTGTAGTGCATTATTTGCCTGTTTATATGATGCAAATATACACCGAACTGCTAACAAATACAAAAAAACTCCATTTTTTTTAACCACTTGCCCAAATTTTCCGAAACACAATGCACATCATTTGTCAGAAGTGCAAAAAAAACGCAGATAGCCGCTAACAAAAAGATGGAGTACCTCACGGCACCCCATCCTCGACATTAAGAAACTACATTTACGTGATCAACTTATTATACCAAATCTATCATCTTATATCTATCAATAGTTTTCTTTCTGCACTTCAAAGTATGACTGCGGATGCAGACAAGCGGGACATGCCTTGGGAGCCTCCTCAGCCTCGATGATATATCCGCAGTTGCGGCATTGCCAGAACACCTTGCCATCTTTCTTGAATACGGTACCTTCTTCTACATTCTTCAACAGCTCAAGGTAACGCTCTTCGTGGCCCTTCTCGGCGATAGCGATGTTACGATACATGGCTGCAATAGCTGGGAATCCCTCTTCGGCAGCGATATCGGCAAACTTGGGATAGTCGTCTACCCATTCCTCGTGTTCACCTGCAGCAGCAGCGCGAAGGTTTTCCATTGTAGTACCAATAACACCGGCAGGGAACTTAGCAGTGATTTCTACCATACCACCCTCAAGATACTTGAACATACGCTTCGCGTGTTCCTTCTCCTGCTCGGCGGTCTCTGTGAAGATGGCAGCTATCTGCTCGTAACCCTCTTTCTTTGCCTGGCTGGCAAAGTAGGTGTAGCGCATACGTGCCTGTGATTCACCAGCGAATGACATCATCAAATTCTTCTCTGTTTGTGTTCCTTTAATACTCTTAGCCATAATTCTTATCTATTTAATAGGTTATATATTATTCGTTTTTCACTGCAGGGTCAACGCCCAAGTTTTCATCTTTTGACACTGCAAAGATAAGCGGAATTTTTCGACTGTGCAAATAGACATCGTTTATCGACCAATAAACGGCAGCTATGACCTATATCTACCAAGCCATCAACGCATCCTATGCCTTAAAGTCTATCACCATTCAAACAGCAGATCAAAACACACCGGGAGGTGATCGCTAACCCCTCCCACATAACGCACTCCATTATAGGTACGCCTAGGGCGATACCCTCCATAAAGCGGCTCAGGTTCGAGCAGCCAAGTATCATCAGGAAGCCAAGCTCCACGAGGAGAAAGGTGAAGGGGGGATGCAGTGTCCAACAGCGCGGGGGAAAGATAAATATGATCTATCTGCTGCCAATGTCCTTTATAACGGTAGCTTCCACCAAGTTCCCCCGTAATACACTTCAGCCTTCCACGACTGCCAAGCGGGAGCAAAGCCCCACTATGCGATGTGTCGTTGAAGTCGCCCATCACAACAATATTCGGCACACGGCGAATGGCGGTAATGGAATCTACCACACTTATCATATAATCAACCACACTGCTACGCAGACGAGCGGCCTTCCGTCCATTCAAACGGCTCGGCAGATGACACGCAATCACATCGAGCGTATCTCCCGAAACCAACAGTCCACTCACACAGAGCATATCACGCACATGCCCCCCCTCGGGAAGATAGTGAGCTGGCAGACGCAACGAACGATGGGAAAAGGGCCGAAAGGAGGTAGGCTTATATAGCAAAGCCACATCAATACCACGGGGATCGGACGATGAAGTCATCAGATATTTATAACGCACCGTCCACAGAGACGAGCGACAAGTCAGATCGTGTAGCACACTATCGTTTTCCACTTCGCAAAGTGCCACAAAGTCCGGAGCACGGTCACCACCCAGCGCAGCCACAACACGACTGACCGCATGCAACTTTTCCCAATAGCGACGCTCGGTCCAACGGCGTAGCGAAGTAGGAAGAAAGTCCTCATCTTTCGTCAAGCTATCATCCTTACAATCAAAGAGATTTTCCACATTGTACGTAACAAAGCGGATACGCTCTTGTGCAGGAAGAGCAACGGAGAGAAACATCATCCAACACAACAGAAAGAGCCTGCCAACATTAGCAAAATCTCTATACATGTACAACTTTCAATTATGACCACATTCTATTCGCGCACAAATATACAATAAACCACGGAATTTCACATAAATACCTACTGAAATCAAGCACATTCAAACAAATAACACCCTACTTTACACAGATTAGTCAAGAATTTAGTATTTTTCTCGCCTTGCACGAACTTTAGTATTCGCTATGCGAACACAGAAATTAGGCTGCGGCTCGGAAAACTGCAAATAAATTTGCGTTTTCTCTCGCCTTGCACTAATTTTGTAGGATAAAACATAATCGATGATAGAAAAGCATATTGTACTGGAAGAGATAGACCCTGCGCTCATCTATGGAGTGAACAATGCCAACCTGCAGATGATAAAGGCATTGTTCCCCAAATTGCGCATCGTGGCACGCGGCAATGTCATCCGCGCCATGGGCGACGATGAGGTGCTGACGACATTCGAGAACTACATCAAGCAGCTCGAGGAGCATGGCGCACGCTACAACTCACTGAAGGAGGAAGTGCTGCTCGACATCTTCAATGGCAACCGCCCCGCCGTGGAGCGCGAAAGCGACGTCATCGTATTCTCCGTAACGGGCCGCCCCATCACACCGCGCAGCGAAAACCAGCTCCGCCTCGTCAAGAGCTACAAGGAGAACGATATGCTCTTTGCCGTAGGCCCTGCAGGCTCGGGCAAGACCTACACCGCAATTGCCCTTGCCGTGCGTGCACTGAAGAACAAGGAGGTGAAGAAGCTCATCCTCTGCCGCCCTGCCGTAGAGGCCGGCGAGAAGCTCGGTTTCCTGCCTGGCGACATGAAGGACAAGATTGACCCCTATCTGCAACCTCTCTACGATGCGCTGGAGGACATGATTCCCCCACAGAAACTCAAGGAGTTCATGGAGCTCAACGTCATACAGATAGCCCCACTGGCCTTCATGCGTGGCCGTACACTCAACGACGCGGTAGTCATCCTCGACGAAGCACAAAACACCACCATCCCGCAAATCAAGATGTTCCTCACTCGAATGGGTATGAACACCAAGATGATCATCACGGGCGACCTCACACAGATAGACCTCCCCTCCTCTACCCGCAGCGGACTCTCACACGCCATGCACATACTGTGCGACATCAAGGGTATAGGCATCATTGAGATGAACAAGAAGGATATCGTGCGCCACAAGCTCGTGACCAAGATTGTGGAGGCATATGAAAAGGAGAAATCTGCGAATTCTCCTTTAATGGACAAATCCGCAGCACAGCGAGAGCTGAGTCAAAATTATTTGAGTCATGCCGAGCAAGCAAGGAATCTTGATGCATAGCATCATAATTGACAATTGTTAGTAAGAACTTGTGAAGACGAACATTATAAATAAAAAGAGTAAAATAAATTAATAACCACAATTGGCACATGGCACAGGCAAGATAATTGCCAATTGTCAATTGTCAATTGTCAATTCAAAAAACATGGCACTAACAGCAACAGAATTCAACTTTCCCGGTCAGCAGGGAGTGTATCACGGCAAGGTACGTGATGTGTACAACATGGGCGACAAGCTCGTTATGGTAGCTACCGACCGCATCTCGGCATTCGACGTAGTATTGCCCAAGGGCATCCCCTTCAAGGGACAGATGCTCAATCAGATTGCAGCAAAGTTCCTCGACGCCACCACCGACATCTGCCCCAACTGGAAGCTCGCAACCCCCGACCCCATGGTAACCGTAGGCGTGCTGTGCAAGGGATTCCCCGTAGAGATGATCGTGCGTGGCTACCTCTGCGGCTCGGCATGGCGTGCATACAAGAGCGGTGTGCGCGAGATATGCGGCGTGAAGTTCCCCGAAGGCATGCGCGAGAACCAGCGCTTCCCCGAGCCCATCATCACCCCCACCACCAAGGCCGAGATTGGTGAGCACGATGCCGATATCTCCAAGGAAGAGATTTTGGCTCAGGGTCTCGCTACTCCCGAAGAGTATGCACTGCTCGAAAAGTACACCCTCGCCCTCTTCAAGCGCGGCACCGAGATTGCTGCCGAGCGCGGCCTCATCCTCGTAGACACCAAGTATGAGTTTGGCAAGCACAACGGCACCATCTACCTCATGGACGAGATTCACACCCCCGACAGCAGCCGCTACTTCTACAGCGAAGGCTACGAAGAGCGTTTCGAAAAGGGCGAGCCCCAGAAGCAGCTCTCCAAGGAATTTGTGCGCGAGTGGCTCATGGACAATGGCTTCCAGGGTAAGGAGGGCCAGCAGGTGCCCGAGATGACCGACGAGATTGTCACAGGCATCAGCGAGCGCTACATCGAGCTCTACGAGCACATCACCGGTGAGCCTTTCGTGAAGGAGAACACCGAGGATATCGCTGCCCGCATCGAGAAGAACGTCACCGAGTGGCTGGCAAAGTAACCACAATCCTACGTTCCTCCAAGAAAGCAATCAACTGAATCTGCTAACCACATTAAACATATAACACTATGTACGGAAAGATTAAAGAGCACTTACAGCAAGAACTTGCCGGCATCAAAGAAGCCGGACTGTACAAGAACGAGCGTATCATCACAACTCCTCAGCGTGCCAATATCAAGTTGGCAGACGGGAGAGATGTCCTGAACTTTTGCGCCAACAACTATTTGGGTTTGTCAGACAATCCCCGACTCGTAGAGGCTGCAACCAAAGCCATGCAGTCACATGGATACGGCATGTCATCTGTACGATTCATCTGCGGCACACAAGACCTGCACAAAGAACTTGAGAAAGCTATCGCCGAGTATTTCCACACAGAGGACACCATTCTATACGCAGCCTGTTTTGACGCCAATGGTGGCGTATTCGAGCCATTGCTCACCGAAGAGGACGCCATCATCTCCGATGCCCTCAACCATGCGTCCATCATTGACGGAGTACGCCTCTGCAAGGCAAAGCGATATCGCTATGCCAATGCCGACATGGAAGACTTGGAGCGTCAATTGCAGCTCGCCCAAGAGCAGCGTTTCCGCATCATTGTCACCGATGGCGTGTTCTCTATGGACGGCAACGTGGCTCCAATGGACAAGATTTGCGACCTTGCCGAGAAGTACGACGCTCTTGTAATGGTCGACGAGTGCCACTCTGCCGGAGTAGTAGGCGCTACAGGCCACGGAGTGAGCGAGCAGTTCAACTGCTATGGCCGAATCGACATCCATACCGGAACACTCGGAAAGGCCTTTGGTGGCGCTATTGGCGGCTTCACCACTGGTCGCAAAGAGATCATCGACCTGCTACGACAGCGTTCACGTCCCTACCTCTTCTCCAACTCCATTCCGCCATCGGTGGTAGGTGCTTCTCTCGAAGTATTCAAAATGTTGAAGGAGAGCAATGAACTGCACACCAAGCAACAGGAGAACGTGGTCTATTTCCGCGACAAGATGTTGGCTGCAGGCTTTGATATCAAACCTACTCAATCAGCCATCTGCGCTGTAATGCTCTATGATGCCAAGCTCTCGCAAGACTTCGCCAACCGGATGGCCGAAGAGGGCATCTACGTCACCGGATTCTACTATCCCGTAGTACCGAAAGGGCAGGCACGTATCCGCGTACAGCTCTCGGCAGCACATAACCGTGAAGACCTGGACAAGGCCATCGCCGCGTTTATCAAGGTTGGCAAAGAGCTGGGCGTAATCAAGTAAGAAGAACACCCTTGTCAAGGAACGCACACGGGGTGCATGCGTTCCTTGACATATCATAAAGGCGGCAAGCATGAAGGTTCTACTCATCGGCGAGTTCAGCAACGTACACTGGACACTCGGGAATGCCCTGCGCCAACAGGGGCACGAGGTCACTGTCGTATCGGACGGTAACAATTGGCGCCAATACCCTTGCGACGTACGCCTCTACCGCAAAAGCAACTCACGCCTGCACACCATCAAATACATCATTGATATCCTGAAGCAACTCCCCCGATGGAGAGGCTATGATATCGTACAGATCATCAACCCCGTCCTATTCCTCGAATTGAAGCCCGAGCGCCTGAAAAAGATATACGACTACCTGAGGAAACACAACAAGCGCATTTACATGGGAGCGATGGGCGATGACCACCAATACATCTACGACAGCTTTATCAGGAGAAGACTGAGATATTGCGATTTCTACACTCAGCAACGGGAAATTGACAATGAGCGCAACCGACAAGCCGTACACGAATGGCTCTATACCTATAAGAAAGAGCTGTGCAAGCATGTTGCCAACACCTGCGATGGTATCATCACCGTATTATACGAATACTATGCTGCCTATAAAGAAGATTACCCCGACAAGTCTACCTATATACCGCTCCCCATAGTCATCAACGGCAACACATCTACCAGCCTACCCGACACCCATCCCCACCCCATACGCATATTTATCGGGATGGATCACCGACGCGACGAATTGAAGGGGACTGATATCCTATACAAGGTAGCCAAGAGGCTTGAGACAAAATACCCTGACAGATGCGAGATTATTGCAACCGAATCACTCCCCTACAACGAATATATAGCCCGGATGCAGCAATGCGACATACTGCTCGACCAGATATATTCTTATACACCAGCCATGAATGCACTGCAAGCCATGGCCATGGGGTTGGTAACAGTAAGCGGAGGAGAAGAGGAGCATTACCAGCTCATCCTTGAATCGGAGCTACGCCCTATCATCAACACGGCCCCCGACGAAGAGGACATCTACCAGAAGTTGGAAGCGCTGATTCTGAATCCCGAACGTATATCGCAACTAAAGCACGAAAGCATCGAATACGTACGCCGGCATCATGACAGTCTGAAGATTGCCGAACAATACATCAAGTTCTGGAGCCGCGAGGCATAGCTCACGCATCCAAGGACTATCGTCTGCTACAAATCCACTTGATACCAATCATACACGACCGCCCTTGCCCCAAAGCCCTCTTTTTGGAATAGGAGACCTTCATTCAGATAACTGCCACCCTGCTCCGTAGATATCCCGAAGTCAAAATAGGGTTTTGTTGCATATACCTCCTCAATCAGATAGGCAAACAAGCCATCCAGGGCACCTACAGCACGTCCCTTGTCCGAAGCGGCAATATACTGGGCATGCGCTACAGGACCCGCCTCATACACGACAACGCCAGCCAGCACCTCCTCGTCATCTGCAGCCACATACAGACGTATCTGTTCCGGGAATGCCGACTTCAACTGCTTCATCTCATCCAACGAGTGCACGGGGACACACCCATGCCTTTCCTCCAATACCGTTTCCAACACTTTCCAGAAAGCCGCCAAGTCATGGGCCTCATGAAAGTTCACCCCATGCTTGCAAGCCTTACCCACTCCTCTCCGGCGCACCTCACGCATAGGTATCCGGCAACGATTATCAATAACTGAAGATACAGCCCGAGCCTTCAATACCGCATTTTGTCTGAACAAGGCATACAGGTCCTCCTCGGAAGGAAGACGATGATATATGTGAGGCACGCACTTATACAGCCAGCAGCATGCTCCCACCTCCTTGCGCATCCATTCCATGACACCAGACATCACCTGCATAGCCTCAACAGTCGTAATCTTTTCAGAGAGCAACAAGCCACCATACGTCAATCCTCCATGCGACACCACCGTCCGCGTTTCCTCCACCCAATTGGCCGGAAGCACCGCCAACAGCACATCTCCCTTATAGCACATCAGCGAACAGTCTTCAAACCTGTCAGCATGATAATCCATATACCTACGGTCAAACAGGAATGTACCGTTTTTGGATTGCGCAACAAAATCATTCCACACATCGTACATCGATGGCTCGTATCGCCTCACATCAACTATTTGGCACTTGTATTCTTCATAATCATGCGTGTATCCAGCTGCATTATACGGATGCGAAGCCATCACCACACACACTGTTCCTTCCGAGAAGTTACGCAAGCAGCACCAAACGCCAGGGGGTATCAATATCCCCACATGAGGAGAATCCATATGCACCACAGCTTGTGTACGGCCATCGTCAACCATCATATCAAAGCTACCACACACCGGGACCACAACCTCTGCACACTCATTATGCGAATGTGCCCCACGTTCTTGCCCTTCAGAGACATCATAAATCCAAAAGACTCGTTCCACCTCAAATGGTATATCGTGGCGCACCTCAGCAAACGACAGACACCCGCGCTCATCACATCGCTCGGCAAGCGGTATCAATCGGCAACCTCCTGGCAAACTATTATCGCAATCCTGAATCATCATCCGTTTTTATACGTTAGTCGTACACGCAAATATAACGCACATTGGCCATAAATCGTGCGTTTCGAAAAAAAACTTCACAAAGTTAGAAAAAAAAATCCATTTTGCTTGCACATACAAAAAAAACGTTCTACCTTTGCACTCGCAAAAAGGTTAAGGCTCGTAACCTAAAACAAGGAAGTTTGGGTGAGTGGCTGAAACCAGCAGTTTGCTAAACTGCCGTACGGGTTACCGTACCGGGGGTTCGAATCCCCCAGCTTCCGCGACCCGAGGCCTTTTGCAAACAAATGGCGCTTTCGTCTAGCGGCTAGGACACATGCCTCTCACGCATGGAACACGGGTTCGATTCCCGTAGGCGCTACAAAGGAAATGGCACTTACGTAGGTAGGTGCCTTTTTTCATGTTTATACCCCTACCCTACCTATTGTCAAGATTAGCCTTGCTTATTCCTACTTTGCATACGCACCCCGTACGTATACGCACTTTGTCTATATTCCCCCGGCGAGCAGCCCATGTGGTGCTTGAAGTAGCGCCCGAAGGTCGACTGGTCGGGGAAGTGTAGCGTGTCGGCAATCTCTTTGATGCTCATCTCGGTGTCGGCAAGGTAGTGCTTGCTCAGGTTGATGGTGAACAGAGTGAGCCACTCCAGGGCCGTCTTGCCCGTCTCCTTCTTGATGATGCCCGAGAAGTAGTAGGGCGAGATGTGCAGGTGCTGGGCATAGTATACCACGGTGCGCTCCTCGTGGCAGTGGCGCAGCATCAGGGTGAGGAAGTTGTTGACCAATGTCTCGTGCTCGCGCTGCGGAGGCATGTCTACCGGCTCGTGCATCAGGAAGGTGCGGGCCACCTCGATGAGCAGGGCGCTGCAGAGGAAGCGGTGCCGGTGTGTCGCCAGTCGGTAGGCCGTGGCCAGCTGCCCCTCGCGGGCCTTCACCTCCTCGTCCGTTGCCGAGCGGTGTATCAGGTCGCACAGGTCGTGCAGGTAGGCCGCCCGCTCCTCAGATATGGTGATGCACCGCAGGTTGCGTATCACGATGCGGCTGCGCACATCGATGCTCTCCAGCGTGGGGTAGTAGTTCTCTATGTAGTCCACCTCCATACGCCCCTCCAGGTCATCGGAGTAGTGCAGTACATGAATCTGCTCGTTGGGATAGAGCATCAGTAGCGAGCCCCGCTGCAGGTGATACAGCGTGCCGTCGGCAATGAGCGAGGCCGTCCCTGCGCGGCACAGGAAGAACCCCACCTTGAACGAAGCACCCTCCTCCAGTTTCACGGGGAGCGTCTCCAGCTTTGCTACGATATCTTTTGCCGATACACCCATATAATGTATAACGTTGGACGGGGCGAGAAAATTGTATGCAGGGAATTATAAACTTTTGTATGTAATGAATCGTTAATATAGAAATAAAACACTACCTTTGCACACACTATGAATTCCGACGCGCTACACACCTCATGGTTACGACGCATGGCAGCAGCATTGCTGTGTGCGGTGCTATGCTGTGTGGGTGCACGGGCGGCAGAGGCTGCAACCGCTATGCACGGGGCTTACGACACCCCGAGCGCCTCGCTCGATGTGAAGGACAACGCGATGCTCGAGGCCGTGCACGAGATGGGTCAGTGGGGCCTCCCCGCTTCATCGACGAATCTGCATGGGGCGACGAGTCGCCCACTCATCATGGGCCAGCTGCTGCAGCGCATGGAGCGCTCGTGCAGCGTGTGCCTTGCCGGTGAGTGTTCCGGTATGCGTAGCAGGGTCGAGGCGCTGTGTCATGCCATATCGGCCAGGCGGTTCCAGACCGGATACTACATCTATTTCCGCTGCCAGATGCGGTGTTAGCTGATTCCCTTTTTTGTTTTCAGCCTTATACTTTGTTCATGATGCTCTATGCGCTGTAACAAAGTATGGGTCTATACACGTGTAGGTGTATAATCATCATTGTATCATCACCAATAAAAATGAAATTAAAAATGGAAATCTCACATAACACAGAGGCTCAGAGCCTCAATACGACCGCATACCCCGAGTCGGTAAGCGAAACCAAATCAGCCATCAATCCGCAAGCGCTGCTATGGGCACTCATTGCCATAGTGCTCTTTGCCATCTACTACCAGCAGCCCGAGAAGGACACCACGCTGGGTATCATACAGATAACACTTGTTCTCGTATGTGCCGTACTGGCCATTGCCAAGCTCTTTGGCGGCAGCCGCAAACTCACCTACACCCCCACGGGCAGTCCCGTGCTGCTCTCTGAAGAGTACTACAACGTCGCTCTGGAGGACGACATCCGCCAGTGCCTCAGGGAGGGCAACAAATCGCGCCTCAACGCACTGAAGACCGATGGCTCGGGCGGTATACAGGTGGAGAGGCTGGAGTCGAAAGACAAGGTCTTCACAGCCGTGCGCATGCATAAGTACTACCCCGAAGGCTACAGACCCGTAACGGAGTGGATAGTGCTATAAGCCAACATGTATTCTAAGTAAAAACCATGTATAATGATTAAGAAAGAGTTGTATCTATGAGCTATCTAATGTTGGTCATCAGCCTTGTGCTCCTCGTCGTAGGAGCCAACTGGTTGGTCGACGGGTCGGCAGCTATAGCCCGTCGCTATCATATTTCGGAGTATATCATCGGAGCCACCATCGTTGGCATGGGTACCAGCACGCCCGAGCTGGTGGTCAGTGTCGTGTCGGGCATCGGAGAACATCCCGAGATTGCCATTGGCAACGTGGTGGGGTCGAACATTTTCAACGTGTTCCTCATCC
The DNA here is from genome assembly GCA_015060865.1 of Bacteroidales bacterium. Lineage (GTDB taxonomy): Bacteria > Bacteroidota > Bacteroidia > Bacteroidales > Bacteroidaceae > UBA1189. The sequence goes on along the minus strand of SUXS01000012.1, from coordinate 22,516 downwards.
TTGGTATCACAGCCTTGATGATGCCCATCAAGTACACACGCGAGAACATCATGCGCGACATACCGCTCAACGTCGTTGTGTCAATCCTCGTCCTCATACTCTGTGCGCTTGGCATACGCTACCGCGGCGAGTACGGGCTGGGGCGCATCGAGGGTGTCATCCTGCTCGTGTGCTTCGCCCTCTATCTGTGGAGTACCATGAAAAGCGAGCGTAAGCAGCAGGAGGCCAGGCGGCAGGGCGTGCGCTATCCCGATAGCGACCTCGTTGCATCGGTGGAGACTGGCCGCTATCGCTCCATGACCGTTTGTGTGCTGGCCATCATCTTCGGACTGGGCGGCCTCATCTTCGGTGGCGACATGTTCGTTGACGCGGCATCGGCCATCGCCCGTGAGTGGGGCGTCTCAGAAGCTATCATCGGCCTCACCATCGTGGCTGGCGGCACCTCGCTTCCTGAGTTGGTATCGTCAATCATTGCCGTCACCAAGAACAAGGGACAGATGGCATTGGGCAATATCGTGGGGTCCAACATCTTCAACCTCCTGCTCATCCTCGGCGTGAGCTCTCTGGTACAGCCTCTCTCGATGGGCAACATCACCTTCGTGGACTGGGGTGTCATGGTGCTCTCGGCCATCATGCTCATGGTGGCCGCCGTGACCTTCAAGCAGCACCAGCTCGATCGTGCCGATGCCTCCATTCTCCTGCTCCTGTATGCCGCCTATATGGCATGGCTAATCGTGGGGCAAACCGTTAACTGATAAACAAAAGAATATGGGAATACTACAAATATTTACTTTGCTGGGAGCATTGGGCATGTTCCTCTATGGTATGAACCTAATGAGCTCGGGCCTGCAGAAGGCTGCAGGCGAGCGCATGCGCAGCTTCCTCTCAGCCATGACGTCGAACCCCCTCAAGGGCGTGCTGACGGGCCTTGGCATCACCTCAGTGATACAATCCTCTTCGGCCACCACGGTGATGGTGGTAAGCTTCGTCAATGCGGGTCTGCTCACGCTGGCCCAGGCCATCGGTGTCATCATGGGCGCCAACATCGGCACCACGGTGACGGCATGGCTGGTGTCGTGGCTGGGCTTCAAGGCCGACATCTCCATCCTTGCCGTGCCGCTCATGGCAGTGGGCTTCCTGCTCTCCAACTCGAAGCGCAACCAGCGCCGCAACATCAGTGAGTTCATCGTGGGCTTCTGCCTCTTGTTCCTGGGCTTGTCGTTCATGAAGGAGTCGGTGCCCGACCTCGGCGAGACCCCCGAGGTGCTCGCGTTCGTGCAGTCATGGTCGGCCCACGGCTTCGGCTCGGTGCTCATCTTCCTTGCTTTCGGCACCGTGCTCACGCTCATCCTGCAGTCCTCATCGGCTACGATGGCCATCACGCTCATCATGCTCAGCATGGGCTGGATACCCTTCGATATGGCTTGCGCCATGGTGCTGGGCGAGAATATCGGTACCACCATCACGGCCAACATCGCCGCCTCGGTGGGCAACACGCAGGCCAAGCGTGCTGCCATGTCGCATACGCTTTTCAACGTCTTCGGTGTGGTGTGGGCGCTCATCCTCTTCAAGCCCTTCCTCGGCCTCGTAGGTGCCATCACCGCTGGCCTCTTCGGCCTTCCCGACCCCTCTGCCGAGGGCTTTGCCGTGACCTCGCCCACCTCGGCCGAAGCCACCGCTGCGCTCTACGGCCTGTCGATGCTGCACACGCTGTTCAACACCATCAACACCCTCATCCTCGTATGGTTTACCAAGCAGATAGCCCGCATCGTGACTTGGATAGTACGCGCTCCGAAGAATCAGGAAAGCGAGGCCTTCCGCCTCAAGTACATCACCGCAGGTCCGCTCGCCACACCCGAGCTCGCCACCGAGCAGGCTTCCGACGAAATTATCCATTTTGCCCAGATCATGAAGAAGGGCTTCGGCTATGTGCAGGAGGCTCTCGTGGAGAACGACCCCGACAAGTTTGAACTCCTGCGCGAGAAGCTCGTCAAGTACGAGGAGATATCCGACCGCATCGAATACGAGATAGCTACCTTCCTCAATGCCCTCTCGGCCGAGGAGATCAGTGAGAACACCTCGGTAAAGATTAAGGCGATGTACAAGATCATTGGTGAACTGGAGTCCTTGGGCGACTCGGGCGAGGCCATCAGTCGCATTCTCTCGCGTAAGAACGTCCACCGCAAGGTCTTCGATGCCGATACCCAGGCCAAGCTCACCAAGATGGCCTCCGTGGTCGACAGTGCCTATACCGTGATGATTGACAATCTCTTGGCTGCTCATGGTGGCCGCCTCACCGAGATTTCCAACGCCTACAATGCCGAGGACCACATCAACGCCCTGAGAAACAACCTACGCGACGAGGCCATCGAGGAGATTGACCGTCAGGGCAAGAACTATCAGACCAGCGTCTACTACATGGACCTTGTGGGCGAACTGGAGAAGATGGGCGACTTCATGATCAACGTGTCGCAAGACCTCGAGAAGGCATACAGGTGACCACACCTTTCGCTGCGATGCTCCTGCCATCGCGTGAAAACAAATCCTAAGGCAAAGGGGCGGATGTAGTCCGCCCCTTTTCGGTTATTAACCATGTTTCCCGCTATCACCTGACCTTGATTAATCGCGTGTGTCTCACTCCTGCCTTATTCCTTGAGGAGAGGAGACCAACGGCTCCAACAGGTTATGTCGGAATAATTGTTTACATTTGCCTCACAATATCGTGTGTACAGAATCAGAGAGAAGTTAAACGGTGTTAAAAAACGAACGGTTGGCAGACTCGCGTGTATGTTGATACGCAAATACAACAAACGTGGGTATTCCCTTGCAGGAAGAGGATACATCCCCAATCGTGTGGATATAGAAGAACGCCCTGCAATAGTGGACCTGAAGGAACGATTTGGAGATTCGGAGATTTGGAAATAGATACAGTAATAGAAAGCAATCATAAAGGAGCACTTGTCACCATCAACGACAGGCTTACCTCCAAGGTCTGGATCCGCAAGCTTTCGGGGAAAGATGCCACTCCGTTAGCCTTGAAGACCATCGAAGCGTTGCAGCCCATAAAAGATTTGATACATACGATAACGGCAGACAATGGAAAAGAATTTGCAAAACATCAAGAAATAGCGAAGGAATTGGAAATTTCTTTCTATTTTTGTAAACCGTATCATTCTTGGGAACGTGGAGCCAATGAGAACACGAACGGACTCATCAGGCAATACATCCCCAAAGGAACGGACTTCAGTGGAATAACCGATGATTTTGTCAGCTGGGTTGAAAACAAATTGAACAACAGGCCCAGAAAGCGACTAGGTTATCTCACGCCAAATGAGAAATTTAATTTAATATTAACAAATTAGAATTCGATTGCATTTGCAAGTTGAATTCGCCATGAAAACAACCTATTCACAATTACAAATACACATGAACCACAGAATTATCGGAGCGCTCATCATGTCACTAATAGCATCTGTGACAAACGCCCAAACACTCAGAAGCGATGTAAGTCTCAGCGACCCTGCCATCATGGCCGACCCCGTGTCCAACTGCTACTACATGACAGGAACAGGCGGAGACATATTCAAAAGCACCGACTTAGAAATATGGACAAAACAGCCCTGGGCTATTAACACCAACGGCATAGAATGGATAGGGAAAAACCACGCAGCACCCTCTCCCGGACAGATATGGGCTCCTGAACTATACTACAAGAATGGTGCATACTACGATGTGGTGACTTTCACCAATCCAAATGCCAAGACGGAGGGCACAAACCATTCGCGTCGCAGCATCCACATTCTGAAAAGCGACAAGCCCGAGGGTCCTTTCTCAAGGATTGAAGGGGGCGACGCCCTCTATCTGCCTGCAACGAAGATGGCTATAGACGGAAGCATCTGGGAGGAAGACGGCAAACTATACCTTATATATTGTTACGAATGGGTACAAGCCGGCGACGGTGCAATAGAATACATTGAACTGAAGCCAGACCTGACCGGCACAATCGGTGAGTCACGCCACATTTGTCGTGCCAGTGACGGACGTGCATGGAACACCGATGCAGTCACTGACGGGTGTTTCATGTTTCGCACACAGACTGGACGTCTCGGCATGATATGGACAGGATGGCGATCAGGCGTATACGTTCAGGGTGTTTCATATTCCGACAACGGAAAACTCAGCGGCAAGTGGAGCCACTCAAAATGCCCTGTCACTCCCGACAACCACGGACACGGAATGCTGTTCCGCACTTTCGGCGGTCAATTGCTCATGTCCATCCACAGCAACCGCAACATAGATCTTGCAGCCCAACACTTCGAGCGACATCCGGAGCTGTTCGTCGTCGACGACAGTAGCGACGAACTACGGGTTGTCATGCAGTACAAAAAGGATTACAGTCTGAATTCACCGGCGAATGTTATGGTTCTAAACGCAGGATTTGACTACTCCACTACAGGATGGACAAACACCACCGACGCTGAAAACCGCAAGATTGCATCCAACCAAAGCGGCGCCATAACAGGTAAGTTTTACGAGAGTTGGGGAGCCAAATCATTCACAGGCGAAATATATCAGGAGCTGAAAGTTCCGAACGGTACATACCGACTCACAGCTGCCGCTTTTGCAGGTTACCTTGCCGATGGAGCCAAAGAGGAAAGCGCTGCAGTACAACTTTTTGCCAACAGCAACACATGCAATATCACGTCAGCAACACCAAAAGACTACTCTGTGACGACATTTGTATCTGACGGCACACTGCGCATAGGAATACGTTCAAACAAGAAAGTCTACCAATGGATGGGCATCGACAACGTGTGCGTCAAATACTATGGAGTGGAGAACATTTCCCCTGATTCCATCGAGGAATTTGAGAACGGAGGCGATGCCGTTTATATCAAAAACGAACTAACAGGCAAGTATCTCAACGGCGGACAAAGTTGGGGCACACAAGCCATCCTCAGTCCTCACGCCCTCGACCTTTACCTCGTAGAACTACCCAACGGGAAATATGCCATCGACTCAAAGCTCAGCAACGGTGGCGGCAATCACTACGCAGGCACCAATGGCTATCTCGACTCAGGGTTAACGGAATTCAAACTGACAAAGCGCAGCACAGGAACGTGGTTGATAGCAAACGGCACAAAATATTGGGGAGGTTCAACTTCAAGCGACATTGTGCAGACCAACCTTACCAATCCTAATGCCACAGCTGCCCAATGGAGCATACTTAGAAAAGCCGATCTGATTGCAGAATTTGCCGATGCAGCCATAGTAAATCCCATCGACGCCACATTTCTCATCAAAGGAGGAAACTTCGGACGCAACGACACACGCATAGCCGCAAACTGGCACGGGACATTCGAAACGGGAGGCGATGTGAAGAACCAGTGCATGCAGCCTACAGAAAACTCGTTCGACATATACCAAACCCTCACAAACATCCCCAACGGTGTGTACGAAGTTAAGGCACAAGGATTCTTCCAGTACAGTTCGGCAACACTCGCTGCAACCTACAGGGAAATGGGGAAAGAACGACTTCAGGCATCACTCTACGCAAACGGCCAAAGCACCCCTCTAATGTCGATATTCGAACACGCCGACCACGCAAGTATTCCTACCGACGAGTCCACATCAACAAAGTGTGGCACCATACCTGCGTCGCTTAAAGCCGCATCTACCATGTTTTCAGAAGGACTATACGACAACAATAAGATTCTGGTCGAAGTGACCGACAACACACTGCACATCGGAATAAAGAAGTCCACAAGCACAGCAGGGTGGACAGTGGCAGACAACTTCCGTCTAAGTTACCTTGGCAAGGAATTTCCCTCATCAATCGGTTGCATTGAGCACACAGATAAAACATCCGCAACTGACGGAACATACGACCTCAGCGGACGCAAGACTTCCGCTACACAGCCCGGCGTATACATAATAGTAGAAAACGGCAAGTCACGCAAAGTAATCAAATAAGGACAAAAGAGAAAAGGGTGGACCAGTGCAAAACCGACCCGCCCTTCAACTAACCGGAAACATAGTCCTTTTTACTTCTTGTCTTCAATGCCGAACCACCGCAAATTCAACTAATAAATGCAACGGAATTGTCGGTTTGAGATAATTTCAGTGAGCAGAGAGGAAAATACCCTCCCTTGCTCTACTGAATGGGATAAAAGTGTTTACTTTACTCCGTCAAACCTCCTACCGAAATCAGTTGTAAAGATGAAACACTTAACCCGAGAGCAAAGACATGGACGGCCCCCGCATCGACAAGGTGATAGTGAAGAAGGTCCCCGATACATCAGCGGAGGAGTAGCTCTTCGCACCCTTCCCTGCGATGCTCCTGCCATCGCGTGAAAAGCATATCCCAAGTAAGGGGCGGATGTAGTCCGCCCCTTTTCGGTTATAAACCATGTTTCCCGTTATCACCTGACCTTGATTAATCGCGTGTGTCTCACTCCGGCCTTATTCCTTGAGGAAAGTGGACTAACTTCTCGCTCGCTTATTCGTATCTTTAATCAGCTGTCTCTGCTTTTAATTAGGCTGCGCCTCGGAAAAATGCAAATAAATTTGCTTTTTCACTCGGCTTGCACTACCTTTGTCGCCAGTTAACGGTTTCCAGGCCTCTACCAAGGCTTGGATTTACGGGAATCCGGTGTGAATCCGGGACAGTACCTGCTGCTGTAAGTCCCTTAGCAACTGTGTGTTTATTGCACTCTTTAGCCACTGACTTCATTGTTGGGAAGGCGCAATAAACGGGATAAGTCAGAAGACCGGCCGTGACAAATAAAAAGTATTCTTGACGCAGGTCTACGGAAAGAATCGAATGGACGGACATGGGTTTTCACATATCCACGATTTATTGGCAAGGAAGAGGCATGGATAGCATGAGGAGTACTCTGCTGTATCTTCCAATACGCGACGATAGATGGCCCATCGTATAGTTTGTCATTTGTGAGTTGACATGTATACCTGTGTATCAAGCATACTGAAAAAGATGGCTTGATAGATAAAGGTATATATATGTATAAGACACGACAACATGTGATACGGTGCGCCGCGATGCTCTTGCTCGCGGCACAAGTGATGACTGCCAGTGCCCAACTGTCGCTCGACAGCATACAGGCTCTTGATGAGGTGACAATCACCTCCAAACAACCCTCTCGCACTATGGCTACATCGCAAACCTTGCAGGGTGAGGAGCTACAAGCACTGAGCAACACATCGGTGGCTGATGCCTTGAAGTATTTCGCTGGGGTGCAGATTAAGGATTATGGTGGACTGGGCGGACTGAAAACCGTCAACGTGCGTTCGCTCGGTGCGCAGCATGTGGGTATCTATGTGGATGGCATACGCATCACCAATGCACAGAATGGTACTGTGGACCTGGGAAAGTTCTCCTTGTCGACGATGGAGAGCGTATCTCTCTACAACGCAAACAAGCTCGACCATTGCCAATCGGCCTCGGAGTATGCATCGGGGGCTACCGTGTATCTGCGCACACGGAGACCCACACAGGATTCGTTGTCTGTGCAGTTGCGTAGAGCTTCGTTTACTACCTATATGGCGAAGGCGAATGTCCAGTTTGAGAGAAAGGGCTGGAGCGGCTTCATTGATGGTGAGTGGACCGACTCGCGTGGCGACTATCCCTTCCGCTATCATTCGGAGTATGAAGATACCGTGGGACGTCGTGCCAACAGCGACATTCGCTACGGACGCATCGAGGGAGCCTTGTTCAAGGGTGGATTCTCCTCGCACATTTATTATTACGACAGTGAGCGTGGTTGCCCGGGCGGCATCGTGAGGCGGCTGAGCGACAAGTATGTCAACGTGGGCCGTGAGTGGGACCGTGACTTCTTCATACAGACCTCGTACCAAGCACAATTCGCGGAGCACCACCACCTGAAGGTAAATGCCAAGTACACCAACGAGTATCTGCGCTACTGTACCGACTATCCTGAAAACCAGAATACAGCTCGCGTCGACAACCATTATTACCAGCAGGATGGCTACGGCGCACTATGCTATGCGTTCACGCCCTGGCAGTGGCTGTCGCTCTCGGCAAGCTACGATGTGCGCTACAGCAAGCTGGCGGCCGACCTGAAGAAGTTTGACGATGTGTTCCGCCTCGACCAGAAGCAGGTGATGGCGGCACAGGTCAACTGGCAAGGTTTACAGGCGGCAGCTTCGCTGCTACACCAGCATTACCGCGATGTCACCTTTGCCCATGTGGGAGCTGCCGACCCCTTGGAGCGCTGGACACCGGCTGTCTCTACCGCCTACACGTGGGAGGATCTGACACTTCGCGCCTGGTACAAGAAGATCTTCCGTGCACCCACACTCAACGACCTCTACTACACTCAGGTGGGCAACCGAAACCTGAAACCCGAATATACCAAGCAACTCAATCTGGGTGTTGAGTACCACTTCGATTCTCCGCATTGGAATGCCTCCGTGCAGGCCGATGCCTATCAGAACAAGATTGAGAACCGTATCGTGTGCCTTCCTCTGAAGGGTACCTATACGTGGTCGATGATGAACTACGGCTACACTTTTTGCCGAGGACTCAACGCCACAGCACAGGGCCGTTACCACACGGATGACTGGCAGTTCTCACTGCTAGGTTCGCTGACATGGCAACGCGACGTGAACCGTACCGACCCTGAGGATGAGGATACGTATGACAAGCCCATCTGCTATTCTCCCACATTGTCGTCGGGAGTCACGGCCATCGTCGGCTGGCGCAGCCTGCAGTTTACCACCTCTTATCTCTATGTGGGCGAACGCATGTGGAGCTATGCTGACCCCGAAGATGTGCTAAAGCCCTATCACAACATCGACATGAAACTGACCTACACGCTCCCCATGGATAAGACGCAGTGGGGCGTATGCCTTGAGGTGTGCGACCTGCTCGACATACAATACGAACACATACCGCGCTACCCTATGCCCGGGCGCAATTATAAACTGACATTATCCTTTGGAATATGAAAAAACTGATTCTATCACTCCTCTGCTCCATCGCCTTGAACGTACAGGCCCAGGAGCGTATCATCCTGCTGAACGAAGGCAACTGGCAGTCCGACAATGGCAAGATCTCCTACTTCGAAGATGGAAAGATTGTCAGCAACCAGTGGTTCAGAGACGCCAACAAACGAAAACTTGGAGACACCCCCAACGACATCATCCAAATAAACGAAGACCTCATTGCCATAACAATCAACTGGAGCAACATCATCCAATTCATATCACCCGATGGGAAGCGTGTGGCCGAGACAGAAGATGTGCCTAACAACCGCAAACTCGCCACCGACGGCAGATATGTATATGTATCTTCCTATGGTCATGAGTGTGGCACCATCAATGGCTACGAAATGTTTACAAAGGGGTATGTGGCCAAGATTGACATCCATACGTTCGAGGTTGTCGCCACCTGTGAAGTGGGATACGAGCCTGAGGGCATAGCTTACTACAAGGGACATCTCTTCGTGGCCAATACGGGCGGCTATGCGTTTCAGGAAGACCATGAGTATGAAACGACCGTGAGCATCATCGATGCCGAGACTATGCAGCTGGTGAGGGATGTCGACACGGGCCAGATAAACCTCTATGGCAAGCTGTCGCAGTCGGACCAGTACCTGTGCATCAACTCCCCTGGCGACTATTACGATATTCCTGCTGCCACAGTCATCTTTGACTGTGAGGCGGCTTTGGCTGGCAGCGATGACTGCTTTGTCGTACTGGAGTATGCCTCTACCTATAGTTGCACCATGCTCGACGGCAAATTCTTGGCTATCGGTGCACGGTTCTCCTATTACACCAGCGAGTATAAGTTCAACTACGTAGTCATCGACCCTCGCGAGGTGCTGGCTACCGAAGGAGCAGGCGGAGTGGAAGAGTCCTTGCCTGGCACGATGCTCGACGACCTGATGGAGTTGGGTATGCCTTATGGAGTGTATGTCAACCCCTACACTGGATATATCTATGCCACCGATGCCGGCTCCTTTGCTGCAGCTGGTGCATTGATACAGTGGTCGCCCGAAGGGGTCTTCCTCGGCAGACACAAGGTATATATCAATCCGGCACACTTCCTGGCGCTACCGCCCGATGGCATGGAGTTCACAGGAATAGAGTCTGCCACCAATGATGCCAAGCCTACCACCTCCTACGGGATATATGACATGCGAGGAGTGCGCATGGACGGACTCTCCACACGAGGCATCTATATAGACAATGGAAAGAAGATATACAAACATTAAATATTAACCATCTTTTAACAAACTAGAAAAAAATGAAAAAGTTACTTTTGAGTTTGGCCGCAGTGATTACATGCTGTATGAGTATACAGTCGGCCAATGTGATTGTGAAAATGAATTCCACCTCACCGTGGATGAATCTTGTAGACAAGGCTACAGGAGACACTATCGATGTGGGTGGGGCTGTAAACAAAACGTATACCTTTGATGTGCCCGAAGGTGTGTATGTGCTCACAGCCTTGGCCAAAGACAGCACGACGATAAATGGAACTATCGAACTGAATGTGAGCGAAGACAGCGTGCAGCAAGAATTCTCAATCTTGACCAACACCGTCTATGCGACGAACAAGCACGAAGACAAGACCAATTGGGAGGTCGACAAGGACTACACCATCTCTGTAGATGTATCTTCCCGCGAGGGCGAAAGAATGGTGGTGACACTGGGCAACAGCGTCACAGCTGGCCGCAAAACTTTCTTGGCACTCAATGGGAACAGTTATTATGTATCGCTTATCCCCAGCGAAGAGCGTCAGGCCGAAGGGTATATGACCAACGAGCGAAGCGGAACCTTGACTGCAGGCATAACCGTAAGCGGTGCCATACCGATGGGTGGCGAATACATTGTAACCCTACCCGCCGATGCTGAACTGTTTATAGGAAAGAAGTTCAGCCACTTTACGAACTTCGCTAAGGTTGAACCTTCAAAGACTGAGGTTGACGGAAACAGTAAAAAGGTATATTATCGTTTGGCCGACAATCAGGTCTATAACTTCCGCACATGGAAATCGGGTGGACTCACCCAAGGTGGATATTTCACTATGGATATAGACGCAGGAGAGAACTCATACCTGAAGTTCTCTGCCAGCAGCTACGAGGCTTTCGGTCCCAAAACCATAAAGCATGATGTGAACTGGAACGGTGGATACGAGACGGGCAATATCTTTGTCAACATCAACGAGCGTGGACACCTGCAACTGAAGGTTGGCGACACCTATGACGCACTCGCCATGCGTTCGTGGCAGCTGACCGACACACAGACGGCCAACTACTTCACCGAACCCGACTTTCACTACACCATCATCGACCTTGATGGAAACCCCAGCACCGATGTCATCGAGATCGACAATGCACACTCCACTACAGAAACATGGTCTACCATCAAGGCTGTAGGCAAGGGTACGGCTATCGTCCTGGTTACCTATGATGCTATAGCACTGAACTACTATAAGTACAACGCCAAGGCCGACTCGCTCACCAAGACCCCCTATATGGGCGGTGAGTACTGGGGCGCCATCTGGCCCGAGAACACAGCAGCCTATGTGGTTTCTGTAGGCGACGATGCCACTACCATGCAACCCAACATGTTCATCAATGAGGACTACAACGAGGGAGCCCTGAAGACTGCAGGCAAGTATGTCGATGCCGAGCACGACGTGTTCTATTACCTCGATACTGAAGAGGGTGCTACCTACACCTTCACCCCTGAGGGCGTCGACCGTATCGAGATCGCATACCCCACCATCGGTGAGCAGATGGCTACCTACCACGGATTCGGTACGGAGGGAGTCTGCAAGAATGAAGACGGCTCATACACCCTGTTGCTGAAGGAGGGACGACAGATTGTCAAGATGACCGATGCTGGTGGCAACTCTATTTATCAGGTCTTGACGGCCAAGCCCTGCCATCGCGAGATTACCAACGCGAGTCGTGAAGGAAGTACCATCTTCCAGCCTGGCGACAAGGTAAAGATTCAGTACAGCGGACTGCATCACCCTGCCAACAAGCTGGCAGGTATATACAACATGTCGGCTTATGTGACCTACAACAACATCCCCAACGGCTCTTCGCTCATTCTCGGTGCAGGCCAATACACCTTCGGCTCAGCACCCTCGGCTCAGGCTGTCACGATAGACATCCCTGCAGACTACGATGCATCAGCCTCAGAGGCATTGGTTATGGACCAAGGTGTAATACAGGTAAACGGCTTCGGTGACCCTATTGGTGCCCATCGCAATATAAACAAGAACTTAGGTCGTTCGCCAAACTTTACCGCCGTTGCCCACAAGACCTATTTCGGCCAATTGCCCGAGGTGCGTATACCCATCTCACCGATGAAGATGTTCGTGCTCAACCTGCAATCCAATGTAGACAGCGTCGAATACACCATCACTCATGAGGCCGATACACTGCGCCCCAACGCTGAGGGCATATATACCGCCACCTACGGCACCTATCTGGTCAAAGCCTCCAAGCCTGGCTACCGCTGTTTCCGTACCGAACTGACCATTACCGACGGTGCCGAGGGCGAGCAGACCTGCATCGTAGAGATGGTCAAGGCTGGCGCGAACGGATGGGATGGCACCACCCTCACCGAGCCCGAGCTTAAGGACGATGTGTATCAGATTAGCAGCGGTGCCGAGCTGGCATGGTTTGCCGCCAAGGTCAATGGCGGTGACTATAAGTTATCGGCCAAACTCGTGAGCGACATCGACCTCTGCGGCCACGACTGGACACCTATCGGTGGCAGCAAGTCAAACACAGCCTACCAAGGCACCTTCGCTGGCGACGGACACACCATCGACGGACTCTACATCAACAACACCCTTACCTATCAGGCACTCTTCGGCTACACGACGAACAGCCACATCAGCGGCATCACCGTCAGTGGCGAGGTCAATGCCAAGCAATATGTAGCAGGTGTCGTAGCCTTTATGGGTCCAAAGGCAACCGTAGACCGCTGCGCCAACAAGGCCAAAGTCATAGGCACATCGACATACGTGGGCGGCATCACGGGCTCCGTATCACAGGCCACCTCTACGCTCACCAACTCCTATAACTTGGGCGACATCACGGGTACGACCAACTGTGCCGGTGTGGCTGGATACAACCATAAGAGCGCCGTCATCGAGAATGTATTCAGTCTGGGCACGATTACCGGAAATAAGGTAGCAGCCTGCATCGGTGGCACTACAGCGAAGGACAAAGCCCTGAACCTCTTTGCCACACAGGAATACGACATCTTCGAAGGACAAACCACCGTGACTGACGAACAAATGCTGTTGGGCGAAGTGGCCTACCTGTTGGGCGAAGCTTTCGGCCAGAAGATAGGTACCGATACCCACCCCGTGCTCGGCGGCGAGCGTGTATACAAGATTACCTACACCACCAACCTATCAGCGGATGTCGATTCACTCTACACCAATGGTGCACTACCACAATTCGAGGACGTCGAAGGCCACCAAACCATCTGGAAAACCTCCCTTGATGGCGAAGAGTTGACAGAGGTTAGTGCCGACAGCACGCTCTACGTGGAGTATCGCAAGCTCACCTACGCACTCACCTACATTGTCGATGGTGAGGTATACGCTACCGACAGCATCGAGTACGGAGCAGCCATCACGCCGATTGCCGAGCCCGTCAAGGAGGGCTACACCTTCAGCGGATGGAGCGATGTGCCTGAGACCATGCCTGCAAGTGATGTGACCATCAGTGGTACATATACCGTCAACATCTATAAGGTGTACTACTACGTAGGCGATGAACTGGTACACACAGCCGAAGTAGCCTATGGAGAGACTATCCCCGAGTATGTATACGAGCCTACGACAGAAGGTGATGAGTTCCTCGGATGGATAGGTGACACCTACGACACCATGCCTGCCCACGATGTGACCTACACGGCCAATATCGAAAGTGACGTTCTTCAATTGACAATTGACAATTCACAATTGACAATTTACGACCTCAGCGGCCGTAAGGTGACGGATACAGAGAACCTCAAGAGGGGTATCTATATCGTGAATGGTAAGAAGGTTATTGTAAAATGACCTTTTACCATCGACGAAATCTTTAGCGATTGGTCACGAGTGCGCAGATGAAGATTGCGCCTCGTGAGTCGCTAACAAAAGATGAGTCAATGGAGAGAAGATGCTCTTCTAACGATTAACAAGGACAAGACCGAATCCCCACACATTAGAAGTGCGGGGATTCTTATTTATTCTTAATGTTTATGAAACAACAAATCAAAGATTTGATTCAGCGCGTAGATGCGTTGGAACATGAACTGGCACTGCTGTGTGGCAGAGTGAAAAAAAATTGAAGAAAAGATTTTCCCGTTGTGGAAAATCAACGATGAAGTTAACGATAACTTGGTTCCGCTGTGTAGGCAGTCAGCGCTTGCGCAAACGAGCGAAATGCAAGCAAGGTTGCGATTTCTCAGCGAGAGCAGCCAAGAGTCTAAGACGAAGTCTTTAACGTCAACGTTATCGTCTTCGTTGGAAAGGCTAATGGAGTGCAAAGCCCCCGACGGGCGCTACCTGATGCGGCACAGGTACCAGTGGTGGGCGGTATATCATGTATTGGTGCGGCAGTGCGGCTTCCCTGACGGGTACCGCGAATTTGTGGCCTGTATCGCGCAGCTCTTCCCCGAAGGGCTGCGCGTGCCATGTACGGAGAGCACGATGAAACAGCTGTCGCAGACACGCTACATGGAGCCCGTCTGTGACTGGCGCTACGATGCACTCTACCACGGCTCACCCGAACGCTTCCGGCTGATGAGGGAGACGGTGGAGTGGATGGGGAAGATGGTGGGTGGTTAGAAGCTGGCGGCCATCATCTCGCGACCCAACTTGTGGATGTATGTGAGGATTTCCTTCTCGCGTTCGGGGGAGGGTTTCTTGAATCCGTTGATATAGTTACGCAACAGCGTGGGGTTAATGCCGATAAGTCGGGCCATCTCAGCCACATTGATTTCCTTGTGGGTAAGGAAGAAGCGTTGCATGGGAGACGGCTCGCTGTCCTCGTAGGCAAAACTTTCGAAACTGATATCCTCGTCAAGTCCACGCCAGTGTATGCCTCCAAAGCCGAAAGTGTATTCTGCACGCTCGGCATCGGATGCAGCACGTAACTTGGGATACCAAAGGAGCGACTGACGGTATTCCTTACCCTCCTCATCTCTGCCATATATGTGGTCGGCAGTGAACCATATTTCTGTTATCTTCATAGATTCTTAATGGTTAAAGTGGGTGTTCCAGTGCTTTATGATAAGGTCGGCATTTTCATCGATGACGGCCTTTATCTTTTTCATGTCGTTGGCTTTGATGTTCATCTTCTCCCGCAGCACAAACTCGTTGCCATCCCAGTCATACTTGGCCATTCCGCCATTCCCCTCCACATGTACATGGATGGGCTCGTGCTCCCTGCTATAAAAGAAGAATGAGAAACCAAAAAATCGGAATACTTCAGGCATAAGTCTCTACATTTTATCATTATTACGTTGCAAATATAGGAATTGTTTTTGATACCTCCAAATCTTCACTCAATTTATAACCCATTTGTAACCCGCGGGTTATTTTCTTGGTTGCGTACGGCAGATTGGGTTACTTTGCAAGGTATAAAGGGTGATGCAGAAAAGCTGAAGCTTTTGTTTTTTTTCGTAAGCTGTTAGCTTTTGGCGCTAAACACTACACTCTACACACTAAACAAATAAACCAATGCAACAATTAAGCCTTTTCCGCGGTGTGCACGATACGCAGCCGCGACCTGTCACCCTCGAGGAGCTGGTGACGATGATGCGCACGGACCAGTCGGTGCGCGACCTTACCGAGAAGCACCGCTATGCCCGCTCCACGGGCGACAATCAGGGTGCCAGCAGATACAAGAAGATGATGACGAGCTTTGGCGTGGCTGCCCTCTTCGAGGGCGGCAGACGGCAACAGCACATCGTGGCGCTTACGGGGCTGAGCCTGGTGGACATAGACCATATCCCTGCCGAGCGGATGAGCGAGGTGCTCGCTCTCGTGCTCAATCGGTAATATCCATTTATAAATTTCAGTAAAAAGAAATAGCGTGCAACTCTCAGTGAGCTACACGCTATTCTTCTGTTTATCTGACGATGTGGATTACTTCACTTCCTCGAAAATAAACACTGTTGATTATTAGAAACTTTCATTCTTTATGGTACAGATATGAAATAATTAATGTATCTAAATACATTTGAAGATGTTCTAGACAATCTTAATGTTTATGAGTTTTCTGTTTATTCGTTTATTTATATTTCTTTGTTATAAAGTTATAATTTTTATGTTTGTACATTATATAAGGCTGTTGTTTCAGTCGTGAGGCTTTATGACCGGTTATCTTAATACATTAGTTCTTCTTCAATTAAATGTTTTGCAAGCATTGCTGAGGTATGCATACAATAATCTTGATAGTTGTCAGATTTGTCAGGATCCGCATAATCTGATACTGATTTGATTAAGACAACATATTTAGGTCTTGGTCTTGCAGTGTTATGTGCAGCATAAAAAACACCATAACCTTCCATTTCTACTCCTAGTAGTTTACGACAATGTTCTTTAATTTTTTGAACTTCTTGGCTACTTGACAAAACAGCAGGAACAGAAGCAATAGGACCTAAGTGTAAATTTAGTCTTGACTGAGGCTTTGCATTTTCATATGACTCTTCGATACTGTTGAGTAATGTCTTATTAACAGATAATCGTTTTATAATAGCTTGCATATCTGTATCAAGAGGTAGTTCGTGGAAATCAGGCATAAATAAATCAATTCCTTCACCATTAGTTTTTATCTTTCCACTAGCTCCATCCCAGACTTTACTAGCCACTAATATGTCTCCAAGATGAACTTCTTCTCTATCAACACCTGCAGCAATGCCGGTCATAAAAAGGTATTTAGGTCTGAAATTATAAATAAGTTTAGTAGCTAGTACAGCAGATGCTGTGCTAGCCATTTGTAGTGCATAGCAAGTAACAATACGTATGGTTTTCTCATTTTTTAATTTTATCGTTTTTGTATAATATGTTGTTGACATATCAGCCGGAATTCTTTCTTCATTCCATCCTTCTTTACCGAATACTCTCAATATGTGCAGATTTTCGGTTTGTAATGCATTTATAATAGCTACATCATAATTATAAAAGTCTTGTAGCTGGACACTTCTTTGAGCTTTTAATAGAAAATCTACTTTATTTCTCAATTTTTTCTTCCAATCTTCCTTTCCATCTTCATACACGATATAAGCAAGTAACAATGAATCAAAGAACTCTTTATACTTGGGGTCTGCATCTTTCCATCTTGTTATACCTACAATGTTATATGGCATTTTTAATTCTGTTTCATCTTGTAATTCTTTTAATAATCGTATTGCATTCTCCGGGTTTGGATCGTCACCATATCTTAATGGTAAATACAAATCTAGAATTGCAAGATCGTATTGTTTGGATGACAATTTCGTTTGAGCTTCTTCTATAGAAGCCGCAGTGTCAATTAAATCTAGTGAAATTTCTGTATATTCACCTAATAGCTCTAAATATCTCTTTATTTTCTCATGAGCATCATCAATCAATAATATTCTTAACATATGCAATTATTTTTTTTATTTGATCTTTCCATTCATTATTAAGCGTACTATATTTTACATATCCAAGATAATTGTTTCCACATTTTTGTTTAATGCGGTTACTTATTTGGTCTATTGTTTCGTTGTTAAAAGTTTCATATTGGGTAAGAACCATACACCTAAATTCTATGTCTTCATCTATTAATTCTCTTACAATGATTTCTCCACCATTTTTATATGAATTTCCACCGTTTTTGCCATCTGTCTTATCAAAATTGGGTATAGTCATATCCAAAATGATTAAATCATATTGGTTGTCAACAGCTTTCTGCACCCCACTTTCAACTGAGTAACCTTCATCTATTTTTAATCCATCAAATTCCTGATGAAGATAAGATAGTACACTTCCTCTTTTCTTATCATCATCTTCAACTATTAAAATATTCATGCTTTTAATGCTATTAAATCAATATAAATTTTTACTATAAAATTACCGTTCTCGACAGAGTTAATATAATCATTCTTATTTGATCCTAAATGATTATGAACTGCGTTGAATATCTTAATACAACCAGAATTACCTTCAACTCTAGATTTACCTCCTCTAAGAAGCGTTTCAAGATTATTGTTTATTTCCTTTACTTTATTTTTAATGGTACCTTCTTCACTAATATCAATAGGGTTGCTTACTCGAATATTAAGTATATTATTAATTTCCAATACTTCTATAGAGCAAGTATTATGTAATCCTTTATTTCTTTCATAATACATAACATTATTCATTATATCATGGAACATATCATAAAGAGTGCTAAAATATTTACCTTGTATACTTGTTGTACTTTGACATTCAATTTTTGTCTTTAATGTATATTTACTATTATTATTTATATAGCTAATACAGGTATCTATGACTTGCTGTATTGTAAAATCAAAATTGACGGAACTTCCTCTATTAAACCAACGAGTAACAACTTGAATATCATCTTGTATTTCACCTGAGCACTTAACAATTGTATCATGAAACATATTTTTTACTTGATTTGGTAAGTTTGTTATGGTAATGATATTCTTTTCCAAATCATGTAATTGATCTAGCATTTTTTGTTTAGTTTCTTGAAGCTTATTCTTGACATCTTCTAAGCATTTATCCGTATGACTCCATAATAAATTAATCATTTCTGAAAGCATAGCATCATAAGAGTTAAGTTCAGTCCTTTTTTGTAACTTTTTTATTTCAGGACTGAAATATTCTATATTATAATTAAAACATGCATTTATTTTTGTTTTATTAGATTCTGTACTTACTTGAACATATTCTTCTTTTATTTCAAAAATTAAATTATCAGTATTCTCTGCAAACTTTTTAAAGAAATTGTCACATGTACTTAAAGTTGATGAGTTAGATACATTAGACATGTAATCTAACCAATATTTATTGCTAATATATTTACCATTGGTAATATTCGTAATTAAATTGTCTATTTCATAATGATTTCTTAATTGATTAATTAATGTGCCATGTCTTATTCGAGTACTTAAATAATTGTCGAGACCTGATTTCGGATTAAACAAAAATTGGTCACGAACATAAATAAACATACGTTTTAATGTCTCATATTGATATTCTAATTTATCAGAATTTTTATCATGACTTGTGACTAGAATGTCAATGCTCATGCCTAACATTTTTAAAGACTCTACAATCTGACCTATAGTATCTTGTAGTACATTTTCATCTAATGCTGATTGCTCATACATCTTATATATTGCTTTTGCTTCTGTCAATTCGGATTCTTTTATTGATTGAACATCAACATAGATTTTATTATCATCAATCTTGTTGTTTAACTCAAGCATCTTTAAATCTCTTACTATACCTGCTATCTCGTCTGTAAATTGTTTTTTATCATAATAATTATTCAAATTTGTACATATCTTTAACCTTTCTTGTAAAACTTGTTCTACAGATTTGAATTTTAGTACGTGAAGTGTTATAATTTTGGGAGTAGCAATATGCGAAAGGAAAAAATCTATTTTCTTTTTCCCTTCGATTTTGATTTCTGATGCTCTTTCTACACCAAGTATTTTTAGTGATTTCTTATATGCTAAATATAATGTGTCATCATCAACATTGACAAAATACATGAATATAGCAAAATCCAAGGCGTCAATGTCTATTAGGTTATCATATTCTTCAAGTATTATTTTTATGTGTGAGTCTTTGGGCTTAAATGTTAAAGATTCATTATAAAGAATATAATTGACATAAAAAGAAACAGCATTATTAGTGTCATTACTTTGTATATAGGATTCAAAACAATATCTTACAGCTGCATCGTTTAAATAAGGGATTAAACTTTTTTCTGTAAGTTTTTCGGATAGCAAAGACACTTTTGAACCATTGCTGTTAAAGCCTAAAGACAGCTCAAAACAATCTTTTCCAATTGCAGTTTCCGTATTCAGGTTTTGTATTTCAAGTTCATTAATTCCTATCGAAAGCAAATAGTTTATTTTTTCTTCTCTTTTGTCATAATAGACTATGTCATAAATATTCTGATATTGGGAATATTTCCAACAATTTGACCACATGTTGAGGATGTCATTTGACTCAATCCCTTTTAATATGGAAAATAGATATCTTATTTCTGGTATATGATAAAATGCTCTGCATATTCCCATTAATTTTCGTAAATGATATACTTTTTCTTTATCTTGTTCAAAAACCTTTGTTATATGATATTTTATTTTTTCAAGAAGAGTTCCGTCATTATTATATTCTAGAGTTTTTTTTCCTAATAGGATAAGACTCTTTGTGTAAGTTATGAAAATTTCTACATCTGACTCATTTAGAGATAGATAATCAATAGATAAATCAATAACTTTTTGATAATCTTGAGCAAAATATGAATTCAATATTGCTATACGGTTGTCATTTGAATTATATATTTTTTTAGTTATAATACCCCATAAATTGCAGAGTTTAAATATGTATGGTTCATCTATTATCTCAGAGATAATTTTCATATATTCTCTAAATTCATTTTTTGAGATTGTTTCTTTAGACAATGTCGAAAGTATATTTAAGAAATGATTATACAAATCAATTATGGATGAACTCATATCTGCATTCACCCAACTCCCTTCTCCAATACCTTCAAATGCAAAAAAATGTGATTTAATAATATTGTTTATTTTTTTAAAAAAATCATCATCTTCACTAAAATAAACTTTATCATATATCTCTTCTGAAAAATCTAAAGAACTAGTATAATATGCTGCATTGCAATATTTTCTAAATAGATAATGGTCATTTTTATAGAATATATTGTTATGGGTTTCTACAGCGGTCTTATTGCCTTTATGTATTCTATCTATTTTAATTCTATATGCTGCAGCCCAATATGAATAACTTATTTCCTTATTAATAGAATCAATCAATAAATTAGCCTTCTCATATTCGCCTGATAGAACCAACCTATCAATATTGAATCTTTTTTCTATATATGAATTAATATCTTTATAATGATGTTTTAGAACGAACGTAATTTTTCCGATATAATCTATTATTTCGGAATCAGGCTGAATGTTATTTTTGAATAGCTGTGAATAATCTTTTCTTTTCAAATACGATAATGAAAATAATCCTTTATATATATTGGGCGTTTTTTCATATAAATACTCAAGTTCATGATAATTACAAGACTGAAGAGTCTTTTTTAAAACTGTGATTTTGGAGATAGATGTATCTTTTATCAGCAGTAGTATTTTTTTTGTCTTCTTTATATCAATATTTGAACTCATGCTCATTCTTACATTTTTAAGAGTAAACTATTTTTTTCTTTTATGTTATAAAGTCTGATGATGATAGTGAAAGTGTTATAGTTATTTCCAAATATTTATTTTTGAAATTTGTGAAATAGTATATGTTAAATGAGTTTTATTTTTGTTATAATCCATCTACCATCTTTGCGTCCACCTTCACGTTTCAAGATTCCTTTTTCGTAAAGAGCAGAAAGTTCTCGTCGAATAGTTTTCTCCGACACTTTAACCTTTTCGGTCATATCAGCAATGGTAATTCGGTCGTTCTCTTTTATCAAGTTAATGATAATCTCTTGACGTTCAGTTAGTTCCTTTTGGTCATCTTTTCGGTCATTATTTGACCTAAAAGAATTGCCGCTTTGTTCCTGACCTAAAGGTAATATCAATTCCACCTCATCCAATTCAATCTTATTCTTCAGCTCAGGTTCGCCCCATTTGGTTTCTTTCCATGCTGCAATGATTTGAGGGAAGCCGGAACCAATGTTTTCTCCGAATCCCACCATGCGGAGCATGTTTTGAATACGTGGGTTACGAGCTTTTGAATTACCACCTTCATAAATCTGCTCCAATGGCAAACGCAATAACCCAGGATTACGGAAGCAAAGTTTGTCGTCATGCTTTTCAATTCGCAAGATACCAGCATCCATCATTAAATCAGCATGGATGATAGCATTCGTGAAAGCTTCACGGACAGCCTTATGTTGTGGGGTGTCATCTACTCGTTGCATACCCTCCATGCGGAAAGGTCTTGGAAGGTCAAATGTCATTTTAGGCAATACTATACTGAAGAACTGATAAAGGTTATTCTCCCAACGTCCGTCGTAGGTAAGGCGATCACTATAACGTTCTTCTCCAATAAGATTGCAGAAATTCAGATAGTCCATACGGAAGTTGCCAAAGCGTTCCCTGATAGGTAGTCCCTTACCGAACATCATCAATCCAGCCAGTGATAACCCTTCTTTTCCTTCTTCCCGGTTCACAATGTATCCACCAAGATTTCGAAGGAATGATTTATCATCTATTTCGTTCCAAACATGGTCTGTATTCCATACACGGAACAGATTGCGATAACGATGTAACG
>SUXS01000011.1 GCA_015060865.1 Bacteroidales bacterium | reverse complement strand
TAAGTATTTCAACCGCTTCTCGCTAATGCCATACTTGTCAGAAATGTGAATAAAGGAATAACCTTCTTCGAGCATTCTCATATACTTGAGCAATGCTGCATAATCGTGTTTTTTGTTCATAAAGAAAACCCTAAAGTTTTTTGTCCAAACTCTTGGGGTCACTTCACGTTGCGGGGTATCGGTCGCAGACGAAGAGCCACCGACACCCCTCAACGGGGGTGTCGGTGGATAAACGTAATATATACAGCATGTTATAGCTTAAAACCGATACCTTAGTCTAAAACAGGAAAACACTATTTCGTCAACGTTGCAACCGTTGTTGCTCCCCCTTAACCTTTAACCAGCAACGCAGTTGCTATTAACCCATCGCATCGCGATGACTAACCTGCAGCTCTGCTGCTTAGTTTTCGTTATCGTACAGCCAAAGGCTGTCTCATCGTTATCGCACACGAAAAGCGTGTTATGCTCTAAAACATTAAAAATAATATGAGTCCATTGTTGCTAATTCAGAATTAAGTTGTAATTTTGCATTGTTCACGTCCGATGCCTTTGGTTGTTTGTATAATTGAAGGCGGTTGGGTGGGGACAGACATAATGGAAAAGCGTTTACTTAGCGCTTTGTTCTTAACACTTCGAAACTTCGCAACTTTCAATGTATCGTTAAGACAAAGCAACGGTAGATGCTCATGGGTATGTTATACCGAACAATCATCGTATTTGCACGTTAGTGCAGATGCAGTTTGGATGTATTTACATATCGGCGTGGGCTTCGGCGTTGCTCGTTTTACGATACAGGGCAATGCGAAGGCCTCGAAGTGTGGGACGAGTGACAGTACAGATTCCCGCGCTTTTTCTTTTTAAATAATGTATTGCTGAATCAGGGGAGTCTATAGGCTACACAAATTTTAGTTACTATGGACAGAAACAAAAAGAACGAAGAACTTCTGTATAAATATGAGTTCTTCAAAAGAGCAGTTAGAGATGCTTTGCCTATTTTTCATCAATTATCCTAACGGACTTCCTTTCATCATGAATGATGTAATAACTCAGTTATGATATCTTCGGCTGTTCCAACTGATGATTTAAAGAACAAATACATACTTATTTATATAGTTCTGTATTTCTATGAATAGAATAGCCGTAAACGATTATATCAGAATGTGTTGAATCGGTAAAAATGAAAAAATATGAATATCAAATTATCAACTAAAATGTTTTTCGCAGTTTTATTGACTGCATTTTCACTTTCTTTTGCCCAAGTCTATGCGCAAAATGGTTTGAAACCTCATTATGTAGGAGAAATACACACAAGTTACGGATCAACATCCAAGGTGTATGGTTACGATACTTATTTGGGACGTGTCATGTTGGGTACAGTACATGGTGTTGCGTTTGGTAGATATGGCGATGTTGGAGTAGGTATAGATGGCGTGATGCTTACACATTATTATCGTGGTCAAGGTATGCGTTTTTTAATGAATCCGTATATCTCAGTTAATCCTGCATGGCCCGTCAGTGATAAACTCTCCGTTTTTTTAGATTGTGCTATTGGAGCCTCTATTCCTCTTGTAAATCTAAAAGGGGGAACTGTAGAGCTGCTAACTCAGGTAGGGCCTGGTATCAAATATAAAAAAATGAATTTTTCATTGGGTATACAGAATTTAGGAAACGGAGACGGTTCTACAACCTTCTTTGCTAAATTGGGATTTTATTTAAGTAAACAAAAATAATACTGCTATGGAAAAGGAAAATATTATTTCGAGAAGAAACTTCTTCAAACGTTCAATTTCTATGGTATTGCCTGCTTTGGCAATAGTAACACTACCTTCAATTTTGACTTCTTGTGAAATTGAAGAGGATTATCCAGAAATACCATCTGGATGTAAAAATGGCTGCTCGGGTAAATGTTCAGGCGTTTGTGGGGCAGCCTGCCAAAATAATTGTACTGGAAATTGTAGTAATGGCTGTAAAGGTACTTGTAAAACTCAATGTGGCGGTAGTTCTTGTCGCTCTTTATGTAAAGGAAAGAACAAGTATTAAAAGGAAGCAGGTATGTTCTTTTTCTATGCTCAAAAGTGCATACCTGCATTATAACTTATAGTGTAATGTCAAAGATATACAATGAAATAGACACATGGGAAGATGGTACGGCTAAAAATATTACTTTTATAGTCACAAAAGATTGCCAGCTTGCATGTAAATACTGTTATTTGGTAGGTAAAAACTCCCAAGAACGCATGTCGTGGGATATAGCCAAAGCAGCCATAGACTATATCTTGGATCAGGAGTTTACAGAAAAGAGTGTTATTTGGGATTTTATCGGAGGAGAACCTTTTCTGGAAATTGACTTAATAGATCGAATCTGTGATTATCTAAAAATCGAAATGTACAGACGTAATCATCATTGGTTCAATTCGTATAGGTTTTCTTTTTCGACTAATGGTATAAACTATCATACAGCTAAGGTGCAGCAAT
This sequence comes from Bacteroidales bacterium, assembly GCA_015060865.1. Classification (GTDB taxonomy): domain Bacteria; phylum Bacteroidota; class Bacteroidia; order Bacteroidales; family Bacteroidaceae; genus UBA1189. The sequence goes on along the minus strand of SUXS01000011.1, from coordinate 117,827 downwards.
TCATTAAGAAGAACAGGGAGCATCTCAGTATTGGCATTACTATTGACGGAACAGAAACAAAACACAATTTGAATCGTATATATAGGTATAGTGTAGATGGGAAAGAGCACGGTTCGTACTTAGATGTCTTAAAAAATATACCTTTATGGTTGAAGCAATTCCCTAATGCAGGAACCAAAGTTACTATAAGTAGTGCAGATATTCCTTATATAAGCGAAAGCGTACTACATCTTTATTCACTTGGTATTCACGAAGTTAATATCAATGTAGTGTTTGAAAATGTTTGGCAAGATGGGGATGAAATAATATTTGAAGAGGAATTAATGAAATTGGCTGATGCAATCATAGAAAGAGGTTTCTATCAAGAGTATGCCTGTTCTTTCTTTGTAGAAGATATAGGGAAACCACTTGATTGTAGGTTACAGAACCAAAATTGGTGCGGAGCTGGACGTATGCTTTCAATAGATGCAGCGGGTTATTTTTATCCTTGTACTAGATTCGCACAATATTCTCTTCGTGATAAAAAGGCATGGATTATTGGTAATGTACATGATGGTATTGATAAAAACAAATTACGTTCTTTCCTAACTCTTGATCGTTGTACGCAAAGTACACAAGAGTGTATAGACTGTGAAGTGGCTGAGGGATGTGCTTGGTGTCAAGGAGAAAACTATGATGCAGCTGATACTCCAACAATCTATCAACGTGCGATTTCCACTTGTAAGATGCACAAGGCACGTGTGCGTGCGAACAACTACTATTGGAACAAGCTATACCGCAAATTGGAGTTGGAGGGTGAACGCGAAGAATATGAGAAGAACAAACGGAAGTCAAATGATGTAATTTGCTGACACTATGCTACAATACTTAGTTATACAATTGGATGATACGAGTGTATCGTATTGTCACTATGAGAATAAAAGCGAAACACATAGACTCATTGGATTGGATGACTTGAAAGCGGGAATCCTGTTTGCCATGAAAGAGAATCTGATGATTCAGTTTGTTTATCCTGATTATGAGTTGCCACAAGATTATAAAGACACTATTCGTACAATAGATCATTGCGATATAATATCGTCGTTGTGTGAAGATACTGTTTTGTGTACTAACGCCCATGTGGTAGTTTTTGATGAATGGAAACATTTTCATGAAGGTGTATTTAATTTCGATGTTGTTTATGTACTTCGTACTAAAAAAGAAGAGTTCTTCGGTAATTATATACAGATAGCAGGAATGTTATCAAAGACATCTCGTTTGAATGTAATAATTACAGATATTGATACTTTTGATGATAATGATTTCGTTTTTTATAAAAAGATTTTATCAGTATTATCTGAGAAAGTAGAAACACTCTACTTGCAAGGTAAGTCACCACAGTTGAATCTGTTGACCGATCGCATGATGTTGGAGAAGATGAACAACTGTAATGCAGGCTGGGAAAGCATTACACTTGCTCCTGATGGAAAGTTCTACGTTTGTCCTGCATTTTACTTGGCAGAGGAAGACTATGGGCTCGGCAAGTCAAAGTTCACAATAGGCGATTTGGAGAATGGCTTAGATATTAAAAATCCTCAATTGTATAAATTGTCTCACGCTCCATTGTGTCGTAATTGTGATGCATACCAGTGTAAACGTTGTGTTTGGCTCAATCGCAAGATGACATACGAGGTGAATACTCCAAGTCATGAACAGTGCGTGGTGGCGCATCTGGAACGTAATGCAAGTCGTGAACTACTGTTGGCAATAAGAAAGCATGGCGCATTCTTGCCTGAGATGGATATTAAAGAGATTTCATATCTTGATCCGTTTGATGTAAGGGAAGAATGGTAAACTAGTAAGATATAAATATGGAAAAGAAAGTTATAGGCTCTGTTACAGAGCAGGAGAAAAATGAAATTCAATCGTTGTTTGAACGTAAAAATGGATTGAATGAGTTGGCAATGATATTGACAGCCGAGAATGATGCCTTATATGAGAAACTCGTAAAGGATATGGGCGAGACAGGCGCAAAGTTTCAAGGATGGTGGGATCGTATGGCCCAGAAGTATCAATGGGAGAGTACTCCTAATGGAAACTGGGAGATAAATTTTGACACTTGTGAGATATTTCTTGTGGAAGGAGGTGCACAATGATACCTTTGATGATTGGCACTACCGAACTGTTGCTGATTGGTGGTATTGCATTGCTGCTTTTCGGAGGTAAGAAACTGCCAGAAATGATGCGTGGACTCGGACAAGGCGTAAGAAACTTCAAGGAGGGAATGAATGAGGTAGTAGCCCCGGCTCCAGAAGAAGATAAAATGGAGGAGCAATCTGAATCAGCAGAGGTAAAAGAAGATAATACTCCTAAAGAATGAAGGAAGAAGAAAAACTGACATTCGGAGGGCATCTTGAGGTTTTGCGCAAGATGCTCTTCCGTATATTGGGCTTGACCGCATGTGTGGGCATTCTAATCTTTTGTTTCAAGGATTGGACATTTCAGATGCTATTGGCTCCCAGTAAACACGACTTTGTTCTTTACCAATGGATAGAGAGGTTATGCGAAATGATAGGATGGAATTTCGTGTTCGAGGAGTACAGTGTAAATTTGATAGCAACAGAACTATCCAGTCAGTTCATGACTCACTTGTCCACCTCGATATACTTGGCGTTGTTGGCTGTATCTCCCTATATAGTCGTGGAGTTGTTTCGGTTTATCTCACCTGCCCTGTACGAAAATGAGCGTAAGTATTCCAAGGTTGTGGGTATTGCGGTATATGGTTTGTTTGTCATAGGTGTACTTATAAGTTACTATGTGATATTTCCGATATCGTTTCGATTCCTCGGAACATATCAAGTGGCTGATGCTGTGGTTAACAACATTACTCTAAAATCGTACATTTCTACATTTACAACTCTGACATTTGTGATGGGAGTAGTGTTTCAACTTCCCATATTGGCATTCTTTATGGCAAAGTTAGGCGTGATAGATGCAGAAATGATGAGTCGTTATCGCCGCCACGCTTTCATGTTGATATTGATAGTATCTGCTATAATAACTCCTCCAGACATCTTTACGCTTATTCTTGTATCCATACCTTTATATATGTTGTATGAGGTGAGTATATGGATTGTTAGAAAAAGGGCTACAAATTTTTTCAAGTAGTGAAGTATTATCATACCTCATTGTTGTTTCCGGTACAACGGTAGATTCAAGCCAATCCACGGCAATTTATGTTCACAAAAGAAAAGTAATAGAGAATCCTTGCCATCTTCCCGCCCAATCCCCAAGGCAATCGAAAAGAACGCAGCCATGAGGCATTAGGATTTTTCAGAAAGTAAGCGGAATGTGAGTTTTTAAGTTTTTGAGTTTTTAAGTTTGTAAATGAGTACTTCCGATTTCAACACCATGTAAGCAAACCGCAGGGTTTGCCTTACATGGTGCTACGAAAATTCTGTACAAGATTTATGTTTGTTTCGTTCGGCTTGCACGAACTTTAGTTTGCGCTGCGCACAAACAGAAGATAGGCGGCGGCTCGGAAAACTTCAAATAAATTTGCGTTTTCTCTCGCCTTGCACTTACTTTAGTGCTTGCTATGCAAGCCCAGAAGATAGGCGGCGCCTCGGAAATGCCCAAATAAAATTTGGCATTTCTCTCGGCTTGCACTATCTTTGCAGAAAAATAGAAAAAGATAACGATATGAGTAACCAACGTTATATGATGCGCGGCGTATCGGCTTCGAAGGAAGACGTGCACAACGCGATCAAGAATATCGATAAGGGTATATTCCCTAAGGCATTCTGTAAAATCATCCCTGACCTGCTGGGTGGCGATGAGGAGTATTGCAACATCATGCATGCCGACGGCGCAGGCACCAAGTCTTCGCTTGCCTATCTCTACTGGAAGGAGACTGGCGACCTCGGCGTGTGGAAGGGTATCGCACAGGATGCACTGATCATGAATATCGACGACCTGCTGTGTGTGGGTGCCACGGACAACATCTTAGTATCATCGACTATTGGCCGCAACAAGCTGCTGATTCCGGGCGAAGTGATTTCGGCCATTATCAATGGTACCGACGAGCTGCTGGCCGAATTGCGCGAGATGGGTGTAGGTGTATATGCTACAGGTGGCGAAACAGCCGATGTGGGCGACCTGGTGCGCACCATCATCGTTGACAGCACCGTGACCTGCCGCATGAAGCGCAGCGATGTCATCGACAACGGCAACATTCAGGCTGGCGACGTGATTGTAGGTCTTGCCTCATACGGACAGGCCACCTATGAGAAGGAGTATAATGGCGGTATGGGAAGTAACGGACTCACCAGTGCCCGCCACGACGTGTTTGCCAAGTATCTGGCCGAGAAATATCCCGAGAGCTACGACCGCGCTGTACCCGACGAACTCGTTTATTCTGGTACCAAACACCTGACCGATGCTATTGAGGGCAGTCCGCTCGATGCAGGCAAGCTCGTACTGTCACCGACGCGTACTTATGCTCCCGTCATCAAGCAAATCCTTAACGAGATGCGCCACGACATCCATGGTATGGTACACTGCTCGGGCGGTGCGCAGACCAAGATTCTGCACTTCATCGACAAGCTTCACATCATCAAGGACAACATGTTCCCCGTGCCACCCCTCTTCAAGACCATTCACGAAGAGAGCCACACCGACTGGGCCGAGATGTACAAGGTATTCAACATGGGTCACCGCATGGAAATCTACCTCCCTGCCGACAAGGCACAGCGCATCATCGAGATCAGCCAAAGCTTTGGCATCGATGCGCAAATCGTGGGTCGCGTAGAAGCCAGCGACAAGAAGCAGCTCGATATCCATAGCGAATTTGGCGACTTCCATTACGAATAACCTCAAGCATATTGCATATAAATATAATCTCCGGTATCTTACACTGCAAGGATAACGGAGATTGTTTTTTTACATACCACCATCAGTTCATAAGAACAAGGAGAAGCCACACCTCATAACGAATTATTTTTGTCTACAAGTTTTTTATGTGAAACTTGTGACTGCAAAACTTTTTATTTATTTTTGCACACATGATAAAGGCCATTCAAGAATTGACCTTATAATTAAAATACTTTATACCGAGAATCATTACCATGGAAGAACTGAAACTTACTTGTCTGCACGACAAACACACTGCCCTCGGCGCCAAGATGAGCCCTTTCGGCGGTTTTGATATGCCTATCGAATATTCAAGCATCAAGGAAGAACACCATGCGGTGCGCAATGCCTGCGGCGTGTTCGACGTATCGCACATGGGCGAAATCTTCGTCAGTGGCCCTGATGCCGAGAAGTTTGTCAACCACATCTTCACCAACGACATCACCGGTGCGCCCTACGGCAAAATCTACTACGGCATCATGTGCTACCCCAACGGTGGCAGCGTGGACGACCTGCTCGTATATGCTATGGGCGAAGGGAAATATCTGCTTGTGGTGAATGCATCGAACATCGACAAGGACCATGCCTGGATAGTAGAGCAGAGCAAGGGCTACGATGTTGTCATCGACAATCAGTCGGACTACTATGGTCAGGTGGCCGTGCAAGGCCCCAAGAGTGAAGAGGTAGTACAACGACTGCTGGGACTCGAGGTTAGCGACCTTGCCTTCTACACATTCAAGGAAATAGACGTTGACGGCGAGACCATCATTGCCAGCCGCACGGGATATACAGGTGAGGATGGATTCGAGCTGTATGGTTCGCATGCCTATATAAATAAGGTATGGGACGCGCTCATAGCATCGGGCGAGGTGCTCCCCTGCGGACTCGGCTGCCGCGACACACTGCGCTTCGAGGTGGCTCTCCCACTCTACGGGCATGAACTCAGCGATGACATCACTCCGCTCGAAGCCGGACTGGGCATCTTCGTAAAACTCGACAAAGAAGAGTTTATCGGTAAGAACGCTTTGGCCGAGCAGAAGGCTTTAGGACTGAAGAAGAAGATTGTAGGCATCGAACTGCTCGACCGCGCCATTCCTCGTGCTGGATATCCCATTGAGGTGGAGGGCGAAGAGATTGGTGTCGTGACTACGGGCTACCACTGCCTATCCGTAGACAAGAGCGTATGTATGGCTCTCATCGATGCTCGTTACAGTGCATTGGAGACTCTTGTGGAAATACGCATTCGCAAGAAGACCTTTGCCGGCAAGGTGGTTAAAAAGAAATTCTATCAGAAAAATTATAAGAAATAAATTATTATGAGTAAAGTTATTGAAGGCATCAAGTATGCCGACTCACACGAATGGGTCAAAGTAGAAGGTAATGTAGGTATCATCGGTATCAGTGACTATGCACAGCACTCACTGGGCGATATCGTGTATGTAGACCTCCCCTCAGAAGGCGAGGAAATCAGTAAAGGTGAAGAGTTTGGCGCTGTAGAGAGCGTAAAGGCTGCCAGCGACCTTTATTCACCCGTTAGCGGTACCATCATCGAAATCAACAGCGCACTGGAGAGTGAGCCCGAGCTCATCAACCAGAATGCTTACGAGAACTGGATCATCAAGGTTGAACTTGCTGACCCCTCAGAGCTCGACAGCCTACTCGATGCTGCTGCATACGAGAAGATCTGTGAATAATTCAATTGAATTGTCAACAATCAACAGTCAACAGACGACAGTCACCTCCGGATGGTTATAGTCCGTTGACCGTTGTCTGTTGACTGTTGACCTTTTCAGAAAAGCCATGAACAAATACATTCCCCACACCCCTGACGATATCCGTCAGATGCTCGACAAGATTGGCGTCAACAGTATCGACGACCTCTTTGCCGATATTCCAGAAAGTGTACGTCTGCAGAAAGAGTATGACTTGCCCGAAGCCATGTCTGAGGAAGAGATACGTGCCTACTTCAAGGCCTTGGGCGAACAGAACCAACAACAGGTGATATTCGCCGGCGGCGGTGCTTATGACCACTACACCCCATCGGCCATCGATGCACTGCTCTCGCGCAGCGAGTTCCTCACAGCCTACACTCCCTACCAACCGGAAATCTCGCAAGGCACCTTGCAATATATCTTCGAATACCAGAGCCACATCTGCGAGCTTACAGGCATGGACTGCACCAACGCCTCCATGTATGACGGTGCTACCGCCGCCGTTGAAGCCATCTTCATGGCCGTGGCTCAGGCCAAGAAGAAAAACCGTGTATTGGTGTCGGCTACGATAAACCCCACGTTGGTGTCAATCATCCATACGTATGCCAAGTATAAGGGCATCAACGTGGACCTCATCCCCGAAGCGAACGGACACACCGACCGCACAGCCATGCAGACCATGCTGGCCGAAGGCGATGTGGCCGGCGTACTCGTAGGCTCGCCAAACCACTACGGCATCATCGAGGACTACACCGGCTTTGCCGACGACATCCATGCCGCCAAGGCACTCCTAATCATGCACTGCGACCCCTCATCGCTGGCCGTGCTGAAGACACCGGCTGCATGGGGTGCCGATATCGCTTGTGGCGATGGTCAGCCCTTGGGTATACCCTTGAGTTTCGGTGGCCCATACGTGGGATTCCTCGCTTGCAAGAAAGAACTGGTGCGCAAACTGCCCGGACGTATCGTTGGTGCCACCAAGGATGTAGACGGCAAGCGTGCTTTCGTACTCACCCTACAGGCTCGCGAGCAACATATCCGTCGCGAGAAGGCCAACAGTAACATCTGCTCCAATCAGTCGCTCATGGCGCTGCACATCACCATCTACCTTGCTCTGATGGGCAAGCAGGGATTGCGCGAGGTGAACGAGCAAAGCTACGGTGCCGCCCACTATCTGCACGATGAACTGGTGAAGACAGGACTCTTCACGCCCGCCTTCCCCGATGCCCCTTTCCTCAAGGAGTTTGCCCTACGCACTACCCTACCCGTCAAGGCCCTGCAGGCACACCTTGCCAAGCACGGCTATATGGCCGGCATCGCCCTGGGCGACTATCGCGAAGGCATGGACGATTGCATCCTCTTCTGCGCTACAGAGAAGCGCACCAAGCAACAGATTGACGAACTCGTAAAACTTATCAAGGAGGTACAGCTATGAAATACTACGATAAACTGATATTTGAGATTTCACGCCCTGGTCGCGTAGGCTATAGCCTCCCGAAGAACTGGTCAACGGACAACGGTCAACAGTCAACGGACAAACCGGATGGCTCATTGTCAATTGTCAATTGTCAATTGTCAATTCCTAAAGTCCTGCTTCGCGAGACACCTGCCGAGCTCCCCGAAGTGAGCGAACTGGATGTGGTGCGCCACTACACCAACGTATCGAACAAGAACTTCGGTGTAGAGACAGGCTTCTACCCCTTGGGCAGCTGCACCATGAAGTACAACCCCAAGATCAACGAAGAGATAGCCCACCACCCCGCCTTCAGCGGTTTGCACCCCTTGCAGAGCGAGGAGAGCGTGCAGGGTGCACTGGCCATCTACTACCATACAGCCCGCGCACTGAGCGAACTCACCGGATTGGCCGACTTTACCTTGACGCCCTTTGCTGGTGCACATGGCGAGCTCACCGGACTCATGGTGATGCGCCAATACCACTTGCTGCGTGGCGACACCAAGCGTACCCGTGTCATCGTTCCTGATAGTGCCCATGGCACCAACCCTGCCAGTGCCGCGGTGTGCGGACTCGAGATTGTAGAGGTGAAGTCCACCGCCAATGGCACCGTCGACACCAACGACCTTAAGGGCCTGCTCGACGACACTATTGCAGGTATCATGATGACCAACCCCAACACCCTCGGTATCTATGAGACTCAAGTGGTGGAGATTGCCCGTCTTGTACATGAGGCTGGCGGCTTGCTCTACTACGACGGAGCCAACCTCAACCCCATGCTCGGTGCCTCACGCCCCGGCGACATGGGCTTCGACATCATGCACATCAACCTGCACAAAACCTTCTCTACACCTCACGGTGGCGGTGGCCCCGGTAGCGGCCCTGTAGGCGTGGCAGCCCACTTGGTAGACTGCCTGCCCAATCCGAGAGTGACATTTGCCGACGGCAAATACAAAGTGGAAAGTGGAAAGATGAAAGATGAAAGTTGCGGCCGTGTAGCCGCCTTCATGGGCAACTTCGGCGTAGTGATGAAAGCCTATACCTATATATTAAGCTTGGGCAAGGGCATCAAGCACGTAGGCCCCATCGCCACACTCAATGCTAACTACGTGAAGGAGAGCCTGCGCGATGCCTACTACCTCCCCGTCGATACGGTATGTAAGCACGAGTTTGTATTCGATGGCTTGGCCGACAAGAGCACAGGTGTCACCACACTCGACATCGCCAAGCGCCTGCTCGACTATGGCTATCACGCTCCTACCATCTATTTCCCGCTGCTCTTCCACCAGAGCATCATGATAGAGCCTACAGAGACCGAGTCGAAGGAGACACTCGACGACTTCATTGACATCATGCACCGCGTGGCCGAGGAGGCCCTCTCTGATCCCGACATGGTAAAGAGCGCTCCGCACACCACGCCTGTGCGCCGACTCGACGAGACTACTGCAGCCAAAAATCCGTTGCTAAAGTATCGCGACTTAATCTAATGAAAAAAACATGAGCAATTGAGTGGGTCAATCGACCCACTCAATTTATATATACGAGCAATCTTTATACCAACATTCACACAAAAATTGAATTCCCCAGACCAATTCAAACATCAAGCACATCCAACCATCTCCAACAAACTACAGAACAACAACTTAACAAACATTATATATAAAAACGACGTGCAAACTTGCTTTTATGCCATATTTTTTTTATATCTTTGCATAGAATTTCGTAGAAAGTGATAATACTATCATTAAAAGACGAGAACAGAAAGAAAAAAGGACAATGAAAGCAAGCAAAGTATTATTTATTTCGCAAGAAATAGTACCATTTACCGAAAGTAGTGAGATTGCAGAAAATAGTAAAAATCTGCCACAAGCTATACAAGAAAGAGGTAATGAAATCAGATTGTTTATGCCCAAATGGGGAAGCATCAATGAACGTCGAAATCAATTACATGAAGTTCAGCGACTATCTGGGATGAACATTATCATAGATGACACCGATCATCCGCTTATTATCAAAGTTGCATCATTGCCAGTCACCAGAATGCAAGTTTTCTTTCTTAATAATGATGACTATTTTCGCAATCATCTGAACACCAGGGACGAAAATGGTGTTGAATATGCAGACAACGACGAACGTACCATATTTTATGCACGAGGTGTATTAGAAACTATAAAGAAACAGCGTTGGTCACCTGAGATTATTCACTGCCATGGCTGGATTGCCGCTCTTGTAGGCCTTTACATCAAAACCTTCTACAAGGATGAGCCTGTATTTCGTGATACAAAAGTCATATATTCGTTATATGATGACACATTCAACAACAGTTTTGGTGAGAATTACCTCAAAAAACTGATGATAAAGAATATGGAATCTGTTGACTTCAGTGATATACAAACACCTGTAAACCATACGGAACTTACAAAAATTGCAATCAAATGGGCTGATGGTATAATAATCAACAGCAAGAACATCAATCCAGAACTTATACAATTTGCACAATCTGCCAACAAACCCATCTTGGAATATCAATCCAGTGACATGTATGCAGAGGCTTGCACCAAGTTCTACGACCAGATCTTCGATAACGAAGAAAATGAAGACGAGGCATAGCCAACAAAATAGGTATACAATCAAAAGCCACCTACGAACTTTATGAAAAGATTAAAATCTATTGTTTTACTGTTTTTAGGATTAGTGCTTACGATAGCATGCGATGACAATACTGGCAATTTAGGTAATAGCATCACCCCTGAGAACGACAAGATAACAACAAAAATCTCAACATACAAAGCGATATCCAAATCGGTACTGAATGATTCTGTACTCGGGAAAACAGATAAAGTATATTTAGGAAGATTCACAGACCCACAGACTGGTTCTATGTTTGAGGCTGACTTCATGTCACAACTCAATTGCGTAGAAGGGGGTAACGTATTTCCACCCATAGATAGCATCAAAGGAGGAATAGCTTCCCGCACAGAATTAAAATTATATTATTCTTCATTCTTTGGAGATTCTACAGCAACCATGAAGCTGGAAGTATTTGAATTAAGTGAAGTCTTAAATGAAGGGCAAAAACACTATACAAATGTGGATCCATCCCTATACTACAATGAAGATGCAGAGCCATTGGTTTCCATGTTTTTCACTCCTATAGACTACACATTAGATGATGATGTCTTGGCAGACGATAATCACTATGCTAACATAAATATACCTCTACCCGATAGCATTGGAACAAATATTATTAATTTATATGAAAAACATCCTGAATATTTTGACAATGCATCAAACTTCATTGAAAATATATGTAAGGGATACTACATCAAGTGTTCACAAGGTGATGGCACTGTATTATATATTGATCAAGTAGCGCTATGCGTATATTTTGACTTCCTATCATCAGACAGCACTTATGTCACCCAATTTGTTGGCTCGCAGGAAGTACTACAAATCAACCGTTTCACCACCGACTATACAAAGAACAACGACTTATTGGATAACACAAAAGATTACACCTATCTAAAGACACCAGCAGGTATCATTACAGAGGTAACCTTGCCTATTGACGAAATAGCCAAAGACATACTAGAAAGAGGTGATAGTATAAACTCTTCCAAAATTGTGTTTACGCGCTATAATGAATCATACGAAACCAACTATGCCTTCGGAACGCCTCAAACACTGCTCATGGTACCTAAAAAGGCTTACTCTGAAAACGGAACAGACATGATCAATTTCTTTGAAAAAAACAAATTGACAGATAACATCACCTCGTACCATACTACCTTTGATGCAAAATATAACCAATACACATTTAACAATATTGCACGTTTAATAACGTATTGTATTAATGAGCGCAAAGCATGGGAATTACAGAACGATGGTAAAGATTACGAAAAAGAACATCCCGATTGGAATAAGGTTGTTCTAATCCCCGTAACGACTATTAAGGATTCGAATAATTCCATCGTTAATTTCCGTCATGATTTCAGTCTAAATTCAACACGACTCGTTGGAGGAACCCAACCTATAGAAATGACCGTTATTAGCAGTTCATTCAATTAAAGCATAAGAAGATACTTGATAATATAAACACAGCAGGTGACCAAGCTTGGTCACCTGCTGTGTTTATATTATCAAATTGCCACCGGCTCATCTTTCTCAAAATCGTAGAGTGTCTTACGCATGATGTCGGCCAGACTGAGCTGGTAGGCAATATAGGCACTTAGATGATTGCGGTAAGCACTGTTGAGACGATTGCGCTCAAGTGCAAGTGTCTGGCTATCTATATCTCCATCAGAGAAACGTTGGAGGGTGATGTCGAAACTCTTCTCGGCGATGACGACATTCTTTTCGAGCAGCTGCAAGCGCTTGAGGTTGTTATTGAGCTGGGCAACGGAGTTGCGTGTCTCTGTTTCAATAGAACGCTCCAATTCTTCCTTAGCTAAATAATTCTGTCGCTGGCGAGCCTCAGCTGCACGTACTCGTGCACGATTCTCACCCCAGTCGAGGATAGGCACTGATACGGTAAAACCTACACCATAGTTTATCGGGCGATCAAGAAAGTCATTGGCTGATGTCTGGATGGTATTTCCATAAGTAGTACTGATATCCCCCATGCTTGTACCTGTCTTCTGCACATAAGCATCAAAATATCCACGCACCATACCCTCAGCCTTACGCTGACGGATAGACATCTTCTGCTGTTCAATGGCGATATCCTGATCGCGGAGCTCAGTGCGGTTCTTGAGTGCATACTCCACAGCCTTATCGGCATCCACTACTACGATATTGTATTTTAGCTCATCATTGAGCACTACGCTGTCGGTGAGCTCAATTCCCAGCAACTCCTTGAAGCTATTGATGGCCGACTCCTGATTGATGAGCGCCATTTCATAGCTGTTCTGCGCTTCAGCCAAGTCGACCTCCATCTGCAAAGCATCCACCTCACGTATAAGGCCAGAGGCGTACTTATTCTGTGCTATCTGATTGGCTTCGGTCTGGCGTTCATAGTCGAGCAAGGCTATCTCTGTACTGCGCTGCAAGGATAGCAGGTTGTAATAGGCGCTGCTGACACGATAGACCAGATTGAGCTCTTCGCGGCGGAGCGACTTGTTGGTACGTTCGTAATCGAGACGTGCCGACTTCAATGACGAGCGGATGGCATTGTATCCATAAAGAGCGTCGATAGGCTGGCGCAGACGAAGACGCGTATTGAATGTAGCCGAGCGGTCATTATTATAGAAGTCATCATAGCTGTTCAAGCTTGTCTCCCAATAGATATTACCATTGGTAATAAGGGGCTGATTCACAGTCACTGTACCTCCATAGTCCATACGCTTCACTGAGTAGAACGACACACCGGTAGTGTCGTCCCACGTACGTACCGTCTGGTTAAACTCAGGCATCGTGAGGCTGAAGTCAATGTGAGTTTTCAAGCTTGCGGTTGCCGACTTCAGGTTATACTCGGCAATCTTGAGGTTCTCTTTCAAGTTCAGCATCGTGTAGCTCTTCTCCTTGGCAAGCTCCACGCTGGCCTCAAGCGTAAGATGATAGGTCTCGGCCTTGACAGCAGTGCAGGCAAGCAGCATGCACAGCAATGTCGTGTATTTTATATTCTTGGCATTCATAGTCGTTATGATACAATGGTTCTGTTGGTATTCAGTCGGTCGTAATGGATGGTACCGTCCTTTATGTATACATTACGGATGGCATAGTTGGCAATCTCCTGTTCGTGTGTGATGAGGATGATGGTGTTATCACCTTCGCGGTGCAGTTCGTCGAAGAGGCGCATAATCTCGACACCCGTCTTTGAGTCGAGCGCACCCGTAGGCTCATCGGCCAACAAGATGCCCGGATTGGTTACCAAAGCACGGGCAATGGCTACACGCTGACGCTGTCCACCCGAGAGTTCGCTTGGCTTATGGTGCATACGGTCGGCCAATTTGACACGCTCGAGTGCACGTATGGCACGCTCGCGACGCTCAGCTGCAGGTACTCCTGCATACGCCAAGGGGAGCTCCACATTCTGTACGGCATTGAGCTTGGGTAGCAGATTGAAGTTCTGGAACACGAAACCAATCTCCTTGTTGCGCATTGCCGAGAGGGCATCATCATCGAGCTTGCTCACATCAACTCCGCGAAACTTATACTCACCGGTCGATGGGGTGTCAAGACAGCCCAAGATATTCATAAAGGTACTTTTTCCCGAACCTGAGGGCCCCATGATGCTCAGGTACTCTCCGCGCTCAATCTTCAGGTTGACATCTTGCAGCGCCATCACCACATTGTCGCCCATCTCATAGCGCTTGGTGATATTGGTTATCTCTATTAACAGCTTATCATTCATAGCGTATCGAATCTACAGGTTTCAGATTGGCAGCATTCTTGGCAGGCAGGTAGCCGAAGACAACACCCACTACTACCGAGAAGGCAAAGGCAATCACGATGCTATATAATCTAATATAGGTGCTTACATCGGTAAATACCGATACCAGAAGCGAAAGCGACACTCCAGCCACCACACCGATGATACCACCGGCAATACTGATTACCACGGCCTCGGTGACAAACTGGGTCATGATGTCGCGTTTGCGTGCTCCGATAGCACGTCGGATACCAATCTCACGGGTACGCTCCATCACCGTAGCCAGCATGATGTTCATGATACCGATACCACCTACAAGGAGTGAGATGGCTGCGATGGCACCGAGCAGGAAGTTATAGATCTGACGCTCCTTCTCCTCCTGCTTGAGCAGTTCGAGGGGGATTACGATACCATAGTCCTCGTTATTGAAGTGGTGACGCTTAACAATCTCGTTGACCAACGTAGAGGTCTCCATCAGATGTTCCGAGTTTTCCACCTGAATGGTGAGCTGCTGTATCTCACTATCAAGCGCATTGCCACGCGAGAAGCGGTCGAGAAACATGGAGAGCGGCACATACACGTCGGTATTGAGGTCGCGGGCAGCCAATTCACCTACCGTCTCGGTAAAGAGTGCCTTGGACTCCAATACGCCGACTACCTCCAGCCATTGGTCCTCAATCTTGATCATCTTGCCGATGGGTTCCTCCTTCTGGAAGAGGGTAAAGGCAATGCCAGCTCCAAGCACGCACACCTTCTGCTTGCCATCGTAGTGTACATCACCGATAAACTCTCCCTCACTAATCTTATAGTTCAGGATGTCGTAAAACTCAGGGGTAACGCCAATCACCGAAGACTTCACCGAGCGGTTGGTATACTTGACATCGGCATTGATCTCTGCTTGGGCAGCAATACGGCTCACGCCCGGTACAATCTCACGGATAACCTCAGCATCGTGCAGTGAAAGTCCGGGAGAGAACTTCGTGCGCACCTCCTCCAACTCCTCATCGGTCATGTTCTTCTCACGAACGATGATATTGTTCACACCCAAATCCTGATACTTGGCAATGGCTTCACGCTTGGCGCCCTCACCGATTGAGAGCATCGCTATCACCGATGCCACACCAAAGATGATACCGAGCATCGTCAAGAATGAACGGAACTTATGGTCCGTCAGTCCTTGCCACGCAACTTTTATATTTTCGCTGTATTCCATATTGTTTTTCTTTACTGTTGTCCTAGGTGTTCCTAGGATTTCCTAGATAATCTAGAGTTTTCTAGAGCTCTGATATCATCCAACCTCTTCCAAATATTCGCAACTTACGGTCATACCCGGTTTCAAACGCTCATCTGACATCAAGAGGCGTACCTCAACGTCGAACACTTTCTGACGCGACTTATTCTCATCACGTGCATGGCAGAAACGACCGATGTGCGACACCTCTCCCTCAAACGAAACATCAGGAAGCGCATCCAATCGCACTAACACTTTTGTACCGACCTTGATACGCAAGAAGTCATTCTCATTGATACAGGTCTCCACCTTCATCCAAGTAAGGTCAGGTACGTAAGCCATCGAGTTCCCACGCCACACCTCATCGCCCACCTGAAGCAACTGACCTGAGCGCCAATTGCGGTGAATTTGGAAGATTCCAGGTATCTCCGAACGAATTGTCAGTTGGGGGATGATGTCGTAAGCATTCTGTATATCCTTCTGTATCTGATTGACACGGATTTGTTGAATCTTCAAGTCGTTGGCATTGATGATTTCATTGAGCTCCAACTTGCGCTTAGCAAGATTAAGGGCAATGGTAGCCTGCTGGAACTCAAGTTCTTTAATCTTTTTTGTACGCTCCGATTCAAACTGCGCAGCTTCGAGTGTCAGTTTCCGAAGCTCATAGGTAGCCAGTTCTGATTTGATGGTTGATTCCGCTTCGCTGTCGCGGTTTTCCTGATTCACTAGCATGGTCTCAAGCGAAGCAAGTTGTGACTCCAAAGCCGTCTCGCGATCAACGATATACTTGGTCACATCGGCTGGGTCAAGTTGGATAACCGAGTCACCCGGTTGTATCACTTTACCATGTTCTGCCAACCCAATAATACGCATAGAACTCCATCGTCCGAAACGAGGCATCACGAAAGCTTTGGTACGCACAGCCGACAATTCGCCTGTTTCCACAATAGATGTACTTTTGAATTCGGCAGCTTCATCACCACCAAACATACCACCTTTACATGCCACAAGCAACGGCAGCAGCAACAAAGATATCAACTTATCTTTCATCATTTCTTCTTCTCTTTATCCTTCTCGGACACAATTGTAGGATCAACAAGGGCCACAGCATCACCCTCATCAAGTCCAGACTCTATTATAACATAATCCGAATTAGTTACACCTGTCTGAACATATACCTTATCATACCCTCCTATCGTTTTCTTATACACATAGCTCTTGTCGCCTTCTTCAACATGCAAAGCCTCCAAAGGTACATAGCATACATTAGGAATCTCGTCCACAATAATACGACAACTCACCGTAAGCCCTGGAAGAAGGTTCTTGTTGAACTGATCAATAACAATCTCCACTGGGAACACTTTAATTTTTGACTTATTATCCTTATTCTGTGCCAAATTAGCAACGGTAGTCACTGTTCCTGTGAATATACTATCTGAAAAAGCATCAGGACGAATCTGCACCTTCAGTCCTTTAGTTACCTTCGAAATATCCACCTCATTGATATTTACCTTAGCCTTTAACTTTGATAAGTCGGGGAGTTGTATAAGTTGCTGCTGTGACCAACACTGGTCACCAGCCTGATATTTCGAATTAGTACTATGATTACGCGACACTATAGCGATACCTGGTGAGGGAGCTATAACAAACAGTTTATTGAGTGTACTATGAGCCTCCTCCAGACGCTCCTCATCTTCACGTATGGAGAGGCGTTTCTTCTTCAGCTCTTCGGCCTGTATGCGGCGGCGGTTCTCAATCTGCTCCTTGGCACGGGCAAGCGATATGTCAGCCTTCTCCAAGTTGAGCTGTATCTCGCGCTTCTTTATTTCGCTCTCGTGCGAGGCCGACTCGAGTTGCATGCGCGATATCTCATGACTGATACGAGTCACCTCATAATCGGCATTGAGTTCTTCCATCTGTAATTGGTGCTGCGCCAGCATTTTTTCAAGTTCTGCGTTACTTACAACTAATCGATCTTCGTAATCCAAAATCGACCTACGTACTTCAGAAGGATCAAAAACAATTACAGTATCGCCAGTCTGCACCTCATCACCATCAGTTACTATATTGGAGATTTTTAGATTTCCGAATCGCCACGGTATATTGGGTGAAGATATATTGATGGAGTTGACGGCCTCAATCTCACCCTCTTCATAGATATCGATATAGAAGACCCCTTTAGTCACTTTTGCTTCGGGAATTTGCACGTCAGCCTTCTTGCCGCATGATACAGCAAGTGTTCCAATACAGCAAAGTATAACGGAAAGACCCTTGATTCTGTTGTTCATCATAAGATATGCTTATCGTCTGGTTTTATCAATGTTATTTGTTCCCCCTCTCCTACTCCTCCAGCAACAACAGAGCTACGAGGTGTGGTGATGGAAAGTTGCACTTCACGTTCTTCATACTTTTTGCCTTTGCGTACATACACCACATTCATCGAGTCGCGTTGGTACACACATACGGTAGGTATCACCAACGTATCGGCCACATGTTGCAGGAATATACGGCAGTTGACGCTGAGTCCCGGGTCGAGTGGATGCAGGAGCGAGTCTACCGATGCCTCCACCTCGAAGGTCTTCACCTCCGACCCCTCGGTACGCTTCAGTCCCATAGGGGAAAGTTTGGTAATGCGGCCCCAGGCACGGTTGTTGGGCATAGCATCAAAGGTGTATTCCACCGAGTCGCCCACCTCAATACGTTTGTATACTGTCTCCTGCGCATAGATGAGTACTTTCATACTATCTATCGTAGGCATTGTTACCACGGCACGTCCATTCCACACATTATCGCCGACATTCCACGTTTCACTGCTCCACGGCCATCTTCTGGCGCGGATGGCAAGTCCGTCTTTCGGAGCGCGGATGATGAGCGACTCCATCAGTTTACGCTGTTTATCCAGCCGGCGTTCTCTTTGCGATATTTGGCTTTCAATTTTCTTGATATCAGCTTGCAGAATCACTTTCTGTGCATCCAACTGCTTGGTCAGGCGAGCACGCCGTATGGCAGCCTGTTCCATTTGCAGTTCTTTTATACGTCGATCAGTGGGACTAAGATAAAGAAGTTGGATTGAATCAAGTCCTGCAATCTGAGTTTCCGCATCGTTGACTTTCACCTGCGCCTCGAGCAAAGCTATTTCCATCCGCGCATTAGCCTTAGTTGCTTCCAAATCCGCATAACTGTTCTCCAAAGAAAGCAACCAATTATCATACTGTTCCTCTATACGCACATCTTCGATAACACAAAGCGTATCCCCTTTCTTCACCATCGTTCCATTTTCTACAAGAAACTCAATGGAGCCATCAGCACCCTGTGGGCATGTAAGTGATACGGAACCAACAGATTCCGTAAATCCCTCTACAAGCAAAACATCATCAAACGCCACACGTTGTAATGTAAATAATGCCAAATTGCTTCCTGCGCCAGAAGAGCAGGAAGCAAAGACAGCACCCATTACAGCTATCAGCAAAGATAGCAAAATCTTTTTACAACCAACCAACATTTGGAAATATCACATTTGCGAGTGCAAAAATAACACAAAAAAAATCTTTTTTTCAATAATTTACGCACAATTCTTCACTCAGTCAAAGCGCATTAACTTTTATTATTAGTTAGAGAAGTTATAGGAAGGAACAAGACATACTTTTGTGCCATTAAGCATCGACATTATAGATTTTATCAGAACAATATCACTAGAAAAATTGTCATAGATTTAGTTTTGGCATGTTATTTGTTGATAATATATCATAACGATGAATGATTAAGCGTCTTTATTGCGTTATCTTTGTACATGATTAGTGATACATTTATATTGTCAAGAAAAAAAGAAGTTGAAAAAACATATGAGCAGACAGTATTCACAAAAGATATCAGAAATTCTCACATATAGTAGGGAAGAAGCAGGTAGACTACATTGCGAATATATAGGTCCAGAGCATCTACTTCTGGCCATCTTAAGAGATGGAAACAACATCGCATTAGATCTCCTAAATAAGTTACATGCCAATCTGAAAAATATAAAATCTGAGATTGAAAGTGACATCGAACGTTGCAACACGTTCAATGAAACGCCACATGCCTTAGACTTGAATAGCATAGCCAATAAAATTATGCGGCTCACACTTCTAGAAGCTCGCATGCTTAAAAGTCATACTGCCGATGCAGAACATATGCTATTAGCCATATTAAAAGAGAACCACAACATCGCATCTGACGTTTTGTCACGTAATGACATTAATTACGACAAAGTTTTCGAATTACTCTCCATCAAGTCCGATTTTAACAATGGGAACTTCATGGATGATGAGGATGAAGACGAAGAATTCCCCGTAGATGAGCCCAACAGGAACAAACTCAGTTCAGCCGCCTCAACCAAGCAACAGACTAAATCATCGAGCGACACTCCCGTCATTGATAATTTTGGAGTAGATATAACAAAGGCTGCCGCTGAAGGGGTATTAGACCCTGTTATTGGACGTGAAAAAGAAATTGAGCGTATAGCACAGATTCTAAGCAGACGTAAAAAGAACAATCCCGTACTCATCGGCGAACCCGGAGTAGGAAAATCCGCCATAGTGGAAGGATTGGCTCTTCGTATTGTACAAAAGAAAGTATCACGTATACTTTTTGATAAAAGAGTAATCATGCTTGATATGGCCTCAGTTGTTGCCGGAACCAAATATCGCGGACAATTTGAGGAGCGTCTACGTTCTATCCTTAATGAGCTACAAAAACATCCTAATATCATACTCTTCATTGATGAGATACATACCATTGTTGGAGCTGGATCAGCTGCCGGTTCAATGGATGCAGCCAACATGCTTAAACCTGCTTTGGCACGAGGAGAAATCCAATGCATTGGAGCCACCACTCTAGACGAGTATCGAAAGACCATAGAGAAAGACGGAGCTTTAGAGCGCCGCTTTCAAAAAGTTCTTGTAGAATCGCCCAATGCAGAAGAGACCATACATATCTTAAAAAACATAAAGGACAGATATGAAGATCACCATAATGTACACTATACAGACGAAGCCATTATTGCCTGTGTAAAACTTTCGGAGCGCTATATCAGCGACCGTTGTTTTCCAGATAAAGCTATTGACGTAATGGACGAGGCTGGTTCCCGCGTACACCTCAACAACATACAAGTTCCCCCAGAGATAGAAGAGCAAGAGGCTAAAATTGCCGATATACACAATCAAAAGAACCTAGCTGTAAAGAATCAGCAATACGAACTTGCTGCCGATTACCGCGATCAAGAACGAAGATTAGAGAACACGCTTTCAGAAATGAAACGCAATTGGGAAGCTGGTCTTAAAGAACATCGTGAAATAGTTAACGAAGAGCAGATAGCCCAAGTCGTCTCTATGATATCAGGTATTCCAGCACAGCGTATGGCACAGTCAGAAGGAATACGTCTGAAAGGTATGCGAGAAGCGCTTAACCAAAGTGTTATTGCTCAAGAAAATGCCATAGGGAAACTAGTAAAAGCCATTCAACGCAACCGCATAGGACTAAAAGATCCTAATCGTCCTATCGGAACATTCATGTTCTTAGGCCCCACTGGTGTAGGGAAAACCCTACTTGCCAAGGAACTCGCCAAGCACATGTTCGGCTCAACCGATGCCCTCATACGTGTTGACATGAGTGAATTTATGGAAAAACATACTGTTTCACGTCTTGTAGGCGCTCCTCCGGGCTATGTAGGCTATGAAGAGGGTGGTCAATTAACTGAAAAAGTACGCCGTCGCCCCTACTCCATCATCTTATTAGACGAGATAGAGAAGGCACATACCGACGTATTCAATTTGCTGCTACAAGTAACTGATGAAGGACGCCTTACAGATGGCAACGGGCGTTTTATTGACTTCCGAAACACCGTCATTATCATGACATCAAACGTCGGTTCACGACAACTAAAGGATTTCGGTCGTGGTGTCGGATTCTCTACAAAGATGGAATTTGACGACAAAGAGCACTCGCGTAGCGTCATACAAAAAGCTTTAAATAAGACCTTTGCACCTGAGTTTCTTAACCGCATCGATGAAATTGTTACTTTCGACACCTTGGACGAAAACGCTCTTCGTGCCATCACAAAACTTGAAACAGAGAAACTGATACAACGAATGGCCGCAATAGACATTGAAGTAAAAATTGACGAAGAAGCTTGCCATTACATCAGCCGCAAAGGCTACGATCCACAGTATGGTGCCCGCCCCATCAAACGTGCTGTGCAGACCTATCTTGAAGATGAGCTGTCGGAAATGCTTGTTGAAGAAAGTATTGAGAACGAGTATATCCAGGTAAGCTATTGTAACGATAGCGACAAGTTGGTATTCAGCAAGCATCAAAAAGAATAGAATAACGTGACAGACATAGCCTAACTGAACTATAAGGATAAGCCAAGGCGAAAGGCAACATAGAAAATATACAAGACAAAAGTTGTGGCAGAAGTAATTGAAAATGTCTGCCACAACTTTTTATTTTATTATTCCCAAAAGACTTATATATCCCTATGATTACTCTCCGTCCAGCTTCAACTTGTCACTATCGTCATGACGTTCAAAATACAACTTACGCAAAGGATTACGGCTTGCTTCTACTTGATTAATACGATTACGATATATATCTATCGCCATATATATGGCATTACGCATCGAATCCGGAGAAGCTTCATTTTTACCCGCAATATCAAATGCCGTACCATGATCCGGTGATGTACGAACAAGAGGCAACCCTGCGGTAAAGTTCACTCCATCATTCATAGCCAATACCTTAAAGGGAATCAATCCTTGATCATGATACATAGCCAATATTCCATCAAAATGGGTATAATTGCCACTTCCCATAAATCCATCTGCAGGAAAGGGGCCATAGCATAACACGCCTTGACTACGCATAGCTTTGACTGTCGGTATAATAACCGATTCCTCTTCTTGCCCGATAACTCCACCATCTCCTGCGTGAGGATTTAGAGATAGTACAGCTATACGCGGTGCTCCAATACCAAAGTCAACCTTTAGAGAATGATTAAAAAGTTTTATTTTTTCTTCCAATGTTTCACTGGTAACCGATGAAGCTACCTTATTCAAGGGGAGATGTCCTGTAACTAATGCTACCCGGAGTCCTTGGTTAGCAAGAATCATCAAAGCCTTGGAGCCATCACCTAAACGCTGTTCAATATACTCTGTATGACCTGGGAAAATAAATTCCTCAGACTGAATCATCTTCTTATGGATAGGAGCAGTCACCAACACATCAATAAGCCCCTCCTTATAATCAGCCAAAGCTTTCTCCAAAGCTTCAAAAGCAGCCTTTCCAGACTCCTGAGTAGGCTTTCCTAACTCCACCTTTACCTCCTCATCGTTACAGTTCAAGACATTAAGCCTACCCTCAAAGGCTTCTTCTGCCGAGCCCACTATACTGAACGTCGCAGTACTATCAATAGCCTTACGATGGTAAGTCATTACCTTGGGCGAACCATACACTATGGGAGTACACAGTTCTAACATGGCTGGATCCTCAAATATCTTAAGGATTACCTCATATCCTATACCATTAATATCACCTTGAGTAATGCCTACCCTAACTTTTTTTCTTTCCATTATATATTATTTGCTAAAATCCGGTTCTATAACAATTTCCTCCAACCCATAAACTATATTATTGATCGGCTTGTCTTCAGGCAATCGCATAGTGTAAAGGGCTGCTTCCATGCGACGCATCAAATTGCGTTTTAACGTTTCCGGTGCATAGATGAAAGCCTCGGCAACAATAACCCTCCCATTTTTTTCATCGACACGAGAATGAGCAACAAACGGTCCACCCATTTGATCACCCTTCACATACCACAGGCCACGTGCTATTTGCGCATATTGCCCTTGAACAGTACCATCCTTGACGGTTACAAAATCACGTTGAGTTGCCATATAACTACCTTCAGGCCCACCGGGGATATTGGCCTTCATCACAGAATCACGTTTGTTCAGATAGTATTCACGAGTAAAGGTTTTTGTATCTGTATAAGGGAAAGAGTACATCACCAGGTTCATATCCTTTTCTCCTCTATTCGTTGAAGCCCAAAAGAAATCTTTACCAGTCTTAAACTTGTCAATTTCAAGAGGCACCCAGATATCTGTTTCAAACATAGCCTTCGCCTTTTCGGACACTTCAGGATTATGTACCTCACGAAGATTATCAATTTCACGATTCATTTCAGCGCGAGTAAAAAAATCAATGATTACTTGCCCATTTTCGTTCAGATAATTAGCCAATGATGCCTCATCAGGAGCCTGAATTGTCATTATCATTTGGGGAGAAGCATATACATCACGTGAGAACTTCAATTTTGGCTGTGTATAAATGTTTTGTATATCCAAGACTATTATATTTCTAAAAATCTTGAACATACGGCCAAAACTATCGGGCTGTATACGTGATATACGGAAACTACGTTCGGATTGAGGAAGACCTGGCACATCAGTATCAAGCACACCAAACAATGCACGTCCTACAGGACGCTCCCATTGTTGTTCATCCATAACTACCATCATTTCGTAAGGAGTACCACTCGACTTGGGGCGCATCCAACTATTCTTTACACGTTTATTTCCATTATCACATCCTACCACCAACATCACTATAGAACACAAGATGATAAGTACAATTTGTTTTTTCATAAATATAATATTTAGTTATTATTGTTCCTTTGTTCTTTAAGTTTCTGGGTAGACAACATACCGCATGCAGCATAGATATCCTCTCCGCGAGAGGCACGAATAGTAGTAAAAAATCCATGACGCGTAAGATAATCACGAAATGCGACCATACGTTCCATGGGAACCCCATCAAGGGATGAGCCTGGAATAGCATGAAAACGTATAAGATTGATACGGCATTGAAGACCATCCAGCAAATGTACCAATTTACGTGCATCGGCCAAAGTATCATTCAAACCTTCGAAAAGGATATATTCAAATGAGAGTCGACGTTGTCCTGCAAAATCATACCGTTTCAACAACTTTACTATATCAGTAATAGAATAAATACGTTCGGCAGGCATCAGTTCAGCACGTAATACCGGTGTGGGAGCATGAAGGCTGATAGCCAAATGGCAATCGCATTCTTCAATAAAACGTTGCAGGTTACCTTTTACGCCAACAGTGCTTAATGTTATGCGGCGAGGACTCCAAGCCAACAATTTAGTATCTGTAAGCAAGCGCAATGCCTTCAACACTTCATCGGTATTATCAAGTGGTTCGCCCATACCCATCATAACCACATTTGTAAGAGATTGGCTCTCGGGAATGGCATAAAATTGGTTCAAAATATCTGCAGCTGTAAGATGGGCTCCAAATCCCTGCCTACCAGTCATACAAAAAGCACAATGCATCTTACACCCAACTTGGGATGACACACACAAAGTAGCTCTATCAGCATCAGGGATATAGACAGCCTCCACATATTGCCCTTCAGCAATTTTGAAAAGATATTTTATTGTTCCGTCCAATGAGTGAACAGCCTCTACCGGATCATACACACCCACCTCATAATGCTGCATCAAAAGATTCCGGTGTTTGACAGATATATTAGTCATATCGGCAATCGAACGTACCCGTCGCACATAGACCCACTCCATCAACTGACGTGCAGCAAAGGAGGGCATACCCATCATACTCGCCACCTCTTGCATCTCGGCGAGCTCCATACCCAGAAGTCTTTTTTTAGCTTCAGCCATCCAATTCTCTACTACTTTACAACCCCTTTGGTTATCAGATATTCAGCTATTTGCACAGCATTAAGAGCAGCTCCCTTCTTAATTTGGTCACCTACAATCCAGAATGTCAGTCCACACTCATTGGAGAGATCCTTACGGATACGTCCCACAAACACAGGATCCTTACCAGCAAGGAACAAGGGCATAGGATACTCCTTTTCCGAAGGGTTATCCATCAAAACGAGTCCATCCCCCTCAGCAAAAGCCGCACGCGCCTCTTCCACGCTGATGGGACTCTCTGTTTCCACCCAAATGCTTTCTGAATGAGATCGCAAAGCAGGCACACGAACACAAGTTGCACTGACACGAATATCTGAATGCAGTATCTTCTGTGTTTCATTGTACATCTTCATTTCTTCTTTGGTATATCCGTTATCAGTAAAGACATCAATTTGAGGAATAAGATTGAATGCCAACTGATAAGCAAATTTATCCACAGTAACATCTTCTCCAGCCAATACCTGCCTATATTGTTCGTAAAGTTCCGCCATTGCAGCAGCACCAGCACCACTGGCAGCCTGATAGGTTGACACATGTACCGATTTAATGTGCGAAAGGCGTTCGATAGCCTTGAGCGCAACTACCATCTGAATGGTGGTACAATTAGGGTTGGCAATGATATTCCGGGGACGTACCAACGCATCCTCAGCATTGACCTCAGGAACAACAAGAGGCACATCAACGTCCATTCGGAAAGCACTACTATTATCTATCATTATAGTGCCATGTTTGGTTATGGTATCGGCATACTCCCGGGACGTACCGGCTCCTGCAGAGGTAAATGCAATATCAACGCCCTTAAAATCATCGTTATGCTGCAACAGCTTTACCACTACTTCCTTGCCGTTATATATATATGAAGTACCTGCACTACGAACAGATCCGAAAAGCAACAAATCATCAACCGGGAAATTTCTCTCTTCAAGAACGCGAAGGAACTCTTGTCCTACTGCTCCACTTGCACCTACAATTGCGACTTTCATTGTATAATATGTTTTGTATTAAATATTAAACTAAATATCGACACAAAAGTACTACTTTTTTTATGAAATATAACATCGGTGTAATCAAAAAACCTAATTCCTAACCCCTATTTCCTAAAAATATTGTAATTTTGCAGTTAATTGCAATGCACAAAGATGTTGACCGAGTTGTCCCATTTGTTTCCAATCACTAACCCCACATGGATTTTTCTTGTGGTATTGGTCATTATATTGTTTGCTCCTTTAGTATTCAACCGCATCCGCATTCCCCACATCGTCGGAATGATTTTAGCCGGTCTATTGGTCGGGGAGCATGGTTTCAATATACTTGCCAGAGACAGCAGTTTTGAACTGTTTGGTAAGGTCGGCCTATACTACATCATGTTTCTCGCGAGCCTGGAAATGGATATGGAGGGGCTGAAAAAGAACAAGCGACAGGGGATTATTTTCGGCCTATTAACCTTCATAATACCTTTTTCCATAGGATATTTTGCAGGCCGCACTTTATTAGGGTTCAACATGGAGGCCTCGCTACTTCTATCATGTATTTTTGCATCACACACTTTAGTAGCATACCCCATTGTAGGACGTTACGGCCTAAGCCGGCACGATAGTGTAACCATAGCTATTGCCGGTACCATGATAGCCTTGCTTCTGTCATTGTTTGTCCTTGCTGGTATTTCCGCAAGTGCCGAAGGTGACATCAGCACACGCTTTTGGCTATTGTTTGGAACAAAATGTCTGATATATTGCCTCTTCGTTTTCCTATGCTATCCACGCATCACCCGATATTTCTTCAAGAAGTATAGTGACAACGTTACTCAGTTCACTTTTGTCCTTGTATTGCTCATCTTCAGTGCAGCCTTATCAGAACTTGCTGGGTTAGAGGGACTTTTTGGTGCATTCCTTGCCGGACTTGTCCTTAACCGTTATATACCTCGTGTATCTCCTCTCATGAACCGCATTGAGTTTGTTGGCAATGCATTGTTCATTCCCTACTTCCTCATTAGCGTAGGTATGCTTATAAACATAAAGAGTCTTTTTAATCACAAGGAAGCTATCATCGTAATACTTGTAATGGTAGTAACTGCAACACTGACCAAGTGGTTAGCAGCTCAGGCAAGCCGTCCGATCTTAAAACTAAGCAATGATGAAGGTAACCTACTGTTTGGATTGAGCAATGCCCATGCCGCCGGTGCCCTTGCCATGATTATGGTAGGTACACAATTAAAGATTGGGCCAAGTGAATACCTCATCAATGACGATGTACTCAATGGAGTGGTTCTAATGATTCTAATTAGTTGCATTATAAGTTCAATTGTAACAGATCGTTCTGCAAGAAAGATAGCAATAGCAGAGAACACAGCTCCAAGCAACGAGCACGGAAAATATGAGAAGATCATGATAGCTCTAAACAATCCAGATAGTGTGGAGCAGTTGATAGACACCGCTATCATGATGCAGAATCCGAAATCAAAAAAAGAACTGATAGCCCTACAAGTCTGCATAGACAACGCCCACGCAGACCAACAAAAAAAGCAGGGTAAGCTGAATTTGGAGCGGGCCGCCAAAGCAGCCGCAGCAGCCGATGTGCAACTATCCACTTACAATCGTGTGGGAGTCAACGTTGTGGGAAGCATCCTTCACTCCATGAAAGAGTTTGAAGCCTCGGAATTACTTATGGGGTTACACCATAAACGCAAGATGTCAGACTCATATCTTGGCACCGTAGCTTCAGAATTGCTTGACCGCACCAATCGTCAAGTCATTATAGTCAACTACTTGATGCCAGTCAACGTGGTACACCGAATTATAGTAGCAGTACCAGAAAAGGCCGAGCACGAAGCTGGATTTTATCAATGGATAGAACGCATAAGCCGTATGGGAGAGCAACTTGGTTGCCGAATAGATTTCCATGCCCATACCAACACCATAAAATTCATACAACCATACATACACACCCATCATCCAAGTGCCCGCACATCTTATTCGGTACTCGATGATTGGCGCGACCTACTTATCGTCACTCAGCACTTGAGCTACGACCACCTATTCGTTCTCATCAGCGCACGAAGGGGTAGTCTTTCATGGCAACCGGCCTTTGACAACCTGCCCGCACAACTGATGAAGCATTTTTCGAATAATAGTCTCATGATAATATATCCCGAACAATTTGGGCAGGCACATGAGCTTTCATTCGTACAACCGTTGCCAACCAATACCACCCAATTATTTGACAACACCTTTTATCTCAAAACCAAAAACAGCCAAGAAACCGAACAATGAGACATACAGAATGGACATCACGTACAGAGTTGTTGTTCGGAGCAGATAAAATGCAACTTCTCAGCCATGCCCACATACTCATTGTCGGTATAGGAGGTGTAGGAGCTTATGCTACCGAGATGCTATGCCGGGCAGGAATAGGAGAAATGACTATCATAGATGCAGATACCATACAGCCAAGCAACATCAACCGCCAACTACCGGCCACACATGACACCATAGGCCTACTTAAGACAGAAGTAATGGCTACTCGGTTACTTAGCATTAACCCTAACCTCAAGCTACACACCATTCCCCGTTATCTAAAGGAAGAGGATGTAGCTCCTTTGCTCGATGCTACCAGATATACATTCATCATAGATGCCATTGATACCATAGCTCCTAAATGCAGCCTTATCATAGAAGCATACAAGCGCAACATACCTATCATCTGCAGTATGGGAGCTGGGGCAAAGACCGACATTACCCAAATACGCTTTGCCAGTATCTGGGACACCTATCATTGCGGATTATCCAAAGCTGTACGAACAAGACTTAAAAAAGCAGGATTCCGCCATCACCTCCCAGTGGTATTCTCTATGGAGCAAGCTAACCGCTCGGCTATTATCACTATAGTGAACGAGCCCAACAAGAAATCAACAACAGGCACCGTCAGCTATATGCCCGCCGTATTTGGCTGCTACCTTGCCGAATATGTTATACAAAAGATATGATTCAACTACATGGCATACGCAAGAGTTTCGGCTCGCTACAGGTATTGAAAGGAATAGACCTTACAATCAACAAAAGCGAAATTGTAAGTATCGTTGGTCCAAGTGGAGCAGGCAAGACTACCCTACTCCAAATCATTGGTACCCTCGACCAACCCGACACTGGGCACATCCTGTTCGATGGCACCGACATCTCCATTTACAAAGGCAAACAATTGTCGGCATTCCGGAACCAAAATATAGGTTTCGTGTTTCAGTTTCACCAACTACTACCTGAATTCACAGCAGTAGAAAACGTCATGATGCCTGCACTCATCAATGGAGCCAGCATACACGAAGCACAGCAACGAGCCATGGAGATGCTTGACTACCTGAAACTTACTAATCGCGCCACTCATAAACCCTCAGAATTATCTGGTGGAGAGAAGCAGCGCGTTGCTGTAGCGCGTGCCCTCGTCAATCACCCACAAGTTATTCTGGCCGATGAGCCTTCTGGTAGCCTTGACACACAAAACAAGGAAGAGCTACACCAATTGTTTTTCGACCTGCGAAAAGAATTTGGCCAAACATTCATCATCGTCACCCACGATGAGGCATTGGCTGCTACTACCGACCGTACTATTCGCTTGTGCGATGGAGCTATAGCCCCATAACAATCCCTTGAATCATAACGTAAACCTGCCTGTTTGCATGGTTTCGCATGAATTAATTCGCACTGTATAAGTCGGGAAAAGAATCACCCGTCACAGCCTAAAGCTTTACTCTGAAGGCAACATCAGCTCCATACGCTTGATTTCATTGCCGCGGTCGTGGAGGGTGCCATCAATATTGACATTTGTCGCCCGCTCCAGCAATATGCTGCTCTTGTTCCAATGGAACGAAGGATAGTCTGAATTCTTGCGGATGCTGTTGCCCTTGAAGAGCAGCCCATCTACCGACTTGGCATAGAGCAAGGGGTAGTCAAAGGTTTCAAACATGTTGTCGACAATGCGTATGGCATTCTTTTTACCTCCGTGGAAGTAGGCCTTCTGCGCATTCAGGTCGGGGATCTCGGGATAGATGGAGATGACGGCATTGGTAAACTGAAACATATTGGTGAGCGCATTGACGAACCTATTGCGACGGATAAGCACATCGCGGCAAGCTCCCGTCTCGTACCACCCATTGCAGTCGCCACAGAGGAGGATGGCCGTGCCGGAGGTGTGGTCGAAAAGGTTGTCCTCCACCACCGTGCGCTTGGGAGTACTGAAGAGTGTGCCACGGGCACGATTGTTACGAATGGTGTTATGGGCAAAGTATACCTCGGGAGTCCACGTCAGGTTCTCTATACCGAAACCCTCGGCTGCAGTAATCACCTCGGGCAGCGGGTCGGCGAAGCGAATGACAAACTCCTTGGCTCCGTGAGACACGCCGTGCTGCCAACCGGTTTTATGCAGAGGCGTTGAACCCTCCGACACCTCCGATATCTCGGCCACCTCAGTGACAAACGGCTCCGCACCGCCCACCAGCTCCATCGTGCGTGAGCGCACAAACTGCACCTTGTCACCCACATAGCCCCAGTCGAAGCCCCAAGCCTGTCCGTGCATATAGCGAGCCTTGACAGTGTGGTCGTCGACACGCTCCATCACCTTCAGATAGGTACCGTGCACATTGATGGCGTCGTCCATCATTCCTTCATAGAGGCCGTTCACCGAGCGTATCTTTCCCTTACAGCCCGAGAAGTGGGTGGCATCGGCCTGAGTAGTAAAGTATCGTGGGTCGTCATCACCGCGCAGGCACACCGAGAAGCCGTCGAGCGTGATATCCTCGCTCATCTGCGCCAGCAAGCCCATACCTTCGGCATAGTGTACCTTGATATTTTCGAGGCGCGTATCCTTGGCGTGACTCACGAAGATGCCCGGTGAAGGTCGCTCGTAGGTACGCATAGCCACTATGGTACCGGGTTTGAGGCGGTTATCTTTCCACACCGGACTGCGGAAAGTGCGCTCATCCACCTGCACCACCTGATGCACGGGAGTGCCTATGTCCGACGTATTGAAAACGATATGGCGCGTGTCGGGCTCGAAGGCGATACCCCAGCCCGGGCGCATGGCCCATCCCTCGCCACAATGTTCGAAAGCGCCCTCGGCAGTGACGCGGGCATTGACCCACGGAGCCACACGGAAGGTGATGCCTTCTTCGGCATCATACGAGAGCACCTCGGCCTGAGCAATATGGGGAGTAGCAAAGTCGATGCTGAAGTTGCGTAGCGTACAATTCGTAGTGCCCACCACACTCAGCGGCAACATACGGCCGTGAAAGATGAAGTCGGCCCCGCAGCCATCAAGCGTGATTCCGTCAAAGCCCTCTATGGCAATACCCACCGCACGGTCGGCATGCTGGTCGTGATTGGAGATGTAATATTCCTTGTGCACTGCCCCTTCGGGATAGAAATGATACCTTCCCGGCGCAAAGCGTACCGTCACCGCCTTGCCGGCAGCCTCGGCCTTCACCTTCTCCAGCATCTGAGCCACGAGCGGAGCCATATCAGTCTGCGTACCGGGCACAACGCCATACACACTTGCTTCATACACACGTCCGGCTTGCACGCACCACGCCAGCAAGGCACACACGCTCATCACAATCAGTCTTTTCATACGATATACCTTTTTATTATTTAGGACAAAGATATGGAATAAATTTGTAAAATCACCTACAAAGCCTTAACTTTGCTCTCAACTATAACCATAACCTATCAGAAGACGTGGAAATCAAAAGTGCAGAATTTGTTATAAGCAACACCCGCATCGACCGCTGTCCGCAGGACGGACTGCCCGAATATGCCTTCATAGGCCGCTCCAACGTGGGCAAGTCGAGCCTCATCAACATGCTCACCCGCAAGCCCAAGCTGGCCATGACCTCGGCCACTCCGGGCAAGACGATGCTCATCAACCATTTCCTCATCAATAAGGCCTGGTATCTCGTCGACCTTCCCGGCTATGGCTACGCGCAGCGCGGAAAGAAGGCCAAAGACAAGCTCATGCAAATCATCGAGAGCTACATCCTCGGACGCGAACAGATGACCAACCTCTTCCTGCTCATCGACATACGCCACGAGCCACTGGCCATAGACCTTGAGTTCATCGAATGGCTGGGCGAGAATGGAGTGCCCTTCTCCATCGTCTTCACCAAGGCCGACAAGCTGGGCACACAGCGCCAGCGCGAGAACGTGGAGCGCTATCTCAACCGCCTCTCCGAGCAGTGGGAGGAGCTGCCACCCCACTTCGTCACCTCATCAGAGAAGGGCCTCGGACGCGACGAAGTGCTCGGATACATCGAGCAAATCAACAAGATGATAAAGGAATAAAAGGCCACCGCTTCGCACGGCTATCGCATTGGCCAGAGCCTGTTGACATAAAAAAAGCACCCCGCATGGGGTGCTTTCTGTGTTTATGGGGAAGCGGGGTTCCTTTATTTTCTTGTCTTGTACTCGCTCAGGCCCTCTTCGAGGAAGTTGATGTAGGCGTCGATGTCCTCATCGTATGAGCGCGGTGTGTTCAGCGGGTGGCCCTCATTGTCGAGCAGCACGTAGAAGGGCTGTGCGTTGGCACCGAACTTGGTACGCTGCAGGTAGCTCCACTTGTCGCCGATGCTGCGCAGCACCACCTCCTTGCCGTTCTCGGTGAGGCGGATGGGCTCGGGGAGCGGAGTCTTGTCGTCCACGTAGAGGCTGATGAGCACGTAGTCGTTGTTGATGAGGTCGAGTACCTTGTCATCGGCCAGTACCGACTGCTCCATCTCGCGGCAGTTGACACAGCCATAACCGCTGAAGTCGAGCATCACGGGCTTCTTCTCCTGACGGGCAATGGCCATGCCCTGATCATAGTCCATCGACTGCGGATGCAATTCCTGCTCGTAGAGGTTGAAGTCCTGCGTGCTCATAGGAGGAGCAAAGGCGCTGATAGCCTTGCAGGGAGCGCCCCACAAACCGGGCACCATATAGATGGCGAAGGCAAATGACACGAGGCCGAGCATGAAGCGGGGCACACCCACCTTGCGGTCGTCATCGTCGTCGTGGGGGAACATAATCCACTTCATCAGGTATGCGCCGAGCAGGGCGAAGAGGGCAATCCACAGGGCGAGGAAGGTCTCACGGTCGAGGATATGCCAGCCGTAGGCGAGGTCGGCCACAGAGAGGAACTTGAGCGCGAAGGCCAGCTCCACGAAGGCCAGTACCACCTTCACGGTATTCATCCAGCCACCGCTCTTGGGGGCAGCCTTGAGCCATGCGGGGAAGATGGCAAACAGAGTGAAGGGCAAGGCCAGCGCGATGGCGAAGCCGAGCATTCCGATGGTGGGAGCCAATATGTTGCCTGAGGTAGAAACCTCTACCAAGAGGAAACCGATAATGGGGCCTGTGCATGAGAACGACACCAGTGTGAGCGTGAAGGCCATGAGGAAGATGCCGAGCAGTCCGCCCGTCTTCTCAGCCTTGCCATCTACAGCGGTAGTCCACTTCTCGGGCAGGGTGAGCTCGAAAGCGCCCATGAACGACATGGCGAATACCACCAGCAGGAGGAAGAAGAAGAGGTTGGGAATGGCGGCCGTAGACAAGGCGTTGAGGGCCGAGGCACCAAACAGCAGTGTCACGAGCAAGCCCAGCAGCACGTAGATGACTACGATAGATATACCATATATATAGGCATCGCGACGGCCCTTCTTCTTGTCGCCACTGCGCTTGAGGAAGAAGCTCACGGTCATCGGTATGATAGGCCATACGCAGGGGGTCACGAGTGCCACGAGTCCGCCAGCAAGTCCGAGCAGGAAGATAGCCCAGAGCGACTGGTTGGCCGTGTCGGCTGTGCCCTTCGGCTGGCCCAGCTCATCGATGACGGGCTCCCACAGGGCGCCAAACTGAGAGGCGCTTGCTTTCTCGGTGTTGACTGCTTGCTCGGGGGTCTCGGTGGTCTCAGAGGGCTCGGAGTTCTCGGAGGGCTCTGAAGTCGCTGCAGGAGCAACTACCGGGGAAGCGGGGACAGCCTTGACGGGCTTAGTCTCGGTCTGTTGACTGTTGACTGTTGTCTGTTGACTTTTTACCGCTGCAGGCGCAGTATATTTCCCTTCATACTTGAACTCCACGTTGGTAGGCGGCAAGCAGCTCTCGTCGTCGCAGGCACCATAGGTGAAGTAGCCCTGCACGAGGTAGTCGCCTTCGAGGATGAAGCGCTGTACGAAGGTCACCTTGTCCTCAAAGTAGCGCACGTCCATACCGAACATGTCGTCATACTTGGCAATCTCCTTACCGTCGGTGAATCCCAGCTTGCCATCGAGGCGAGCACCCTTGATGGTCTCTACGGTGAGCGCCGCAGCGGTAGGGCCATCCTCCAGTTCGGTAGAATACACATGCCATCCGGCATCAATCTTGGCAGCAATGCGCAGCTCGGCCACGCCTTCGCCCACCATAGCCCACGAAGCTTCACACTTGATAGGCTCATGAATCTGTGCTTGCATCATCACCGCTACACACAGCAGCGACAGCATTGCACCCATACGTTTAATCATAGATTTCATTAATTGGTTAAATTTCTTGCAAAATTAGTGCAAGGCGAGCGAAAAAGCAAGTTATCTTGCATTTTTCCGAGGCGCAGCCAAATTTCCTTAATCACCAAAGAGTTTACCCTTGATGTTTTTAAGCAATGCGCTTGCAGATATAATGCAAGTAATAATGTTTGAAACAGCGGAATCCGCCTGAGTGGAAATGGATGAGTATGACTATTATTTCTGCGTCACTCAACCTGTTGGGCTTACGACGATGCTTCTTGCCGTCCTTTGAGCTTTCGAGCATTGATTTTTCCTGTTGTGTATCAAAAAACTTGCAGAATTCATTTCTATTTGACTTATATCGAACTCACGTTAATATAACAAAGTTTATAAATAGGTTGGCAATGGCAATTCGATATGTAAATTTGTACAAAAATCGGTATTGTTTTGTACAAAAATCCATTCTGCATGTCTGCCATTGCCAACCCATTTATAAACATTACCCAATAGAGAAGGTAGCACGCCCACCCTTCCATAAAAAATATCAATTGCGAACTATCAACTACTTTTTTGCGGTTGATGCATGCAATGAAATGATTACAAACATGCAATAGAATCAGTACATGCATGTACTGCGCGAAACGCAAGGCTCCGCCAATTCTAACGGAGCTTTTCAATAAAACTGAGCTTTCAATAAAACTGACGGAGCCTTTCGTTAGAAAAGAGGGGCGTATATACTGAATCTTCGCGTTGACGATACAGAAATTTCATCCAAAACGGAGAGTAAATAGGGATAAATTGTGTACTTTTGCAGTCCTATTTAGAGAAGCTATGACCTATCAAGAGACCATCACCTATTTATATAATAGCGCCCCGCTGTTTCAAAACATCGGGCAGGGAGCCTATAAGGAGGGACTGAGTAATACCCATGCGCTGGACGAGCATTTCGGGCATCCGCACCGCACATTCCGCACCATCCATGTGGGCGGCACCAACGGCAAGGGCTCGTGCTCGCATACGCTGGCAGCCATACTGCAAGAGGCAGGCTATCGAGTGGGACTCTACACATCGCCCCATCTGGTGGACTTCAAGGAGCGCATCCGTGTGAATGGGGTGCCCATCGAGGAGCAGTTTGTGGTGGACTTCGTGGCCCGTCACCGCGCATTCTTCGAGCCGCTGCACCCCTCGTTCTTCGAGCTCACCACAGCCATGGCGCTGCTCTACTTTGCCGAGCAGCAGGTCGACGTGGCCGTCATCGAGGTGGGACTGGGCGGACGGCTCGACTGCACCAACATCATCAGCCCCGACCTGGCAGTCATCACCAACATCAGCTTCGACCACGTGGGCCTCTTGGGCGACACGCTAGCCAAGATTGCCTCGGAGAAGGCGGGCATCATAAAGCCCTCGACACCTGTCATCATCGGCGAGCACAACGAGGAGACCTACCCCGTATTCAAGGCCGAGGCCGAGGCCAAGCAGGCACCCATCACCTTTGCTCAGGAGCGACCCTTATGGAGCAACAAGCAAGGTGCTGCGGACTACGACATTTACCAGACGCTTCCCTACGGAGAACTGCGCGTGGAGCTGCGCGGATACTGCCAGGAGAAGAACGTCAACACCATACTCCATGCCATTGCGGCACTGCAGGAGGCTGGCTACCGCCTCGGCGAGGAGGCTGTGCGTGGAGGATTTGCCAACGTATGCCGCCTGACAGGACTGATGGGGCGCTGGCAACAGCTACATACAGAGCCTCGACTGGTGTGCGACACGGGACACAACACGGGCGGATTCCAATACATCGTGCCCCAGCTGCTGGCACAGCCCTGCAAGCGGCTACGCATCGTCTTCGGCATGGTCAACGACAAGGACATACGCGGAGTACTCCGCCTGATGCCCAAAGAGGCGACCTACTATTTCTGCCAAGCCAGCGTGGCACGTGCTCTCAACAGCACTGCCTTGCAAGAAGTTGCACGAAAATTTGACCTGCAAGGAGCTGCCTACCCCACCGTACAGGCAGCAACGGAAGCCGCGCTCGCCGAGGCCGATGCCGAAGACTTCATCTACGTGGGAGGCAGCAGCTTTGTGGTTGCTGATTTGCTAACTTGCTGGGCAGAAATGAAGAAAAACCGAGAATAAATATTCTTTTTCTAACTTTTTGAAAACAGATTCTCAAACTTTTCTTTTGAAATCTGAAAGATAATGCTTTAATTTGCGTGTTAAATTCAAATTAAAGTAAATACTATGTCAAACGTTTGTAATCCTAACAATGTGTCGGGCTTGAAGCAAGCCGACTTTCAGAAAGATATCAATGGGAAGAAGACCGACCTCTTCATCCTTACCAACAAACTGGGCAACGAGGTAGCCTTCACCAACTACGGTGGCGCACTGCTCACCATCATGATGCCCGACCGCAATGGCAAGCTGGGCAACGTGGTTCAGGGCCACGACTCCATCGACAAGGTGATAGCATCGCCCGAACCCTTCCTGAGCACGCTCATCGGCCGCTACGGCAACCGCATCAAGCACGGCAAGTTTACCCTCGACGGACAGGAGTACACACTGGCAGTGAACAATGGCCCCAACCATCTGCACGGCGGTCCTACCGGCTATCATGCCCGCGTGTGGGATGCTGAGGTGTTGGCACCCAACAGCGTGAAGCTGCACTACGTATCGCCCGACGGCGAAGAGGGATTCCCCGGCACACTCGACATCACCGTGGTATACACCTTGACCGACGACAATGAGTTTGTCATCGACTACAAGGCTACCACCGACAAGACCACTATCGTGAACCTCACCCACCACGCATTCTTCAGCCCCTCGGGCATCGAGAAGGACACCGCTTCGGTGGAGAACAATATTCTCACACTTAATGCCGACCACTACTGCCCCGTAGACGAGACATCTATTCCCTACGGCCGCATCGACCACGTGGAGGGCACTCCGATGGACTTCCGCACACCGCACGTAGTGGGCGAGCGCATCGATGCAGACCACGAGCAGACCAAGTTTGGTGTAGGTTACGACCACTGCTGGGTACTTAACAAGCGCTGGCCGGGCGAACTGAGCTTTGCTGCCAAGTGCGTAGAGCCTAACAGCGGGCGCGTCATCGAATGCTACACCACAGAGCCTGGTGTGCAGGTATATACATCGAACTGGCACAGCGGTTTCGAGGGTGCTCACGGAGCTACCTTCCCCAAGCGCAGCGCCATCTGTTTCGAGGCACAGCACTTCCCCGATAGCCCCAACAAGGCTCACTTCCCCTCTGTAGTGCTCAAGCCCGGTGAGGAATACACACAGACGACCGTGTATAAGTTTGGAGTAGAATAATTCTCTGAGGAGTTTTAGGAAATACAAATCATTAATAACATCAAAACACTATGAACCAAAAACAAACACCGAACTACACGTTCGCACTCATCATCGTGATTGCCGTATGTTTCCTCATCGGCTTCGTTACCACGATGAACAACTCAATGATTGAGTTCTGTAAAGAGGCCTTCAAGCTGAGCGATGCTCAGGGCCAGTTGGTAAACACCGCTTTCTATGGCGCCTATGCATTGTCAATCCCCTTCGGATTCATGATGAGCAAGATTGGCTACAAGAAGACCCTTATCCTCGGCTTGGCCGTAGTAGGTATCGGCTTCATCATCAACTGGGCTGCCATCTCATCTAACCTCGATGCCAGCACCGCTGTCGTGTATGCCTATTTCTTGGGTAGCATGTTCGTTGTAGCTCTCGGTATCGTGATGCTGCAGCTTGTGGCCAACCCCTATGTAATGGTGCTCGGTGCTCCTGAGAAAGGTGCTTTCCGCATGACTCTGTCACAGGCGCTCAACTCTGTAGCTACCACACTGGCTCCTATCTTCATCGGTTCAGTGATTATCGCTGGCCAGATTCCCACTCCCGCTGCAGTGCCCGCGCCCTACCTGGGCTTGGGTATCTTCACTCTGCTGCTTTGCGTAATCCTCGTGTTCCTGAAGCTCCCCGAAATCAAGGAAGAAGAGCAGGCTGCTGAGGCTACAGGCGTAGTGAAGGAGTACAAGAGCAGCGTGTTCAAGTATCCCCACGTATGGTTGGGCGCCCTCGCCATCTTCATGTACATGGGTCTTGAGATTGGTATCCCCTCTATGCTTCCCGCATACTTCAAGGCCGACCCCACACTGCCCGGCAAGGCCACTGACTACCTGTGGTTGTATTGGGGTGGCATGATGGTAGGCCGCTTCATCGGTGCTGCCGTGCTCAGCAAGTTCCAGCCCCGCGCTATCCTTACTTTCTGCTTGGCAGGTGGTGCTCTTTGCGTAGGTATCAGCTTCATGCTCAATGGCATGGCTTCAGTATACTGCATGTTGGCAGCCGGTTTGTTCCACTCTGTAATGTGGCCCTTGGTATTCAACCTCGGTCTGCAAGAGCTCGGCCCCCACACCAAGTCTGCATCTGGTATCATCAATCTCGGTGTTGTAGGTGCTGCTACCTTGACTCCGCTCATGGGTCTCGTAGTTGACAACCCCAGTCTCGGCGTAGGTTATGCTATCGCCATGATGTTCATCTACTACCTCTACGTTCTCTGGTTCTGCTGGAAGGGTTCAAAGGTAGGTTTGAAGTAATCGTACTTAATGGATAATTGAGAATTGACAATGGATAATGCAGTTTGCTATTAATTTTCAATTCTCAATTTTTAATTTTCAATTAATAAAAAACACCAATTATATCCAATTATTAAAAAGTAAATACTATGGACAAAGTTTTTGTAAAAGAACAATTCAAATTGAAATTCGGTACAGAAGGTGTAGCTTATGCATCTCCCGGTCGTATCAACCTTATCGGTGAGCACACCGACTATAACGGCGGTTTCGTATTCCCCGGTGCAGTAGACAAAGGCATGATCATGGTTATCAAGCCCAACGGTCTTGACAAGGTACGTGCCTACGCTATCGACATCGATCCCCGTGATGAGGCTCCTTACACCGAGTTTGGTCTCAATGAGGAGGATAAGCCGAAAGAGGCATGGGCATGCTACGTATTCGGTGTATGCCGTGAGATGCAGAAGCGCGGTGTTGAGGTGAAGGGCTTCGATACAGCATTCGCTGGCGATGTACCCCTCGGTGCAGGTATGTCTTCATCAGCTGCCCTCGAGAGCGTATTCGCATTCGCCCTCAACGAGATCTACGGCGAAGGCAAGATCGACAAGTTCGAGCTCGCTCGCGTAGGCCAGGCTACAGAACACAACTACACAGGCTGCAACTGCGGTATCATGGACCAGTTTGCTTCTGTATTCGGTAAGGCAGGCTGCCTCATGCGCCTCGACTGCCGCTCTATGGAGTTCGAGTACTTCCCCTTCAAGCCCGAAGGCTATCGCCTCGTGTTGGTAAACACCAACGTGAAGCACAAACTCGGTGACGAGTACAACTTGCGTCGTCGCTCTTGCGAGCACGTAGTAGAGGTTCTCAAGCCCAACTATCCTGAAATCGAGACCCTCCGTGAAGTATCTTGGGAGATGCTCGAAGAGGCAAGACCTCTTGTATCAGAGGTAGACTACCGTCGTGCCAAGTACGTTCTCGGTGAGAAGGACCGCGTACTCGCCGTTTGTGATGCTCTCGAGAAGGGCGACTACGAGACCGTAGGTGCCAAGATGTACGAGACACACTGGGGCATGAGCAAGGACTACGAAGTAAGCTGCAAGGAGCTCGACTTCCTCGCTGAGGTAGCCAAGGAGTGTGGCGTTACAGGTTGCCGTGTTATGGGCGGTGGCTTCGGCGGTTGCACCATCAACCTCGTTAAGGACGAGTTGTACGATAACTTCGTAGAGACAGCCAAGGCTAAGTTCACCGCTGAGTTTGGCCACGCTCCCCTCGTATACGATGTAGTTATCGGCGACGGTTCACGCAAGCTCGACTAATGTTTGTTTAGAGTTTAGAGTTCTATCTATACATTAAACTTCAGACACTAAACATTAAGCAACCAGCGGATGCGCACACAGCGCATCCGCTTTCTTTATATCCTAATCAAAAGAAAAAAACAAGAAAAGATATTACGGCGTTAGTAAATATTGTGAGAAAAGTGTATTTTTGCAACACGTTCAGTAAGTTGGAACAATTTTACAAACATTAATACATTAACAACAATGAGTACAACAAAAAAGAATGGCAACATGGTGGCCATTATCACCATGTTCTTCATCTTCGCGATGATCTCGTTCGTCACCAACATGGCAGCGCCGTTTGGTACTATTTGGGGCTACACCTATGAGTGGGCCGGCATGATGGGTAACATGATGAACTTTGCCGCCTACCTCTTCATGGGTATCCCTGCGGGCAAGATGCTCATCTCGGTAGGTTACAAGAAGACCTCCCTCATTGCCTTGGCCGTAGGTTTCATCGGCTTGCTGGTGCAGTACCTCAGCAGCATCTTCGGTGCCGACATCGCCGTGTTCAGCGTTGGCGGACAGGCCGTAGCGCTCAACCTCATCATCTACCTGCTCGGTGCCTTCATCTGCGGTTTCTGCGTATGTATGCTCAATACCGTGGTGAATCCCATGCTCAACCTCCTTGGTGGTGGCGGCAACAAGGGTAACCAGCTGGTACAGACTGGCGGTACACTCAACTCTCTCTCAGGTACGCTCACCCCACTTCTAGTTGGTGTATTGGTGGGTACCGTAACCGACAAGACCAGCATGAGTGATGTGGCTCCCTTACTCTTCATCGGCATGGGTGTATTTGCCC
The DNA here is from genome assembly GCA_015060865.1 of Bacteroidales bacterium. Lineage (GTDB taxonomy): Bacteria > Bacteroidota > Bacteroidia > Bacteroidales > Bacteroidaceae > UBA1189. The sequence continues at coordinate 76,175 of SUXS01000011.1, read as the reverse complement.
TGGCATTCCTCATCATCAGCTTCGTGGCCATTCCCGAGCCCGCACTGGGTCGTGGCAAGAATGTGAAGTACGAGCACAGCGCTTGGAACTTCCGCCATTTCGTGCTTGGCGCCGTAGCCATCTTCTTCTATGTAGGTATTGAGATCGGTATCCCCTCACAAGTAAACTTCTTCCTCTCCGATGCATCAGAAAAGGGTGCAGGCATTGTCCTCAATGGTGCTGCAGCTGGAGGAGCCATTGCTGCCATATACTGGCTACTCATGCTTTGCGGACGATTCCTTAGTTCGCTCATCAGCGGTAAAGTATCAACTCGCACGCAAATGATTGTTGTAAGCTCTACAGCCATTGTTTTCACTCTCATTGCAATTTTTATCCCCAAAGAAATAACAATCAATATGCCTGGCTACAGTGCCGCTGATGGTTTCTCAATATTCCAAGTACCTCTCAGTTGCCTATTCCTCGTTCTATGCGGTTTATGTACTTCTGTTATGTGGGGCGCCATTTTCAATCTTGCCGTTGAAGGACTTGGCAAGTACACCGAACAAGCTTCAGGCATCTTCATGATGCTCGTTGTAGGTGGTGGTATCATGCCACTCATCCAAGACTTTATTGCCAAGAGTCCAGCCGGTTACATGAATAGCTATTGGTTGGTTATTGGAATGCTAATCTACCTCCTTTTCTACTCACTCATCGGTTGCAAGAATGTAAACAAGAACATCCCTGTAGAGTAAAATTCACGAACTACGCATAAAATAAGCGGGTACGCGTCGCGTACCCGCTTATTCTTTTTACTTGTAAACCTTAAATAACGTGAGTTCGATATAAGAAACTATTAGTTGTAAACACCTAACTAACCGTCCCTCTGTTTATAGAGGGGGAGTTTGCAATGCGCTCACAATAGGCTTGTTATGAATAATCCTTATATCGAACTCACGTTAAATATCCTATCCCATACTAAAACTCCACTACATATGCCCTTCACCCAGCTCGGTGCCGCTGAAGTCGATACCCATGGGCGACTGGAAGACGCGGAGGCCGAAGGTGGGCATCACGGCAAACACGTGCTCGAAGATCTCGCTCTGCAGGTGCTCGTAGGGGACCCACTCGGTGCCGTCGGAGAAGAAGTAGAGCTCCAGGGGAAGGCCCTGCGCGGTGGGCTGCAGCTGGCGCACCATGATGGTCATGCCGCTGTTGACGCGGGGATGATGCTGGAGGTAGTCCTCGAGATAGTTGCGGAAGACGTGGAGGTTGACCACGAATTTGTCTTCCCGCTCGACGCCTTCGAGCCAGCCGCGACGCTCAAACTCGGCCATCTGCTCGTCGCTGCAGAACGAGATGGAGCGCATGTCGATGTATACGGAGCGCTTGACACGGCGGCCGCCGCTCTCCTGCATGCCGCGCCAGTTCTGGAACGAGTCGCTCACGAGGGCATAGGGCGGTATGGTGGTGATGGTCTTGTCCCAGTTCTGCACCTTCACGGTGGTGAGTGTCACCTCCACGACATCGCCGTCGGCCCCATGTTTGGGCATCGATATCCAGTCGCCGGGACGCAGCATGTCGTTGGCCGAGAGCTGCACGCCTGCCACGAGTCCCATGATGGTGTCTTTGAACACGAGCATGAGCACGGCGGCCGAGGCTCCCAGGGCGGTGAGTATGTAGCCGGGGTTCTTGTTGATGAGGATGCTGACCACGATGATGAGGGCCACGCAGATGACCACGATCTTGAGCATCTGGTAGATGCCCTTGATGGGGTGGTTCTTGAGGCGGTCCTGATGGCTGGAGAGGTCGTACAGGGCCGAGAGGAACGTGCACAGCAGCTTGGCTATGATGGCTATGAGGTAGATGAGGTTGACCTTGAGCAGGAGGTCGAGCGTGGGGTGAGCGTGCGAGAAGGCCAGGGGCATGAGCACGGCGACGAGGATGGGGGGCACCAGGCGGCTGACATCCTTGAGCAGGGTGTCGCTGAGCAGGATATCGTCCCAGGCGGCACGGGTGGCGCGGGTGAGCCGCTTCACCAAGGGGAGCAGGAGCCGACGGCACACGACATCGGCCATGAATACGACGAGGGCTATGGCGGCTATGGCTATGAGCCAGTAAAGCCACGCACGGCTATCGGCCGTGATGCCCAGTGGGGAGAGCCAGCGGAGAAGGGTGGGATTCATTGGAGTGGAAAGATGAAAGTGGAAAGATGAAAGATGAAAAGATGAAAATCACCTTGGTATGGCAATTTTCATCTTTCATCTGTTAATGTTCAGTTCGGTTTACTTTACCTCCTCGAAGTCGGCATCCTGAATGTTGTCGCCCTGCTGGCCACCCTGCTGACCTGCGTCGGCACCGGGTTGAGGACCAGTCTGACCACCGGTCTGTGCGTACATCTCGGCGCTGGCAGCCTGGAAGGCGGTGTTGAGCTCGTTCATGGCGGCGTCAACGGCAGCGAGGTCCTGTGCCTTGTGGGCATCCTTGAGCTTCTGCAGAGCAGCCTCGATGGGAGCCTTCTTGTCGGCGGGGAGCTTGTCGCCCAGGTCCTTGAGCTGGTTCTCGGTCTGGAAGATCATGCTGTCGGCCTGGTTGAGCTTGTCCACCTTCTCGCGCTCCTTGCGGTCGGCCTCTGCGTTGGCCTCGGCCTCGGCCTTCATGCGCTCGATCTCCTCCTTGCTGAGGCCCGATGATGCCTCGATGCGGATGGCCTGCTCCTTGCCGGTGGCCTTGTCCTTGGCCGATACCTTGAGGATACCGTTGGCGTCGATGTCGAAGGTCACCTCAATCTGGGGCACACCGCGGCGTGCGGGAGCGATGCCGGTGAGGTTGAACTGGCCGATCGACTTGTTCTGCGCTGCCATGGGGCGCTCGCCCTGGAGCACGTGGATGGTCACCTCGGTCTGGTTGTCGGCTGCGGTAGAGAACACCTCGCTCTTCTTGCAGGGGATGGTGGTGTTGGCATCGATGAGCTTGGTCATCACGCCACCCATGGTCTCGATACCCATGGAGAGGGGAGTAACGTCGAGCAGCACGATGTCGCCTACGCCGCCCTCCTTGTTCAATACGGCACCCTGGATAGAGGCTCCGAGCGCTACCACCTCGTCGGGGTTAACACCCTTTGAGGGAGCCTTGCCGAAGTACTCCTGCACGATCTGCTGTACGGCGGGGATACGGGTCGAACCACCTACGAGGATTACCTCGTCGATATCGGCTGTGGACAGCTTGGCATCGGCTACGGCCTTGCGGCAGGGCTCGACACATGCCTGGATGAGGTTGTGGGCCAGCGACTCGAACTTGGCACGGGTAAGGGTCTTCACCAAGTGACGGGGAACACCTGCCACGGGCATGATGTAGGGGAGGTTGATCTCGGTAGAGGTCGACGATGAGAGCTCGATCTTGGCCTTCTCGGCAGCCTCCTTGAGACGCTGCAGGGCCATGGGGTCCTGTGTGAGGTCGGCACCCTCGTCGTTCTTGAACTCCTGTACGAGCCAGTCGATGATTACCTGGTCGAAGTCGTCGCCACCGAGGTGAGTGTCACCGTTGGTAGAGAGCACCTCGAACACACCGCCGCCGAACTCGAGGATAGAGATATCGAAGGTACCGCCACCGAGGTCGAACACGGCAATCTTCATGTCTTTGTTGGCCTTGTCGATACCGTAGGCGAGCGCAGCAGCTGTAGGCTCGTTCACGATACGCTTCACCTCCAGACCGGCAATCTGACCAGCCTCCTTGGTAGCCTGACGCTGCGAGTCAGAGAAGTAGGCAGGCACGGTGATAACGGCCTCTGTCACCTCCTGGCCGAGGTAGTCCTCAGCGGTCTTCTTCATCTTCTGCAGGATCATGGCCGAGATCTCCTGGGGAGTGTACTTGTGGCCGTCAATGTCCACGAGAGGGAGGTTGTTGTCGCCACGCACTACGGGGTAGGGCACGCGTGATACCTCTTTCTGCACCTGGTCCCAGGTCTCACCCATGAAGCGCTTGATAGAGTAGATGGTGCGCTTGGGGTTGGTGATAGCCTGACGCTTGGCGGGGTCGCCCACCTTGCGCTCGCCGCCGTCGACGAATGCTACCACTGAAGGAGTGGTGCGCTTGCCCTCGCTGTTGGCGATTACTACAGGTTCGTTGCCCTCGAATACGGCAACACATGAGTTGGTTGTTCCTAAGTCAATACCAATAATCTTTCCCATTTTCTTATACTTTTTAATTGTTAATACTCAAAACTTGTTTCTGCAGGGCTTTGTTCGCCCGGGGCAGAGAATTTAATTTTTCGCTTTTGCTTTTTACTTTTTTAATCGGTTTACGCCGATATATACTACAAACAGCGTGCCACAAAAAAAACGGGTGACAAGGTGACGAGGTGACAAGAAAAATGCACGTCATGTTTTCTGCCAGTATGGCATAAAAAACTTTTTTCCTCTGCCAATAGTGTGCATTTCGGAAAATAGTTGTAACTTTGAAGACGGATAATATATATAAATAAGATATGGCAAAGAAAGCAGAAATACAGACAGGTGATGCAGGCGATAAGCTGAAAGCCCTGCAAGCCGCGATGGACCGTATAGAGAAGAATTTCGGTAAGGGTGCCATCATGAAACTTGGCGACGATAACATACAGGAGATTGAGGTTATCTCCACAGGTTCAATCAGTCTCAATGTAGCCCTTGGCGTAGGTGGATATCCGCGTGGCCGAGTGATTGAGATCTATGGTCCCGAATCATCAGGTAAAACCACACTGGCCATCCATGCCATTGCCGAAGTCCAAAAGAGCGGAGGCATAGCAGCCATCATCGATGCCGAGCACGCCTTCGACCGATTCTATGCACAAAAATTGGGGGTAGATGTCAACAACCTCCTCATCGCCCAGCCCGACAACGGAGAACAGGCGCTTGAGATTGCAGAGCAACTCATATCTTCAGCAGCTGTTGACCTTGTGATTGTGGACTCTGTGGCTGCCCTTACCCCTAAAGCCGAAATCGAAGGCGAAATGGGCGACAATAAGGTGGGTCTGCAGGCACGACTCATGAGCCAAGCTCTCAGAAAACTTACTGCTACCATATCAAAAACAAATACCACCTGTATCTTTATCAACCAATTACGTGAGAAGATAGGAGTCATGTTCGGCAATCCCGAGACCACAACGGGTGGTAATGCGCTCAAATTCTACGCATCAGTGCGCCTCGACATACGCAAGGCTGGTCCACTCAAGGATGGTGATGAAATCATCGGAAACCAGGTAAGAGTTAAGGTTGTCAAGAACAAAGTAGCACCACCTTTCCGTAAGGCTGAATTTGACATCATGTTCGGTGAAGGAATTTCCAAAACTGGCGAAATTGTGGACTTGGGTGTAGAATATGGTATCATCAAGAAATCTGGCTCGTGGTTCTCATATGGCGAAACACGTTTAGCACAAGGGCGTGATGCTACCAAGCAACTTATTGCTGACAACCCAGAACTGGCAGAAGAACTGGAAACGAAAATCTTTGAAGCCATGCAAAATTAAAATCGAGAAATCCATACATCCATTTAACAAGCCAAAGCCCCCTTTGGCTTGTTTCTTTTTCCAATAAGGAAATATTAGAAAGGATATCCTACACCCAAGTGGATACAACGCCCACGCCAAAAGTTAGGTACATTATAATACTTATGTATACCCGTATCATAAGGCACATGCAAAGGAATACCTATATCAGCACGAACCAGCAACATCTTAAGGTTATAGCGAAGTCCTATACCGGTACCCAACGCAATATCACGCCCCAACGTACGCATTCTTAAGGCACCACCCGGACGGGAGGCATCATTATGCAATAACCAGACATTCCCCGCATCCACAAAAAGTGCTCCGTCCAGATTACCTACCAACGGGAAGCGCCACTCCACATTAACTTCCAGCTTAAAATCGCCTGTATGATCTATATAAGCATATTTCCCTGCAGAATGATAACTTCCTGGACCTATACCACGCAAAGGGAAAGCACGTAACCCAGTGGCACCCCCCACATAAAACTGCTCTACATAAGGAGCGACTTCGCTATTTCCATATGCATAGAGTAGCCCACCCATAAAACGTGTAGCAATAACATGACGAGAGAACAAACGATAATAATGACACATCTCTGCCGAAATCTTGAGAAACTGAGCAAATGGAGTACCGAGCAACCCCTTATCACGCTTACCAAAACCTTCTCCACAAAGAGCATATACTGTAGAAGTAATTGCACCTGCCGAGGTAAGCGAAATATTCGCTTTAGAAGTGTGGAATGAATTCGTGCGAGAAGTATTGTCAAAACCTATTATATAATTCATAGAAGGAACGAACTGGTCACGAAACGAAAGCCCTATAGCAGGATTGGCCGTCATAATCGAATCAAACTTAGGCGTTGTGTGCTCTAAAGTATTGAAGGAAAGGCGCAATGGGGATATCGTATGTGTAAGCACATCGTTCGTTGCAAATCCATAGGTGATGTTACCTCCAAAAGCCAACATTCGAAAGAATCCTCCCCGAGCCAACCACTCACCATACAAACGTACAGAAGTAGAGCCCATCCCACTCCACTTGTTTCCCCATAACAAATCCGGTACAGACAAAGACGCATCGGCACCAATCTCAAAAGAGTTGTTCTGCTGTTTTTTATCGTTCAAGGTACGGCCAACATACCACTCGTACGAACCTTTCAGGCGAAGCTGAATTGTCTCTGCCATACGAAAACGATTTTTTCGGGAGAATGCTGCTACCAGTCCTGGCCCTATACGATACCCCGACTTGGCTGTAAGGTTAGCCTCCACAGATACTTCGTAAGGTTTATCGGATAGAGCCGTGATATATACATCCAGCGTATCGCCCAACATTGAGCTGTCGCGTGGAGACAAAGAAATGCCAACAGAGCTGAACACTCCAAGACGATTCAGCTCGCGTTGAGTTTTGTTTTGCGCCAAAGAAGAATACAATTCTCCTCTATGAAAAGCTATTCGTGGTTCCAACACATTGGCACATACCGGCAAACTATCATTATTCACAACAAGATTTCCTATATACCAAGGACGTATAGCATACTGAGGCAACGATTCAGCAACCTGTACACGTAATTGTACCCTCCCCCGTTGCTGCAAGGTATCTGCATAAAGTTTCACCATATCTGGGCGAAAATAGTAATACCCATGTTCTCGGAAAAGGTTAAAAATGCGGTTACGCTCACCTGACAAGGCCTTAAAGTTGAACTGCATACCTTTATATAATAAGCTCTGAGAACGAGAAAAATGCAATAAACTATCCATACGAAGCGGAAAGGAGCGATAATCCACAGAGCCCAAATACCATGCTTCACCCGGACTAAGCAAGTAGCTCACCATAGCTTCCCTACCATTAGATATCGTATCTATGCTGAACGACACATTACCATCAAAGTATCCGTAATTATACAGTGTATTACGCGCCACGCTTGCGCGTAATGCAGGATTTACCGATGAGACCAATACTGGAGTGGCAGCAAAAGTCCGAAACAACCAGCGCCCTACCCTTGTGCTATCGTTATAGAAAGCATTATACGTCCATAATCCCAGTGGGAAAGGGATACGATAACGAGAGCTTCCAAACAATGCATTGTTGGGAGGCGAAACAAAAGCTACACGAGCTTCGCTCACAGCCTCATCCAGTAAAGGGGAATAAGGAGATGGGGCTATCTTTATCGCACGTGTTCCCGTATATAGAACTTCACCCTGAGGAAGACGACTCACTGTAGAACAGCTACAAGCCAGGCACAGCAGTAACAAGAAACAACAGATCGTGTCCAACCGATATATCTGGGATGTAAATTTACAAGACATCGCTTAAAACTGTTTACGAAAGACATAACCCACACCAGCTTCACGAATCATACCTTCAAGAATACTTTCATAATTGCGGTCGTAGAACAGACGTATATAACGATTACCGTTACCTGACAATCTCCATTCGACACTTATATTGTCTATGATAGCATCACTCTGTATACGTTCATTGGCCGTAGTCACACTTCCACCAATAGTCACACGAACACGATCATCCCAAAAGCGTTTTGAAACGCTGAATGAATAATCCTTCCGGGTACTTATCCCATTCACACCGTCTGCCAGAGGCTCTATACCGAAACTCACATCAACTGACCTAAATGCATCTCGCGAAATATCATCTATCTGCGATTGCAGAAATCCCATCAAAGCAGCATTCATAAGATTGCCAGTACCACCTTCTCCAAGATAGAGTCCAGTAGTGAGAAGAGCTACTGCCAGTTTGCTACGTTCATCAGGCGACATCGTTGCTAAGCTATTTTGCATGGAAGCATTTTCAGGAGCTTCCAAAGTAAATTTCATAGAAAGGCGTTCCATGGTATCTGCGAGAGTGATTCCAGTTACAAACAGAACCGACTGAGGGGCATCATCAATGGTAACCGTAGTTTTCACTCTATTTTCTATAACAATATCCAATATTGGATTTAGAGCATTACCAGACCATTGCAAGGAACTTCCCGGCCGCACAGTCATAGTATGTACATGAAGCAATGGAATATTCACAATAAGTTCACCCGAAGATACGACATATCTACCTGACAATCGGAAGCCCGTACCAGGAACCAACTGTGCATTCAGGATTCCACCTCCTTGTAATGTCATCGCATTGCTATCACTTGCTCCAAGCTGTACTTTGAGTTGCACAGAAGGTTCAACGCTTACCTGAAGATTCATATTCAAAGCACTGCCACTCCAGCTACGTTTCGGTTCAACAGAAGGCATAGACGCAGTAAAATCGGTAAAGGTCACCACTTCAGCCAAACGATCCGTTGATACTAATGTTGCATTCTTATAGATGTAGTGCAGCGAAGTTCCTGTACGCAATGTAACCCCACCCTTTATTGACAGATTGTTGATTGGTCCACTTAGCGAAACTTTTCCATCTACAAGAAGTTTCCCATAAAGTAATACGTTAGGACCCTTATGGCTATCTATCAAACTCACTCCACGTGTATCAACCACAAGCTGTATCGAAGGAGTACCTCCCAAGAGTTTTACCCATCCATCAATCCATAAAGGCTGACCTCCATCAGCACGGATCGGCACATGTTCAAAGAAAAGCGTACCTCCACGGAGAGGTATAGACACCGAATCTTTTGCGTATAACGACAAACCATATTGAGGGAATGTATAATTCAGGTCCTCCACATACAACACCCCTAAAAGGTCATCAATGGATACTTTTCTTTCACACCAGACACGACCTTTCAATCTCCCCAATAATTGCATGGTAGTGGTATTCCAGAAAATATTACTGGTATTAAACTCTGCTTTAAGTCCATCACTTGTGTAATTTGCCAATAATGAAATATTATCTACTTCCACCCCTCGCATAGAAAGATCTGATAGCTGACACGTAGCAGAAAGAGAGTTAGCTCTCCCATCCATCTGAACAAACAGATGGCTCAAATTAACATCAAACAAAGACAAATAATTGCAGATAGTATTATCAGTTCCCATATCGACACGTATTTGGGCGCCATCCATCATTTTTCCCCATAACAAAGTGTCTGATAAAGTCCTCCACTCCCATGGATAACCAGCTGCAGGGATTGACGCTTCTATCAACATATCTCCCGAATTCAGATTCACGGAAAGAGAATCTCTGGCTAGCCATATACTAATATCAAGAGGGTGAGGATGGATAGTTTGTTGAGATGTAACAAGGAAGAGATCATAGCATCCTCCATGCAACATATACACTCCCGAGGTATCGGCCTTGAAAGAAAATGTACATTGCCCTGAAGGATGAAGCATCGTATCCGATAGTCCCAACGCTTGCATATCCACATTTACAACATCTGCATATATCTCCCCCTTCACATGATAAGGGGAATAGTTCACAAAGGTTCGTAAACGGAAATCAACTAACGTATCAGCACACACACCTTCGACCAATAAGTCACCATCGTAAAGTGATATCATAAACCTTCCATTATAAAACGTATAGCCATTCCACACCAACGAGTCAATCCATAGCAAACAGTCCAAAGATGCTATAGGTTCCATAAAATCCCAGCCCACGCCATCGATTTCAGCCTGTAACGAGACAACGCCAATAGATTGGAGAGGAAATACCGAACGTAGGTTGATTGCATCGGCAGACAGCACGGCAGAATAGTACTGCCGACTCAAGCAGTATTCCATCGACATCTCCAAAGCCCCGACACTACTCTCTAAGGAAAGTAACCCAAGGAGGGAGTCTGGCACATAATACAATTCCGCCGAGCATAATATATGGTCAGGCATTAGAATCTGTTGTCCAACACTATCCATCGACATCTTTATAAAGTCCGTATTATCCATCAGCCCCGTAAGTCTTAATACCGCTCGGGAACTAAGTGGATCAGTTATATTTTTAGCTTCGCCTGAAAAAGCGAAATCAAAGGCAGAGTCTAGTGATACCCGACCATCACACAACTGAAGATCCCCAATGTTTCCTTCCAGGTCCAATGACAACATCAGGGGCTTATCTGGATAGAACTGGAAAAAGGAGCCCGGAAGATTCTTAGTAAGAGATAAAGCACGGAACGCATCGGAACGACCTATCTCTATATTCAAATCAGCCGTCAAAGGCATTGAATAAATGTCATTACCATAGTCCCCAACCTGCATACTACCTGTTATAGTAGATGCGTCTGTCACAAATTTCATGTTAAACAATTGAATTTCACCATCTTCACATAAGCATGATAATGTACCATCACGTAATCCAAAGCCATAAGATTCATTAAAAGACAGAGTTGACAACACAGCTTTAAAACACAACTGAGCACTATCAGAAGGAGATGTATATATCACTGAATCTACACACATAGCAAGATTTGTAACATTCCACTTGTCTGCCAAAGGGTCATTAAATTCTGGAAGAGAACACACCCTTAGGCTTCCACCAGATAGCTGCATTTGTTGCAAATGAACCGATAACACTGGTTCGACACATAGTTCACTGCAGGCCAGACGATTCACATCAACCAGAAAAGACTTCTCTCCATTACAAAGATTAACATCTATATCATTAAAGTAACAATCACCTACAGAAAGAGATAACGGAAATGAAAAAGTATTCTCACGAGGCTTTGAAACCATATTAGAATCAATTACCGATACATTACCTCCTGAAAAGGAAACCTCACGAATATCCACACCCTGATGGAGAAAGCCATATGATAAGTCATATAAACGGAAATCATCCACATACCCATCAATCTCCATATCAGCAGACATATCACCCGTATGAACTTCGAACCCTCTTACTATCAAATAAGGAGCCTCAACCCTCTTTTCAAATAAAGGACGTGGATTGACACTGAAGTCCAACATACTCATTTCAACTGTAGTATCATCATCATCTTTGAGAGTCAAACTTATATCCTCAAAATGCAAACGTAATGGAAAATATAAGCGCACATTACCTATATGGACGCTGTAATCAGTATATCGTTCAACCCAACGTTCACCAAGCCCAGCCAGAGTATGCTGAACCAAAGGATGATACAATATCAGAGCCACAAATACAGGTAGTAACAGATGAATCAGCAATAATATAAGAAACCACCTGAAGAATCTTTTCATATACCCTTACCCATTTTAATGAAGGGAACAGACAATACTTCGGTTTTGTTTTCAACAGAGTTTTAAAAGAATACACAAGCTTTTACTCAAAATTAGCAGCAAGAATCAAGGAAAAAGTGTAAATTTGCAACTTATTTTCAAAAAGCATACAATGAGTAAGGAGATACGTGAAAATTTCGGAAGCAAGATAGGGGCCGTACTAGCCGCTGCTGGATCGGCCGTAGGATTGGGCAACATATGGAGATTTCCCATAGAAACAGGGCAAAACGGTGGTGCCGCCTTTATTATCGTATACATTCTATGCGTAGCTATTCTAGGGCTACCCATCATGATAAGCGAGTTTATCATAGGGCGCCATACTCATACCAATACAGCAGGAGCTTATAGGAAACTGGCTCCTGGCACACAATGGAAATGGGTAGGACGATTAGGAGTATTATCCGGCTTTATCATTCTCAGCTACTACTCAGTGGTTGCAGGATGGACCGCAGAATATACCAAACTTTCGATATACAACAGTTTCGATGGAAAAACAGCTACAGATTTCCCTGCAATATTTACTAATTTTGTAAGCAATCCATGGAAGCCACTTATTTGGATGCTTTTATTCATGATAGTGACTCATATAATCGTAATACGCGGCGTGAAAGGCGGAATTGAGAAGTTCTCTAAAATTATGATGCCAGCACTCTTTATCATCATGATGGTATTGGCTATCTGCTCAATATCTCTTCCTGGTGCATCACAAGGATTGGAGTTTCTGCTAAAGCCCGACTTCAGCAAAATAAATGGTTCAACCATACTCAGCGCCATGGGACAAGCCTTCTTTTCGTTAAGCTTAGGTTTAGGCTGCCTATGCACCTATGCCTCATACTTCCGTAGCGACACCAATATCGGAAAAACCGCCCTTAACGTATCCATCATTGACACCTTTGTAGCTATCATGTCGGGATTCATTATTTTTCCTGCTGTTTTCAATGCCGGATATACTCTTAACAGCAATGATATCGGTCCCTCTTTATTGTTCATTACACTACCAAATGTATTTCAACAAGCGTTTGGGAACATTCCATTACTATCCTATATCGTATCCATCCTATTCTATCTATTGCTCGTAGTTGCAGCCCTCACTTCAACCATTTCAATGCACGAGGTAGTTACAGCCTATCTCAGCGAAGAGTTTAACCTTTCGCGCCATAAAGCAGCCTTAATGGTTACTGCAGCTTGCTCTACTATAGGTATATTCTGTTCACTATCGTTTGGTCCCCTTAATGGAATTCAACTATTTGGCATGAGCATTTTTGACCTCTTCGATTATATTTCATCCAATATATTCCTTCCAGTTGGAGGCATGTTTATAGCAATCTTTACTGGTTGGTATCTCGATAAACAGATAGTTAAAAATGAAATTTCAAACAATGGAACATTACGCATACATTATCTTAAACTCGTAATTTTTGTTTTACGCTATATTGCTCCAATAGCCATTGCCATTATATTGTTGAACCAATTGGGTATTTTTAAGTTTTTCTGATAAAGCAAACTCAATGTTTGGCTCTCATAAGGAAGGGGTCAGTCATAACCTTGATGAGAGCATCAGATTCGGAATACCTCATCGTCAAAGCAGTGACAGGGAAATTCATCTACGAATTAGCAAGGATTAAACAAAAATATCGTTCAATATTGATATTTCATTACAATTTGTCACATAATCCTACAAATATTATGTATCTTCGCAACCAAAAACAATAAAAGAATGACAAAACCATAAGAATAATCATCATGCAAATCAAATTTTACCAAGAAGAAGAACAAGTACCTTTGGAGATGCACAAAGTACGCGTAGTACAAAAACTTTTCCTCCGCCCCATTGAAGAGCGGCTACAATGTATCAAAGAAGCTGGCAATAATACCTTCCTGCTACAAAACAAGGATGTGTTCATGGACATGATTACCGACTCTGGCGTGAATGCCATGAGTGACAATCAAGTTGCAGCGATGTCCATCGCCGATGACTCATATGCAGGTTCCGAGACCTGTAACCGACTTATCAAGGCTATTGAAGAGGTATTTGGCACCAAATATTTCTTACCTGCCCATCAAGGAAGAGCATGTGAAAACATCCTTGCCGAAACCTTTGTGAAACCCGGACAATTTACCTTGATGAACTTCCACTTCACCACTACCAAAGCCCACATTACCCGTATGGGAGGTAGCGTCATTGAGCTTGTCCGCCCTGAAGGTTTAGAGCCCAACAGTACAGAACCATTCAAGGGAAATTTCGACATTCCCCGCATGAAGCAGATTATCAAGGAACTAGGAGCGAAGAACATTGCATTCGTACGCATCGAGGCTGGCACCAATCTCATCGGAGGTCAACCTGTGAGTCTAGAAAACATGCTCGAGGTAGCGCAAATCTGTAAGGAAAATGGCATTATGAGCATTTTGGACGCCTCACTATTGCAAGACAACCTCTATTTCATGAAGACCCGCGAGGCCATGTGCAAGGATATGAGCATAAAAGATATCATGCACAAGTTAGGGGAGGTTATGGACATCATCTACTTCTCGGCACGTAAGCTGAGCTTCGCTCGCGGTGGTGCCATTATCTCGAACAACGAGAATTACATTCTGAAGATGAAGGAGTTTATTCCGCTCTATGAGGGATTTTTAACTTACGGAGGAATGGAGGTTCGCTCTATGGAAGCAATGGCTGTAGGTCTACGAGAGACCCTCGACATCGAGTATATTTGTCAAGGCCCGCAGTTCATTCAATATCTTGTCAACGAACTGGACAAATACGGCATACCCGTAGTTAAACCTGCAGGAGGACTTGGCGCCCATATTGATGCTCGCGCTATCCTTCCCCATATTCCACAGAGCCAATATCCTGCAGCCGCCTTAGCCACAGCACTCTACATCGCCAGCGGTGTACGTGGTATGGAGCGTGGGACTCTGTCCGAGCAGCGTAACCCCGACGGTTCAGAGCGCTATGCAGATATGGAGTTGGTACGCCTTGCAATGCCCCGCCGCGTGTTTACCCTATCTCAAGTAAAATATTGTGCTGATCGTGTGAAGTGGCTCTACGATAATCGCGAACTTATCGGTGGCCTCAAATGGGAAGACGAGCCCAAAGTGCTTCGTTTCTTCTTCGGTCGCCTACAGCCCATCGGTGATTGGCAAGAGAAATTAGCAGCCAAGTTCCGTGAAGACTTCGGTGAATCTCTTTAGTATCACACCTATTACAGAAAAAGCGTACGCATGCGTACGCTTTTTTTATTTTCCTAAAGAATGACTCATTTCATGAAGTCAGAGAAACGATGTATCTGCTTTATAAATGAGAAATCATTGCAGGATGCCTGCAAACAACGAGAAACATATCCTTCATATTCAGCATCCGACATCCTGACAAATTTACCAATATTGCCGGCTAGCACATTATAATCTCCATGAGCCGAGACTAAACCAATTTCATACTCTTCCACAATACGAGCACCTTCACCTTCACCGCTAAATAATATAGGAATACCCTCGGACAAAAGGTCAAAAATCTTCGAGGGGACAGCTCCGTGAATATGCGTCACAAGAGGGATAATGGAAAGGTCATACAGACTCAATTCGGAAGCCATCTGCTGCTTTGAGACAAATCCATGATAAAAAATATTCTTATCACCAGAAGCTATATACTTCTGAATATCCTCCACCTGATTTCCTCCACCATAAAGATGCATTTCAACCCCCAGAGCCGCAAAATCAATCGAACGCAGCAACGAATACATGTCTTGCGCCACTCCGAAAAGACCGGCATAGACGATTTTCAATACCTTACCACGTTTACGCACACGCAAAACTTCACCTTCACATTGCTTCATGGGCTGCAGATTGCGATATAGAAAAACAGGCTTTCCCGAGAACATACCATGTACATGCTCAATAATCTCATTGGATTGTCCCATTACAGCATCTGCTGTCTTGTACATAAAACGTTCCAGGCAACTCAACACCTTATACGAAAGACTACCCTGACGAACAAAGCCCAGTTCAACAGCAGACATGGGCCACAAATCCGAAACATTGAGAATGGTGTGCCTACGAAAGACCTTCTTCATCAGCAAGAGCGCAGAGGCAGCCACCAATATCGGTGGAGATTGTATAATCACATGATCATATTGCCTTATCAAACGCCGTTTGAATCCAAAGTTCCAAAGTGTTGAGGCAAAAGCCGTCATGGCAAGGACACGCTTGATGGGATTCTTCGACACCGTAGCATAGGTCCAATAACGATATACATTTATACCATCAATACACTCCTTCATCGAATATCGCCTACGATACCCTTCGAAAATCTCCCCTTTGGGGTAATTAGGCAAACATGTAAGTACATCAACGTCTGTTCCCAAGTTCTTCAGTCCTTTAGCCAAGTTAGCGATACGGCTTGGGGCTGCTCCCAGCTCGGGTTCATAGTAAAATGAGACGATGAGTACCTTCATATTTACTTCTTAAATACACCACAAAAATCGAGGACTTCCACATCCGAACGATAATTCAATTCGGCAAATTCTCGGTGGTTTACTAAGAAAACGACAATATCGGCTTTTTCGTATGCGGTTCTATAATTTGTTAGCTTAAAAACGTTATGTTCAGTAATATTAGGTTCTACAACCATAATATTTCCTCTATTGGAAGACTGTAGTACTTTTGAGGTGATGGACTTCGCCGGTGATTCACGCAAATCGTCTATATTTGGTTTAAATGCAAGTCCCATCATTGCAACATGAGGCACACGATGGTACTTCAATTCAAATTCAAGCATCATACGACGTACCTTTTCAGCGCACCACATCGACTTATGATTATTAATTTCACGAGCCAAAGATATAATACGACTTTCCGAAGGATAGGCTGAAGATATAAAATATGGGTCAACTGCTATACAATGGCCACCCACTCCACACCCTGGTTGAAGTATATTTACACGAGGATGTTTGTTTGCAAGTTCTATCAATTCCCAAACATTAATTCCTGCAGCATCACATATTAATGACAACTCATTGGCAAATGCAATTTGCACATCACGCGATGCATTCTCTGTCAATTTACACATTTCTGCAGTACGGCAGTTGGTAGCATGTAGTTGCCCTTTTACAAAAGTTGCATAGAATTCAATAGCCTTACACGTAGACTCCTCATTAATACCACCTATTACACGGTCATTATTTATTAATTCATAAATAATATTTCCAGGAAGTACACGCTCCGGACAATAGGCAATATAAATCTTACCTTCCAATTCCGGCCGTTCACTATAAATCAACTCCGCCATTTTTTCGGTAGTTCCAACAGGCGACGTTGATTCTATAACAAAAAGGCTACCTTCACGCAATAAAGGCAACACCATACGGGTAGCAGCCTCTACAAACGAAATATCTGGTTCATGGTCACCCTTAAAAGGAGTTGGAACCACTATAAAATAAGCATCTGCTTCCTGAGGTTCAGTATGAGCCTTGAACGAGCCATTAGATATCACCTCATGCAACAACTCTTCCAAGCCGTCTTCCACAAGATGCAACTTACCTAAATTCGTTTTTTCTACTACTTCAGCATTTACATCAACACCTACAACATCAACTCCATGCTTAGCCGCTATAATAGCAGTGGGGAGGCCTATATACCCCAATCCCATAAAACAGACTTTCATAATACTTACTTAGTACTTTTATATGTCATCAGATCTATATACCACTCACTTATCAACCGCATTAAAAACCCTTAATCCCGCAGACGAAAGTTTGTAGCAGCAGCTATTCGTTTAGCCTCAGTCATACGAATAGAATAGAAACTCATCACCGTAAGAATCAAAGCAATCAGAGGCAATGCAACTTTCCAATCAACATTTACATAAGATGTATCAACCTTCATAATCAATGTTATGACCAGCAAAACGATATAGTACCCTGCGAGCAAAATTGTATTCAGCACCGAACAACGCTTCTGCAACGTAAAATTCTGAAACAGACTTACAAAGACCGTAAAAGCATTGATTAGCGTAGAAACAATGAGCAGAATACCCAACGCACAAGATGCTACAGAAGAAGTCATTTCGCCAGAAGGCATAGTGATACTACGCAATGTAAAGTTTCCCATTGTTACCATCGACATATCAGTGTAACCAAACGTCACCAGTGCAGATGAGCACAAGCAAATGATTACAGCGACAAAGGCCAGCAACAGATAAAGATGATGAATATAAAACTTCATTGAAAAGAATATTTATTTACATTACAAGAAAGATGAAAGCTACATTCCCTACAGATATTAAATATACATAGAGCCTTCATCTTCCCGATTTCAACCTCTTACCTCGAAAAGTATATTAGAGAGAAATCGCCTAATTTTCCTTTAGGGGATTACGATAATACACATTTCCCTCTGTAAACTCTTGGGTTGCAATCAAAGTGGGTTTAGGGAGACGTTCGTAATAGCGCGAAATCTCTATTTGTTCGCGGTTTTCAAATACCTCCTCGAGATTGTCAGACGAAGAGCTGAATTCCTCTAATTTTTTCTTGAGTTCATCTTTCATCTCAACAGATATCTGATTGGCTCGTTTGCCAATGATAGCTATCGCCTCATACACATTACCTGTTTCTTCTCTAAAATCCACCATATCACGTGTTACAGTGTTCGTCGGTGCATTAGTCTTCTTATAATCCATAGTTCTTATTTTGATTTGTTTGTTTTTACTTAATTGCTTTTTGCGACTCTCTATACATCTTTTCAGCCTCCTTCAGATACTTACTCTCAGGAAACTCATTCTTAAAAGCATAATATTCGTCAATAGTGTCGCGATATCTATCAAGTTGCTTATCCTGCACACTCTCTTTAGCCATTCCATAGCGTGCTTTCAGAATCAGGAAAGACAATTCTTCCCGCAATTTTGTATAAGGATAGTCATTCAAGGCATTCTGCGCCGTAATGACACATGCCAAATAGTTATTGCCCATATAGTTTCCCAAGTCGTAATAGAGTTGAGCCGACCGGTACTCCTTTTCTACAAGACGATCATGCAACTCATACAACATGTCTTGAGCCTTTCGCTTATACTCTGAATAAGGGTAATATTCCATAAACACCTGTATCTCACTTACCGCCCGGATGGTGCTCGACTGATCAAGCCTCGGGTCTGGGGTGTCAAGATAAAGAGCCTTTGCTGAATAGAAACGCGCCACTTCATTGTATACGCCACTCGGATATGTATTGTAGTAGGTTGATAAATAATGCGAGGCCGTCACGTAATCTCCCATATGATAATAACACATGGAAAGCATATAAAGTGATTCCTCTGCATAGATGGTACCTTTCATGAAAGCCAACACATCCTCAAGCAGAGATGAGGCCTGGCTATACTTTCCTTCCATAAAGTACACCTTGGCCAACTCATACTTATAGTCATAGTCGCCCGACTTCTGCACCTTGGCAAATTGGGTACAACCCGCCAAAAGCACCCCTGTGAGCAAAAGTATTGCTAGCTTCTTCATCCTATCCACACAATTTATCATAATATCGTGCAAAGTTAAGGATAAACTATGAAATATCCCCACAAATCTCGTTTTTTTAATGCAAAAAAAACAAAAATGCCAGAAAAAGGTTGGGGCGACACCTTTCTACAGTGACGCCCCACTCCATTCTAGCGAATTAAGATTTAGCCTATCGGTCCAATCACTTCACCAACATCTTTGTTACTTTTACGCTACCATCCTCAAGGATAGTCTTCACGATGTTCACACCGCGCTGCGGAACAGACACCTTCACACCATCAGCATTGAAATACTGACGTGCCACTACGGTTACAGCCTCCAAGTTTTCCAAGCTTTCGATAGATGTAGGAAGCTCTTCCGACAAATAATAGAGAGTAAAGTTATCCAATTTGAACCATCCCTGCCCACGGGTATTCTCGCCAGTTTCGTCCGTATCACCAACCTCACGCGAGTAACCATGAATATTAACATCATTGGTACGGAAACCTATTTTGGCAATACCGGAGTCATCTACTCCAAAGGTCACGGTCATCGTATGAAGCAGATCTGTAAGACGATCACCCGTTTCACAAGTATAATCCGCATAGGTCAAGAAGGGAACCGATGCATCGGGATAAGCGGCATCACGTTCTGCGGCTTCCTGCGCATCTTCCGGCAAGTTCAAGCTATGCGCTTCCTCACTTGCAAACATCTGTACATAGCTATTGGCAAAGATACGCTGTGTAGTGATATTATCGTTGGCCCAGTTGTTCTGCACGCCAACATCCACTGTAAGGACATATGTACCCATGGGAAGTCCCGTGAGTGTCTGCGAGAGTTCCACTTCTGGAAGTGTCTCTGCCCATATACCCCACAGTTTATCACCATCGGTCGGTTGCTTTTCCACATACGTACCATCCTCCAATGTCACACCAATAGGATCGCCTGAATTGATTGCACACCAACCCAACGAAGCCACTGTATTAATATCGGCCACCGTGCGGCAAGTGTCACCATCAATAATCAAATCCCATCCAGCGGGAGCATTTGCCACACCTCCCGAATCACCCGTAGGCTGAGATGACATATCTTCAAAACTCGGATTTCTGAGAATATAGGTAATATATTTACCTACAAGGATTTCAGACTTCTTACAATTCTCCAGAGCCTCATCCAGCTGAGCTATCACACCATCAATTTCAGCCTCGGTATAAAGTCCATCTTCGTAGTTAGACTCGATATCACTAATGATATCTCCATACTCCTCGCTACCGGGGAAGTCCAGATAAGTTTCGTAATTCTCATATGCCTTCATGATAGCGTCACCCAAACGCTCATAGGCCTGTACAGCCTCACGTGCCACGATAAGCAATTCTCTTGCTCCCAGGATAGCCGCATTGATATCTTCCTGGCTACTTTCTACAGTAATGTTTTCGTACTTTTCCAGTTCCTCATCAAGCATTTCCTGAGTTCCTTCATACTTTAGATAGTCAGCACTACTATAGTCATAAATCAAGTTCAAGTAATACTCCAGAATAGCTACTGCATCCTCAGCAATATAAGCTTCCTTGGTAATGGTAAAGTTATCCACCTTGAACCATCCGTCGCCACCAGCCGAGTTCGACGTGCTACGCAGCGCAGCAGCAATATTATTATCCGTACGAAGACCGATAGTCAGTGTGCCATCATAGACGTATGCACGCACACTCACCGGATACATATCCGTATCTGTCACGGGTTCCATATGCTCTGCAAATGCATACACCTCCGAATTATCCAGAAGGTTCAAGTCATATTCACTTTCACTACCGTAATAGGTCGAGTTGAGATTAGCGAATATGCGCTGTGTAGTACGACGCGAACCATTATTGTTGGCTCCTACCATCAAAGCTGCATTTACGACATAGGTACCATTCTCCAATCCTTCGATCGTCTGAGACAATTGCACTGTGGGGAATCCAGAAGTCCATATACCGAATCCGTAGTTTCCATCCTTCGTTTCTCCAGCGCAATCGGCATTCACTCCACACCAGTTAGCTACCCCATGCGCTCTGATTTCATCAACAGTAGTCACCGTATCGCCATTGAGTATGAGTGTCCATCCCACAGGAGGAGCAGCCAGCCCTGTAGTAACATTACCGTTCTGCGCCGACAGGTCCTCAAAGCTCATATTCACACCTTTACCTGTATAGTCGCCGAGTCCCTGTTTGAAATTCTCTTCGGCCACCTTTAGTGCTTCACAGGCAGCAGCCAGCTCAGCAGCATCTACCGACGTATCAAATACGGCAAAAGCTGCTTCTATAGCATTTTCAAGCACGGCATCACCCTCTTCATTGAGATAGATGGCATTTTCTATTTCATTATAAAGAGCTATTTTTTCTTCGAGGATTGCCACGATTGCCTCAGCGATGTCCTGCGAAGTTACCCCATTGTTGTAAATGGCAAGTGCAGCATCGTAACCGTTCTGTAAACCATTTTCATAGCCTTCAAGTCCCAAATAGGTCAGCTCATAATCGTTCAGGGCCTTCCAGGCATTATACGTTGCTGTATACAAAGGCACATCATCCACATTCACGAATCCCCAATTGAGCGAGGTACTATCGGCCATATGCCATATCTGATACAGCTGAGCTCCCACATTGATATACTCATATACCGTAGTGTCAGCATCGGTCTTCAGAGCAAAATCGGGATACCAGCTATCACCATGGTACGAAGCCACTACATATTGCTGTCCGGCGTTAAGGTGTATATGATAGCAGTCTTGCTCTAAAATGCTCACATTATTACCTTCGCCCGGTTTCAGCCAATAATAGCCCTCTTGAGAGCCCGGTTTTACATGCCACACGGCACTGTCAGGTTTAAGGTTTACATTACCGCTTCCACTGGGCAATATCATATAGTTCACCGTCGGCTCCCCACCTTCCACTTGCGATGGAGTCACCTGCTTGAACAGCCATGTACCATCTTCATTCTGTTCAGCCTCCAACTGGTGGTTCGCATAAGCCGAGTCATCGGGTCCCAAGAGATACAAGGCACCGTCCCAACCCGTACGACTCATATAACCATCAGGACGGGCATAGTTAAACATTACGTATTTCTCGCCCGAAGTCAACGTTTGCGTTGGCAATGGCGGACGCTCTACCTCTGCGAACAAGTTCGCTCCAGCCGAAAGGAGCATACCTGTCACAAATAATTTTTTCAATGTAAAGATTCTTCTCATAAACCTATGATAATTTAAGTTATAATTTGTTGCAAATCTATGCAAAAAATAACAAATCAAACAACAAAACGAGAAAAAAATTCACATGCTATAAAAGAATTACGTACTTTTGTACCTAAATATTGGTATAATATGGATTTTGAACTCGTATCTGACTATCAGCCCATGGGCGACCAGCCCGAAGCTATCGCACAGCTCACCGAAGGAGTGCTGAGCGGTGTGCCTGCACAGACATTGCTTGGCGTGACGGGTTCAGGCAAGACATTCACCATTGCCAATATCATCAAGAACGTAGGCCGCCCCACCCTCATCCTCAGCCACAACAAGACGCTGGCCGCCCAGCTCTACAGCGAGATGAAGAGCTTCTTCCCCAACAATGCCGTAGAGTACTACGTGTCGTACTACGATTACTACCAGCCCGAGGCATACATACCCTCTACCGATACGTATATAGAGAAGGACCTTGCCATCAACGACGAGATCGACAAGCTGCGCCTGCGGGCCACCTCGGCCCTGCTCTCGGGACGCAAGGATGTGATTGTGGTATCGTCCGTCTCGTGCATCTACGGTATGGGCAACCCCGCCGAGTTCTACAACAGCATGATTGAGGTACACGTGGGCATGAAGCTCGACCGCAACGTGCTGCTTCGCCGCTTGGTGGACAGTCTCTACGTGCGCAACGACCTTGACCCCGGGCGTGGCAACTTCCGTGTCAAGGGCGACACGGTGGATATATACCTGGCCTACGCCGATGATGCACTGCGCATACAGTTCTGGGACGATGAGATTGATGCCATCGAGGAGATTGATCCTGTGAGCGGCATACGCATGCACTCATACGATGCCTACAAGATATATCCTGCCAACCTCTTCATGACCAGTAAGGAGAGTACGCTGCAGGCCATCTATCAGATTGAGGACGACCTCGCCAAGCAGGTGGAGTATTTCCGTGAGATAGGTAAGCCCCTTGAGGCCAAGCGCCTACACGAACGCGTCACCTATGATATGGAGATGCTGCGCGAACTGGGCCACTGCTCGGGCATCGAGAACTATTCGCGCTACTTTGACGGACGCGAAGCCGGTACTCGTCCCTACTGCCTGCTCGACTTCTTCCCGAAGGACTACCTGATGGTCATCGACGAAAGCCATGTGAGTGTACCGCAGATACATGCCATGTATGGTGGCGACCGTGCCCGCAAAATCAACCTCGTGGAGTATGGCTTCCGCTTGCCCGCTGCCATGGACAACCGCCCCCTCAAGTTCGAGGAGTTTCAGGAGATGACCAACCAAATCATCTATGTCAGTGCCACTCCTGCCGACTACGAGCTGGTGCAGAGCGAGGGAGTTGTCGTGGAGCAGGTGATTCGTCCTACGGGATTGCTCGACCCTATTATCGACGTTCGCCCCAGCCTGAACCAGATTGACGACCTCATGGAGGAGATACTGGTGCGTGCCGAGCGCGACGAACGTACATTGGTAGTCACCCTCACCAAACGCATGGCCGAAGAACTCACTGAATTCCTGCTCAACCATCAGGTGCGCTGCAACTACATACATAGCGATGTAGACACGATGGAGCGCGTAGAGATCATGAACGCCCTACGCCGTGGCGAGTACGACGTGCTTGTCGGTGTGAACCTCTTGCGCGAAGGTCTCGACCTCCCCGAAGTATCTCTCGTGGCTATCCTCGATGCCGACAAGGAGGGATTCCTGCGCAATCATCGCTCACTGACACAGACAGCCGGACGTGCTGCCCGTAACGTCAATGGCCGTGTCATCATGTATGCCGACAAGATTACGGAGAGCATGGAGAAGACAATCAACGAGACCAACCGCCGCCGCGAGAAGCAGCTCGCCTACAACGAGGCCCATGGCATCACCCCCAAGCAGATACAGAAGGAAATCAGGAATCAATTGACAATGGACAATGGACAATTGACAGTTGATACAGAGAATAAGGGAAATAGGCAATATGGTGAGGCCAACTCTCAACTCACAACTCACAACTCACAACTCAACATCGCTACCGACCCCATTGTGGAATACATGTCGCGTAGCCAGCTGGAGAAGAGCATCGCCCGCACCAAGAAACTCATGCAAGAGGCCGCCAAGCAGCTCAACTTTGCCGAGGCCGCACAATACCGCGACGAAATGTTCCGTTTGGAGGAGATACTGAAACAAAAGGCATAACCACGAGGGCTATATGCAATGATGCTTACACGACCAAGAGAGCAGAAGAAGCATTTTTTACATAAAAGGCGGAAAAAGACAGCATTTCATTAGTACAGACGGGATTTTCTCTTTACTTTTGTAACCCATTTCCAGTTTTTGGGAACAACCCTATTAGTAACAACAAAAGAAGTAAAGATATGAAACACGCACTTAGAAGCGCTACCAGCACCGAGGGCCGCCGCATGTCGGGCGCCCGTGCCCTGTGGATTGCCAACGGCATGAAGCGCGAGATGATGGGCAAGCCTATCATTGCTATCGCCAACTCGTTTACCCAGTTTGTGCCGGGCCACACGCACCTGCACGAGATAGGCCAGATTGTGAAACGCGAAATCGAGGCGCTGGGCTGCTATGCCGCCGAGTTCAACACCATAGCCATCGACGACGGCATCGCCATGGGCCACGATGGCATGCTCTACTCGCTGCCCTCACGCGACATCATTGCCGATAGCGTGGAGTATATGTGCAATGCCCACAAGGCCGACGCGCTGGTGTGTATCAGCAACTGCGACAAGATTACTCCCGGTATGCTCATGGCGTCGATGCGCCTCAATATCCCCACGGTATTCGTGTCGGGCGGACCTATGGAGGCAGGCGAGCTCCGTGGTGCTCACCTCGACCTCATCGACACGATGATCAAGTCGGCCGACGAGACCGTCAGCGACGAAGAGGTGGAGGCTATCGAGCGTACGGCATGTCCCGGATGCGGATGCTGCTCGGGCATGTTTACCGCCAACTCGATGAACTGCCTCAACGAGGCTATCGGCCTGGCCCTCCCCGGCAACGGCACCATCGTGGCTACGCACAAGAACCGCATACAGCTCTTCAAGGAGGCTGCCCGCCTCATTGTGGAGAATGCCTATAAGTACTACGAGCAGGGCGACGAGAGCGTGCTCCCCAAGAGCATCGCCACACGCGAAGCCTTCCTCAATGCCATGACACTGGACATTGCCATGGGTGGCTCTACCAATACCGTGCTCCATCTGCTCGCAATAGCCCATGAGGCTGGGGTGGATTTCACGATGGACGATATCGACGCCCTCTCACGCCGCGTACCCTGTATCTGCAAGGTGGCCCCCACCACGCAGAAATATCATATCGAGGATGTGAACCGCGCAGGCGGTATCCTCGGCATCATGGGCGAACTGGCCAAGGGCAATCTGCTCCATACCGACCTGAAGCGTGTAGACGGACTCACCCTTACCGAGGCTATTGCCAGATATGATATTACGCAAGATGAAAGTGGAAAGATGAAAGTGGAAAGTTGCGATAATACTGCAGAAAACGGTCATCTTTCATCTGTCAACTTTCAATTAGACGCGCAGCGCATCTACACCAGCGCCCCTGCCCGCAAGTTCAGCAACGTGATGGGCTCGCAGGAGTCCTATTATAAGGAACTCGATACCGACCGTGCCGAGGGCTGCATACGCGACCTTGCCCATGCCTACTCTAAGGATGGCGGCTTGGCCGTGCTCAAGGGCAACATCGCCCAGGATGGCTGCGTAGTAAAGACCGCGGGTGTGGACGAGAGCATTTGGAAGTTCTCTGGTCCCGCCAAAGTATATGATTCGCAAGATGCAGCTGTAGAGGGCATCCTCGGGGGCGATATCGTGGCAGGCGACGTGGTGGTCATCACACATGAGGGTCCCAAGGGCGGCCCCGGCATGCAGGAGATGCTCTATCCCACCTCGTACATCAAGTCGAAGCACCTGGGTAAGGCCTGCGCCCTCATCACCGACGGCCGCTTCTCGGGCGGCACCTCGGGCCTCAGCATCGGCCACATCTCTCCCGAGGCAGCAGCAGGCGGCAACATCGGCAAGATTGTTACAGGCGACATCATCGACATCGACATCCCTAACCGCACCATCAACGTGCGCCTCAGCGATGAGGAGCTTGCTGCACGTCCCATGACACCTGTGACTCGCCAGCGCGAAGTGTCGAAAGCCCTCAAGGCATACGCCTCGCTCGTGAGCTCGGCCGACAAGGGAGCCATACGCCTGATCGACTAAGCATCAAAAGTACCATAGTGACCATTGCGGGGGCCGGTAATACTGGCCTCCGCAGTTGTTTGGTAAAACGGCCTTGTTTGGCGTAACACTTTTCCTTGTTCGCGAGGAGGTTGGCAAACAAAAAAATACAAATCGGCGAAAAAAGATGATAAATTATTAGTAGGAACGGGATTTTATATCTATTTTTGCAGCCAAATAGCGAGATATGAAAGCAAATTCGATTCTTCACCTGGTCATTGTCGATGGTCTAGTCTTTGAAAAGGGACGGAAGTGAGAATCGTATGGTATTAGTTTAGTAATAAGAAGACGGCCTTTCTCACTTGTGGAGGAAGGTTTTTTGATAAATATTGATGGAGATAGTTTTATAGGAGATAAATGGAGGTAAATGGAGATAAATGCCAATAGTTATTACGCGCGAAAGAGCTAATGGCCTTTGCCTCCTTAACGAAGCGGAAGCGAAGTGGTATCTCCCTCTTACTCCTTTTAACTCCAAGACAAAAAGATAAATATGATTACTGGTTCAGAAGCACTCATGCAGGCACTCATCCACGAGGGCGTAGACACCGTGTTTGGCTACCCCGGCGGCAGCATCATGCCCGTGTTTGATGCCATGTATGACCATCAGAATGATTTCAAGCAGGTACTTGTGCGCCACGAGCAGGGTGCCGCCCACGCTGCGCAGGGCTATGCCCGTGCGTCGGGCAAGGTGGGTGTGTGCATCGTGACGAGTGGCCCCGGTGCCACCAACACCATAACGGGCGTGGCCGATGCCATGCTCGACAGTACGCCTATCGTGGTCATTGCCGGACAGGTGGCGGCCAACTTCCTCGGCACCGATGCCTTCCAGGAGGTAGACCTCGTGGGTATCACGCAGCCTATCACGAAATGGAGTTATCAGGTGCGCCGCCCCGAGGATATCGCTTGGGCCGTAGCACGCGCCTTCCATATTGCAGGTACCGGACGCCCCGGGCCCGTGGTACTCGACTTTGCCAAGAATGCGCAGGTGGGTATGGTGGACTTCAAGCCTGCCACCATTGATGTGGAGCGCGGATATATCGCTGTGCCCGACACCGACCCCAAGAGCATAGAGGAGGCTGCTGCCCTCATCAACGCTGCCGAGCGCCCGCTGCTGCTTGCTGGCCAGGGCATCGAGCTGGGCAATGCCACCGAGGAGCTGCGTACCTTCGTGGAGAAGGCCGATATCCCCGTGGGATGTACCCTGCTGGGACTCTCTACCCTGCCTCACGGGCACCGCTTGCGCAAGGGTATGCTGGGTATGCACGGCAACTTGGGCCCGAACGTGAAGACCAACGAGTGTGACCTGCTCATCGCCGTGGGTATGCGTTTCGACGACCGCGTCACCGGTCGCCTCGATGCCTATGCCAAGCAGGCCAAGGTGATACACCTCGACATCGACCCTGCCGAGATCAACAAGAACGTACATGCCGACGTAGCCGTGCTGGGCGACTGCAAGGATACCCTGGCCCGACTCACCGAGGCCATCAGCGCCGCCAAGCATACGGAGTGGATCGACAGCTTCGCCCCCTACGAGGAGAAGGAGTACAACGAGGTCATCCGTGAGGCCATACACCCCGAGGAGGGACCACTGCGCATGGGCGAGGTAGCCCGCGCCGTGAGCGAGGCTTCGGGCAACAAGGCCATCCTGGTGACCGATGTAGGCCAGAATCAGATGATGTCGGCCCGCTACTTCCAATACACGCAGAAGCGCAGCATCATCACGTCGGGCGGACTGGGCACGATGGGCTTCGGACTTCCCGCTGCCGTAGGTGCCACCTTCGGCGCTCCCGACCGCACGGTGTGCGTGTTCATGGGCGATGGCGGCATACAGATGAGCATCCAGGAGTTTGGCACCATTATGGAGACGGGTGCACCGGTGAAGATGATCCTGCTCAACAACAACTACCTGGGCAACGTGCGCCAGTGGCAGGAGCTCTTCTTCGGCAAGCGCTACTCATGCACGCCCATGCTCAACCCCGACTACATGAAGATAGCCGAGGCCTATGGCATACCCTCACAGCTCGTGGTAGAGCGCAGTCAACTGGCCAGTGCCATCGACACCATGCTCGCTACCGACGGCCCCTTCCTGCTCGAGGTGGCCATCATGGAGAATGAGAACGTGATGCCCATGACACCTCCGGGAGGTGCTGTGAATGTGATGATGATGAATGCTATGGACTGTTAAATGTATATATATGGAAAAGAAACTATATACGCTTATTGTACACTCGGAGAACATTGCCGGTCTGCTCAATCAGATCACCGCCGTGTTTACCCGTCGCCAGCTCAACATCGAGAGCCTCAACGCATCGGCCTCGTCCATCAAGGGCATACACCGATACACCATTACCACATGGAGCGACGAGGACACCATCATCAAGGTGACCAAGCAGATAGAGAAGAAGATCGACGTGGTGCAGGCTCACTACTTCCTCGACGATGAGATATTCATGCAGGAGGTAGCGCTGCTCAAGATATCGACTCCCAAGCTGCTGGACAATCCGCTCATCTCGAAGACCATCCGCCGCTACGGTGCCCGCATCATGGAGGCCAACGCCGTATATGCCGTGGTGGAGAAGTCGGGCGTGACAGACGAGATTATCGCCCTGCGCACCGAGCTCGATGCCTTCGACTGCGTGTTGCAATACGTGAGCTCGGGCCGTATCGCCGTGACCCGCGACACCGAGGAGCATGTGAACGAGTATTTGGAAAGAATAAATAGAAGTTAGGAGATAAACATTAACCGTGACAAAGCAGCAATGACTGTTGTCCGTTGACTGTTGTCTGTTGACAATTCTCTAAACACTAAACAAAAAACAAACTCAATAACTCATAAACTTAAAAACTAAAAAGTTATGGCAAAAATGAATTTTGGCGGTGTAGAAGAAACCGTCGTAACACGTGAAGAATTTCCTTTGGAGAAAGCCCGCGAGGTATTGAAGAACGAGACCATCGCCGTTATCGGCTATGGCGTACAGGGCCCCGGCCAGTCGCTCAACCTCCGCGACAACGGATTCAATGTGATCGTAGGTCAGCGCGAAGGCAAGACCTATGACAAGGCAGTAGCCGACGGTTGGGTACCCGGCGAGACCCTCTTCAGCATCGAGGAGGCTTGCGAGCGTGCCACCATCATCCAGGTATTGCTCTCTGATGCAGCCCAGATCGCTTGCTGGCCCACCATCAAGAAGCACCTCACCCCCGGCAAGGCACTGTACTTCTCACACGGCTTCGCCATCACCTATAAGGAGCGCACCGGCATCATTCCTCCCGCCGATGTAGACGTTATCCTCATCGCCCCCAAGGGCTCGGGTACCTCACTGCGCACCATGTTCCTCGAGGGTCGTGGCTTGAACTCATCGTACGCCATCTTCCAGGACGCTACCGGCCGCGCTTTCGAGCGCTGCATCGCCCTCGGTATCGGCGTAGGCTCAGGCTACCTGTTCGAGACCACCTTCAAGCGCGAGGTATACTCTGACCTCACCGGTGAGCGCGGTTCACTGATGGGTGCTATCCAGGGCTTGCTCCTTGCTCAGTACGAGGTGCTCCGCGAGAATGGCCACACCCCCTCTGAGGCCTTCAACGAGACCGTTGAGGAGCTCACACAGTCGCTCATGCCCCTCTTCGCCAAGAACGGTATGGACTGGATGTATGCCAACTGCTCTACCACCGCACAGCGTGGTGCCCTCGACTGGATGGGTCCGTTCCACGATGCCATCAAGCCCGTCATGGAGCAGCTCTACGAGAGCGTGAAGACCGGCAACGAGGCTCAGATCTCTATCGACAGCAACTCTAAGCCCGACTACCGCGAGAAGCTCGAAGAGGAACTCCGTGCCCTCCGTGAGAGCGAGATGTGGCAGACTGGTGCCGTAGTGCGCAAGCTCCGTCCCGAGAATAACTAAGCAGCGAAGCGAGAGCAATGATGAGCTTGCTCAATCATTGCCGAGCAAGCAATTAGTCATGGCTGCGAAGCCGACATAACTAAGCAGCGAAGTGCCGACGCGGTGTGATAGCGTCGGTTGCGACGACGAGACCTTTAGGTCTCCAAAGGAGTATAATGCTGCGAAGCCGACATAACTAATTGTATGCAGGCAGACGACACTGATGTTTGCATAGCAGGCAATAAAGAAAAGGACACTCCAAAGGGTGTCCTTTTTCTTTCTTATATATTGGCAAGAAATCTATAAATCGACAAAGTCGTTAACCATCAACCACCCCATTTTCGCTGTTGCCCGGCGTTGCCTGTTGCCCGCGGGGATTAGAAACAGTAAAGCCTGCCTCGCGGCAGGCTTTTAGGATATGAAGATAGATGGGAAATGGCGGTCACATTATTCCCACACCACTTTCTTCCCGTTTATTATGTAGATACCTTTCGTGGGGTTCTCTACACGGCGGCCTTGCAGGTCGTAGATGAGGGTTGAGGGATGACTGTTGAGGGTTGAGGGAGCTATATCAGTAGTCCCGCTAAAGTCGAAACGTAAGCCGTTGCTCAGCTGTATGCCATCATCGCCAGTGTCAACCTCCTCGTCAAAGATGCCGAAGTTGCTTTGGTCGAGTGCCAGATAGGCCCTGTTAGCATTATTGAGGAACTGTCCGTCGGTAAGTGTGGGGTGATACATAGCTACGAGGCCATTCTTCCTGGCCAGTACATAGTAGGCATATCCCTTCTGGGCTGTGATATAGGTATCGGTCGCCGTACCGCTCAGCAAGTTGCCCTCCACATCGGCAGGAGTATCCTCAGACTCCACAAAGGTATAAGTACCCTCCTTGGCTATCACAATCACGCCTGTGTTGGCAGGCAGCACGCCCTCCACGCGGTTCATTATCAAGCTGGTGCCCTCTACGCTGGTAGCGATGTATGCCTCCACGCCCTCGGGTATCGCTGCAGCATAGTCAAGGAAGAGCGATGCATACCCAGCTGACGATACCGTGAGGATATACTCATTAGGCAAGGGTTGGATATTGGTAAACGCACTCCAATATTCAGCCGACTTGTAGGCTTCCACTGAAGCTGCAGGTACGTAGACGGGGATGGATTTGTTGACATTAAAGAATGTATTGGAATCACCAATTGTTGGAGGTGTTACTGCTTTGCAGGTGATGGAGGTGAGGCTGATGCAATTCCTGAAAGCTGCGCTCCCAATGCTCGTCACACTCTCGGGGATGTTGATGGCGGTGAGGCTGCTACAACCATTGAAAGCATATTTTCCAATACTCGTCACGCCCTCGGGGATGTTGATGGCGGTGAGGCTGCTGCAACTCCAGAAAGCATAGTCTCCAATACTCGTCACGCTCTCGGGGAGGGTGATGGCGGTGAGGCTGGTGCAAAGTTCGAAAGCATAGTCTCCAATACTCGTCATACCATCGGGGAGGGTGATGGTGGTGAGGCTGCGGCAAGCATAGAAAGCATAGTCTCCAATACTCGTCACGCCCTCGGGGAGGGTGATGGCGGTGAGGCTGCTGCAACTAGAGAAAGCATAATCTCCAATGCTCGTCACACCCTCGGGGATAATGGTGGAAGAACAACCTTGAAGCAAGGTATTGGTACTGGTTTTAATGATGGCATTGCAGCCACCACGCGAATCGTATACCTTGTTCCCTTCTGCCACAACGATGGCGGTGAGGCTGCTGCAACCTTTGAAAGCATAGTATCCAATGCTCGTCACACCCTCGGGGATGTTGATGGCGGTGAGGCTGGTGCAACCTGAGAAAGCATACTCTCCAATGCTCGTCACGCCCTCGGGGAGGGTGATGGCGGTGAGGCTGGTGCAACCTGAGAAAGCTTGAGATGATATACTTACTATACCCTCTTTGACCTCAATGGAGGTATTCTCAGGCATTGTGCCTTTGTATTTGTAGAGCACTTTACCGATATAGACTAAGCCGTCAGGCAAACTGTTATACCATGCTGTACCATAGAAAGCATATTTTCCAATACTCGTCACACTCTCGGGGATGGTGATGGCGGTGAGGCTGCTGCAATTATAGAAAGCGTAGGGGGATATACTTACTATACCCTCTTTGACCTCAATGGAGGTGTTCGCTGGCATTGTGCCTTTGTATTCGTAGAGCATTTTACCGATATAGACTAAGCCATCAGGTAGACTGTCGTACCATGCTGTACCATCGAAAGCATCGTTTTCAATGCTCGTCACACTCTCGGGAATTGTAATAGAAGTAAGACTACTGCAGCCATAGAAAGATGCGTATCCAATTCTTGTCACACTCTCGGGAATGGTGATGGAGGTGAGGCTGCTGCAACTCCGGAAAGCATAGTCTCCAATGCTCGTCAGGCTCTCGGGGAGGGTGATGGCGGTGAGGCTGGTGCATTCCCTGAAAGCATACTCTCCAATACTCGTCACGCTATACGCTACGCCCCCGTAGGTGACGGTGGCGGGGATGGTGATGGAGCCGGAGTATTCATTGGAGTAACTATTGTATGAGTCTCCCTTGAAGGTCACCTCGGCCTGCTTGACCTCTTCAGAAGTGATGTTGTAGTAGATGCCGTTCACTTCAAAATCGTGGGCAATCACCGAAAGGCTGCTCAACAGCATAGTAGCCATCAATAGAAAATGTTTTGCGTGTTTCATAATCATATTTTATAATTTATACTCCTGTTGTTACATCATGTTAGCTCCCTTCTTCCGTGTATTCGTACGCATTAGGAACAAAAAATCAGCATGAATGAGTAAAGGTACACATTATTTTACAAACGCCATCAAGTGGGACGCTTTTTCTTTTGGGGGAGGAGAGGGAGGGTGGTGCCGTAGTGCGCAAGCTCCGTCCCGAGAACAACTAAGCAGCGAAGCGAGAGCAATGATGAGCTTGCTCAATCATTGCCGAGCAAGCAATTAGTCATGGCTGCGAAGCCGACATAACTAAGCAGCGAAGTGCCGACGCGGTATGATAGCGTCGGTTGCGACGACGAGACCTTTAGGTCTCCAAAGGAGTATAATGCTGCGAAGCCGACATAACTAATTGTATGCAGGCAGACGACACTGATGTTTGCATAGCAGGCAATAAAGAAAAGGACACTCCAAAGGGTGTCCTTTTTCTTTCTTATATATTGGCAAGAAATCCATAAATCGACAAAGTCGTTAACCATCAACCACCCCATTTTCCCTGTTGCCCAGCGTTGCCTGTTGCCCGCGGGGATTAGAAACAGTAAAGCCTGCCTCGCGGCAGGCTTTTAGGTTACATACAGGCTGGAGCTGTATCAGTTGGCACTGCCTACGGCACTACCGACTACACGTCCAACACCTACGCCAGTAGGCATACTTGGGCTTGCCCATTCTTTAATTCTATTCTCTTTTACCTCTTATAGAATTTTGTGATGTTTTTTTGAGGTTTGATAGTTCTTGTCTTTCCATTAACCTTCAATTTGACATTTTCATCGCCAAAGGTTCCATTGAGCAGTTTTGCTCTCTCCTTAGGAATGGTGATGGAGGTGAGACTACGGCACCAAATAAAAGCATTGCGACCGATACTCGTCACACCCTGAGAAACAGTGACGGAAGCGAGACTACTGCAACTCCGGAAAGCATAGTCTCCAATACTCGTCACACTTTCGGGAATGGTGACGGAGGTGAGGCTGCTACACTCACAGAAAGCATTGCTTCCGATGCTCTTCAAACTTTTGGGAAGGCTGATGGAAGTAAGGCTGCTGCAACCAGAAAAAGCGCCGGCTCCAA
Organism: Bacteroidales bacterium; assembly: GCA_015060865.1. GTDB lineage: Bacteria > Bacteroidota > Bacteroidia > Bacteroidales > Bacteroidaceae > UBA1189. The sequence continues at coordinate 41,893 of SUXS01000011.1, read as the reverse complement.
TACTCGTCACGCCCTCGCCTAAGACGATTTCCTTGATGGAAGTGTTACCCCTAAACCAGTCTTCAACATGAACGCAATTGATTGTTGCTTGCTTAAGACCGTTACAACCATAGAAAGCCAAATTCTCAATTCTCGCCACGCCCTCGGGTAGGGTGATGGAGGTGAGGTTGCGGCAACCAGAGAAAGCACTGGTTCCAATGCTCATCACGCCCTCGGGGATGTTGATGGAGGTGAGGCTACTGCAACTCTCGAAAGCACTGCTTCCAATGCTCGTCACACTCATGGGAAGGGTGATGGAGGTGAGGCGATCGCAATCATAGAAAGCACTGGTTCCAATGCTCGTCACACCCTCGGGAAGGGTGATGAAAGTGAGGTTTCTGCAATAAGCGAAAGCTCCGAGTCCAATACTCGTCACACTTTCGGGGAGAGTGATGGAGGTGAGATTGCAACCCAAGAAAGCGTAATCTTTAATGGCCGTTACAGTATTGGGGATCGTCAGTTTTGTCACAAGTTTGCCGTTCAGGTATAGATTTGAGGCATAGAGCAAGGGATTGGAGTATTGATTACCGAAATCTATATTACACCAAGACGCTATGTCATTGATGCGGATTGCAATGAGTCCGCTGCAACTATTAAAAGCACCGTCAGCAATACTCTTCACACTTTCTCCCAAAGTAATCTCTTTAATAGAGCTATTCTGTCTAAACCAATCCCCAACATGAGCACAATTGATTGTTACTCGCTTAAGGTCGCCACAACCCGAGAAAGCACCGTCAGCAATATTCGTCACACCTTCGGGAATGGAAATAGAGGTAACCTTAACCAAACTATTCTCAAATGCCCGTTCCCCTACGACATAGTTCTTTCCATCAAAACTTTTAGGCAATACTACATCACTACTGTTCCCCACATAACCTATCAAAGTGTTTTCATAGAAGACAAAGTCACCAACTTTATCAAAGCCCGCCTTAGGAAATAGATATTTGAATTGTCTAGGACATTTGACAGAGGTGAGGCTACGACAACCATCGAAAGCATAAGCACCAATGCGCGTCACGCTCGCGGGGATGATGATGGAGGTGAGGCTGCTGCAATCATGGAAAGCCTCCTGTTCAATATGCGTCACACCATCAGGGATAGTGATGGAGGCAAGGCTACTGCATTCATAGAAAGTCAATTCTTTAATCCTTCTCAGATTCTTGGGAAGGACAACCGAAGTGAGACTACTGCAACTACGGAAAGCCCCGCGTCCAATACTCGTCACACTCTCGGGGAGGTTGATGGCGGTGAGGCTGCTGCAATTCTCGAAAGCCCTGCTTCCAATACTCGTCACACTCGCGGGGATGATTGTTTTGCCACAACCTCGAATCAAGGTATTGCTTCTTGTCTCTATGATGGCATTACAATTATCGCGTGAATCGTATACCCGATTCCCTCCAGCGACTACAATGGAGGATAGGCTACCGCAACCAGAGAAAGCCGACTCTCCAATGCTTGTTACATCCTTCGGTATATTAATGGAGATGAGGCTGCTGCAATTCCAGAAAGCATACTCTCCAATACTCGTCACAGTACTTGGAATAACGACCGACGTCAATGCATCACAACAAGCAAAAGCATCAGCTCCAATATGCACTACACGATAGGTTGTTCCTCTATATGTCACTGTCGAGGGAATTACCACATGCCCTCTATATTCATTGGTGTAATCAGAATAGTCTCCACCCATATAGGTAACCGATACCGTGAGATTGGCAAAGTCTATCTGATCAGGAAGTTCGTAATAAATTCCGTTCTTCACAAAATCGTGAGCACTCGCCGCGAAGCTGCACATTAGCATAGCTGCCATCAATAGAAAATGTTTCAATTGTTTCATAATACTTGTATATTTTTCTAATTCAATTTTTCTAAAAAAAAATAATCTTTTATCAACTTACATTATTATATCAACAATGCCATCAAAGTTACAATCAAGAATCGTCATTATGTCATTCAGTAGTTCTTCAAAATCATCAGAATCGTTCTTTTGAATATCTATTTTTGTTGTATTTCTAGACGTGCATAATCTTATGACAAAATGATTTCTATCACTAAAGTCAAATGTCAATATAAACGGTAGCGCTATATTCTTTACTCCACCAGGGAAGAGAGTATTAATTGTTTCACATGCCACTTCCCTCGCTCTTAGTGATGACATATCGGGATAGAATATTTTATTTGATGCCTTCTTTTGATTTTTAAGAATCTTATCAAACGAATTACTATCTCCAAGATAAAAGCCAATGCTTAAAACTTTCTTTTTCTTCAATGCCTCACGCATCTGAAAAGCAACATCCTGCATATTATACATAGCCCTATGTTTTTAGTGCTTGCAAGTCTCCCAAAGTCAGCGTTAATAATGTATTTGATTAACGGATACAAGAAAAGCGTAGAGACTTGTCACGCTCATTGTGATTCCAGGTATCGCCAAACACCTCGCAAAAAATGAACAGAGAAACAAATACCCCACGCTGTTGTATATACATTGACAATGCACAGCGTGGGCTGTACGCGTACTTCATATATACGAAACAGAATGAGCGTATTCTAATACTCCATCCCTTTTGCTTGAAATTGGCGATTTCGGATCACGGGATAAAGCAAGAAACGCATTCTTGACCCGAGGATTTCTCCCCTCGGATGGTGCAAATTTAGTGCAAAATTTCGATTATGCGAAGACAATGTAAGTTTATTTACATTGTTGAGCACAAGAAATTTAGTGGCGAGCGAAAAACAAGTTTCTCAAACGAGTCGAGTGCTATAGACATTATTTACAGTAAAATCCAACCCGTTTTTCATCTTTTCCCTATTGGCGAAAGTTCATAAATCGGTTGGCATTGGCAGCGATAAACGCTCGCAGTTTGCCAACTCTCCCCTCCGTTTATAGAGGAACAATTAGTTAAACGCTTTCATTAAATACTTTTTTAGAATGCATCTTTCCTGTAAGATTGCGATTCCTTCTAACGCCACCGCGGTGACGTGTTTTATTCACCGCGAAGACAACATATTTTCACCGCGGAGACAATTCGATATCACCGCGATGACAAGTGCATTTGCTTTTGCAACCCAAGCGTTTCAAAGCACTGATTGGCAAATAATAAAAGTACCCGACATCCGCATTTTCCTAATGAGAAGAATGTTCCTACGCATCGGCTTTTCAACATGCTCACAGCTGCGTTGCCAATGCCAACCTATTTATGAACTTTTGGCATATAGATTATCAGAGCGTCTATGACAATAAGGCGGATGAAACAGACCTCCGCAATGCTATCCCCCTAAATATTAAAAGTATCCTCGCTTTTTCTCTCTATTGCATATTATTTACTACCTTTGCGACAAAATTATTTAGGAAAACAATGATAGGAACCATCGTAAATACATGCACGATAATCGTGGGCAGCATCGTGGGCGCCGTGATGAACAGGGGCATAAAGGAGAAGTACAAGGACACCCTCTACACAGGCCTCGGGCTGGCGTGCCTGGGCATCGGACTCAATGCCGTGATCAGCAACTTCGGCAAGAGCGAATACCCGGTACTGTTCATCGTGTCGATAGCCTTGGGAAGCATCGCGGGCACGGCGCTGGACCTCGACGGACGGTTTGCCCGACTGATCAACAAACGCTCGAAGAAGAGTGGGAGCGCCAATCTGGCTGACGGCCTCTCCACCGCCATCCTGCTCTACTGCATAGGTCCGCTGGCCATGCTCGGACCCGTGATAAGCGCCCTGAAGGGCGACAACACTTTCCTCTACACCAACGCGACGCTCGACCTGGTGACCTCCACCGTATTTGCCAGCACGTATGGCATATGGATGATACTTGCCGCGCCGGTGCTCTTCTGCTGGCAGGGGATGTTCTACATGGTGGCAAAGATATCGAGCACAGCCATCAGCGAGGCACTCATGGCGGAGCTGCTCATCGTGGGCGGACTGATGATCGTGGCCTCGGGGCTGTCGCTGCTCAAGCTGAAGGACTGCAAGACACTGAACATGCTGCCCGCACTGCTCGTGCCCGTGGTGTGGTTTCTCGTGTTCACCTGATAACGGATGGGGGTTGAGGGACGAGAAAGAACATGCATGCGTGTACGAAAACGAAGTTCGAAGTTCGAATTTCGAAGTTCGAGATGACATGCCAAACATTAGACAAACACTAAACGCTAAACAATAAACACTAAACAAGCTGTCCTCATTGGCCGTTGACTGTTGACTGTCGACCATAAAAGAAATAAACAAAATGATTCAAGAACTACAACTACGGATTCTGCCCGAACAGGCAGCCAACGAACAGAGTATAAAACAGTATGTGGCACGCGAGAAGGGACTGGACGTGCGGACCATACAGGCGGTGCGCACACTGAAGCGGAGCATCGATGCACGGCAACGCACCATCTACGTGAACCTGACCGTGCGCCTGTACGTCAACGAGTTGCCTACCGATGACGAATACACCGAGACCTACTACCCGATGGTGGACGACGGCCCTGAGGTGATCGTGGTGGGTGCAGGACCGGGAGGACTGTTTGCTGCATTGAGACTCATTGAACTAGGATGCCGCCCCATCGTGGTGGAACGCGGCAAGGACGTGCACACCCGCAAGCGCGACATTGCACGCATATCGCGCGAACATACCGTAGACCCCGAGAGCAACTACAGCTTCGGCGAAGGGGGCGCAGGAGCCTACTCGGACGGCAAGCTATATACACGCAGCAAGAAACGCGGCAGCGTGGAAAAGATTCTCAACGTGTTCTGCCAGCATGGCGCATCGACAACCATACTGAGCGATGCACACCCACACATCGGCACGGACAAGCTGCCCCGCGTGATTGAAAACATGCGCGAGACCATACGCCGCTGTGGCGGTGAGGTGCACTTTGAGACACGCATGGACCGCCTCATCGTAGAGAACAACCACGTGATAGGTATCGAGACCAACACGGGGCGCACGTTCCGCGGCCCCGTCATCCTGGCCACCGGCCACTCGGCACGCGACGTGTACCGGCATCTATGCGCATCGGGCATCGACATTGAGGCGAAGGGAATAGCCGTAGGCGTACGTCTGGAACATCCGGCCGAACTCATCGACCAGATACAATACCATAACAGGAACGGACGCGGACGCTATCTGCCTGCCGCCGAGTACAGCTTCGTCACACAAGTAGACGGGCGCGGCGTATACAGCTTCTGCATGTGCCCCGGAGGTGCCGTGGTGCCTGCTGCCAGCGGCCCCGAGCAGATTGTGGTGAACGGCATGTCGGCCTCGCACCGCAACTCACGCTGGAGCAACTCGGGCATGGTGGTGGAGATTAGGCCGGAAGATATACCTTTCGTTGACAACGGACAACGGACAACGGACAACAGTATGTTCCATGAAGAGGATCAGAATTCAGAATTCAAAATTCAGAACTCCTTAAAGATGCTCCATTTCCAGGAAGAGCTGGAGCGGCAGTGCTGGATGCAGGGCAACCGAAGACAGACGGCACCGGCACAACGCATGGTGGACTTCACGCGCAAGAAGCTGTCGTACGACCTGCCCACCTCATCGTACTCGCCAGGACTCATCTCCTCGCCCCTACACTTCTGGATGCCGGAATTTATCAGCAGCCGCCTGCAACGCGGCTTCGAACACTTCGGACGCACCTCACGCGGATTCCTCACCAACGAGGCCACGGTGATAGGCGTAGAGACACGCACCTCGGCCCCCGTGCGCATCATCCGCGACAGAGAGACCCTACAGCACATCACCGTGAGCGGACTCTTCCCCTGTGGCGAAGGGGCCGGATATGCCGGTGGCATCGTGTCGGCAGCCATCGACGGCGAGCGGTGTGCCGAAGCAGCAGCGGAGTTTGTTAAATGACAACAGACAACGGACAACAGGCAACAGACGTTCAACCCTAAACACTAAACTCTAAACACTAAACACTAAACCCATAAGAACATGAAACACCTTATCAGAACAGCCACCCTCTTAGCCTTATCGCTACTCACCATGCAGTCGTGCCAGACCCCATCAACACCGGAAGGGAAAACCATCTGCATCATCGGCGACAGTTACGTACGCAACCATCGACGCCCCGTAGAAGAGACCTGGCACTACAAAGCGGCCAACAAACTCAACATGACCTACCACAACTATGGCCGCAACGGCTCATGCATCGCCTTCAACCGCGACAAGGAGGGGTTCGGACCGTCACTGCTTGAACGATATCGGCAGATGCCCGACTCTACAGACTATATCCTCGTAATTGCAGGACACAATGATGCACGCAAGGTAGCAGGCAAACCCGACACACTGCACATCTTCCGCCAAAGGCTCGACTCACTATGCCTGGGCCTCCGCACCCATTACCCCAAAGCACGCATTGGCTTCGTCACACCATGGGACGTACCGGAAGAGGGGTTCAAAGAGGTCAACGCCCTCATCCACGAAATATGCAAGGGATATGAGATACCCGTATACAACGCAGCTACCCAAAGCGGGATCATCGTGGCCGACTCAGCCTTCCGAAAACAATACTTCCAAGGCCCGAGAGACCAAGCACACCTCAACAATGCCGGGCACGACCTCATGGTAGAGAAAGGGGAAACGTTTATCCGAAGCCTATAAATCAGCTACGATAGGTTAAAATTCTGCAATTTTGTCTGTTTATTGCAACTTTTATTGTAATTTTGTCAGCAAGAAAAAGATATAAGAGTGTACAATGGACAATAAGGAGATACAGAAAATAAAGCTACGCTTCGGAATCATCGGTAACGCCGAGGAACTGAACAGGGCAATCGACATAGCCATGCAGGTGGCTCCTACCGACCTTTCGGTCCTCATTACCGGAGAGAGCGGTGTGGGCAAGGAGCATTTCCCCCAGATAATCCACCAGAACAGCGCACGGAAACACAACAAGTACATTGCCGTAAACTGCGGGGCCATACCGGAAGGCACCATCGACTCAGAACTATTCGGCCACGAGAAGGGAGCATTCACCGGAGCCATAGGAGAGCGGAACGGCTACTTTGCCGAAGCCAACGGAGGTACCATCTTCCTGGACGAGATAGGCGAGCTACCCCTATCCACCCAGGCCAGGCTACTGCGCGTCCTGGAATCGGGAGAATACATCAAAGTGGGATCATCGAAAGTAGAGAAGACCAACGTACGCATCGTAGCTGCAACCAACGTAAATCTCACCGAAGCCATAGGCAATGGGAACTTTAGAGAAGACCTCTACTACCGCCTCAACACCATACCCATCAAGATACCCCCACTGAGAGAAAGAGGCGGCGACGCAGCACTACTATTCCGCAAGTTCGCCTCCGATGTGGCCGAACGATATCGGATGCATCCGGTCCAGCTGACCGAAAGCGCCAAAACGCTGTTGACCACCTACCCATGGCCAGGCAATATACGCCAGCTGAAGAATGTCACGGAACAGATATCACTCCTGTCTGACCAACGCGAAATTACGGAAGAGATCCTGCGCCAATATCTTCCGGAGATAAGATCCTCGCTGCCAGCATTAAGGAGCAAGGAGACCAATGGCGGGAAATCATTCGAGAGCGAACGTGAGATTCTATATCAAATACTCTTCGACATGCGTAGAGACATGACCGAACTGAGGAACCAGGTAAACACCCTGATGAACGGGAACAACATCCCCTCACCAGGTGCACAGAACAGGATACACGGTGATTTCTCCGACTTCACAGAGCACTCGCCCCAACATCCGACCACCATATCCATCTCCTCACACAAGGAGCCTGCCTACGAGCATGAGATCCAAGATACGGAAGAATATGTGGAAGAGACCCTCACCCTCGAAGAGGCTGAAAAGAAACTAATCAAAGATGCCTTAGTACGATGCAGGGGCAAACGAAAAAAAGCCGCCGAAGAACTCAAGATATCAGAACGCACACTGTACCGGAAAATTAAAGAATACAACCTATAGAATCTGTTTTAAAATTATCGCTAATATGTTTAGGATCTGCTTTTCGGTTTATCTGAGGTTCTTTTTGGCATCTTTGCACTCTCAATTCTTGCAAATAGGCCACTATTTGCTGCGTCTTGACAGCGCAAATCTACACAAAAAGACCTCTCAGCTAAACTCGAAATAATTTTAAAACAGATTCTATGGTAAAAGCAAAACACTGACAATGACAAACCTCCGACGAAAGATACACCAGACAATCATCGTTATAGCCAGCACCTGCCTCATAGCGGCATGCACCGTTTCGTACAAGTTTAACGGCGCATCCATCAACTACGATGTCATAAAGACCATCTCCATTGCCAACTTCCCCAACCGGTCAGTATATCAATGGGGACCCATGGAAAGCATGTTCAACAATGCCCTGACCGACATCTACGCCACCCAGACAAAACTACAGCAAGTAAACCGGGGAGGCGACATCTCACTATCTGGAGAAATCTTATCATACGACCAAACCAACAAGTCCATCTCTTCAGACGGATATAGCTCCTTGATGCAACTGAAGATGACCGTCAACGTACGGTTTGAGAACGCGACCAACCACGAGGAAGACTTTGAACGGAAATTCACCGCATCACGCGACTTTGACTCTTCGCAACAACTCAATGACGTGCAAGAAGAATTGGTGACACAAATCATTAAAGAAATTGTAGAACAGATATTCAACGCCACAGTGGCAGATTGGTAATGAAACTCACCGAACTGATCAACCATCCCGAGAGACTCAACACCGAGACCCTCTACGAGCTACGGAACATAGTGGCTCGCTACCCCTATTTCCATACGGCACGCATATTGCTACTCAGCAACCTATATTTGCTTCACGACACAGATTTCGGAAACGAGCTGCGAAAGGCCGCCCTATACGTACGTGACCGCCGCGTTCTCTTCCGGCTCATAGAAGGAGACAAATACTTCACTGACGACATGGCGGTTGCCACTCAGGAGCAGGAGCCCGACGTAGACCGCACGCTCTGCCTGATAGACTCGTTCCTGGAAAACCACACCTTCAGCGACACGACGAGCGATGACACCCAAGGCACCGCAGCCTCCACCATACCCCTATACAGCGCACCTATAGGCAACTATGCCGAAACATTCTTGGCTACCACGGAGGAGAATGACGATAAAAGCCAGGCGCCTGACAATAGCAACGAGACAGACAAAGAGCAAAAGAATACGATTGACCTCATCAACGACTTCCTGGAACGCCCCAAAGAACACATCTCTCCCCTACCCCAAGAAGAGACACCACAAGCCGATGCAGGCGAAGAGAATACCAACCCATTAGGCGAAGAGGGTGAAGAGAACCTTGAGGAACACTATTTCACCGAAACATTGGCCAAGATTTACATCAAACAGAGAAAATATTCGCGTGCACTTGAAATTATTAGGAGTTTATATTTGAAATATCCAGAAAAAAATGCTTACTTTGCAGACCAAATCAGATTTTTGGAAAAATTGATTATAAATAATAACTCAAAATAGATATGTATATTGTTTTAATTTTTATCATCTGCATTGTTGCAGTACTGATGTGCTTGATTGTTTTGATTCAAAATTCCAAAGGTGGCGGCTTGGCTTCATCATTTGCTTCATCAAACCAAATCATGGGTGTACGCAAGACCACAGACTTCCTGGAAAAGGCTACATGGGGATTGGCTATCACCATCGCAGTGCTATGTATATTTTCAGCTTGGCAGCTTCCTCGCCACGAAGTACAGAGCGACGATAGCATAATGCTACAAAACGCCATCGACGACAATGCTACCAACCCCGAGACATTGCCCGTATATGACGAAGTAGCCACAGAGCCTACTACTGCAGAATAAGATTCTTTTAAGAAAGAACATACTAGGATAGGACGACAAACCAGTCGCCCTATCTTTTTTTTGAGATAACCGCCATATCTTACACACCAAATAAAAAAAGAAGGACAATCTCATACAAATTAGGATTTTTTTGTTAAGTTTGCATCCGTAATTGTGTTTTAATTATTGTTGAACTAAAAAAACGCAGCGTTATGAAGATTAACGAAATCATTCAGGACCTCGAGCGCAAGCATCCCAATGAGCCTGAATACATTCAAGCAGTTACCGAGGTGCTACACTCCGTAGAAGAGGTTTACTACCAGCACCCCGAGTTTGAAAAAGCAAAGATTATTGAGCGCATGGTAGAACCCGACCGCATCCTTACCTTCCGCGTCACTTGGGTTGACGACAAGGGCGAGGTGCAAACCAATCTCGGCTATCGTGTGCAATACAACAACGCTATAGGCCCCTACAAGGGCGGTCTCCGTTTCCACGCATCAGTGAACCTGAGCATCCTGAAGTTCCTCGGCTTCGAGCAGACCTTCAAGAACGCCCTCACCTCACTCCCCATGGGTGGCGGTAAGGGAGGATCGGACTTCTCGCCCCGTGGCAAGAGCCAAAACGAGATCATGCGCTTCTGCCAAGCTTACATGACGGAACTGTGGCACAACCTCGGTCCCGATACCGATGTGCCTGCAGGTGACATTGGCGTAGGCGGTCGTGAGGTGGGCTACCTCATGGGTATGTACAAGAAGCTCACGCGTGAGTGTACGGGTGTGATGACGGGTAAGGGCCTCGACTTCGGTGGTTCGCTCATCCGTCCCGAGGCTACCGGCTATGGCGGTCTCTACTTCGTGAACCAGATGCTCGCTACCCGCGGCCTCGACATCAGCGGCAAGACCGTTGCCATCAGCGGCTTCGGTAACGTGGCATGGGGCGCTGCCCTCAAGGCTACCGAACTGGGTGCCAAGGTGGTAACTATCAGCGGCCCCGACGGTTATGTGTACGACCCCGACGGCATCAGCGGCGAGAAAATAGACTACATGCTCGAACTGCGCGACTCGGGCGACGATATCGTGGAGCCCTATGCAGAGAAATATCCCTCGGCAACCTTCTATCCCGGTCGCCGTCCTTGGGAGCAGAAGGTGGACATCTGCCTCTGCTGTGCTACACAAAACGAGCTCAACGGTGAGGATGCCCAGCACATCATCGACAATGGCGTCATCTGCGTGGGTGAAATCTCCAACATGGGATGTACCCCTGAGGCTATCGAGCTCTTCCTGGAGCACAAGATGCTGTATGCCCCCGGCAAGGCCGTGAATGCAGGTGGTGTGGCTACCAGCGGACTTGAGATGAGCCAGAACGCATGCCACATCTCATGGAGCGCCGCTGAGGTGGACAAGAAGTTGCAGTACATCATGTACTCCATCCACGAGCAGTGCGTGAAGTATGGCAAGCAACCTGACGGATACATCAACTACGTCAAGGGAGCCAACATCTCAGGCTTCATGAAGGTAGCCAATGCCATGCTGGCACAGGGCATCTACTAAACGGGCATACCGTACAGACAAAAAAAGAAGAAGGGTCAAACATTTGCTGACCCTTCTTTTTTTATAAACACTACACACGACACGGAGAGGCATCCATGAGAATTACAGCCTCCACAACGAAGTATTATAACTCGACTCGATGGCCTCCTCCACCTTATCCGGGAAATTACAGAAGAAGTCTATCCCCGTCCTTTCTTCCAGCCCATCAATGGAGATAGCATACTCAGCTAATTTTCCTGAATGATAGGAGGTATGGTCAAAATAGAAGGCAATACCATAAAAGCTATCGCTCTTACGGCACACAAGCGCCATAAAGTAGTGGGCAGGCACCACAATGCCGTTCATATGCTTGATATCCTTAACGATGGTCCCATGCTGTCCGCGTGAGTCGTAGAACTCGCCGTCACGGATAGTACCTCCCTTGACTACGTAGAGCGTATCGCGCATATTGGAATCGCTCCCCCAATTCTGCACCTTGTTCTCGAGATCGAGCCAGATACCCGTATTGAAATCTCCCAATTGCGGACTTATATTCGAGTAGTAGAAAGTCTGCTCATTGGAGTCTTTCGAGTACAGTCTGTCGGCCGAAGCACACAGATGCCCCCTATCATAGCGGTCTCTCTTGTGCTCTTCGTCGCCTATACGCACTTCTGACGGCAACAATGGATCTGGCTGAAACGGATCACCCCACCACGGTGGTGTAGACTCCCATCTGTTACGATTCCAGTTGGTTTGTGATGTTCTATTGTCAAACGTAAAAGCCACCCACTTGGAATGCCGCTTTTCCTTGTCATATTCTATACTGAAAGTCACCACCTCTTCTCCACGAAAAGTAGTCACATAGCTATTAAACAGGTTATAGGCATTGAGGCGAGGCATTTCCAACCGAGAAGCATATCCGCCCTTATTCCTATTGGAGTTATCAGCAGTCTCCCAATCGAGGGTATCAGTCGGCTGTTCTACCTCGCAACCAACACAGGCAAGCAATAATAGCACCCACAATACGGTATGTGGACGAAAAGGCAACACTGAGAATGGGTATTTCATAAAATGATACAAAAAGAGGTGTACTGAGGAGCTTACCCCAATACACCTCTCTATAAGAATAGAATCATCCTTACTTCTTCTGAGCTCTTGCGTAGCGGCTCATGAACTTATCAACGCGACCAGCGGTGTCAACCAACTTAGACTTACCCGTATAGAAGGGATGAGAAGTGTTAGAGATTTCAAGCTTAACCAAAGGATAAGTCTCGCCCTCAAATTCAATAGTCTCCTTTGTTGCACATGTAGAGCGCGAAAGGAAGCAGTCACCGTTTGACATATCTTTGAATACTACGGGACGATAGTTCTCAGGATGAATACCTTTTTTCATTGTTTTATTTCGTTTTTTATTAGTTATTACTCAAGTTTATTGCTGGTAACAATAATGTGTAATGGTTTCGGACGGCAAAGGTACTACAATTTCCCTGAACTACAAAAAGTTTTTCGTTTTTTTTCACTAAGAACAGCATAAGTAGCCCATGAGAAATGCCAATCGAGTTTCAGCACCCAATGCTGCGGATAAAGGCTTCTTTTTACGACCTTTAATGACAAAATCACACACACAAAGCAATATTACAAGCAAAGTGTAAGCAGGAATAAAAAAAAGGAGTATCTTTGCGTAACAAAGTTGCGATATACAGAAAAGAACGACAAACCTTTACCCTATATGATAGAAAGAAAATTGCTTTTAGGTGACGAGGCGGTAGCCCTCGGGGCAGTGCATGCAGGCATCAGCGGAGTGTATGCCTACCCAGGAACTCCCTCGACAGAAATCACTGAGTATATACAGGTTCATGCCCCTGAGGTGCGAAGCCGTTGGTGCACGAATGAGAAGACGGCCATGGAAGCAGCCTTGGGCATGTCTTATGCCGGAAAACGAGCGTTAGTGTGTATGAAACACGTAGGCATGAATGTTGCTGCCGACGCCTTTGTCAACTCAGCCATCACAGGTGTCAACGGCGGTGTAGTGGTATTGGCTGCCGACGACCCCTCCATGCACTCATCACAGAACGAGCAGGACTCACGTTTCTATGGCAAGTTTGCCATGATTCCCATTCTGGAGCCATCGACCCAGCAAGAGGCCTATGACATCATGCCCTATGCTTTCAGCCTGTCTGAAGAGCTGAAGCTTCCAGTATTACTACGTGTTGTCACCCGTCTGGCCCACTCTCGTGCCGGTGTTGCGGTAGGTCAGGCTCAGCCTCAAAATCCGCTCCACCTCGACAATGAGCGTACCCACTGGGTACTGCTTCCCGGCAATGCCCGACGCCAATATGCCTCACTTGTAGAGAAGCAACCCCTGCTGTTGGCCTCCTCGGAGAAGTCGCCCTACAACAAATCTCTACTCAGAGAGCAGAAATCCAAACTCGGTATCATCGCCTGCGGCATCGCCTATAATTATATTATGGAGAACCAACCGGGAGAAAACGCTTTCCCCGTATTGAAAATATCACAATACCCCATACCTGAAACATTAATCAAGGAACTCGCCAGCCAATGCGAGTCGCTGTTGATTGCCGAGGATGGACAGCCCTTGGTAGAGGAGCAAGTGAAGGGTCTGCTGGGAAGCAACTACCCCATCAAGGGCCGACTCACCGGCGACCTCCCAAGAATGGGCGAACTGACTCCCGATAGCGTGGGCGAAGCATTGGGCATAAAACAGGCTACGACATTCGCTGCAGCCCAGCATATCGTGGCACGGCCCCCTGCCCTATGCCAAGGTTGCGGACACCGCGATGTATATGATGCACTGAACAAGGTGGCTGCTGAGTACGAAGACGCACGCATCTTCGGTGATATAGGTTGCTACACTCTCGGTGCCCTTCCCCCGTTCCGTAGCATCGACAGTTGCGTAGATATGGGTGCCTCCATCACGATGGCCAAGGGTGCGGCCGACGCAGGTGCCCATCCCTCCATAGCGGTAATTGGTGACTCCACCTTCACCCATTCAGGCATGACAGGTCTATTGGATGCCATCAACGACCATAGTCCCATCACAGTCATCATCTCCGACAATCTGACCACCGCCATGACGGGCGGACAGGACTCTGCAGGAACCAACAAGTTCGAAGCTATATGCCTTGGCTTGGGCGTAGAGCCCGAACATCTGCATGTAGTGGTACCGCTACCCAAGAACATGGAAGAGATTACCAATATTCTACGCCAAGAGATAGAGTATAAGGGAGTTTCAGTCATCATTCCACGTCGCGAATGTATGCAGACCCTCAAACGCAAACTCAGAAACAAGAAGTAACATGAAGAAAGATATCATATTAGCCGGCGTGGGCGGACAAGGAATCCTCACCATAGCCACAATCATTGGCGATGCTGCAGCCGTGGCAGGATTGAGCCTGAAGCAGGCCGAAGTGCACGGCATGAGCCAAAGAGGCGGCGATGTACAGTCCAACCTACGCCTATCGACCGAAACCATCCATTCCGACCTCATCAAGCAGGGAACAGCCGACCTCATCATCTCTATGGAGCCGATGGAGGCTTTGCGCTACGTACAGTATCTGCACGAAAACGGAAGTGTGGTGACCTCTTCGCACCCCTTCAAGAACATCCCCAACTACCCCGAGGAGCAGGACATTGCCGCCGAGCTTGCTGCATTGCCCCACACCGTGAGCCTCCCTATCGACGACATAGCCAAGACGAATAGCCTTCCCAAGAGTGCCAACGTAATTCTACTGGGCATGGCAGCCAAGTTCATCGAAATCCTTAGCCCCGAACAATTGCGCGAGAGCATAGCCCGCGTGTTTGCACGAAAAGGCGAGGAGGTCGTCAAAGCCAACCAAAGAGCATTTGACTTGGGTCTGGCAGCGGTATAGTAAACAGATTTGGGATTACCTAGGCTATCCTAGCATATACTATCCATATCCCTGGAAAACAAGAAAAAAGACAATGAAAATATTCAGCGAAGCATTAGTAGAGCAGGCAGCCAAGGCATGCCACATCGCCAATCTCTCGACAGCTACTATCGGAGAGATACTGCTCATAGCTCAATACTTGGAAAGGGAAACCGGCATCCCCTTTATCCGCATGGACCAAGGTTCTCCGGGACTCCCGGTCAATCGCTACGGCGTGGAGGCTGAGAAGGCTGCGCTCGACCGTGGCGTAGGTTCGCAGTATCCCGCTGCAGCCGGCATACCGGAGCTTAAGCGCGAAGCCTCACGCTTTGTCAAGGCATTCCTCGACATCGACATATCAGAGCGCTCATGCGTACCTACCGTAGGTAGCGTAGCCGGATCGTTCGGATCGTTCATCGCCTGCACCCAGCGCACACCAGGCAAGAACAAGGTGCTGTTCATCGACCCTGGTTTCCCCATTCAGAAGTCACAGCTCAGAGTCATCGGAGCCGAATGGGTGGAGTTTGACATATACCTCCACCGTGGTGCTGCCCTGGAAGCAAAGCTGGAGAGCATGCTGCAGCAAGGAGACATAGCAGCCATCATCTATTCCAACCCGAACAATCCCGCCTGGATTTGCCTCGAAGAGGAAGAACTGGCGACGATAGGCAAACTGGCCACAAAGCACGATGTCATCGTCATGGAAGACCTCGCCTACTTCTGCATGGACTTCCGCCACGATATGGGTCATCCCTTCGAGCCACCCTTTGCCCCCACCGTAGCCCGATACACCGACAACTACATCCTGATGCTGTCGGCCTCAAAGATCTTCAGCTATGCCGGACAACGCATGGCCCTGACATGCATCAGCGACAAGCTGTTCGACCGCCACTTCCCCGCTCTTGCCGAACGCTACCACGATGCCGGCGTGTTCGGGCAGACACTCATCGCATCTATCCTATATATGATAACCTCAGGATGCACCGCCTCCACCCAATACGCCTACGCCGAGATGCTGCGACTCTCCACCGAGGGCACCATCAACTTCGTGGAGGACACCCGAGAATATGCCCTGCGGGCAGAAAAGATGAAAAAGATCTTCACCGACAATGGCTTCCATATCGTCTACGACTACGACGTGACCCAAGCCGTGGGCGACGGCTTCTTCTTCACCATCGGATATGGCAACATGAGCAGCGGCGAACTGCTGAAAGAGCTCCTATACTATGGAGTCAGCAGCATATCGCTCTCTACCACCGGAAGCGAGCAGCAGGGAGTGAGAGCCTGCACCTCACGCATGAGAGACGACCTCTACCCCATCATGGAAGAGCGCATGAGAGCCTTCCACGAAGACCATCCTATACTATAATAACGACAAAAACGATATTCCCCATGATTTGGAATCCCTACAAAGAGTGTATGAGCCGCGACGAGATGCACGCGCTGCAGAGCAAGCGGCTACAGAAATTGGTCACCTACGTGTACCACAACGTCCCCTTCTATCGCAACAAGATGCAGGCGATGGGCCTATCTCCCGAGGACATACACAGCATCGACGACATCGTGAAGCTGCCCTTCACCACCAAGCAAGACCTTCGCGACAACTATCCCTACGGCTTGCAGGCCGCCCCACCCTCTGAGATTGTACGCGTGCATGCTTCATCGGGAACCACCGGCAACCCCACCATCGTGGGCTACACCCGCAAGGACCTTGCCGTATGGTCCGAAGTGATGGCACGTGCCCTGACAGCCTACGGCATCACACGCGACGACACCTTCTCCGTGAGCTACGGCTACGGACTCTTCACCGGCGGACTGGGAGCACACTATGGCGTAGAGAACCTCGGAGCCACCGTCATCCCCACCTCAACCGGTAATACCGAGAAGCATATTCGCCTCATCCGCGACCTTCACATCACAGGCATTGCCTGTACACCCTCCTACGCACTCTATCTGGCCGAGACCCTCGAAAAGATGGGACTAACCAAGGACGACATCAGCCTGCGAGTAGGTGCCTTCGGAGCCGAGCCATGGACAGAGAACATGCGCAAGGAGATTGAGGAGCGCCTCGGCCTGAAGGGTTTCAACCTCTACGGACTCAGCGAAATCATGGGGCCCGGAGTCTCCTATGAATGTGAGGTACAGGACGGATCACACATCAACGAAGACCACTTCTACCCCGAGATTATCCATCCCGAGACCCTCGTGCAGCTTCCCCACGGCCAGCAAGGTGAGCTGGTATTCACCACCCTCACCAAAGAGGGCATGCCCCTGCTCCGCTACCGCACCAAGGACCTCTGCACCCTGTACGATGGACAGTGTGCCTGCGGACGCACCTCTGTACGCATGGGACGCATCATCGGACGCAGCGACGACATGCTCATCATCCGAGGCATCAACGTATTCCCCTCACAAGTCGAGAGCGTCATACTCGAGATGCCCGAGTTCGAGCCCCAATACATGTTAGTCGTCGACCGCGTGAACAACCTCGACACCCTGCAAGTGCAAGTAGAGGTACGCCGCGACTTCTTCGGCGACGACATTGGCCGCATGTTAAACATGAAGAAGACCCTCGCCGACAAGCTCAAGAGCGTGCTCTCCATCAGTGCCGACGTAAAACTCATGGAGCCGGGCAGCATCGAGCGCAGCCAAGGCAAGGGCAAACATGTGATAGACAAGAGAAAATTAGTATAATGGAGCGGCGAGTCATGAGCACTGAGCTCCAATCAAACAGACAGCTCAGCATCACTCATAACTCATAACTCATAACTCACAACTCAAATCAGATTATGACCATCAAGCAATTATCCATCTTCCTCGAGAACAAGACAGGAAGAATCAACGAAGTGACCAAGATATTGGGCCAGCACGGCATCAACATGCACGCCTTCAGCATGGCCGAGACCACAGATTTCGGCATACTCCGCCTTATCGTTTCGGAGGTCGACAAAGCCGTAGAGGTACTGCGCGAAGCCAATTTTGCCGTGATGCTGACCGATGTGGTATGGATTACCTGCCCCAACGTAGCCGGCTCGCTATCCCACATCCTCGACCACCTGGCCGAGCAGCACATCTTCATCGAATACATGTATGCCTTTGCCGAGGGCGACCAAGCCAATGTCATCATCCGCCCCAACGACATCGACCATTGCATCCAGGTGCTTAAGGAGTGCGACTGCAACATCCATAACAGGATTTAACTTCTACTAATATCCCCCTCAATCGCTCTACCGACAATCTGCATCAGCGGCTCGTGGATATGTCCGTTCGAGGCGAGAACTTCACGACCGGTGAGATATGTGTCACCACCATGAAAATCTGTAGTCACACCACCCGCTTCGGAAAGGATGAGAGTGCCTGCGGCTACATCCCAGGGTCCCAAGAGCCCTTCGATGCGTCCCTCGGCACGTCCAGCAGCTACATAGCAAAGTTCAACAGCTGCAGAGCCAAGTAAGCGCTCGGCCCCTACGGCACCATACATCTGCGATATTGCGCCAAGGATAATAGGACGGAAACGGGCACTGTCGTAGGGAAAACCGAGAAGAATCTGCGCCTGATCCATGCTGGCAATAGCACTGACATGGATGGGCTGTCCATTGAGAAAGGCTCCCCCCCCCTTGTAGGCCGAGAAGCATTCTGCACGGCATACTTCATAGACGACTCCCAAGAGAATCTCTTCACGGTTGCGCAAAGCAATGCTGACACAGTAGGGAGCCATATCGTGAATGAAGTTGGTAGTGCCATCAAGAGGGTCTACAACCCAGCAGTATTCTTCCTCATCACACTGACGAGTGGTTTTCTCCTCGGTGATGAAGCCAGCCTCGGGAAGCAAGGCGCCAAGCTGAGACACCAAACGCTGCTCAGACATCCTGTCTACATACGACACGTAGTCGTGAGGTCCCTTTTCCTGTACGGCAGTTCTATCAAATGCGGCTCGCTGTTCCTTGAGGAAGCGCCCTGCACTGATGGCGACATCTATAACTTGAGAGGTTAATCCTTCTAAATCTATCATAATTATCTTTCCTATCAAAAAAAGAATAATAAGCAAAGGCCATTTAGTAAGGGGCTGATAGTCCAAGCCAATCCGTTAACGCATCAGGCCATTGACATACTGAATACTACGCACCAGTTTGCCTTGTGCATCATATTCCTTGAATGCCCCATGCTGCTTTCCTTGAGCATAAGTACCCTCAATACGACTACCATCGCTTCGGGTCATCACCATAGCACCATCTTTTATTCCATTTTTATATTCCCCTGCATAAATCGTACCGTCAGCCAACGTCATGGTACCGAAACCGTGAGGAAGATTGTTGGCCCAATCACCATCATACTTATCCCCATTGGGCCAGTGGCAGACACCTTTTCCATGACGGACATTGCGAACCCACTGCCCATCGTATACCTCACCACTAGACAATTCAAGACGTCCCTTGCCATTGATATCGCCTTCACTGTATTCACCTACATACCGACTACCGCTTATTCGGGTATATTCCCCTTGCCCATGACGAAGGCCATCCTTATAGTCGCCTACATACAGGTCGCCACCGGCAAAGCGATATTCACCTTTGCCATTCTGCAAATCATTAGACCACTCTCCTACATATACATCACCATTCGCATAGCAATAGGTACCCTCGCCTTTACGCACATCGGCTACCCATTCACCATTATAGTTGGAGCCGTCAGACCAAAACATTTTGCCTTGCCCCTCTTTCTTATCAGCCACCCAATCACCATTGTAATTTGCGCCATTGTTCCACCAAGTATACACCCCCTTGCCCTGACGTATATTCTCATGCCATAAGCCTACATAAGTATCTCCATTGGGATAATACATGGAACCAAAACCTTGCATAAAACCTTCATGGAAGGTACCCTCATACCTACTACTATCAGGGAAATACAAGGTACCACTGCCGTGCTCTTCATTTTCTGACCAGTCACCTTCGTATCGCCTTCCGTCAAAATAAGCCATGACTCCTTTTCCATGACGCTTGCCTCTCACGAAAGCACCCTCGTAAACACTACCATCAGCAAGGGTCTGCCTCCCTTGTCCATGTGGCCACATCAGCAACATGGTTCCTACATATACAGATCCATCAGCAAGAGTTTTTGTCTTAGTCTTTCTGCTAACCAGAAATTGTCCAACAAGAGTTTCCCCTGCCATTAGCGGTGTAGGCACCCCTAAGGTCATCACCATAAATATAAAAGCAGCTATGCGTATATTCTTTGTTGCATTCATCATTATTGCAATTTTGAAATTGATGAAATTGACCCACAAAAGTAGCACAAAACAAGCTAAGTGCCAAATATCAGTACCCTAAAAACTATAAACCTCATCAGACCCGTCAGTTCTTCCAAGGCATAATCTTTGTTCACTGTATAAAAAAAACTGCAAGTAGCTAGTGCTTCTTGCAGGATTCTCACTCGGTCCAAACAAGAGCGGCAAACGGGGCTCGAACCCGCGACCCTCAGCTTGGGAAGCTGATGCTCTACCAACTGAGCTACTGCCGCGATATTTGTTTTACGCTCGGCGAAGTTACACACATTTTTGGGATTATGCAACCAAATGCTTCTTTTTTTCATCATTTATATTTATCTTCGCCTTCGCATATACGAAGTTCACCATATATATCCACCATGGGAACTTGATAATAAATTTCTATAAACCAACACAATAATGTCAAAAGGGAATTACAAGGAACAAAACATCGAGTTCCTAAAAAGAAAAGCCGCAGAAGAAGGGGTACACAAGACCGCACAGGGAGTACTATATGAGATTCTCCAATCGGGCAGTGGTCCCAAAGCAACCACACGAAGCATAGTATCGGTTTATTATAAAGGAATGCTCATCAATGGTAATGTTTTTGATGACAACACCGCCCAAGGATATCCTGATGCCTTCCGTTTAGCCGACCTCATCGTCGGATGGCAGATTGCCCTAACTCAAATGTGCATGGGTGACAAGTGGCGTATATTTGTGCCCGCAGAAGTAGGATATGGAAGCATGAACATGATAGACATCCCCAAACATTCAACCCTGATATTTGAAATAGAACTGGTCAACGTTAGCTAATAGCCAGCTGTCGGTCTAAGAGTTAGTTTCCCTAAGAATGCTCCTCACCTCGGAGCGTGGGTAGACTGATGTGATATTTAACAGCCAGGATGCGGGTGAGAAATACACTGATGCCGCAGACAATCTGCGTAACGATATTGTCGGCACCTATCCATCCGCATATGGCATAGGCAACTCCACCCATCACGCAGGCCATGGCATAGATATCCTTTCGGAAAATAAGCGGTATCTCGTTGATGAATACGTCGCGCAGCACACCGCCTGCAGCACCGGTCATCGTACCCATGATGGTAGCTACCCAGAGAGGGAAGCCTGCATCAAGCGTCTTCTGTATACCTACGACAGCGAATAGGGCAAGGCCGATGGCGTCGAAGAAAAAGAAGGTGTTGTTCATGTGCACCAGATACTTACTGAATGCCATTACCCATAAAAGGGCCAATGCGGTGATGACAAGATAGATGGGATTGTTCATCCAAAAGGGAGTGACATCAAGCAGGAGGTCACGGATGGTACCACCACCAATGGCGGTGACAAGGCCAACGACAAAAGCTCCGAAGAGGTCGAACTGCTTGGCTGAAGCCAAACGTATACCACTGATGGCGAAAGCGAAGGTGCCTACAAATTCAAGGATGTCGACGAAAGTGATGTTCATCATGTTATTTGCGATTTTATAATTTACGGTTTTACTCTAAACTAATTCAGCTCCACAACCGTGATGCCTGCTCCGCCAAACTGTACATGTTCGTCGCGACAGCTTGCTACGGCGGGATTGGCTTGTAGATACTGGCGTATGAGGGTGCGCAGGATACCGTTGCCTGTCCCGTGCAGTATGCGTACACGAGGCATACTGAGCAGTACGGCATCGTCTATATAATAGGTGACGGCCTGTAGGGCTTCCTCGCCACGCATGCCACGCACGTCGATGTCCTGCTTGAACTGCAGGCGGCGTTGCGAGATGTCCTCCTGTGTCTCCTTGCTCAGGTAGGTATAGGCACGTGGGCGCTCGGCTTCCTGCTGGCGTGCAGCCTCCTGTGTGGCAGACTCCAGCTTGGAGAGCTTGGTCACGGTGCGCATCATGCCGAAGGTTACCGTGGCATTCTTTCCGTTAATCTGTTCGATGGTGCCGATGGTCTGCTGGCCCTTGATGCGGACGAGAGAACCTGCCTCAAATTGAAAATTGGAAATTGAAAATTGAGAATTATTACTATCCGGCGTGCTTGTTTGTTGGGTACTCGTAGCGGAGCCAACTTTCAATTTTGAATTTTGAATTTTCAATTTCTTACGCTCCTGCCGTGCACGCAGCTGCTCCATCTTGCGCTGTATGCGTGCTTCGTATTCGTCGGCCGTATTGTCAGTCACGGTGTCGCGCCATTCGGCCAACTCTTGGCGTGCTTGGCGGGTCTGCTCCTTCTCGGCTTGTGCCTCCTTGATGGTGCGTATGGTGTTCTCGATGCGGGCGTTCGACTCTTGCAGCAGCTGTTGCATCTCTTCCTTGGCTTCGCGGATGACACTCTTGCGCGATTTCTTCAGTTCTTCCATCTCGCCCTCGTACTGGGCGATGAGTGTCTCCAGTTGCTTTTCCTTCTGGCGTATGTTCTGTCGTTTGGTTTCCCAGTAGCGCTTGTCGCGCACGATATCTTGCAGGTACTTGTCCGACTGTATGTACTCGCTTCCCACAATCTCTGAAGCATCGGCGATAACCTCCTCGGGGAGTCCTATCTTGCGGGCTATCTCCACGGCAAAGGAGCTGCCCGGATTACCGATCTGTAGTTGGTAGAGTGCTTGCATCAAGTGGCGGTCGTAGAGCATGGCGCCGTTGACCACGCCTTTGTGGCTGTCGGCAAACTGCTTCAGGTTTGAGTAGTGGGTGGTGATGACACCGTAGGCACGCTTGTCGTTGAAGCGGCGCAATACCGCCTCGGCAATGGCGCCTCCGATGAGGGGCTCGGTGCCGCTGCCAAACTCATCGATGAGGATGAGGCTGCGTCCACCCGCCTCGCGCATCATATTCTTCATGTTCAGCAGGTGACTGCTGTAGGTGCTGAGGTCGTCTTCGATGCTCTGCTCATCGCCGATATCAATGAATATGCTGTTGAAGATACCGGCTACACTTGCCCTCTTCAAGGGAATGTGCATGCCGCATTGCAGCATGTATTGCAGTAGGCCCACGGTCTTCAGACACACCGATTTACCTCCGGCATTCGGACCCGATATGATGAGTATGCGCTGCTCGCGGCTCAGCTTGACATCCAGCGGCACTACCTTCTTGTGATGCTTGGCCAGCGTGATGCGCAGCAAGGGGTGCTCGGCCTCTACCCAGTCGATGTGGGGATATTCGTGCATCTGAGGTTTGATGGCATCCATAGCGATAGCAGTGAGTGCTTTAGCGCGGATGAAATCAATCTCGGCAAGGAAGGAATATGACTCCAGAATCTCGGGAATCTGTGGGCGCACCTCCTCGGTAAACTCTGTGAGGATGCGTATCACCTCGCGGCGCTCTTCGCCCTCCAACTCGCGAATGCGGTTGTTGGCTTCCACTACTTCGGCAGGCTCAATGAAAACTGTCTTTCCGGTGGCCGACTCATCGTGTACGATACCTTTGATGCGGCGTTTCAGTGCCGGTACTACGGGGATTACCAATCGTCCATCGCGCACGGTAGGGTTCACGTCTTTGTCCACGATACCTTCGGCTTGTGCCGAGCGCAGTATCGAGTTGAGTGTGCGCGATATGCTACCCGTAGTAGCTGCCAGTTCACGGCGTATATTGGCCAGTGCGGGCGAAGCATTGTCCTTGATTTTTCCGAACTTGTTGATGATGCCGTCGATGCGTCGGGTGAGGGTTGGAAAGGACTGCACTTCTGTAGCCAGAGCCTCTAAGTTGGGGTACTTGCTTGGCTCCTCCTCGTTTCTGTAGAAGAAACGTACAATGTGATTTATCGTGTCGAGCGAGCGGCGAAGGTCGAAAAGTTCTCCCTCGTCCATATACATGCCCACAATGCTGGCGCGATGCAGTGCCGGGCGAACGTCGAAAAAGTATTGGTTAGGAAATGTGTCCTCCTCTTGGATGATACGTACAAATTCCTCCACCTCGTCCAGTTTGCGGCACACGTCATCGAAGGTATGCGAGAAATGCATCTCTTCCACCTTGTCTTTTCCCAAGGTGCTCAGGCATCGCTCTCTCAGTATGTGCCGTATCTGGTCGAAACCAATCTTCTGCTCGAAATTGTTCGGATAAATCATCAGTTGTATCTTTTAGCATGCAAAATTAGTGCAAGGAGAGAGAAAAAACAAGTTTATTTGCATTGTTAAGTATAAGAAAAAAACCACACGACACATGAATGAGCCTTTCCACACCTATAAGTCACCATATCCCTTATCCGTACATATCATAAAATATCTATGCGCACTTTATATTTCACGCAATTATTTGTACCTTTGCAGTTTGAAATTCATTTAGATTATGCGACACGATAAGACAAACCTATTCAAACTTGCCCTCGGCACACTGGCCGTAGTAGGCGCAACCATTAACTTAACCTCTTGTATGGACAAAAAGAACGATAACCCCTTCTTCAGCGAGTATACCACTCCGCATCAGACTGCCCCGTTTGACAAAATCAAGATGGAGCACTACGAACCCGCCTTCCTGGAGGGTATCAAGCAGCATCAAGCCGAGGTGGACGCCATCATCAACAACCCTGAAGCACCTACCTTCGAGAACACCATCGTGGCACTCGACTATGCCGGCGACATGCTTGACCGCGTAGCCACCGTGTTCTTCAACCTCAATAGCGCCGAGACATCCGACGAGATGCAGGCACTGGCGCAGAAGCTCTCGCCCATGCTCACCGAGCACTCCAACAACGTGAGCCTCAACGAGAAGCTCTTTGCCCGCGTGAAGGCCGTGTATGAGACTACCGACAAGAGCACCCTTACGACCGAGCAGCAACGTCTGTTGCAGAAGTCGTATGACAGCTTTGCCCGCAACGGAGCTAACCTCAGCGAAGAGGACAAAGCCAAGTATCGTGAGCTGACTACCGAACTGAGCAAGACGACATTGGCATTTGGCCAGAATATGCTGAAAGCGACCAACAGCTACGCCCTGAACGTGACCGACTCGACCCGCTTGAAGGGTATGCCCGAATCGGCTCTTGAAGCAGCGGCCCAGACAGCCAAGGAGAAGGGACAGGAGGGATGGACATTCACCCTGCACGCCCCGAGCTATAGCCCGCTGATGATGTACTGCGAGGACCGCGACCTGCGCCGTGAGCTGTACATGGCATACAACACACAGAACGTACAGGACAACGAATACAACAACGAGGAGAACGTGAAGAAGATTGCCAACTTGCGCCTCGCCATCGCCCAATTGCTGGGATACAACAGCCACGCCGACTACGTGCTCGAAAACCGTATGGCCGAGAACGCTGCCAACGTGAACCAGTTGCTCGACCAGCTGCTCACGGCCTACCTCCCCGCAGCCAAGGAGGAGGTGATGGCGGTGCAGGAGATGGCCGCACGCACCGAGGGCAAGGACTTCGAGCTGATGCCTTGGGACTGGTCGTTCTACTCAGAGAAGCTGCGCAACGAGAAGTATAGCCTCAACGACGAGATGGTGCGCCCCTACTTCAAGCTAGAGAATGTGACCAAGGGCGTATTTGGTCTGGCTACCCGTCTGTATGGCATCACCTTCGAGGAGAACAAGGACATCGCCGTGTTCCATCCCGACGTGAAGGCCTACGACGTGCTCGACAAGGACGGAAGCTACCTGGCAGTCATCTACACCGACTTCTTCCCCCGTGCCGGCAAGCGCTCAGGTGCCTGGATGACCAACTACAAGGAGCAGTATGTGAAGGATGGTGTGGACAGCCGTCCTCACGTGTCTATCACGATGAACTTCACCAAGCCCACCGAGAGCAAACCCGCGCTGCTCACACAGGACGAGGTGGAGACCTTCCTGCATGAGTTTGGTCACGCCCTGCACGGTATCTTCGCCGCCACCAACTACCCCTCGATGGGTGGCACCAACGTGTACCGCGACTTCGTGGAGCTGCCCTCGCAGATTATGGAGAACTTCCTGCCCAAGAAGGAGTTTCTCGCCACCTTCGCCTTCCACTACGAGACAGGCGAACTCATCCCCGACGAACTCATCGAACGCATCGTACGTGCCCAGAACTACAATGCGGCATACATGTGCATCCGCCAGCTCAGCTTCGGACTACTCGATATGGCATGGTACTCACGTACTACACCATTTGAGGGCGATGTGTTGGCCTACGAGCAAGAAGCATGGGCACCTACCCAGCTGCTGCCTGCTGCCGAAGGTACCAATATGACTACCCGTTTCGGCCACATCATGTCGGGCGGCTACTCAGCAGGCTACTACAGCTACAAGTGGTCAGAGATGCTCGACGCCGATGCCTTCTCGCTCTTCGAGGAGAAGGGTATCTACAATCAGGAGGTAGCCACATCGTTCCGCAAGAATATCCTCGAGAAGGGCAGCTCGGAGCATCCGAAGGAACTCTACCGCCGTTTCCGCGGACAGGATGCCACCATTGATGCCATGATGAAGCGTGACGGTATTGTAAAGTAAACACTCATAACCAGATAACATAGCCAATGAAATTACATCGCCTGCTCCTTGCCTCATGGTGCATCTTGCTCACCATAGGATGCAACAAGGAGGATGACCTCGAAGGTATCTTCGCCGGTAAGATATGGCATCTGGCAGGATTCTATAGTACGACAGATTGGGACAATCCGAATATGGGTACACCCATCAACGACTACAATAGCCATAACGACCTCACGGCATATAACATAGAGTTGATGGTCGACGGCATAGCTGTAGTGACACTACCCGAGGGATGCCAGTTGCAGGGACGCTGGGAGGCTGACGGGAAGAACCGCACATTCAGCTTCTCGGAATGGAAAACTGTAACAGGCGATCCGAAGAGACTCACGAAATTCGGCAAGCAGATGTATGATGAGTTGCTCAAGGTAAGCTACTACCAAGGCGACTCGAACTACATACGCCTGTTCGACGGTAGCAGAAGATACTTCATGCAATTTGGCGACCTATCAAAATTCAAGAAATAAGATGACAGAGACTGACAACAAGAAAGAGGCATTTGACAAACGCTACATGCGCATGGCCTGCATTTGGGCCGAAAACTCCTACTGCGAACGCCGCAAGGTGGGTGCGCTGATAGTAAAGGATAGAATGATCATATCGGATGGTTACAACGGCACACCTGCAGGATTCGAGAATATTTGCGAGGATGCGAACAACGTGACCAAGCCCTACGTTCTACATGCCGAGGCCAATGCCATCACCAAGATTGCCCGCTCCAACAACAACAGCGAAGGGGCTACACTATATGTAACGGCATCGCCCTGTATTGAATGTGCCAAGCTGATCATTCAGGCAGGTATCAAGCGTGTAGTATATGGTGAGAAGTACCGGCTAACTGATGGAATCGATTTACTTGAGCGGGCAGGTGTTACAGTAGAATATTTACCTAACGAAGAATGAGACATCAAAATACCAAATGGCATTTAGCTATGCTCGTCCTACTTACGGGTATAGCTTTTATTGCCTGTACAGATCAAGGCAAGCAATCGCAATCAATCAACAAGCTGTCAACTTTACTACATATCATCGACCAACAGTATGTTGACACAGTCAACATTAATGAATTAGTAGAGAAAACCATACCAAAAGTATTGGCAGAACTCGACCCCCACTCCGTGTATATCCCCGCCCAAAAAGCTGAGGAATCTAATCAAGAACTGCGCGGAAGTTTCAGCGGCATTGGTATCCAATTCATGATACAAGACGACACCATTTATGTGAGCGACGTGATTCATGGTGGGCCAGCCGAGAAGGTAGGCCTCATGGCTGGCGACCGTATTGTCACCATTGACGACTCGCTATATGTGGGTAAGAAGATTAACAATGATGGAGCCATGAAACGTTTGAAGGGGCCCAAGGGGAGTGAGGTTCAATTGGGCATCAAGCGTCATGGCGAGAAAGAATTGCTTCCTTTCACAATAATGCGCGGAAATATTCCCGTAAAGAGTATTGACGCCACCTATCTGATTGACAATCGTTGGTGCTATATGAAAATCAACAAGTTTGGCGAAACCACCTATCCCGAGATGTTGTTAGCCTTAGCGCAAGGCATACAAAAAGGGACGCAGGGATGCATCATTGACCTACGCGGAAACACTGGTGGTTACATGATTGCAGCCATACAGATGGTCAATGAATTTCTTCCCAAAGGGCAGATGATTGTATACACCGAAGGAGAGCACTCCAATCGTATTGAAGAGTATGCCAGTGGCACAGGTTCATGTCAAAAACTACCGATAGTAGTACTCACCGACGAAACCTCAGCATCAGCCAGCGAGATTTTTGCAGGTGCCATACAGGACAACGACCGAGGTACCATTATCGGTCGTAGAACATTCGGCAAAGGTCTGGTCCAACAGCCTATTGAAATGTACGATGGCTCTTCCGTGCGACTTACCATTGCACGCTACCACACACCCTCTGGCCGTTGTATACAAAAGCCATACACCAATGGTCAGAATAAGGAATATGAATTGGATCTGCTTAATCGTTACGAACATGGAGAGTTCTTTACAGAAGACAGCATCAAACAAGACGAAAGCAACATACACAAAACCAGGAATGGCCGAACAGTATATGGAGGTGGAGGTATTATGCCAGACATTTTTGTACCACAAGACACGATGGGATATACCTCATACTATGCCGCAGTAGCCAAGTTACGCCTATTTACCCAATTTCCATTCCAATATACCGACAAGAATCGCCAGGTACTTGCCCCCTATAAAACAATGGAAGAGCTTCAAGCCTACCTCAAGAACAGCAACATCATGGAGGAATTTATACAATATGCCTCTTCAAAAGGGATAAAAAGGCGCAACAACCTCATAGCCAAGTCACGTACCTTAATGGAAGAAATTTTGTATGGCAATATCATCTACAACATGTTAGGTATGGAAGAATACATCAAATTCCTCAATCAGACAGATCCTGTTGTACTAAAAGCCGTAGAAATTCTCGACAAAGGAGAGTCTATCCCCAAGAATACCGAACGTTAAGTCACATTGAAGCGGGACACATCAACCAATGAGGGTGCATCCCGCTTCTTCATGTATACGAGTTCTATTTCAGTACACGGAAACGGGCAAATTTCAGAAGAAGCTGTTTCTCCCCTGCATGCTTAAAACGAATGAGTGCTTTACAGTTCTCATCCATACCTTCAACACGCAAGACCTCTCCCACGCCAAACCGTTCATGTTCTATAAACTGACCGGGCGTAAGTTGCGCAACACGAGTTGCGCCTTGTGCTTGATTGATCGACACCAAACGGCGTGGAGAAGAGATAACTTCCCTCCCACCCTTTTCTATAGCAGGACTACCCGGTTTATTGGGAGAGGGAGCAAGCCCTCCCATCTTCCTTCGAGAAGAGCACTGATCCGAATAACCATTTCCCTGCCTCGAAGAATCGCCATGCACTTTAGGTACCATTCTCGGTGAGCCATGGTAATCTGACGTTTTCCACGGAGAGGCATGAGAGGCTACCCCAAAAAGAGAAGAAGATATAGATGGAGATGACAAATAACAGCCATCAATATCGCGAAGGAATCGACTAGGCATACCATATTCCACTTTTCCATAGCGGAAACGACTCTTTGCATACGAAAGCAAACACCGTTTCTCTGCACGGGTGATAGCAACATAAAGCAGGCGACGCTCCTCCTCCATCTGTCGCACACTATCATAAGACAGCATAGAAGGGAAAAGCTGCTCCTCCATACCAACAATAAATACGGTATCAAACTCAAGTCCCTTTGCTGCATGCACAGTCATAAGAGTAACCTTCTCAGTATCGTCATCGTCATCTTCATCATCCTGATCAGTCAGCAACGCCACATCGTTCAAGAAATCAGACAACCAAACTGCTTCATCCCCCTCCTCCTTACGCGAACGGACAAAATCGTACATACCGTCCATCAGTTCTTGCACATTTTCTTGACGGCTAACTCCCTCAACCGTATGGTCCTGCATCAAATCTGCCATAACACCACTTTCCTGTACTACCAAACGGCCCAACTCATAGGCATCTATCTTATCAGCCTGCACGACAAAACGGCTTATAAGATTGTAGAACGTATTTAGTTTGCCCAACGTCCCCTTGTTTACCGCAAGGTTATAGGCTGCAGGATCCCCTATTACCGTCCATAGACTGACATGATAATCCGATGCCGCCGCCATAATCTTACCCACCGTTGTGTCACCTATACCACGTGCAGGATAGTTAATTACACGTTTGAAGGCTTCCTCGTCGTGCGGATTTATTGCCATACGGAAATAGGCTATCACATCCTTGACCTCTTTACGTTGGTAGAATGACAATCCTCCATAGATTCGGTAAGCAATGCCATTCTTACGCAGCGCCTCCTCAAAAATACGTGACTGGGCATTTGTTCGATATAAAATAGCAAAATGTTTAGCCGACAACCCCTCACTACGCATGAGAGCCTGTATGCGACGAGCAACAATTTCCCCCTCTTCCACATCGGAATAGGCCTCAACCACCTGTAGCGGTTCTCCCTTTTCTTTGCGGGAATAAACCTCCTTGTGTATCTGCTCACGATTTTTATCAATCAGGCTATTGGCTGCTCCAACAATCATTTGCGTAGAGCGGTAGTTCTCCTCGAGTTTAAATACACGAGCATTCGTATACTGACGCGTAAAGCCTAATATATTATCAATGTTTGCCCCACGGAAAGAATAGATACTCTGAGCATCATCACCCACCACACAAACGCGTTGGTGTCCTTGCGTAAGTTGCCATACAATACTATGCTGGGCATAATTGGTATCTTGATATTCATCTACCAATACATAAGCAAACTGATCGACATAACGTGCCAACACTTCGGGGTGCTGCTTGAACAGCAGATAGGTATACAATAGGATGTCATCAAAGTCCATCGCCGCTGCCTGGCGACAGCGTTCTTGGTAACGCAAATAAATATCACGTGTCAGTGGTACCTTAGCCGACTGGTCATCAGCCACCGCTACAGCATCCGAAGCATACATCTGAGCGGTCATCAAACGGTTTTTTGCATTCGAGATACGGCATTGGACGACATTGGGTTTGTACACCTTGTCATCAAGCTTCATCTCCTTAATGATCGTTTTAAGCAGACTACGCGAATCTGTTTGATCATAGATCGTAAAATTAGGAGCAAAACCTATTGTCTGTGCTTCCGCTCGGAGAATACGTAAAAACATACTATGAAAAGTACCCATCCATAGATATCGAGCACGATGTTCACCCACCCGAAGCCCAATGCGATCGCGCATTTCACGAGCAGCCTTATTGGTAAAGGTAAGCGCCAATATACGCCAAGGTTCCAAGCCTTGTTCCATCAAGTAGGCCACTTTGTAAGTAAGCACACGCGTCTTTCCTGATCCTGCACCAGCTATCACCAATGATGGACCATCGTTATATATCACAGCTTCGAGCTGACTTGCATTGAGTTCTTCACTTATATCATGCATACCTTCATCCGAACTTTTCATTTCTGCAAAGATACAACAAACAAGCGAATAAAGGCTAATTTGTACACATAGAAAAAACACATGCTTGAAATCAAGCATGTGAATTTCTTAAACTTTCCAGGATATACAATATAGCCTAGAAAAACTTTTTTATCTGCGTTGGCTTTTCTTTTTTCGCTTCTGGCTTCGCTTATTGGCTTGCACCTTGCTGTATACTCCCCAGGCAATGGCTGCACCGAGTACTACGACGATGAGGATGATGACCCACGACTCCAGGTTGTCGCCCTTTACGCGGCTCCACATCTCCAGCATGTTCTTGGTGCGGCTGCCGCAGTCGCGCATCAGTGCTGCACGGTCGATGACGCTCTGGTCAGGGTACTGGATACTGTTGACGGGTACACTGTCGGCCTCCTCGCCGAAGAAGTAGGTGAGGTCGATGTATTCGTTCAGTGATGAGTCAATCTTGGCTTCCAGTATTTCGGGCGAAGCGATGACGCTCACGTAGCCAATCTCGTCCATGTTGCGCAGTGCATTCTCGGGCATACACATGAAGTTGATAAAGTACGAGGCCGCCTTGGTATTGACAGCATATTTGGGGATTACCCATCCGTCGAACCATACGTTGGAGCCTTCACGGGGCACGTGGTACTTCAGCGTCATGCCTATGGCTGCCGCCTCGTCGATAGCCCATACGGCATCGCCGCTCCAGCTCACGTTCATATACACCTTACCTTTGGTCATCATCTCCTTGCCGAAGTCCACCTCCCATCCGGCGATGTTCTTCTTGGCCTCCTTGAGCAGGTTCTCCACGGTGGCGATAGCCTCGTCAGACGAGTCGTTCATCAGCTGCTCGCGTGTTACCTTGCCATCCAGAATATCCTGATAGCGGGCATACATGAGCATAGGACCATAGATGTCGCGATAAGCATCTTTCATGAGAATCTTGCCCTGGAAGCGGTCGTCCCAGATGATACCCCAGGTGTCCACCTCTTCGTCGGTCACGAACTCGGGGTTGTACAGGATACCTGTGGTACCCCACATATAGCCTACGGCATAGTCGTTGGCAGGCTTGCCTTCTTTATCCATACGTGCAAACTGGTCAATGACATAAGGAGACACCAAACTGATGTAGTCGGGCGTGCTGCCAAAGTCGCGGGGAATGGGGAGCAGCATGTCATTGGCCAGCATACGGTCGATGATATACTCTGAGGGGCACACCACGTCGAAGTCCTCGTGACCCTTCTCGAGCTTGGCCAGCATCACCTCATTGATATCGAAAAGTTGGTAGATAACCTCTACCTCCTCGCCGGTCTGCTCTTTGTACCATACCTCAAACTCATCAAGCAGAGCCTCGTCGATGTAGTCGGCCCAGTTGTACACCTTCAGTGTGTGCTCGCGGTCAGCAGCATACGAATAGTTTGTCGGGAGTACCCCGAACAGCACTGCCACAAGCAGGCTAAGATTCAGGAATTTCTTCATTGTTTTACTTTTCTTTTAATTTAGAGCGACAAAATTAGTGCAAGCCGAACGAAATATCAAATTTATTTGAATATTTCTGAGGCGCAGCCTAATTTCTGGGCCTGCGTAGCAAGCACTAAAGATAGTGCAACTGACGAATGAGTGAGTGTAGAGCCGTGCTTGCACGAGCTATACCGAGCGAAGAGGAAGAAAGCGGAGCTAAGCCGAACGAAACAAACATAAATCCTGTACAAAAATCTTGTAGCAGATTGTAAGGCAAACCCTGCAGTTTGCTTACGCGGTGTTGAAATCGGAAGTATAGACTTCTCTGCTCTCGTGGCAGATTGTCATCCGTTCCCTATTTCTTGCTGACGCCTTGCTTTTTCCTAATCGTTCATGGCTGCGTTCTTTTTGGCTGGCTTGGGGATTGGGCGGAAAGAGGACAAGGACAGGACAATATACTATAGGGACTTTTTGCGAACAAGACAACTCTATAAGACCTCCTCAGTACGTCTACGCCTATTCTTCTGAGACCTTATAGAGTATCTTTATGCACAACGGATGGCTTATTCTAAGAATTCGCGCATCGTATTGGTGTACATATTGCCGTAGTTCTCTTCGTTGAATACCGTGACGTGCGATCCTACGGTGTTATTGAATAAGCGGTAATATAGCTCGCGCATAGTAATGGATGGATTCTTTACTATGCAATCCTGAAACGTCAGTGTAAAACGGTTTGACATCCAAACCTCTAAATCACAATTATACACATCGGCTTTAGATGTTTCATTGGCATTAGCTGCAGTAATAGCGAGTATGCCAGGCAATCCCTCTACAGCATCAAACACGCTACCACTATAGCATGTTTCTATCAGGCACAATAGTTTTCTGTAGCATTTCTTTTCGTGCATGGATGCAAATATCTCTTGGGCTAGTTCTCTCGAAAGCCCCCTTCTATTGTTCAGCCACATCAGGTGTTCAGGAATACCGTGTCCGCTCCAAAAGAAGAAGACATTATCATCCTCATCAGCCGAAATCACATGAGGCAATCGTTCGCTCTCTTCTCCACACAAGATAGACTTTACATCCTCGGGCACCAACTCTGAGGGATGATAATCTATAGTCAAGTCTTCATATACATTTGATCCACCGAGATGGATATTTACCATTCCTTGATTCGGATTGTTCTTGTTATAGGCAATGTCATCTTCTGCAATAAGGACTATATGGTCATCCTCATATCCATAGCCACGCAACAACTGGTACATATAGTACACATCTGCCTGATGGCGATAATTGTTCCATCCAGAAGAACTTGCCACTAAAAGTGCCCACCTCTCATGCAGCGCAGGATAGGTATAATCAGTTGAAGTACATTCTTCCAATTCTTGCATTCGGTCGTTTTTCCAATTCCATCCAGCTAAGGTCTCACTGGTTCGTTCCGAACTGTTACTCGCATTATAATCCAATATAATGTATTGCCCATCATATACCATATAATGATGATATATGCTATTCAAAATATTAGTATATACTTTCTTGTCAAAATCCAAAGTGCCAGAAACACCTCTTAGGTCAGGTGTCTTCCCTTGTGTCAGTTCCGTAATAAAATCGCTCATACCCTTTGTCGACCATGTATGCTGATAATCACCACGTCCGTCAACTAATATCTTGAGTGCTTCGTCAAGTGCCAATTGTTTATCATATAAATGCTCATGTAGCAGTTGCAGATAACATCCATAGCCTACCATCATTGCAGCATCATACACTTGTGCCTCCCCGTTGGTAGCCTGCTCTCCATAAGTTGTTTCGTAACAGACATCAAATCCGCTCTCAGGATCAGCCCCTACGCATACACCTTCCAGTCCATTAGCCGATGCCCCCAATAGCTTGACAACATCGGCACCATAGGCGATATCAGAGTATAGACATCTTGGTATGGGAAGACCTCCCGCTGCTTGTCTATGCATGGCTTCCTGTATCTTGCGAATACCTTCAATATCATTGGGTGCACAGATCAAGAAATTGGTTCCTGATGCCGCAGCTTTCGCAGCTTCCTTATCCACACTGCTATGCGCATAATCATAGATACCTGTTACTTCCATCCCCATCTCCTTAGCTTGAAAGGCAAACCAATCCACGAAGGTTTTCCCATACAAGGAACTTCCATCGGCAATCAAGCCTACGCTTTTTGCTCCATAAGCATATGCTTTTGCCAACAAAACTTCACACTGGGCGATGTCCGTCTCCGTCATTGCCCACAAACAGCCAGCCGAGGAGAAGCCACGTACCAATTCTTCGGTTGTAGCCAAGGTAAAGAAAGTCTTTTTTACCTGTGAACGGCAGAATCTCGAAGCCAACTTCTTGGCATTATCCGAATGATACCCACCTATTACGCCCACCACCTCCTTACGCTTCGATAGTTCATCGGCCAGTTGCTCCAAGTCCTCACTATCCTCGTCATACCATTCATATTCCAAGGCTATACCTCTCTGCTGCATGGCAAAGGCCTGCTTCAAGTCTTCGGCACATTGGTTCAACGTGCGCCTCCAATGTTTGTCAAGTCCATTCTGCATGGGCAATACTACAGCCACCTTGCGTGTTTCCCATTGCATGGTATCTTCGGGCAATATCCCCTGCTCCTTGTTGCACGATACGCACAACACCAGCGACATCACCCATACGAATATGCTTTTATTCCATCCCATAGTTTCGTTCTTTTTCTATGGCTTCCATTCTCGCACGTATCAGTGTTTCATCAAACACTCCTTCAAAATTGTACGATGGCACCCAATCCACATAGCCACTCTCCAAGCCATACAATACGTGTTTGGGCAGTTCTTCGCCCGCCGTCCACCTCTCCAGATACTCCTCTACCACCCAACCAATATGTTTTACCATACAGCCCACCATGGGGTTACAAAGATGACTCTGGTCTACATCCGTCCCCACCGTAGAGACCCCATGAGGATATTCACGCAAATACCTGAATACCCCCATGTTGGAGCCACCCATCACTGGAAATATAAAACTATAGTGCATACTCCAGTCATGCATCAATCGATACACCGAGTCGGCCATGGCATATCCATCTCCTGCATCAGACAAGTAGACGGCATCCACCGCTCTTTTCTCATCGTTATAGGCATTGAATCCAGCCTTAAATCCATCGGCAACGACGGTCATCACCTCATCCTCCCGATTGGCCAATGCTATCAGAGGTTTTGAGCGCATTTCGTTGGCTACAGCACCAGCCATATAGGCCACACCATACATCGACATATTGAAGGTCGTTACACTCGGTAGATTCACCTCATCCGTTTCGAACATCAGCACCTGTCGGCATGAGGTATCCAAAGGCTTTCTCTGCAATCGGCTCGTGAGGGAATCTTTATAGATTGCACTGGCCAACACCAGCAGACTATTCTTTTCTTCAAGGGTCGTATCGCACCATTCATCAATGATGCGCACACCGTCGTTCAATGACATCGGGTTATAGTAATCCACCTCTACATTGGCAAACTCGTCATTATTGGCAAATTGCACCACTCCCCGAAGTATCTGGTCATTATATCCATTGTCACCCAAACCATTCGGTGCAAAGAGGACACAAACCTTCTGCCCAGGCGATGGTGTGTCTATATGTTCAATATCCGTGCATGCCCATAGGGCACACACGGATACACATAGTCTAAAGACATTGAAACATTTCATTATTAGAGGGTTAATAAACATCACCCTTTATTAAAGTCCAAAGGTTCTT
The DNA here is from genome assembly GCA_015060865.1 of Bacteroidales bacterium. Taxonomy (GTDB): domain Bacteria; phylum Bacteroidota; class Bacteroidia; order Bacteroidales; family Bacteroidaceae; genus UBA1189. Next base: position 4,722 of record SUXS01000011.1, on the reverse strand, counting down.
AACTGAATAAAATGTTTGCGAGGACTACGGTAAAGACAATCAAACCAATCAATCTCTCCACTAGACAACTTGATGGCATATTGATTGAAGACAAAAACGCTATAAGTATAATCGTTTATCCAATAGAAACTACTATCTAATGTGCGGTCTGCTTCTTTAAAAAATGCCACATAAGAATCCCAATTTCCTCTTAGTATTTCAGAGGCTTCCTTTGCCAGTCCTGGTGAGGCCCAAACACTACTCCCATCTAATATATCAGGTTCCCAGGCATGATAGCTAATGTACATCATCATGCCAGAAACTCCTTTCTTAGCCTCTCGAATACATAGCCACCAATGTTTTCCTTCATTCCAAGTATCGCGGGTCTCAAAATCTCCCACCATATAAGGAGATTCGTCATTCTCTGGCCATGCAGAATCCTTGATAAAGATTATCTTAGACACATGTTTCATCACTGTTCCTTTGGCAAAGGTTACTTCGGCCAATGTAGGAGATTCGTCTACTACCTTGAAATAGACCGTCTCTTGCAGTTGACCTTCCTCATCTTTCAGCCCGGCCTCCATATCTATGGTAGAGGGAGCCGATAGGTTCACCTCTGTATCGGGCGACAACCAGCCTTGAAACATCGCAGCCGCATCAGACAAGTCGGCCACGCCGATATAGAGTTCGGTAGTGTCGGCTGAGTTTAGTGGAGCACCATTGACACGTTGTACAAAATTGCCCAATGAGTCAACTTCTACGATATTGTTTTGTAGAAACTTTACTTGATCATAGGTGGTTACATCACCTTGTTCTGGCTGTTCTTCCTGCGGAATCTCGGGAATATCCTCATTGTTAGGAGAACATGCAATCATAGCAAGTGTACCTACTGCTATAACTATATAAGATTTTAATGTTTTCATACGGATTAAGTTATTTAATATATATATATTTAAGTATATCCTGAGCCTTCTGTGCATCTTCCCGAGGATAATCAATGAATTCGCAACAATTCTCTAAGTATTCTAAGTAATTGGTGCTTTTACAACTAACCATTTTAACCTCAGGCAAGTAACGTTGGCTGAACACAAAAGTGCGTCCGTTCGACTTGAATGACAAATTCACCAACACTACGAAATCGGGAATCTCACCATCACACAGGACTGTGCCCTGACTCGTTTTTTTGATGGGAAGATAAACCTGTGGCTCCATAATAAAGTTCTTCCCTTCGCAGTTCACCACTTTTCCATAATAAGAGTAGTCGGCGCCAGCCTGCTTTACGACTTTACAATTATCTTCAGTCTCATCCAGTTTTTTTGACATGATTTGTGTATGAGGAACCTCAACATACTTCATTTTATTATTTCCATTCTTGGAGCGCCAAACAAACTTTTCCGTCCCCTCCACTATTTTTAGCGTTGGCCGAGAGAGACCTAATAAAGATGCATATTTTGTTGTATGACCTTTGGGTATATCTGGATATACGCCATAGCTATATGTTACTTTTATATCCGATGCATCCGGAAATATCTCATTATTGATGACCACACCTTCTACGCCATCTACACTTTGAGGGTCTAAAAATGATACCATTCGCAGGTGATAGTCCTCAACATCAGAGTTGCCATAGGTGCCGTTACCATTAACAACCAAGTTTAAATGACTTGCATCGCCCACCATACAATCATTCAGTACATAGATTACAGGATCTGTTGTGATTCCCCATACCCCCTTGCCAAAGTTTGAATTTGGATTAGCACTCTTTATGGTACTCCCCTTTAGGGTGATGGGAGAAATTCCATTAGAGGCGAGACTTTTGATATACCCCGACAATTCTATATCCCCCGTCATACTCATTTCTATCTTGCCAGGCATAGAATCTATGACATGCTCCTCGTACGGGTTCTCAGTGATAAAGTCATACGCAAAAGCTGCCACATTACAAGCAACCCCAGCATAATAAAAATAGGTATCCAAGGGATTTCCTGTCACTTGCTGTTCTATAGCCGCTAATGCAGAATTTTGCACATCACCTGCAAGAGCACCTAAAGTAGAGAGCATACTGCTCACTCCGCTTGCTGCCGACGCACTCTGCTCTGCTGAAGAATATTTGCCTGAGATATTAGCCGATAGGCTTCCTGCCAATGATATTGATTGGCTCAACTCCGTACGACAAGCTATCTGTATCTGTTCACCAGATTCAAGCCAATTCTTGCCTTTAGGACAATAGGCCGATGCATCAATATCGAAAGCTGTCCATCCTTTGCTCAGAGCCGTAGAGGACATGGCAATATAGGGTGAGAAGAACGATTTGAAGGTGAACTGTGAAGGTATACCATTACCTAAAAGATTCACATTGTTGGGCAACGAGTGATGATTGGATGGAATACCATAGGCCAACGAATGGTAGAAGGGGTACTTGTTGTTTTTCAGCATGGATCCCATGTCTACCTCGAAAGAATACTCCGAGCCATTTGTCGTAGTGTTCGTCACATAGAGAAACACACGTAGTATACCAAGGTAGCGGTTGTACAAGGCAAAATAATTACAATCATCAAATGTTTCTCTATTCAAAAACGAGAAAGCCATTTCCCAACCATCCTTTTGCTTTACGTCATAGCGTATATACTCTGGCAACGTGGTAATCGTCTCATCTGCCCAAGGGGTAGGAACCAACTGGTATGAACGGTCAGAATAGATGCTGACATACTTCACGTTTTCCCAATCTGTAAGAAACTCATCTGAGGAGTTCTCATTATCGGTGATATAGATGCTTTGTTTAAGCGACAATGAAACTTTGTCGTTCTTTTCCGAGAATATCTCTACATCAGCCTCGTTCATCACTCCTGGTCCACAATCCTTTAATGCAATACATATAATTGGATGATTACCTTGTGTGCTTGATGACACTGTTACCGATGCCCAATCAGGGCAGGCTCCGATACTCTTGATAGGAGAGCTTATACTATCCAGTACAACCTGTATTTCATCGTTCGCATTAGGGACACACAAAGAGTAATGATACTCACCGGGAACATACCATTCCCCTTGATCATCCAAGCTTTCTTGGCAAGAAAAGAGCAATGTACTCAACAATGCCATCAAGAAAGCATTTAATTTGAAATTTCTTTTCATAGATTCTTATTGTCTATTATCATTTTTGTGAATGTCTACTTCAAACTACCCTCCGCATTGAAGGTGTATGTATTGGCAATATTGAGGCTGCCTTTGGTAATGCCTTCGGCAATTTTGCTGCCCGCCGAGGTTGCCGTACCTACATGTGAGGAACCGCCAGTCTTGTTCACACTTTTCCCATCAGTATCCACGATAGTATACTTGTAGATATGGCCGTTCTTGATATAGCTAATCTTCTCGGCTGCAGCCATATCCTTGTCGACCTTCAGTGTCACAGTCTTCTTGAAGGTGTAGGTGCAGGGGAGATTGGTAGTAAAGGTCTTCTTCCACTCGGTGGTAGTGACAGTTTCGGTCTTCACGCCACTGCCATCGTTATACTCCACAACGATGTCGCAATACTCGATAATGTCGGCAGTCTCTACGTTGGTGTACTCGAAGACTACAGCTGCAGGCTTCTTGCCCTCATCCTGTCCCGGAATCTCTGTTCCGTTGTTGTCATCTTCACTGCATGACACGAATGCCATGCCCATGACCATCATCAGAAGACCGCTCTTCTGAAAGAAACTTTTCATACGTTTCATAATCATTCTATGTGTTTATACGTGCCACTGGCCTCAAATGGCAAACTATAGTTCCGTTTATAGTATAAAAAAAAGCGTGAAGCCAGTCACTCGTTGCTCGCTCCACGTCCTTAAGGCCTTCGCATTGCCCGATTTGTCGAAACGAGCAACGCGAAGCCTCACGCCGATATGTATATACGCACCTTACATTATACCAATCATCACGACCAATATAACAAAGGAGTGCAAAAACATACCCATGAGACATTCACCGTTGCTTTGTTTTTGACAAATCTTAAAGAAGTTGCGAAGTTCTAAGGACGTCAAACCAAAGCGTCAAGTAAACGCCTTTTCCATTATGTCATCCCCGCCCTGCCACCTTAACCCACACAAATGAATTAAGGTATCGGCGCGAGAATATGCAAATGTACGGTTTAATTTTGAATTACGATTATGAAATGTGAATTATTTTTAATGTTTTAGAGCAGGACACGCGGAGCGTGTACGATAACGTTAACGACGACGAAAAAGTATTTTCTCCCCAAACGTCCATATATAACAGATGTTGCGGAATAGGTTGTCCGGCTGTCCTTGCAAGGCATAACACACTGTATACCAATCAGCAAACGAGGACAACCTGGGCTGCCCTCGGGTTGTCCTTGTTTATCAATTAATAATCAGTACATTGTCCGCTACAAGGACAGCCGGAAAACCTATCTGGGTAAAGTGCTTTAAAGCTACATAGGGAAAATCAGACAAAGAGATTTTTTCTAACGAAAGGCTCTGATAATTTTATCAAAAGGCTCTGATGAATTTGCCGGAGCCTTGCGTTTTGCGCGGTACATGCATGTACTGATTCTATTGCATGTTTGTACCGATTTTGGTGCATGTGTAAAAATTGCACACATAATTTAGTGTTTTTGTAGTTTCCTGATTTAGGTTGTCAGTTTAGAGGTTAATCCCTATAACAGGTTTACACGATTTGGTCTTATTCCTATACTAGGTTGACTGGTTAGTTTTTTAATCCTATAAATACTTTACAATCGAT
>SUXS01000036.1 GCA_015060865.1 Bacteroidales bacterium | reverse complement strand
GGCAAGCCGGGAAAGATTGAAGTCGTTCCCACTAAACCTTACAGTACGCAGACAGACCTTTCGCTCGCCTACTCACCCGGTGTAGCTGAGCCTTGTCTCGAAATCGAAAAGAATCCACAGACCGCCTATGACTACACCGCGAAGGGCAACCTCGTGGCCGTCATCTCCAACGGCACCGCCGTGCTCGGCCTTGGCGATATAGGCACACTGGCCGGAAAGCCTGTGATGGAGGGTAAGGGTCTGCTGTTCAAGATATATGCCGGCATCGACGTGTTCGACATCGAGGTCAACGAGAAAGACCCCGAGAAATTTATCCAAGCCGTGAAGGCTATCGCTCCCACTTTTGGAGGTATCAACTTGGAAGACATCAAGGCCCCCGAGTGCTTCGAAATTGAGCGTCGTCTCAAGGCCGAACTCGACATTCCCGTGATGCACGACGACCAGCATGGCACAGCCATCATCTCATCGGCAGGTCTTGTCAATGCACTGCAGGTAGCAGGCAAGAAGATTGACGAGGTAAAAATTGTGGTCAACGGTGCAGGTGCATCGGCCATCTCATGCACCAAGCTCTACGTATCGCTAGGTGCCCGTCGCGAGAACATCCTCATGCTCGACAGTAAAGGAGTCATCACCAGCGACCGTCCCAACCTCACCGAGGAGAAGAAATTCTTCGCTACCGACCGCCGCGATGTACACACTCTCGAAGAGGCCATCAAGGGTGCCGACGTGTTCCTTGGGCTCTCACGCGGCAACGTACTCACACAAGACATGGTGCGCTCCATGGCCGCCATGCCTATCGTGTTTGCGCTTGCCAATCCCACACCCGAGATTTCATACGAAGATGCCATGGCATCACGCCCCGACGTGCTGATGGCTACCGGACGTTCCGACTATCCCAACCAAATCAACAACGTTATTGGCTTCCCCTACATCTTCCGCGGTGCACTCGACACACAGGCTACAGCCATCAACGAAGAGATGAAGCTGGCTGCCGTACATGCCATTGCAGACCTGGCCAAGCAGCCCGTTCCCGACGTAGTGAACGAGGCCTACCACGTGAACAACTTCACCTTCGGTCCCGCCTACTTCATCCCCAAACCCGTAGACCCACGTCTCATCACCCAGGTTTCTATGGCCGTGGCAAAGGCTGCCATGGAGAGCGGTGTAGCCCGCAAGCCCATCACCGATTGGGAGGCTTACGCCACTCAGCTCCGTGAGCTTATGGGCCAGGAGAGCAAGCTCACCCGTCAGCTCTACGACACTGCCCGCAGCAATCCGCAGCGTGTCGTTTTTGCCGAGGGTATCCACCCCACCATGCTCAAGGCTGCCGTAGAGGCCAAGGCCGAAGGCATTTGCCACCCTATCCTCTTGGGTAACGACGAGCGCATCGAGAAGCTCGCCAAGGAACTGGAGCTCAGCCTCGAAGGCATCGAGATTATCAACCTGCGCCACGACCGCGAGGCCGAGCGTCGCGAACGCTATGCCCGTATCCTCACCGAGAAGCGTGCCCGCCAGGGAGCCAACTTCCAGGAATCAAACGACAAGATGTTTGAGCGCAACTACTTCGGTATGATGATGGTAGAGACCGGCGAGGCCGATGCCTTCATCACGGGTCTGTACACCAAGTACAGCAACACCATCAAGGTAGCCAAGGAGGTTATTGGGGTGCGCGACGAGTTCAGCACCTTCGGCACCATGCACATTGTGAATGGCAAGAAGGGCACCCTCTTCCTTGCCGACACGCTCATTAACCGCCACCCCGACACCGACACCCTTATCGACATAGCCCGTCTGGCCAACCACACGGTACAGTTCTTCAACCACAAGCCCGTGATGGCCATGCTCTCATACTCCAACTTCGGCACCGACACTACTGGCAGTCCGGCTGCCGTACACGAGGCCGTAGACTATCTGCACCGCGAATACCCCGAGTGGGATGTAGATGGTGAGATGCAGGTAAAATTTGCCCTCAACAGCCAGTTGCGCGACGAGAAATTCTCTTTCAACAAGCTCTATGGCAAGGAGGTCAACACCCTCGTGTTCCCCAACCTCTCCAGTGCCAACCAAGCCTACCAGTTCATCCAGATGATGGGCGACAACAGCGAAGTCATCGGCCCCATCCAGATGGGTCTGAATAAGCCCATCCACTTCACCGACTGGGAAGCATCGGTACGCGACATCGTCAACATCACTGCCATCGCTGTGATTGATGCCATCGTGGAGAAGAAGAAAAAGGAACAATAATCTGTGACAGGATATTAGCTGATTACCATCACGAAAGGATGCCGCTTGGCATCCTTTCTTAATAAAAGCGCTATTATTATGGCTGATAACTATTTGGAAAAGAAGATGGAGGAATATCGTTCCTCAAGCATAAATAGACAACCAAGCAGAGTTTCCCTAACGCTAAACCAATTATTATTGCGCAATCGGAGCTACAGAGGTTACGACAAGCAACGTGTTGTCACACAAGAGGAGCTTCGTCGTATTATCAATGTCAACACGCGTATTCCCTCAGCACGCAACCAGCAATGTCTACGCTTTCGGCCTGTCATTGCAGAAGAGGCTGATAAGATACTCCCATTCATACGTCTTGGAGGAGCACTTCCTGAATTACATCTTCCTTTCAAAGGAACTGAACCTAATGCATATATTATTATTTGTAGTACTGTGCCCGAAAACCGTTGGGTAAGTATAGATTTAGGCATTTCTGCCCAAAGCATGTTGCTCAAGGCTACAGAAATGGGACTCAATGGCATATGTATAGGCGCTTTCAATGCTACTCTATTGACAGAAGCGCTCACTCTCCCCTATCCCCCCCTTCTTGTCCTGGCCATAGGAAAAGGCAAAGAGGAAATACGGCTTACTGAAATATCAGAAGGCGATAGTCAAACATACTACCGCACTCAAGAAGGCACACACTATGTACCGAAATTAAAACTCGACGATTTAATAATATAACAACGTAAAGAATTCCATCCTGCAAAAAAACGAAAAGATTGAGATAAATTAACGTGAGTTCGTGAACTCACGTTAATTTATTATCATTATCATAGTCCGTAAAAGAGCGTCGAAGTTGAACTTACATTAGCACCAAACAACAGACGTATTGAAGAACAGCTACATAAGTACTTAAATATAATCTGCGCAAACTAGGTTTGCGCAGATTATGCCATAAACAAAGCTGTATACGGGAAGAGAGATCATAACTTTTCCTTACCCTTCTTTTCTTGTTCTTCCTTCTCGTTCTTATTATATTGTTCTACAGTAGGTGCCGAATCCTTGTACTTGAAGCGGCGTATCTTCTGTGTGGCGGTCTTCTCGAAGGGTTCCTTCATCACCTCTACGGAGCTTACTTGTGATGACTTGTTGACGCTCTTGTTCACGTCGCCAAGGAGCTTGGCCTTCCAGGAGTCGAGCTTCTCGTAGAACTTGTCTTCAAACTCGCTGTCCCAGTCGATGTAGTTCTCCATCGGCTGCACGAGGGCCACGAGGCGTCCGTCACGTTCTACGACGATAGATTCGCTCACACCCTCCACGTTGTTGATGACGTTCTCAATCTCTTCGGGATAGATGTTCTCGCCCGAGGGGCCGAGTATCATGTTGCTGTTGCGGCCCTTGATGTAGAAGCGACCCTTCTCGTCCTGTACGGCGATATCGCTGGTGCGGAACCATCCGTCTTCGGTGAACACGCTCTTCGTGCGCACGGGATCCTTATAATAGCCGAGCATCACGTTGGGACCCTTGGCTACCACTTCGCCTTCGCCTGTTTGTGGGTCAACGTTGTGGAGCTTCAGCTTGACGTTGTATACGGGGTAGCCGAACGAGCCTACTGCACGCCAGCGGTTCATTGAGTAGCCCAGCAGGGGAGAGGTCTCGGTGAGTCCGTAGCCGATGGCATAGGGGAAGCCGGCCTTGAGGAGGAAGCGCTCTACCTCGGGGTCGAGCTTGGCACCGCCGATGCCGTAGAACGACATGTGTCCGCCGAAGGTCTTCTTGATCTTCATGCCGATAATCTTGCACATCAGGCCGTTCATGTGCTCGTTCATCCAGGTGAGCGTGCGGCTCTTCTTGATGGTGGGGAGCACACTGCCCTTGTATACTTTCTCTATAATCATGGGGACGGTGAGCATGGTGGTGGGCTTCACGATCTTGAGAGCCTTCATCAGGAGCGATGCCACGGGGGGCTTGGGCAGGTAGTATACGGTAGCTCCGCAGTACATGGGGTAGAGCATACTCAGTGTCATCTCCAAGGTGTGGGCCATGGGCAATACAGAGAGCCAGCGGTCCTTCTCGGTACGCTTGCACGAGTGATAGCAGGTGATGACGTTCGATGAGAGGTTACGATGGCTCAGCACTACGCCTTTGGCACTACCTGTGGTGCCTGATGTATAGATGATGGTGGCAATGTCGTCGGGGGTGGGGTTGGTGGTGCGGCCGTCGCAAGTGAACTTGTCGTCGTCAGACTTGAGCATCTCGAAGGTGTCGAGGTCAAAGATGAGTGTCATCTTGTCTTTTACCTCCTGGCTCACCTTGCCGATGAGGCGCTGCGATACGAACAATACCTTGCTCTCTGAGTGGTTGATGATGTTGGTCACCTCGTTCTCCGAACTGTCGGGCAGGATAGGTATAGCGATACGGCCGAAAGGTACGATGCTGAAGAAGGCTACCGACCAGTTGGGCATGCTCTGCGACAGGATGGCTACCTTGTCGCCGGCACCGATGCCATATTGGGTGAGCTTCTTGGAAAGGCTGTCGCACTTACCCTTGAATGACTTGTAGGTGTAACCGCCTTCCTTGGTGTCGTACCACTGAGTATATTGGTTCTTGGCGTATGCTGTAGTAGCGTATTCGTACAGTTTGGCAATCGTGTCAACGTAATTTTCTCGCATACGCTGCATGCGCTTGTAGAGTTGGATCATATTCTTTTGATGTTTTTGGCCATTATTTTGTCACATACATCTCCTTATGCTTTCCCGTGAGGTGCATCTCCTCGTACATCTCCTGGATGCGCTTCATGTCGGCACGGGCATCGTCGGTGAGTTCTACCTTCTTGCCCCAGCCCACGTGCTTGGTGCCCCAGTCGAAGTAGCCCATATATACGGAGCAGCCTACTTCGCGAGCAATCGTATGGAAGCCGGTCTTCCAGCGCTTGATGGGCTTGCGTGTTCCTTCGGGTGCAATGGCCAGGTGGCATGTCTTGGCCTCCTTCATCTGATGTATGGTGCTGAGTACCATTGACACGGCATTCTTGCGGTCAACAGGCAGTCCGCCCAGCTTACGCAGCAGTCCGCCCAAAGGCCAGAAGAAGAACTCCTTTTTGATCATTACTTTGGCATTGCCGCCTATCGATTCATAAAAAAGGTATGAGATAACGAAATCCCATCCTGAGGTGTGCGGTACTCCAAGGATTAAACACTTGTCTTCGGGGACGATGGTATCATTGTCTACCGTCCATCCCATGCGCTTGAGTAGCCAGCCGCAAAATTTTCTCCACATAGTATTCTTGTATTTTGTTTAGGCTCTTTATTGATAATGTCATTCCTACTACAACAAATATCGGTACAAAGTTAGTGAAAAAAACTGAAATTCTGTAAGTTTTTATCTTTTAATCGTGCGAATGACAATTATTATATATCATGAAGTGTCATTGTTATACGTTCATGGCACACGCAATTCAACTACTTTTCTGCGGTTGATACATGCAATGGAATTAGTACAAACATGCAACAAAACAGGTACATGCATGTACCGCGCGAAACGCAAGGCTCGGCTGTAGTTTCCTGATTTAGGTTGTCAGTTTAGAGGTTAATCCCTATAACAGGTTTACACGATTTGGTCTTATTCCTATACTAGGTTGACTGGTTAGTTTTTTAATCCTATAAATACTTTACAATCGAT
>SUXS01000024.1 GCA_015060865.1 Bacteroidales bacterium | reverse complement strand
GCTGAACGAAAATAGGCATATTTTCCGGATTATACAGCCTCAAAAGTAGCGCTCATACCAAAGAATAACTCCGACGGAGCAAACGAAAAAACTAAATATCCACGGATATTTCATTACGTATCCACGGATATTTCATTACGTATCCACGGTTATTTCATCACGTATCCGCGGATATTTAAGTTTTTGAACATGCAGATGCAACTTATTGGGTGGATAGAATAGAAGAAAAGATACGCCGCGGCTCAGAAAAACTAACCTCAAATGTTGCTTTTTCAGTTGTCTTGCTGTAACTTTGCAGCGATGAGTCGAAAGTCTCGTCTAGACATTTTGGTAAAATAGAAGCGTTATGCTCTCTTGTTAATGGAAACGTAGGAAATTTTCAGAAATGCAAGGTTAGTATAATGGTTCTACGCGTTTCGCGTGGGCTGTTATCTCCATTTCTGTATTTCAGGTTTCCTACGACCTCCATTAACGATGTGGTGTATCAGGCCACGCTTCTTTTTTACTTTAGTTAGGTTTAATTTATTAACTTTATGTATAACTAAAAATATTACAGCGTTTTTGCAGAAATATAAAAATGCGTGTATATAAAAACTTCAACTTATATGATAAAGAGAATACTGATTACTAGCATTATATTATTGTACGCGATATCGAATGCTAATGCTCAGACAGGCACATGGTCTGGCAAATTAGATATACAAGGAACGAAATTGTCCTTAGTCTTTAATCTTGATGGAGATAAACCTACTATGGACTCCCCTGATCAGGGTGTAAAGGGGTTAGCTGCACAGGTAGAGAGAGATTTGGACGGAAAGATTATTGTCAAGGTCCCTTCACTTGCTATAAATTATGAGGGAGTATGGCAAGAAAATAAAATTGTTGGTACTTTCAATCAGATGAATGTATCGCTTCCTTTAACGCTCACTCCAGGTGAGGATAAGCCAAATCGTCCACAGACTCCTGTAGGACCATTTCCGTATGCTACGGAGGAGGTATCATTTGCAAATGGCAACTATATATTAAGCGGTACCCTTACTTTGCCTGAAGGATATTCGCGAAAGACCCCAGTTCTTTTAATGGTGACTGGTAGCGGACAGCAAAATCGTGATGAAGAGCTTTTCGATCACAAGCCGTTCGCAGTCATTGCAGATGCTCTTGCCCGTGCAGGTATCGCAACTTTACGGTACGATGACAGAGGATTCGGCAATTCTTCTGCAAAACCAATGGAGTGGACTACTGAAGATTTTAAATTAGATGCCTTGGCTGGCCTTGAATTGTTAAGAGGAAGATTTGACAAGGTTGGAGTGCTTGGTCATAGTGAAGGAGGAACGATCGCCATGATGATTGCAGCTGAAAAAAAAGCTGATTTCATTGTCAGCCTTGCAGGAATGGCTATTAGCGGTGCAGAAACACTTTTATGGCAGAACAGAGTTGCACTTAAAGGGCTAGGATTTACGGATGAGCAAGTAGAATCATATTGTAAGATGCTTGAAACAGCTTTTGACGTCAGAGTTAACGGAGGCAGAATGCCTAATCCGGATGACTATGATGTCCCTGAATCCTTGTTACAGAACTATTGGACTGTGATAGCTCAAATTCAGATGCCATATATGATACACCTCCTGTCTCTGGATGCCCGTTCTATACTTGGTAATGTAACGTGTCCAGTATTAGCCTTGAATGGTTCAAAGGACAATCAAGTAGATCACGAAAGCAATCTAAGCGCAATCCGTAATGGTCTTCCTAGTAATTCAAAAAACTGCATTGAAACAATTGATGGTGTTAACCACCTGTTTCAGCATTGTAAAACAGGCCAGGTTCCAGAATATCGGACTATTGAAGAAACCTTTGCACCTGAAGTACTAGAAATAATCATCAAGTGGATGTCTGATTTCAAATAATCTAATCCCGCCACGGCGGATATACCCTATCCGTCGTTTATTATGAGTATTAGGGTCTGTGCCCCAAGAAAAACATACAGATTTCTGAAAAAGTCCATAAGGTCTGCGAAGAATAGACGAAGGCGTACTTCGCAGGCCTTATGGACTTTTCGTTGCTATTCACTCCTCCTTTCCATAAGCCATAAACCCTATTGGCTTACGATCAGTGGAAGCTTGCTTTTGTTTATTGGCCAACTGCGAGAGAGCCAAATAGATATCGTCGAGTTCGCGACGCGTGTCTTCACTCACTATATCCACGACCTGTGTTCAAGGTCACAAATTGTGATCTTAAAAAGATACTGACATCATCCTAGGTTAGTTGGAACACAAAGTCATCATGTCATACCTTCAGGAACACCTGTTGCCTATACATCACTCGCAGAATATGGTAGATGATGACTGCATTGGCAATGGCGATGAGGGTGGGGTAGAAGTCGCCGGTATGGGCTACTGCTCACGCCTCTACCCATTCTATCGGCCCAGCCTCTTATTCAAGCAACCATTTCCATATAGGAACCACCCCTATAGTTAGTCCGTTTACTTCGATTGTCTCTTCTTCATCATAAGTGATGATGAGGGCTCTCTTCAGTGGGTATGCCTTGTGCAGAGCAACAAGCGCTGAAACCTCACGCTTTCGGGTATCTTGGTCATTGAGGCTATATGCTGCTTGTATGGCGAGGTCTTCTTCTGGAACATAGAAGTCTACCTCTATATTCTTGTTATAGAAATAGATGCGAGGAGATTCTGTATCGGCATATTTCTTATACAAGGTGATAGCGCACAAGTTTTCCAGTAATGAGCTATCTTGATCGGTAAGGAATATGCTCAGCAATCCGTTGTCGGTAAAGTAGTGTTTCTTGACCGTTTCCTTTTCTACAAACTTGGAGGCATAATTATCTATGGTAAACAGTATGCAGGCTTCCTTGACATATCTTATATAGTCGATGATTGAGGCGGTATTGGTAGATACTCCAGTACTCTTTACCATATTGGCCAGGCGATTATAGGCAGTAGGTTGTTTCACATTCTCGGCCAAGCGCTTTATGGCAAGTCGCAACGCCTGCTCATTCTTTACGCCATTGCGTTGTATCACATCGCCCAATATGATTTTTTCATATAATCCGTTGAGCCAATGCCGTTTGTTGCGGTACATCAGCAGCTCGGGGAAGCCTCCCCAACGGAAATACTCGTTCATCATCTGTTGCACCGTACCTTTCAGCTTGCCATACATCCATTCCTTGCCAAGTGTGATGCCTTGTGCCCCCAGATATTCACGAAATGAATAGGGGTACACCTTCTCATCAAAGAATCGTGCTCCGAGCGTAGTGGCAATGTCCCTACTCAACATCTTGGCGTTGCTGCCAGTGATGTAGACCATATATTTCTGATTGGCTAATCTACGGGCAAAATGTTCCCATCCATTGATATTTTGTATCTCGTCGAAGAAAAGAATAGGTTTGTCGGGATACATGCTGCTATAGGCCTGCAGTATCAGATCAAAGTCATCGGCACTCATACCTAAGAGGCGTTCGTCATCGAAGTTGATATATACCAGCTCCTTTACGCTGTGTCCCTGCTCTATCAAATGCTTAGCTCGCTGATATAGCAGATAGGATTTACCGGCTTGTCTGATTCCAACCAAGACATATCGTCCTTGTTCTTCAAACTCGAATGGACGCTTGTAGAGTTCTACTTCCTGTAGTTCTTCCTGTCCTTCAATGATTAAAGTCTTGAATACATCTTTGTTCATACTTTGTCTTCTGAATGGATTGACGATGCAAATATACTATTTTGTTTATTGAGAACAAATAAAAATAGAGATATTTATTTATTAATAGTAAACAAATAGCTATTTTTTCGCTCTTAGCTAAAGATATTCTACCATCCTTTATACCTTCAGAAACACCTGCTGCCTATACATCACTCGCAGAATCTGGTAGATGATGACTGCATTGGCAATGGCGATGAGGGTGGGGTAGAAGTCGCCGGTGTAGGCTTTCAGGCCATACAGCAGGGAGTTAGATACACTGCTGAAGTTGACGCACGTGGCCAGCATATAGGCTGCGATGGAGTTGGTGCCGTAGACCTTGAGCCAGCGGGTATGCTTGTTCCATCCCTTGCAATCGACAAGCCAGTAGAAGAGCGCCATGAGCAGGAAGCAATAGCCACTGCTCACGAGTACCATGGAGCTGGTCCACAGCTTTTTGATGACTGGCATCTGCAGTCCCCACAGCCATCCGCCAGCCACAAGCACAGCACCGATGATGGCCAAGGCGCAGCACTTGCGCAGAGGAGTAGCCTTGTCGTTCTTTAATATATGCCCGGCAAACATGCCCGTCATCGTAGTGACCGCGAACGTGAGACTGCTGAGCACCCATGTATAGTGATACCACGAAGCAAACACCACCTGTCCGTCCGCTACAATGGCTCCATCGCGGAAGCGTCCCAGCACCGTGCGGTCTACCCACTCGGCAAGATTGCCCGTGGGAGTGTAGTTGCCGCCACCAAACTCGCCCACTTGTATCCATTCCATGCAGCCCCAGAACGCCAGCAATAGCCCCACGGCAACACCTATCTGTACACGCATCGAACAGCTAAGGTAGAGTAGGGAAGCGATGAGGTAGCCTACGGCAATGGATTGTAGCGTATTGGAATAGAGGTATATCCGTTCCGGATTGAGGCCCAATAGATTGCCCTGGCACATCATACCCAGAATCCACAGGAGTATCACTCGCTTGATGATGCGGCGGTAGGCCACTCCCTTATTTCCCTCACGCTTATAACGGGCCAGAGCAAAGGGTATCGTCACGCCCGACATGAACATGAAGAGCGGCATCACCAGGTCCCATGAGGAGAAGCCCTCCCACTCAACATGTGTGAAGCACCACATCACGCGGTCGAACCACGGAGCATCTACGGCACCATCCAAAGCGTGCATCACCGCCTCCAGTCCCACAAGGCAAAAGAGGTCGAGGCCGCGCAGCACATCCAGCGACTCCAAGCGCTGTCGCTGCATCATATCCATTCGTTTGGGGGTATTCATGGTCATCTTCTCCTGTTTTACCGCAAAGATAATGATAAACCAGCGAGAAACACTAAGCTCGCTTTGATATTTTTCAAAGCGCTATCACTTGACGGCTATCTTCTTACCGTTATGGATATACAAACCCTTGGTGGGCTTGATATGCCGACGGCCTTGCAGGTCATAGTATACCGACTGGGCCATAGGTCTATTGAACTCAATCGCCTCTATGCCGGTATTCATATCGCGCTCCACGGCAATCTCTACCATTTCATTCTTGAGATGAACAGTGCCTGAAGGGAGAGGATCAGAGTCCGTAGCATAGTATCCTTTGGGGATGTACTCCTTGTATGCAGGGTATGCACTGCCTGCAGGCAGGCGGAACTCCTTCTTGCCGACGCTGATGCCCCGGAAATAAAAGTTGTAAATCAATGTACCGCTCTCGCCCTCTTGCAGTTCATTGTTGACAGGGGTCTCCATAAGCCAGAAAGAGGCACCGTTGCTGCTGCCATGGGCAAAGAGGCGGGCCTTGGTGGTGTTGTTCACATTGTTGTTGATGGCATTGCCCGAAGTGCTGTTATAGCAAATGGCTACATAGCCCGGGATTGTCGAGGTGTCGAACGCCCATTCGGTCTTGTCTGTGCTCAGTTCAACCATGGTACCGCTGTTTCCATTGGCAGCATAGAGGTACTTGCCACTCTCGTTGCTGCGGAGGTAGAACTTGCCCTCTGCAGATGCGGCCTCCAGAGTCCATTGCGTGCATGCACTGCCTTGGCCATTCAGGGTGCCGTTGTCATCGGCAAGGCATTGCCCACGGTCGGTACTCTTGTTGGTGAAGGTAACGATGCTGCCATCGGTGAAGGCGGAGGCAGGTGCCTGGCGGGGCACGTAGTCGTCCATCCAGTGACGTGCGTAGATGTATTCGCCAAGGTCGAGCATCTCGGTGTCGATGGTCATGCGGCGCACGAAGCTTCTCCAGTCCTTCTTCTCCTGAGGTGTCCATCCAGCCTCGGCCACACACATGAAGCGGGGTAGGGCAAGGTACTCCAAGTATTCGTTGCTGCTGACATGCTCTGTCCAGAAGGTTGCCTGCACGCCGATGTAGTACTTGGCATTCTCGGCACTGACATTGCTCGGTACGGGCATATAGTTATATGTAGCAGACACGGCATCGTTGCCCGAGCCTGCTGCAGTAGGTTCGCCATAGTCGTTGCTCTGCTTGCGGTTGATATAGTAACAGCCGCTGCCCCATTCCGTGATGATGGCATTCAGACCCAATGAAGCAGCCTTGGCAGCCCCGTTCTGACAGGGGTTCCAGCACATGATGGTGGCACCCGACTGCTTCATCAGGTCAAGGTCGGCTCCACCCTCCGTGATACTCTCGTTCCAGCAGAACATCTTCTTGCCTAAGGTGCCGAGATGCGCGTTGATCTCACGGATAAACTCGGTCTGCAAAGCGCGGTAGCTGCTCTTACCCAGTTGTCTCAGCTTCTCCTGACAGAGGGCGTTCGACTCCCATTGAGTGGTAGGACACTCGTCGCCACCGATGTGGAAATAGGGGTAGGGGAAGATGTCGCACAGCTCGGTGATGATATTCTTGGCAAACTGCACGGCCTCGGGATTGGCTACATTGAGCACATCTGAACTGATACCGCCATTGGTCCACACTTCTGGGGCGTAGTCGGGATGACAACTGTACTCGGGATAGGCATGCATGGCAGCCACGAAGTGTCCGGGCATGTCCACCTCGGGAAGCACATCGATATGACGCTCAGCGGCATAGCGTACCACCTCGCGCATCTCCTCCTGGGTATAGTAGAAGGGGCCATACTTGCGACCCGTCTGCGCACCTTCGCCAGTCCAATACACCTGTCCGTTCTCCTCGATGCGAATGATGGGAGTGTCATAGCTGCTCTTGCGCTCGGCACCGACGGTAGTGAGCTTAGGATACTGCTTAATTTCGGCACGCCAGCCCTGGTCGTCGGTCAAGTGCCAGTGGAAGACGTTCATCTTGTAGATGGCCATCAGGTCAATCATCTTCTTCACCTGCTCGATGGTGAAGAAATGGCGGCTCACGTCAAGCATAAAGCCGCGGTATGCAAAGCGTGGCTCGTCCTCGATGCGTGATACAGGCAGCGCATACACTGTACCCTCATCGCCCGGCTTGCCCAATATCACATTGGCAGGGAGCAGGCGCATGAAGCTCTGCAGGGCATAGTACACACCGTCCGACGTGGAGGCTTGAATAGTGACTCCCTCCTTGGTGATTTCCATCGTGTAGCCCTCTGGAGCGAGTGTAGCGTTCTCCTCAATGACGATGTCGGCCTGGCCTTCCGATGCCTTGCAGCCAAGGCCTGTAGCTTCGTTCAGAGTGGCGATGAACCGCACCACATCGGCCAACACCTGGCCCTGCTCGCTGCTGTCGGCAAACTTGCCTACGGCAATGGTAAAGCCCTCATTCAGAACAAACTCTCCCTCACCCACGGTTGCCGTCTTGGGAGCAGGTATCAAGCTAAGCGACTTCACCTCTTTTGTCTGCACATTCTCTGCGAGATACATCTTCAGGCGGCGCGAACCATTGGGAGTCGTGGTGCCGACCCATGTAGTAGGATTGGCCCCGTTTGCCGTCATGTCTATGGCTTGGCCATTAGAGTTTAGAATCGTCAGATAACCGTCTGAACTAAAGTGTATGGCGTTTGTCTGCTCCTCGGTTGAGGTCTTGATGGCACTGCCGTTGCTGGCACCAAGGTTCATGTTCTTGGCGGTGGCAGCATTGACAATGATCCACTCGTTTCCACTGGCTTTCAGAGTCCAAAGATGTGCCCCCACAGACTCACCAGTCGTAGGGAACTCGGCACTTCCCTTTACCTGTCCTCCATTGTCGTAGAGGTAGAACTCTCTTGAACTCTGATCTATACCGGAAATGATATAGTAAGTATCAGCTTGCACTGAACCCTTCACTTGACTCCCCTTTGTGGCAGATAACTGCTCTGTCACAATTACATCGGCTGTGGACGAGAGAGCCACCATCATAAACATTGAAATGAACGTAAACAGTTTTCTCATAGCATTATTATTTATTGTTTTCATACTTTTTAATTCGCAAATATAAAGATTTGTTCAGAAATATAAGTAAAGTAGTCCAAGAAAATTAAAAAAGCGAATAACAACCCTATTGGCATAGTATTTGGGTAGTACCTTCGGTTATCCGATATTCCACACCATTAACAACCAGCGTGTACGGCGCTGTTGACTCTACGGAGATGGTATTGCCCTCACGAATGAGCGTCGTAGTCACATGACCAAAGTGCAGATTGCTTATCCCATGACGAGACGTTGCGTCGGTGTGCCATGTGATGCGATTGGCACTACCATCGGCAACGATACCGATAATGTTTTCTATAAACATCGAGATGGGGATAAGTCCGCTCCATCCAACAAAGTCCGGCTTCACCATGTTAATACCCGTAGCATCGGTAGCCGGCATATACATCTCGGGAGAATATAGTTCCCAAATGGTACCTGTAGACTGATACACCTTATACATCGTCTGCAGGTTCTTTTGTGCGATGACTTCGGCCAATTTTGCGTATCCATGACGCTCGAGCCCCTTCACAGTCATGTAAGTTGTAGGTGCCCACACACCGCCACGCCAATAGCATCCGCAGCGGTCGTAATAGGGTTGGTTGGCCGCAAGTGAGGGTAGGGGAAGACGACGCCAAAAGAGGTTCTCATCCTGTATGGCTTTGGTCATGCGCTCCACCTGTTCGGGCGTGGCGATATCGGCAAGGATGGGCCAAAAGGTGGCGGTGGTAATCCATGGTGTACGCTCGCCATCGGGAGTGACATCATGGTACAAGCCCGTGCTGTCGCTCCACATGTAATGATTAATGCGTTCGGCTAGCTCCTCTGCCTTCTTGGTATACATCTTGACTTCTTTCTTATACCCGAGAATACGGCAAATTTCGGCCAAGTTATCGTAGCACATCTTGATTTGCGACGACATATCTACCCATCCCATCGGACTTGTTGAGGAGTGAATATCTCCGTCTGGCGATGGGCGACCCATATCGCGGGGCGTATTGTCCATACCACTGGCCTGCCCGTTCGACCAGTACAACTGATGCTCTGTACCCTCAGCCCTACGATGCTTCTCTACCCATTCGACATACTTCTTGATAGGAGGCAACACCCGTGCCAGTCGGGCCGTATCGCCCGAGAACTTGAAATACTCCATCTCAGCCCAGCTGAACAGGGGCGGATTGATGGTGCGTGCATAGTTATCGCCCAATCCCCAGTGATGGTCGGCACCATCAGCTTCGTTGATGACACGGCATATCATACCATCCTCGTGCTGACGGGCGTAGAAGTTATCGTGGGACTCGATAAAGGGAAACACATGAAAGGCATATCTCCCAAACATGGCCATGAAGTGTGTGTCCCACTGAAACACCTGCGGAGACAAACCCTCGTCAATCCAGTTGGCCACAAGTGGCGAACCCTCAGGTGGAGACTGCAAATTAGAAAAAGCGATCTCCCATGCCCTCCAATACAGCTCCACCCACTCGGGATTCTCGTCCCAAATAGGGGAGGGGAGCGCCTCCCTTGCCTCCTTAAAAGAAGGAAGTTCGCTCGGCGTATACACTTTCTTATCGAAATACATACCACGCTGCTCGTCTGAAGTAGCATAAACACCAGACAAAGTGAATATTACGAGTGTAAATAGGAGATAAATGCGCTTCATAAGAGAATTGTTTGGTAAAAAGGTATTATTGCAGCGCATTGAGCGTCTCCCAAGTCAGCGTAGTATCAATCGCTACCGACGTACCCAGAGTTTCGCTCACCTGACGAAGATAAATATGCATTGAGTCGAGGCCTACGGAGAGGCGGAGCGAGTCCAATGCATCGACATCTTCAATGGGATAAACGAAGGTAAACACTTCGCCATCGCGTTGCTTGTATCCTGTCTGTGTGCCATAGCGCTGAGGGCGTTGGCGGCGTACATTCACACGGTCCGATAGGGTAGCGTAATCGGCCAAACGGATAATACCACGCATCACCTGCTGCTCTATCAATGGGAGGTACCGCTCCTGATATTCCACATCACCGTGGTCGATGATGAGCCAGATGGTTTGGTTCGACTGTTCACTCAATCCTTCGGGCCAACCATTCTGCAAGAGCGAATCCACAACCACTCTATTGAGGCTGTCCGTACGCTCCTCCTCTTCAACAAGCATCACGATGGAATCTACCAATTCCGCTCGTTGCTCGGCAATGAAAGCTCGCTGCACCCTCATCAGTTCGTGACGTATCTGCTGGTCACGCTCATGTAATTCACAAAGCAACGAATCGGTTTGCGCAGCCGATGAATTCGTGCTTTTTTTATTATTGCAAGCGAATAGTGTAACGAATAACAAGAATATAAATAGTACCCTTTTCATAGCTTATTTAACACATATTATAGTCTAACTCAATATTGACTATACGACAAAACAACTAACAATATCGCCTTCAACATTAGTTTGTCCATGTTCAACCATTGACATTGCAGTCTGTTCCGCCTCATAAATGGAAGAAGCATATATCTGCAGAATGATTTCTTCTTCTAAATCTGTTACAATTAGAACATCATAAAAATTCATGGAGTTTCAATCTGATGATTTCTATATCTCTTTCATAATTACGCTTGATTCGTTTGCTTGTTCCAAAATCAGAATAATGAATATTGATGACTTTTATACCATGTTGTGGCAAGATAGTTCTTCTCCTTTCATCATATATTTTCCTTTGTTCCCCTCTTGAGACACCGCTGACAGTCATTTTACGATCAAAAAATGGTGTAGATTGGGAATGCTGTGATTCACAATATTCAACCACCAAATTTAATTCTTCATAGTAAGCATCAACAGGAAGAGAAATCCCGGAATCTCCTTTTAGAAAATCAAATTTATGCTGTTGTAAAGCTGTTTTTCCAAGAACCTCATTGCATAAACTTACTACATAAAACTCATCGGAATTTTGTCTAGAATAATGGTTACATGTTTCTATTTTATCTTTAGATATTGACGTTATTTGGATGGGAGATACTGGATTTGTGTTTACAAAAAACCAACTCGTGTTTTTTAATTTTCGTTCAGGAACTACATAAGGAATCGCTGAAAGATTATTCTGTTCATCCAAATCTCTAAGTAAATTTCGTATAGGTAGTCCATTCTTGTAATCTGAACCAAATATTCCTTTTTCAATAAATAAAGGCATTAAATCTTTTGCTTTTATTTTTGGAGGATTATATTTGTTGCTAAAGAATTCTTCTAATACTACATTTATCCTTTGTATTCTTTCAGAATTAGTCATGGTATTGCAGGTGAAAACTAATAATAAATATACCAAGTTACTCTCCTTCCAAACAAAGCAGCGATGTTACGTCTACATTTTCGGGGAAAATCTCTCGTCCCTTGAGGTCGATGAGTTCAATGATAAAGTTCACGTAAGTAGCCTTGGGCGCAAACTTCTGTACGAGGTTATATGCAGCAAGCATGGTGCCTCCAGTGGCTAAAAGATCGTCGTGAATGAGCACCACATCGTTCTCCGAAATGGCATCTTTGTGAATCTCTATCGTGTCTACGCCGTACTCTTTTTGGTAACTTTCTTGAATTGTTTCGGCAGGAAGTTTTCCAGGTTTGCGCACCGGAACGAAACCTGCGCCCAAACGAATTGCTAAACTTGCACCAAGAATGAAGCCGCGCGATTCAATTCCTACCACTTTTGTGATACCTTTGTCCTTGTACATTTCATAAAGTGTATCCTCTAGTTCCTTCAAGCACTCGGCATTCTTGAACAGCGTTGTCACGTCACGGAAAAGAATTCCCGGAATAGGAAAGTCGGGGATACTGCGAAGATTCGCTAATAAGAGTTCTTTGTTCATAATTGGTTTATTTTTATTGATGTTCTACTAAAAATGTTTCACGTGGAACATTATCGACCCAAAAGCACTAAGAGTACATTAATATCGCTGGGCGAAACGCCGGGGATGCGACTGGCTTGAGCGAGTGTTTCAGGGTCTATTTTGGTTAGTTTCTGGCGTGCTTCGGTGGAGAGCGATTGCAGTTCGTTATAGTCGAATCTACCACGAATCTTGATGCTTTCGAGACGCTGCATTTTGTCGGCAATCATCTTCTCACGCTCGATGTAGCCCTGATACTTTATCTTGATTTCGGCTGCCTCCACAATCTCCTCCTTGCGCTCGGTAATATCGCCAATCAACGCACCGAGTGGACGTATCACTTCGCTCATGTTGGCAAGTGTAATTTGCGGACGCCCGATGAGATCAATGAGTTTGCAGCCATGAGCGAGTGGGGTAGTGCCGAGGCTTTCCAAGGTGCCATTGATAAGTGCAGGCTTTATGGAAAAACCTTTGGTGAGTGCGATGATTTCTTCAATCTTTTTACGTTTGCGACACAAGTGACCGTAGCGCTCCTGCGAAGCGAGACCGAGACGATAGGAGCGTTCGGTAAGGCGCATATCAGCATCGTCCTGACGGAGCAGGATGCGGTATTCTGCACGCGAGGTAAACATACGATAAGGCTCATCCACACCTTTTGTTACCAAATCATCGATGAGTACGCCAATATAGGCTTCATCGCGACCCAGCGTAAAAGGTTCGCCGCCATGGCAAGAAATATGTGCATTGATGCCTGCCACGAGACCTTGGCCCGCTGCCTCCTCATAGCCTGTGGTACCATTAACCTGTCCGGCAAGGAAGAGACCTTTGACAAGCTTCGACTCCAACGTATGCCGTAGCTGCGTGGGGTCGAAATAATCATATTCGATAGCATAGCCCGGACGATAAACGGCAATATCGCGGAAGGCAGGAACCTGTCGCAGAGCCTCGAGCTGTATCTCCATCGGGAGCGATGAAGAGAAGCCGTTCAAGTAAAGTTCGTTGGTGGTTTCACCCTCCGGCTCAAGGAAGAGTTGGTGCTGCTCCTTGTCGGGGAAGGTGACGATTTTGGTTTCTATACTGGGGCAGTAGCGCGGACCTATACTCTGGATTTGTCCGTTGTAAAGGGGCGATTCGGGCAATCCCTCGCGCAATATGCGGTGTACTTCGGGATTGGTATAGCACGTCCAGCAACAGAGCTGTTTCAGCTTGCGCGGCTCGCTCATATAGGAGAAGCTGTGGAAATCGTTCTCTCCATCCTGAATCTCCATTTCATCGAGGTGCACGCTACGCTTGTCGATGCGTACGGGAGTTCCCGTCTTCATACGCCCCACGGTGATGCCATGCCGAGCGATGGATTCGGTCAAATGGTACGATGCAGGCTCGGCCATGCGTCCACCAGGCAACTGCACACGTCCCACATGGAGTAGACCATTGAGAAAGGTGCCCGCAGTGACGATAACACACTTGGCATGGAAGATGACGCCCCAAACGGTGCGAACACCGGTGACTTCGCCATTTTCGACAAGCAGTTCGTCCACCGTGTCTTGCCAGATATTCAAGTTGGGAATATTGTCAAGCACTTCGCGCCAAGCCCAGATAAACTTCTCTCGGTCGCACTGTGCACGCGGACTCCACATGGCAGGGCCTTTCGAGCGATTGAGCATGCGGAACTGAATCGCCGTGCGGTCGGTCACAATACCAGTGTATCCACCGAGTGCATCAATCTCGCGCACTATCTGTCCCTTGGCAATACCACCAATGGCAGGATTGCAACTCATCTGCCCGATCTTGTTCATATCCATTGTGACAAGACAGGTCTTCGATCCCATATTAGCTGCGGCAGCAGCAGCCTCGCATCCCGCGTGGCCTGCACCAATCACAATGACATCGTAGAAAAATTCCATTTATCTATTACATTTATTGATTGACAAAGTTACGAATAAGTGAGCGAAATTATGTAAAGTTTACTTCAATATTTCGCAGCGAACGAAAAGTAACTTCATAAATACCCATCACGCTTCGTAGTTATTATTCATTGCAAATCCACAAAAAAATGCCCAATTCTACCGCTTCATCCTTGCGTTTTTTCCGCCCGAGGGACGAGACGAACGAAAAGAAACAATTCTCAGAGGCTATTTTTCGGTGTAATAAGCTATATATCTTTTGTTTAACCCAAAATTTTTCTGTTAGGATTTTTCTCCGTTTCGATGAAAATAAAATAAATAACACCAAAAATAGGCATATCAAATCAGAATCACAGAAAAATTTGTATCTTTGAGATAAACTCGAAGATACTTGCACTCGCTGGAATAAATATTCAAGCAAGCTTGATATTTCTTGCTCGTTTGTTCGTATCTTTGCTGTTACTCAGAAAACTTAATGAACACCGTATGAAAAAAATTGTCGTTCTCACAGGTGCAGGCATGAGTGCCGAAAGTGGTATCAGTACTTTTCGTGATGCCGGAGGATTATGGGACCAGTATCCCGTAGAGCAAGTGGCTACGCCAGAGGGGTATGCTGCCAATCCAAAGTTAGTAACAGATTTCTACAATGCACGCCGTAAGCAGTTGCTCACCGTAGAGCCTAATGAAGGGCATCGACTCGTAGCCGCATTAGAGAAAGAATACGAGGTCACGGTAGTGACACAGAATGTAGACAATCTACACGAGCGTGCAGGAAGCACCCACGTCATCCATCTCCACGGTGAACTCACCAAGGTGACATCGAGCCAAAATCCCAATGATCCACGACAAATACGCGAACTTCTGCCTGAAGAGTATGAAATAAAGATTGGCGACAAGGCCGCTGATGGTAGTCAGCTGCGCCCCTTCATCGTGTGGTTCGGTGAGTCGGTGCCCAACATTGAAGTCGCCGCCGACTATGTAGGGGAAGCTGATATCGTCATCATCATCGGAACCTCACTCAATGTATATCCTGCTGCTGGACTGCTCTATTATACAAAGGATAAGACAGACATCTACCTCATCGATCCTGCTGAGGTGAAAGTGCCCTATGACCGTTACGTACATGTTATACAAAAGGGAGCATCGGAAGGTATGCGTGAGTTAAATGATTTATTAAGAACAACATAAGTTCGGTAAAATATTTCTACAATTCACATATAAAATGTAATATATTGTAAAAAAGAAATATTATCCTGAATATCAGTCAGTATCGGGAGAAATTCCTTATTATATATAAAAAGGAGAAAAACATTCTCTTCCCTTTTTTATAATATTACTGAAAACTACACTAATAATCTATTACTTCACCAACTTCTCCGAAAGCTCCAGCATGCGCTCGATGGGCTTGATGGCTTTGGCGGCAATGTCGGCATCGACCTCGATTTGCGGATACTCGTAACGGAGGCAATTGTACACCTTTTCAAGGGTATTGAGGCGCATATAGTTGCACTCGTTGCAGCTGCAAGTAGCACCGCCTTCGACAGTTTCGGGAGGAGCAGGGATAAACTCCTTGTTGGGGCAGCTCTTCTGCATCTCGTGCAGGATACCCGACTCGGTGACTACAATAAACTGATGCTTGTCGCTCTTCTGGGCATAGGAGAGCAGGGCAGCCGTAGAACCAATGACATCGGCTAACTTGAGGATGACGCCCTTGCACTCGGGATGAGCCAATACAGCAGCATCGGGGTATTGCTTTTTTAGTTCGATGAGTGCCTCCACGGAGAATTGGCTATGCACATGACAAGCACCATCCCAAAGCAGCATATTGCGGCCTGTAATACTATTGATATATCCACCAAGATTGCGGTCGGGACCAAAGATGAGCTTGGCATCCTGCGGGAAACTCTCTACAATCTGTCGGGCATTGCTTGAAGTGACCACCACATCGGTGTGTGCCTTCACTGCAGCCGAAGTATTGACATAGGATATCACCTGATGATCGGGATGTGCAGCTACGAACTCGGCAAACTTGTCGGCCGGACAGCTGTCGGCCAATGAGCAACCTGCATTAAGGTCGGGCACGAGTACCATCTTGTCGGGACACAGTATCTTGGCTGTCTCGCCCATGAAATGCACACCACACACCACAAGCACATCGGCCTCTACCTTGGCAGCCCATTGCGCCATGGCAAGGCTATCGCCTACGAAGTCGGCAATGTCCTGAATCTCGCTACGCTGGTAGTAGTGGCCAAGGATCACAGCATTCTTCTCACGCTTGAGCTGTAGTATCATCTCCACCAAGTTTTCCTTATTCTCTATGGGTTCGTCGGCAAACCCTTTGGCTACCCATTCCGATTTCATCATATCCATATATCTTTTATTTCTTCTTTTTTGTATCTTTGCAGCAGTCAGCGAAGCTTATCCACCCTATCCACAAAAACAATAAATATTATCTTTCTTTTTTTATTCTCTAAAAAAATAAATGTGTGTATGATGATAGCTTGTGGAAACGGTGTATAAAAAAATCGCTTCAGATTTGCATATCTCGTACTTCACATTAGGTTTTGTAGTGTCAACAAGTTATCCACAGGAATAAAAAACGCTGATGATTGATAGTCAATGCTCATTGGTAAGTTATCCACTGCCTGTTGACAACGGACAAAGTTAATAAATTCGCTTCGAATATCTACGCTAAAAATGGTGAAAAGTGCCGTTGAAAAGTCATTATTAAAAAAAAGCTAACTTTTTTGGCAGTTCCAGAATCCTGTTTAAATGCGTCAAGCGACTGAGACTACCAAATTTTAAGCTCAGTTTTTTTCAAATATTTTTCCACCGTTATCCACAGACATAACAGAATTGTTGTTAACTTTGTTCATCCGAAACGAAAGAATAATGAAAAAACTCAGTATCCTGGAACTAAACCGTATGCAGCTGACCGATTACAGAGAAGCTGATAAGGTACCTTTTGTGGTGGTGCTCGATAATGTGCGTAGTCTGCATAATGTAGGT
Source organism: Bacteroidales bacterium (assembly GCA_015060865.1). Lineage (GTDB taxonomy): Bacteria > Bacteroidota > Bacteroidia > Bacteroidales > Bacteroidaceae > UBA1189. The sequence continues at coordinate 18,927 of SUXS01000024.1, read as the reverse complement.
TCTGTATTCCGCACTTCCGATGCTTATCGCGTAGAACGTATTTTTCTTTGTGGAGTGACCGCTACCCCACCCTCGGCAGAGATACACAAGACAGCGCTTGGAGCCGAAGACTCCGTGGCGTGGCAGTACTTTAAGGATACGCGTGATGCCGTAAATCAACTCCACGAAGAGGGTTATACCGTATTTTCCATTGAGCAAGTAGAGGGAAGCACCGCTTTGCAAGAGTTACATTTAGAAAAAGAGAAAAAATATGCCGTTATTTTGGGTAATGAGGTGAAGGGAGTACAGCAGGAAGTGGTGGATATGAGCGACGGATGTATAGAGTTGCCACAATATGGCACGAAGCATTCATTGAATGTATCAGTGACAGCAGGTATAGTCATTTGGGAGTTTGCACGTCAGTTGTTGATAGAATAATTACATTTATATATAAAGCAATGAAAAGAGTATACGATTTTTTGAAAGAGGCTAAGGTGTATTACTTGGCTACAATGGATGGTGACCAAGCACGTGTTCGTCCTTTCGGTACGATTGACCTGTTTGATGGTAAGTTATATATAATGACAAAGAATCGCAAGAAAGTTTCTGATCAGATGAAGGCGAATCCGAAAGTGGAGATTACTGCTATGCGTGGTGACGATTGGATACGTATAACTTGTGAGGCATATCTTGAAACTCGCCACGAAGCAGTGGTCAGTATGGTAGATGCACATCCACACTTGTCTCAGTTCTATCGTGCTGATGATCCCGACACCGAAGTATTTTATCTTGCCAATGCCACAGCTATTATCTATAGCACTACCCCCGAACCGCTTACGATACAGTGGTAAATATGTTTAATATATTTAGCTAAACCTATAACGAGATTATGTAATGAATGAAATAATACGTTATTCATTACAGTATGTGGAATTTAAATTCCAAGTTAAAGTTTGTAATATACTAAATCATTTTTTTTTGTTATAGTTATTTAGTTATTTTTCAGTACATTTGCATGTTTTTTTATATTGATATTATTCATGACACATAATCATATACATTTACATACTAATAGTAAAGTAGTAAGTAAAAATATATCATCTGCGTTTTTTATTAATTTAGCTTTTACTACCATTTCACTTATCGGAGGGTGGCTTACAAATAGTATGGCTATTATTTCCGATTCAATTCACGATTTAGGATGTACTTTTTCTATAGCGATGGCATGGCTATTTGAACGTATTGCAAGACATCATCCTACATCTAAATATACTTTTGGTTATCGTCGATTTACACTATTAGGGGCATTTGTAAATGCTTTTATTTTACTGAGTGGTTCTTCAATAGTATTTTATGAAAGTATTAAACGTATTATATCCCCTGAAAAGGTCGATGCCGAAGGTATGCTATGGTTTGCTATATTAGCCATTTTATTCAAAGGACTAGCTGTTTGGCGGACATGGAAAGGTATAAGTGTAAATCAACGGATGGTTTCACTTCATTTGTTGGGCGATTGTCTAGGTTGGGTAGTGGTATTGTTAGCTAGTATTGTAATGATATTTGTAAATATTCCATTACTTGATCCAATATTGTCAGTATGTATATCAATTTACATTTTATATAATGTTGTATATAATCTTATTGTAGCTTTTCGTATTGTACTTGAAGGAGTTCCTACATCTGTTGATTATGAAACTTTGAAGGCTAAGGTAAAATCACTTTCAGGTATTGTCGAATTACGTCAGTTTTATGTGTGGAGCTTGGATAATGAATACCACATGGCTGAAGTTATATTGACTTCTCCACTTACTAATATCAGCGATATAGAAATACTTAAAAATTCACTTCGTAAGTTATTAAAGGATTATAAGATATCACAATGCGTAATCGAAGTGAATCCAGTAGAATAGCTATATTAATCTATGTTAGTATATTTTATTGAATATGCTTGGATGTATTAAAACAAAAATGTTATATTTGCAAAACAATGATTATATAAAATTCTCTATGTAAAATATTTATGTAAGTAAATAATATACAATCTATGTGCTTATATTAGTATCTAGTACTATTATAAAAAAATAAGTCATATTTCATAAGATTATTTTTTAATAAACATAAAAATGAGAAACAACAAACAAACACTGCTCGTTGCTTTATGCACACTGCTGACATATTCAGCAGCAATGTCGCAAGTTGATGTTACTGCACTTTATCTCAAGAATGCAGGTTTTGATACAAATTATGATTACAAAGTAGGTGTTACAGGTAATGTAACTCAAGAAATGCTTCCAGTAGATGGATGGATCAACGACTATTCTGTAAACTATACCATCGTTGGAACCTATCAAGTAAAAACCCAAAAAACTTTTAATGGGGCAAGTGTGCCCACTACTAATGTGGATGGTACTACTGAAGGCGGTGTACTAGCTCTTAGTACAGGATGGTCTGAATCTATAAAACTTTATCAAAACGTATCTCTTCCGAAAGGTGAGTATTCTATAGTGGCTGCTTATTATAACAGCGGTTCGGTTACAGCTGGTAATAGTCTTTTCGGATGGATTCCTTCGTCAGGGACGTCTATAATGTCTACCGTAAGTGATTTTCCTATCAAAAAGTGGACTGTTGATACTCTTTTTGTCAAACTCCTTACCAAACGGTCAGGTAAAATACAAATTGGTATGAAGGCTGCTGATGGAGGTTCTGGTAGTTCAGCTAAATTGTCAATTGATTATATTCGTATATTTAGTCATACTTGGGATGGTTCTATTTTGACGAGCACGCTAAAAAGTGCCAATAGAACATATGAAAGAAATACTGATGCCAATGGAATTGATGACTTGAAAGCAGCTATTGATTCCGCTACCATAATTCAAAACGATAGTACAGCTACTCCTGAGGATCAAGTAGCTGCTACTGTAGCGCTTAATGAAGCAGTGGAAATTTTTGAGACTTTACAGGATGCCTACTCTAATTTGCAGAAGGCTATAAAGACAGCTACAGCTCAGTTAGGTGATGGTACAGGATATGGAGCTTCTGATTTACAGTCAGCTATAGACAAAGCTACAGAGATTGTAAATAATACAGAAGCAACAGCTTCACAATTAGATACTGCTACAATGGAATTAAATTCAGCTGTAGCATTATACAAAAAGTTGAAAACAGCCCATACCAATCTATTGGCAGTTATTGACGAAGCTGTTTTACTTTACGCTGATGGTACTGGTAATGGAGCTGCCGAATTGCAAGAAACCATAAACAAAGCACGTCAGACAGCAAATGAGTCGGAAACAACTTCCGAAGCTATGGATGTAGCTACAGAAGAACTTAAGAATGCAATTTTTAAATATAGGGTGCTTAATGCTACAGGTACTGTTCCTACTGTCACAACACATCATTATGTTGCTCGAGGTTCTACTGTAGCTTTAGGTCGTAGTACTGTAAGTGGTACAAATTTATTAGAACAAGGTTTCTGTTGGAGTACGGAACCTAATCCTACCGTGCTTGACAATCGTTCCACCAAATATTATTCACAAAGTGGACGTATCTATGCAATGGAGAATCTAGATCCATCTACTATATATTATGTACGTGCATATGCAATGACCAAGGACTATGCTGTAGGCTATGGTGAGGTAAAGAAAGTGATTACCCTGCCCGCAGGTAAGGTGAAATGGACCTATGACTACGGTGCCGATGCTGCTGCCAACGAACGTATTGCCACTGCTGTGGAGGATGCCGTGAATTATCTGAACACCTATACCAGCATAAATGGCCTTACTACACAGGTGCATTATGGTTCGGGTACACCTACGGCCGACTGCTCATATGGTGGTTGGATGCGTGTAGGTCCCAATGCCTCGTATCAGCGTACCGGTACCATTTTGCACGAATTAGGTCATGCCATCGGTGTAGGAACCCATAGCATTTGGAACGATGGAAATTCGCCAATGCGTGCTGGTAGTGGACGTGGTGACTGGTTGGGTGATCGTGCAACAGAAGTGCTGCGTTTCCTTGACAACAGTTCTACGGCTGTAATGACTGGTGACGGTACTCATATGTGGCCCTATGGTGTTAATGGCGCGCACGAAGACAATGGTCAGCCTATTCTCTACATCTGTAACACGCTTATCTATCAGGCACTCGGTGAGGATGGTCTGCCTCCTACAGGCGGATTTGCTACTCCTGCTTATGTGTTTGAGCAGGAGGATACCATCAAGTATTACATCAAGAATGAAAATGATAAGTATGGACTTTATTCCTCATATCTTGTGCAAAATACCAAAGGTTATCTTGTTTGGAAGGAGATGAATGCCGCTACGGCACTTGCCAATGACAGTGCTGCTTGGTATATTACCTTTAATCCTACCAACAGCTATTATCAATTGCGCAATGCCGCTACAGGACGTTATATTACCTATAATGGTACAGGTACAAATGGTATCCGTACAGCAGTACGTAGTTCTATAACAGTTAATGATAATTTCCATTTGATGCGTTCACGTGTAGATGTTACTGTTGGTAGTGATGATAGTGAAATGAACTTGCGTGGGTATTGGATTATTCATCCAGAGCACAAACTTAATCCAACAACTCTTGTAGCTTCTAATAAAGGAACTGTGGCTACTGCAGCGTTTAATCTCGGTAATGCTGCTTCCATTCAGCGTTGGTTGTTTCTTACTGCTGATCAAGCAGTTCGTTTTGAGACAGCACGTATAAGTGCTTATCTTGTCGAACTTGATGATATTCTTGAGCGTATTAAGGGTATTGTAGCTGTGCCGCATACAGAGGAAATCGAAGGTGTTGATGCAGCCATTCATGCAGTAGTTAGTGATATTGAATCCAAGCGAGATGCATTAACAGATCCCGAGGAGGTTAATACACTTATAGCTGTTGCTAAAGAGGCATTATACACATTCCTATGTCATGCCACTCCTATTGATGCTGCTCATCCTTTTGATCTCACTTATATGATAGTCAATGCTGCTATTGATAATTCGGAAGGATGGTCCGATTCTCCTACCTTAAGTTTTTCTTGTATGGAGTATTTCCAGAAAACATTTGATTTTAATCAAACGCTTATTTCGTTGCCTGCAGGTACTTATCAGATACGCGTGCAAGCATATCAGCGTCCTGGTAATGCAGTGACTACTTATGCAGATTATATTGCAGGAACCAACAAAGTGACTACCAAACTTTATGCAGGTACTGAATCAAAAACAATACAACATATAGCTTCAGAGGCCCGTACTAACAAACTTGGGGGAGATGAGATTCAAGTTACTGACATACCTCCCCGTTATGTTCCTAATAATATGCAGGCCGCAAATTTGTATTTTGCTAAAGGATTGTATGACAATGCCCTTATCACTTCTGTAGCAGAGGATGGTAAAAACCTCAAAATAGGTCTGAAATGTGCTAGCTCAGCAGATTCATATTGGACGATTTTTGACAATTTCAGAATTTACTATTATGGATCAATAGATGAGAGTATTGTGAATGGCATTGATGCGCCTACATCGCCAGTAAACGATAATTATCCAGCTGATGTCTATAGTGTTACTGGTGTTTGTGTACGTTCCGCTGCTACCAATCTCGAAGGATTACCTTCTGGTTTATATATTGTCAATGGAAAGAAAGTGTGGGTGAGATAAAATGTGAAGGGGTAGCTTAAAAGGATTTTGAGTTACCCCTTACTTTTTTACTTCTTACGGGGGATTGTTTATTAATTTTTTGGGTATATGATGGATTGGAAAACGTTGATATCGACAAAACGGCTTGGAATGGAGGCTTATCATGTATTAGAGTCTGATGGCCGTTCTGAGTTTTTACGTGATTATGATCGTTTAGTTTTTTCGGCTCCTTTTCGCCGTTTGCAAAATAAGACACAAGTGTTTCCTCTACCTGGAAGCGTATTTGTGCATAACAGATTGACACATAGCCTTGAGGTTTCATGTGTGGGGCGTTCGTTAGGTAACAAGGTTAGCCGTATGCTTACAAATAAATATCCAGAGCTGGTTGATTCATTGATAGAAGATATTGGTTGCATTGTTTCGGCTGCTTGTTTAGCTCATGATCTTGGCAATCCACCTTTTGGTCATTCGGGAGAACGAGCTATTTCTACTTATTTTTCGGAAGGAGAAGGTAAGAAATTGAAAGAACATTTTACTTCAGAGGAGTGGGATGACATAATTCATTTTGAGGGTAATGCCAATGCTTTCCGCCTATTGGTTCATCAGTTTAAGGGTAGGCGACATGGTGGATTTGCACTAACTTATTCAACTTTGGCATCTATAGTAAAATATCCGTATTCATCTCATTATGCAAATGGTAAACCAAAATTTGGTTTCTTCCAGACCGAAGCGGAAACTTTTCGTACTATTGCTGATGAATTGGGGCTTATTTGTTTGAGTCCTGCCGGTGCTCCTCTTAAATATTGCCGATATCCTCTTGTATATTTGGTGGAAGCAGCTGATGATATATGTTATCAGCTAATGGATATTGAGGATGCCTACAAATTGAAGATTCTCACTCATAAAGACACGGTAGATCTTCTTCTTTCTTTTGTGGATGATGGTTACAAGTGCCGTATTGAAGAGGTGTTCAATATGGTTACAGATAAGAATGAGCAGATAGCTTATTTGCGTTCTAAAATTATAGGTATTCTAATTGATGAATGTGCAGAAGCTTTTGTTCTGCATGAGAAAGAGATTCTACAGGGTTCTTTTGAGGGAAGTCTTATAAAGCATATAACCCCACGATGCAAGGATGCGTATAAATCTTGTTCTGAGATTTCTGTACAGAAGATATATCGTTCGCGTGATGTCTTGGACATAGAATTGGCAGGTTTTAGAATTATCAATACACTTATAGAATTGATGGTAGATGCAACGATGCATCCAGAAAAAGCCTATTCCCGTTTGCTTATTGATCGGGTGAGTGAGCAGTATGACATGTATGCTTCTACTCTTTATGGAAAGGTTCAAGCTGTTTTTGACTACTTGTCAGGTATGACAGATGTATTTGCACTTGACCTTTATAGAAAAATAAATGGTAACAGCTTGCCTGCAATTTGATCTTTCAAATGTAAAAATAACAAAAAATACATCCAAGAATCCGTTAAGATTCAGATAAAAAGCGTAAACTTGCCCGTTTTTTGAATCAACGGATAATTATTATGGATAAATTCAGTTATGGTCTTGGGCTTGGCATCGCGCAGCAACTGCTCTCTATGGGAGCTGCCGTAAGTGTAGATGACTTTGTACAAGCAATTCGTGATGTGCTGGAAGGAAAGGAGACTGCACTCAGTTTTAGTGAAGCACAGCAGATTGTAAATGCACATTTTTCAGAAATGGAGAAGCAAGCTCATGCTGCTGCAATTGAGCAGGGTGAGATGTTTTTGAAAATGAACAAGGAGCGTCCTGGTGTGGTTACATTACCTAGTGGACTGCAATATGAGGTTTTGAAATCCGGTGAAGGTCGTAAGCCGAACGCTACCGACAAGGTACGTTGTCATTATGAGGGTCGCTTGGTTGATGGTACTCTCTTTGATAGCTCTATTCAGCGTGGCGAGCCAGCTGTGTTTGGTGTCAATCAGGTGATTTCAGGATGGGTAGAGGCTCTTCAGTTGATGAGTGAGGGTGATAAGTGGAAACTCTATATTCCTTATAATCTTGGTTATGGTGAGCAGGGTGCAGGTGGTGCTATACCTCCTTACAGTACACTAGTTTTTGAGGTAGAATTATTGAATGTGTTATAATTATTATAAAAAACAAAAATCATGAAGAAAAGTATTTTTTCAGTAACAATGGCCCTCGTAGCGGGATTTATCGTAAGTTGTGGTGCTACCGCTCCCAAGGTTGACCTCAATGGAGCTACAAAAGTAGACTCATTTTCTTATGCTATTGGTATAGCGCAGACACAAGGTTTGAAGGATTATCTTGTGGCTCGCATGGATATGGATACCACTTATATGGATCAATTTGTTGATGGTGTACTTGCAGCATCAGATGTTGACGAGAAGAAGAATGCATACTATTCTGGTACACAGATAGGCCAGCAGGTAGTAAATGAAATCATACCAGGGATGAATATGCAGATATTTGAAGGTAAAGAAGGTCAACAACTTAATAAGAAAAACTTTACTGAAGCCTTCATTGCTGGTGTAACTGAAAAGGGACAAAAGATGGAACCTGCTACGGCACAGGAAACAACCAAGAGACTCATGAAAGTTATTCAAGAAAATACTGATTCAACAAACAATCTCACAGCCCAAATAGATACGTTCTCTTATGCTATGGGTTTGGCGCAAACTCAGGGGTTGAAGAGCTTCCTTGTCTATCGTATGGGTGTCGACACTCTTTATATGGCTGATTTTGTGAAGGGACTGAAAGAGGGTATCAAGGTTGGTGAGAATGCGAAGAAAGGCGCTTTCTATACAGGTATCCAGATAGGTCAGCAGGTATCAAATCAGATTATTCCAGGTATTACTCGTGATGTTTTCGGGGAGAATGGTGAGCTTAACAAGAATAATTTCATGGCAGGTTTTGTAGCTGGTGTAACTGAAAAAGGACAACTTATGCATCCCATGGAGGCACAGCAAGTTGCAATGCGTCTCATGGAAGAGCTCAAGAATGAACGTTTTGAGGAGGAGTTTGGTGCTAACAAGGCTGAGGGCATTGCTTTCCTTGATTCGATTGCTAAGACGGAAGGTGTAGTAAAGACGGAGAGCGGTCTTTGCTACAAGGTCATCACAGAGGGTAAAGGAGCCGTACCAGCAAAGACTGACAGAGTGAAAGTACATTATCGCGGAACACTTATTGACGGGACTGAATTTGACAGTTCATACAAGCGTAACGAACCTGCCACATTTGGTGTTACTCAAGTTATTTCAGGATGGACAGAGGCTCTAACCTTAATGCCTGTAGGTTCTAAATGGATGCTTTATATTCCTCAGGAATTGGCTTATGGTAGCCGAAATACAGGTACTATTCAGCCTTTCTCTACTCTCATTTTCGAAGTGGAATTACTTGACATTGAAAAGTAGTCTGTTTAGATTCAGTTAATAATATTATCAATAGATTATATAAAAATAGCCGCCGAAATTTTCGGCGGCTATTTTTAGGTAGTGATACTGTTTATGACTAAGATTTCTGGGATGATTATTAGCATATAGCTTACTGAGGTTATCCTCCCCAACTCTCTCGGTCAAGACTACGGTAGCTAATAGCTTCAGCTATGTGTGTGGGTTGTACCAATTCGCTATTATCAAGATCGGCGATGGTTCTTGCTACTTTGAGTATGCGGTCATAGGCGCGTGCTGAAAGATTTAGGCGTTCCATGGCATTTTGTAGCATGATTTTGCCTCGCTCGTCAGGTTGTGCATATTTCTGTAGTAGACGTGGGGTCATTTGTGCATTGCAGTGGATTCCTGGTTCTTCAGCAAAGCGTAAAGCTTGTATATGACGTGCTTTGATTACTCGTTCCCGTATGTTGGCACTGCTTTCAGAAGATGTGTTTTTTGTTAACTCATCGAATGGTACAGGCACTATTTCTACTTGGATATCTATACGGTCAAGTAGCGGTCCACTAATCTTGTTGAGGTATTTGTGCACTTGCGATGGGCTACATACACACGCTTTGGTGGGGTGGTTGTAATATCCGCAAGGGCAAGGGTTCATCGAGGCCACCATCATGAAATTAGCCGGATAGTCTATGCTATACTTTGCTCGGGCAATGGTGATATGTCTGTCTTCCAGTGGTTGGCGAAGCATCTCCAGTACACTTCTGTTAAACTCGGGCAGCTCGTCGCAAAATAATACACCATTATGAGCAAGGCTTATTTCGCCTGGTTGCGGATTGGTACCTCCTCCTACAAGGGCCACAGATGAAATCGTATGATGTGGACTGCGGAAGGGACGTATAGCTACAAGCGATGCATCCTTTCCGAGACGTCCTGCCACTGAGTGTATCTTGGTGGTCTCCAGACTTTCAGAAAGCGATAAAGGAGGAAGTATAGATGGTAGGCGCTTGGCCATCATTGACTTGCCTGAGCCAGGTGGTCCTATGAGAATAATATTGTGTGAGCCGGCAGCAGCTACTTCAAAGGCACGCTTTACGTTTTCTTGTCCTTTGACATCGGCAAAGTCAAATTCAAACTGATTCTGATGTGCAAAGAACTCTTCACGGGTATTTACGATGGTAGGTTCCAATGTGTCCTCTCCGTTAAGGAAACGTACTACTTGAACTATATTGTCAACACCATATACATTTAGATTGTTCACTACAGCCGCTTCCCGTGCATTTTGATTAGGAAGGATAAATCCCTCGTAACCCAATTCCCGTGCTTTAATAGCAATAGGTAGTGCTCCTTTGATGGGCATGAGATTACCGTCAAGTCCCAACTCACCCATGATGAGGTAACGAGATAGTTTGTCGTTTGTGATTTCCTCTCCTGCGGCCAATATTCCAATGGCAATAGGAAGGTCATAGGCCGACCCCTCCTTTCGTATATCGGCAGGAGCCATGTTGACGGTTATCTGATTGCGTGCTATCTTATATCCGGTATTAAGTAAGGCTGCTCTTATACGTTCGTAGCTTTCTTTGACGGCAGTATCAGGGAGTCCTACAAGAAAAAATTTTATCCCCTTTGACGTGTTTACTTCAATGGTGACTATGGTGGCATCTACACCTTGTACTGCTGCTCCGTATACTTTGACTAGCATAATATATCTAAACTCGATACGGATTTTGCATGCAAAATCCGTATCGAGTGTTATGTTCAGTAGGTTATTTTTGAAAGCATCTCAGCCATTTTTTCAAGACCTTCCTGAAGTGGCTTTTGCACCATACCTTTGATAAAGGGATTGAGTTCTGTGCGTAATGTCAATTTCATTTTACTGGCTTCTTCGGCTGTTGGTAACATCTGTATCCATAATGTGAGTGGGATAGGTGATGTCGTGGCTTCGAGCTTCACACATTTGGGTTCTTCCCGTTCCACTACTTTAAAAACTATATCGCCCACAGGAAGTACATTTATGCTTACCGTGTCGCTATCAAATTTCAGTTCCTTTACTTTATCTTGTGGTATACGATCTTTCACACTCTCTAAGTGCGAGAGGTCCGAGAGCATATTGTATACCCGTTGTTGGCTATAAGGAATAGCTACTATTTGGCTTTCAAATTGATTCATTCTTGTAGGCTTTTATCCGTTCCAATGAGCGGGGTCCTTGCGCCATTCATCAAGCATAGGCAATTCATCTTCGGTGATATAGCCTGTTTTTTGAGCAACTTCAAGCACAGCTTCGTAGTTTGTCAGTGTGATGAGTTTCACATCGGCATCCTTGAAAGCCTTTTCTGCTACGTCAAATCCATAGGTATATGATGCTACCATACCAATCACCTCACATCCGTTGTTACGAATAGCTTGTACTGCCTTGAGGCTACTTCCGCCTGTTGAGATGAGGTCTTCTACTACTACCACCTTCATGCTGGGACGCAAGTCGCCTTCAATGAGGTTCTCCAATCCATGATCTTTGGGAGACGAACGTACATATACGAAAGGCAGATTGAGCAAATCAGCTACGAGGGCACCCATAGCAATGGCACCTGTGGCAACACCCGCAATGGCATCTACTTGTCCAAAACGCTCCTGAATGACGCGTGCAAATTCAATCTTGATGAAGTCACGTAATCCAGGATAAGAGAGTGTTTTTCTGTTGTCGCAATAGAAAGGCGACTTCCAACCTGATGCCCATGTAAAGGGGTTAGATGGTTGTAACTTGATGGCTTTGATTCTCAGCAGTTTTTCTGCATAAATTTTTTCAAGGGTTTTCATTCCGCAATATTTTTCTAATAAAACAAACGCAAAGATAACACAAACTGCGATAAATACACGCACAAACTCTCTTTTTCTTATAAATATTTTTTATCGATGATACGATGTCTTATAATTACTTTGTGAAGAGTAGTTTAGGCAAGGTGTTTATTTTAAATTCAAGGAAATCTCTAGTTTATTTTTACTCCAATCTCATGTGTTGGTTAGATAACTTTATGAAAAGAATACTAAAATATCCAACTTTTCGTTATTAATAGGTAATGTCAGTTAGAAAAGTCATATTGACCCTATCACTGCTGCTTGCTGCCGTAGCGGCTCGGGCACAGTTTGACACACACTTCACTCACTACTGGGCACTACAGGGCTACTACAATCCTGCCGTGGCAGGGCTGAGCGGACGACTCAATATGTATGGCACCTACGCCATGCAGATGGCTGGCTATACCAACGCCCCTGCAACGATGCTTATAGGGGCCGATATGGTGCTCCCTACAGAAAAGAAGAATCAGGCTGTGAGCGCCAACCTCTACAATGAGTCTATAGGTCTCTTCACCAACCAACGTCTCTTTGCGGGCTATGCCTATCAGTTCAACCTGTGGAGCGGACGTATGGCAATAGGTGTCAGTGTGGGGTCGCTGGAGCAGAAATTCGATGGTTCGAAGGTCGAAGCCGAAGAGGCAGGCGACGATGCCTTCCCCTCATCAGAGATCGACGGCATGGGGCTCGACCTCACCGCAGGCGTGCACTACACCCACCGCCTCTTCTATGCAGGTTTGTCGGTGATGCACGTCACTGCACCTACCATCGAGCTTGGCGAAACGCATGAGATAAAGATAGATCCCACTTTTTATTTCAGCGGTGGATGCAATATTCAGCTAAAGAATCCGTTATTATCCATACAGCCTTCAATGCAAGTGATGACCGACCTGCAAGCATGGCGGGCCGACCTCACGCTGCGAGGCACCTACACCTACGACGAGAAGCGCTACTACGCGGGCCTTACCTACAGCCCTATGACATCGGTGGCCATACTCCTCGGAGGAGAGATCAACAGCGTATCGTTTGGCTATGCCTACGAACTCTTTACCTCGGGTGTGGGACTCATCCATGGGAGTCACGACCTGTATGTGGGCTATGTGATGGACTTGGACCTATTTAAAAAAGGAAAGAACAAACATAAAAGTATACGTATATTATAACTCGTATGAAGACAAAATGGATTATGGGCATAGCCGCAGCTGCACTACTGACCTCTTGTATGGGGTCGAGCAATGCCTCTATGGCTGCAGGTGGTGAGCTCACAGGTTCCCGCTCTGCATCATTCAACGAGCCTGCACCTTTTGGTATGGTGCTCGTTCCACGCGGTTCGCTCAAGTTGGGAGAAGAGGACACCGATACTCTCTGGGGCTCGAATGCTCCGTATAAAGAGATTTCTGTGGAGTCGTTCTGGATGGACGATACCGAGATAACCAATGCCGAGTACCGCCAGTTTGTACACTGGGTGCGCGACTCTATCATCCGTGAGCGTCTGGCCGACCCCGCATACGGTGGCGACGAGACCTATAAAATCGAAGAGGATGAGTATGGCGAGCCCATTACTCCGTACCTCAATTGGAAGAAACCCATCCCTTGGCGCAAGGCTACAGAGGATCAGCTTATCGCTATCCAAAGCGTGTATAAGCGCAATCCCTATACTGGGGCACTCGAACTTGACCCACGACAGATGAACTATCGCTATGAAATCGTAGACTATACCCAAGCCGCACTACGCAAGAATCAGCTCGATGCAGCCAAGCGAGTGCGCAATACGGATGTAAAGGTCAACCCCGACGAGGTGATTATGATCTCTAAAGATACCGCCTATATCAATGAGGATGGACAGATTGTACGCGAGACTATTAATCGTCCACTATCAGGTCCTCACGACTTTGTGAACACCTATATCGTGAATATCTTCCCCGACACCACCTGCTGGGTCAACGATTTTCCCAATGCCAACAACGAGATGTATATGCAGCTCTACTTCAACCACCCCAACTACAATGACTATCCTGTGGTGGGCGTGAGCTGGGAGCAGGCCAATGCCTTCTGCGCATGGCGTACCGACTACCTCTTGCGTGGTCTCGGTTCACAAGCCAAGTATGTACAGCGCTATCGCCTCCCTACAGAGGCCGAATGGGAATATGCCGCTCGTGGCAAGGAGGGCACACTCTTCCCCTGGATGCAGGACGGCACCAAGAGCGACGAGGGATGCTTCTACGCCAACTTCAAGCCTGAGCGCGGCAACTACACCAAGGACGGCAGCCTCATCACCACGAAGGTTGGCTCCTACTCGGCCAACAGCCACGGCCTCTTCGACATGGCGGGCAATGTAGCCGAATGGACATCGACCGTATACACCGAGGCGGGTGTACTCCAGATGAGCGACATGAACCCCGAGCTCTTCTACAATGCAGCTAAGGAGGACCCCTATTATATGAAGAAGAAAACCGTGCGCGGCGGTTCATGGAAAGATCCTGAAAAGTTTATCCAATCCGTTTCGCGTACCTACGAATATCAGAATGAGACACGCTCCTACATTGGCTTCCGCTGTGTACGCTCCTATGTAGGGACAGCAAGGAAATAATTAGGAATTTGGAGTTAGGGATTAGGAGTTCAACAACACTTTAATAGCCTTTAATCCCCTAAAGCTCCCATAATAAAATACCACAATGAAACAGAACAAAAGCATGATTTCCCGCTTCCAGGATTTCCTGGAGACACAGAAGGGACAGACCATATTGAACTACCTCTACAGCTGGGGTGCCGCTATCGTAATCTTGGGTGCCCTTTTCAAGCTCACCCATATCAGCGGTGCCGACCTGATGCTCTTTATTGGTATGGGTACCGAGGTGCTCACCTTTATCGTCAATGGCTTTGAGCGCCAGGCAAGCACAAAAAGTGCTGATGATGCCCCTGCCGCCACTGGAGGACCCGTCATCATTGGTGGTGCTCCTATAGCAAACAGTGCTGTACCCGTAGGAACCGACGGTGTCGGTTCTTCCACAGCAGCACCTCAGTTGGATGCTGATGCCTTGAATGCTATGGCCAACCTCGCGGCAGCCAATGCTGCTATGGCCGCAGCACAGGGCAATGCTGCTCCCGCAGGAGCCGCCGTTGCTGGCTCTAATGCCGTTGCCGCAACCCAGCCTGTAGTGCCTGTCGTTGATGGCAAGGTCGATGTGCCCGAGTTGCAACAGGTGACACAAGACTATATCGAGAAGTTGCGCGAGCTCACCGAGTCGTTCCAGCATATTTCCGACCAGTCGTCGCAGCTTGAGGCCAGTGCCGACGAGGTAGAGCGTCTGAGCCGCAACCTTACCTCCATCAACACCATCTACGAGATGCATCTCAAGAGCCTCGGCTCACAGATTGGCAATATAGATCTCGTCAATGAGCAGACACGCCGCATGGCCGAGCAGATTGAGGAACTCAACCAGGTATACGACCGCATGCTGCAGTCGATGACCGTCAACATGAAGGTAGGCCGCAATGCCGACGAACAGAGTAAGGAAGCCTAACACACACGCACTATGAGCGCAGGAAAGAAAAAGCTGACACCCCGTCAGCGAATGATCAACTTGATGTACATCGTGCTGATGGCGATGCTTGCCCTCAACGTGTCGTCCGATGTACTCAACGGCTTCACCATCGTTGACTCAGGGCTCAGCCGCAGTACAGACAACGCTACCAAGCAGAACCTTGCGATCTTTCAGGACTTTGAGGCACAGATGGCCAAGAACCCCGAGAAGGTGGGCGAGTGGTATGCCAAGGCAAAGCGTGTGAAGGAGCTATCCGACTCGGCCTATAACTATGCCGAGGAACTCAAAGTACGCATGGTACGTGAGGCCGACGGCAAGAAGGCCGATGTACGCAACATCAAGAACAAGGAGAACCTCGAAGCCGCCAACTTCGTGATGCTGGCTCCTGGTACGGGCGAGGGTGGTAAGCTCTATGAGGTGATCAACAACTACCGCAACCAGGTGGTGACGATGATTACCGACACTGTACAGCAACGCATCATTAGTGACAACTTCGATACCTCAGTACCTCAGACCGAGAACTCACTGGGTAAGAACTGGCAGCAATACAACTTCGAGAACATGCCCGTGGCGGCTGCCGTAACGCTGCTCACCAAGTTCCAGAACGACGTACGCTATGCCGAGGGTGAGATCCTGCACGACCTCAACGTCAACATCGACGCCACCGACGTACGTGTCAACGAGCTCAGCGCCTACGTCATTCCCACCTCACAGAATGTAGTACGCGGCAACACCTTTGGTGCCCGCATCATCATGGCTGCTGTGGATACTACTCAGCGCCCCAATATCTATATCAACGACCAACTCGTAGAGACTGAGAACGGTTGGTATGAGGTGCCCTGCAACAGTACGGGCGACTTCACCCTCAACGGTTACCTTGAGCTCAACGATGGCTCGGGAGAGACCGTACGTCGCGACTTCTCGCAGAAGTACACCGTGGTTGATCCTATCGCTACCGTATCGGCCTCGATGATGAACGTGCTCTATGCCGGCTACGACAACCCCATCGCCATCTCCGTGCCGGGCGTACCCAACAATAAGGTGTCGGCCCGCATCGCCAATGGCAACGGTACCCTGCGTGCTGTAGCGGGTGGGTTCATTGCCCACCCCACCAGGGTAGGCTCCGATGTGGTCATCGCCGTGAGTGCCGAGCAGAGCGGCCGTCAGATGAGCATGGGCGAGTACACCTTCCGTGTGCGCCAGTTGCCCGACCCTACCCCCTTCATCGAATATAAGGACGACAAGGGCGTCACCCAGCGCTACCGTGGCGGTGGCACCAAGCTCAGCAAGCAGGCCCTGATGAGTGCCGAGGGCATCATCGCTGCTATTGATGACGGCCTGCTCAACATCGGCTTCCGTGTCATCAGCTTCGAGACTGTAACGTTCGATAACATGGGTAATGCCATGCCCGAGCTCTCCAACGGAGCCAACTTCTCGGAACGCCAGAAGAATACCTTCCGCCGCCTCACCCGTGGCAAGCGCTTCTACATCTCCAGCGTGAAGGCCGTAGGCCCCGACGGTATAGAGCGCCAGCTGCCATCGACCCTGGAAGTGATAATAAACTAAATTAATAGTCCGAGTACTCCAAGCTCTCAGAGAACTCCGAGTACTTCGAGCACCTAAAAATAACAACGATATGAAAACGAAATCCCTCATAGCAATTGTAGCCCTGCTCCTCTGTGCACAGGGTACCGTAGCACAACCCAAGGCACGGCTCAAGGCACAGGCAGAAGCCGAGAAGAAGAGCGAGACCTCGCTCAGCGAGCGTGCCAAGGCACAGTATACGGCCCAGATGCCCGCTCCCACCGATGTGGTGTGGAAGCGCGACATCTACCGTACCCTCGACATGACCAAGGAGAAGAACGCCGCCCTCTACTATCCCGTAGAGCCGTTGGGCGACCGTGTCAACCTCTTCACCCTCATCATCCGCCTCGTGGCCGACGGCAAGGTGCCTGCCTACGAGTACCGCTCCGACGGTAACGAGCTCTTCACCGAGGACAATAAGTACAAGGTGACCGACATGCTCGACAAGTTCTACATCTACTACGAGGAGAAGGACGGCAAGCTTACCATTGCCGACAGCGACATCCCCTCGGGTGAGGTGCTCAGCTACTTCATCAAGGAAAGCTCGTTCTACGACCAGCGTACAGCTACCTACACCACCCGCGTCACTGCCATCTGCCCCGTGCTGCACCGCAGTGGCGACTTCGGTAGCGAGACCACCAAGTACCCCATGTTCTGGCTCAACTACGACGAGGTGAGCCCCTACCTCGGCATGACACCCCTCATGACCAGCAGCTACAACAACGTGTCGAACATGAGCATCGACGACTATTTCGTGCGCAGCCTCTACGAGGGCGACATCTACAAGACCGCCAACCTGCAAAACAAGCTTTTGGCCCAATACTGCCCCAACGATACCGCCATGAAGGCCGAGCAGCAGCGTATAGAGAAGGAGCTCGTTACCTTTGAAAATAAGCTCTGGGGTATAGAAGAGCCAGACACCACAGCCACAGCAACCGACACAAAGGCCGAAAAGAAATCAGTGCGCAGCGCGGCCCGTAAGCCAAGAGCTACGGAAAAAAAGACTGAAAATTCGGAAAAGAAAGCCTCTGTGCGTACTTCACGTCAGCGTAAATCCCCTTCGTCATCTAAGGCAAGCAATAGTGGGCAAACACTCACTGTACGTCGCCAACGTAGATAGGAATTACTCTCTTATTGGGTGCCGTCTCGATAAACAATAACCAACTTTAGTCAGCATTGCTGAGGCAGCTGATGAAGAGGGAAGAATTTTCAAGATTTCAATTTGTGACCTCAAACGAACGGGGTGGTACACGCTACATGCCGTTTGCTTTCACTGAGCAGGGCGTGGCTATGCTTTCATCGGTGCTGAACAACGAAACAGCTATTGAAATAAACATCAACATCATGCGTGCTTTCGTCACCGTGTGCCAGTATCTCACCTCTGCCAATGGTACTATCAAAGAGATTGAAGAACTCGAGCAACGGATGAAGGCTTTGGAACAGGGCAGTGAAGATACTATTGCCGCTATCAACGACCTTAGCGAAGATACACGCCGCGAACTTGATGATATCTATTTGGCTCTTTCGCAATTGGCCGATAAACAGAAACAAACTCCCATCGATCGTAAGCCGATAGGGTTTGCGGCGTATGGCAAGGAAGGGTGAGAAGCAGAGAATTTCTAAGTTTGGAGATTTTAGCTGAGGTGTCGGTAGTTGCTTGTAATACGCTGTGGTATTGACAAATAAAGACCGATACCTGGGTTTGTACTGACCCCAAGAAATTGGACGGATTATTAAATATGTTTATTGATACGGAGTTCGGTATTGCACCGGACTCTTTCCGTTTAATTTTAGTTTAATTCGTTCGTTGTTATAGTAGCTGATATACTTTCTTAGTTCACATTTGAAAACCTCCATATCCGAAAACTGTTGCAAATATAGCAATTCAGACTTCATAATGCCAAAGAAATTTTCCATTACAGCATTATCCAAACAATTTCCCTTTCT
>SUXS01000010.1 GCA_015060865.1 Bacteroidales bacterium | reverse complement strand
TAATAGCATTCAGGTGGTTATAGTGTCGGGGTTCCACCTCTTCCCATTCCGAACAGAGAAGTTAAGCCCGACCGCGCCGATGGTACTGCGCAAGTGGGAGAGTAGGTAGCCGCCGTTTTCAGGAGAGGAGTTGTCCGAAAGGATGACTCCTCTTGTTTTTTCTATGGGAAAGATACACTGCTTATGGGTAAGCGGAAATAATCTTTATGCCTCCTTTGTACGGAATAAATATACGTGAATATGCCTGGGTTGGCCTGACTATCCATTTTTTTTATTATATGTTTGGAGGATAGGAATAGAATCTTTAATTTTGCCTCAACTAGAATAGAATACTTTCTGTTTTTAGTTGTGTAAAAACATTTTTGTTAAGAATATATTATGACACGTATGAAAAGAAATTTCTGTTTGGCACTCTGTGTCGTAGCTCTTGTGGGCTGTACCCATATTAAACGCGAGAAGGAGCTTACAGCAAAGAATGATTCTCTGACTGTAGCATTGGATGAGAAGAATGCGGCCCTTGAGGAGGCTATGAAGTCTATTGCAGATGTTCAGGAGGGCTTCCGTGCCATTAACGAGGCCGAGGGTCGTGTAGCAGTCAATTCACAGGGAATAGAGGGGACTACTGAATCTCAGCATCTCAGGGAGGATATTCAATTCATACAGCAGAAAATGGCTGACAACCGTCGTCTGATAGAGGAATTGCAACGGAAACTTGATGTTAGTGACAAATCTACAGCCAATCTGCGTAAGGTGTTGGAGAATCTGAAGCAGGAGTTGAACGAGAAGGTTGCCAGCATTACTACATTACGAGCTGAGCTGGCACAAAAGAATATCCGTATTGCTGAGCTTGACAGTGCTGTGGTAATGCTCACTGGCGACGTCAATGCTCTTCAGAAGATTACAGAGTTGCAACAGGAGCAGATTGCACAGCAGACAGCTGAGATCAACACAGCATGGTATGTATATGGTACCGCGAAGGAGCTCAAGGAACAGAATATCCTGAATAGGGGTGAGGTGCTTACCTCTACGGAGTTCAACAAATCATACTTCACGGAGATTGATATTCGTGAGGATAAGGTGTTCCCTCTCTATGCCAAACGTGCTAAGTTACTAACTACACATCCTGTAGGTTCGTATGAGTTCACCAAAGATGAGTTGAAGCAACTTACCTTGCATGTGATTGATACGGAGGCTTTTTGGAGTGTGTCCCGTTATATGGTCATTCAAGTGCGTTGATATCCGGTGAAGCAATATACGACTCTCTTTATCGATCTTGACAATACCCTGTATGACTTCTCGGGTAACTCTCGGGAAGCGTATCGTGTCGTGTATGAATTATTGGGTTACGAACGCTGGTTTGATAGCTTTGAGCATTATTTTGCAATTTACGAAGAGTATAACTTGCAGCTTTGGGCACTGTATGCCGAGGGCAAGATCAGTAAGGAGAAACTCAATTCCGAGCGTTATGCCCATCCTTTGCGTGTGGTGGGTGTACCTGATGCCGATGCTATTGGTGCCCGTTTTTGGGACGAGGCCATGTTGCGTCTTCCTTTAGGGAATCGTCTCATGCCCCATGCGCGTGAAGTGCTTGGTTACTTGCGCCCCAAGTATAGGATGTATATCCTGTCGAACGGTTTCACTGAGTTGCAGTCACGTAAGATGCAGAGTGCAGGCATCGCCGATTATTTTGACGGTATAATTCTTTCCGAGGACGTAGGTTTCAACAAACCCCATCCTGCTATTTTTGAATATGCCTTGCAGATTGCAGGGGTTACCGTTGCCGAATCCCTTATGATAGGCGATAACATTGAGGTGGATATCATGGGTGCACAGCGTGTGGGCCTCGATCAGGTATTCTATAATGTAGACCAATTGTCGCTTGACGATGAACGCTTGCTGAGTATCTCGCCTACATACACTATTGCTTCGCTTCTTGAATTGAAAAGCCTGTTATAAAAGAATAAAGGATGCCGTCGTAAGGCATCCTTTATTCTTAGTCTTTTTTTCTGACTGTATGTTATTCTGGATGAATAGCCTCAGAGGGGCATGCATCAGCACATGTGCCACAGTCAACACATGCAGCGGGGTCGATTACATACTTGGTATCGCCTTCAGAAATGGCCTCAGAGGGACATTCGTCTACGCAAGTACCGCACTTAATACAGTCATCATTAATTACGTAAGCCATAATATTATTGTTTAATTATTCTACTAACGATACAAAGGTAATGTTTTTATGCTCCCGATGTTCTTTTGCTCAAGCCTTTTCTGTTATATTTATACGTTGTCTAAATAATAAATTCCTTTTACGGTCGTTATATAGAGGTATGAACACCACTAAGCATGTGCAACATACATGGCTATTGGGAATTTTGTTCCTTCTGATTGCGGCAATGCTCCCTCAACCGCACTTTGCTCAAGAGCGCAAGGTGCAGAATCGCCCGTATATTGATATGCGCCGATGGCACTATGGTTTTCTCTTCGGCCTCCATATGCAGGATTTGGAGTTCACCCACAATGGGTACACTCACATGACCGAGGAGGGAGGGCAGGAAAGTTGGTTCGCCGATGTGGCTGCTTACAATCCAGGTTTTTCTGTCGGTGTGCTGGGTGAGTTGTACCTGACGCAGTATCTGTCGTTGCGCTTTATCCCCACGATGCATTTTGGAGACAAGATGGTTTATTTCCGTGATCACCTTAGCGGTGCTGAGCAGAAGCAGACGATTAAGTCTACCTATATATCCGTCCCTGTCGATGTGAAGTATGCGGCTCAACGTTTTAACAACTACCGTCCCTACGTTGTCACTGGTATAGCTCCAATGGTTGATCTTACTGTAAAGAAGCAGAAGGAACTTCTTACTAGACGGTTTGATTTAGCCTTCGAAGTGGGTATGGGATGTGACCTTTACCTCCCTTTCTTTAAGCTTATTCCTGAAATCAAGTTCTGTTTCGGACTTACCGATCTATTGGTCAAGGATCGTATCGACCTTACCTACAAGGATCTCCTCAAATATACGAAGTCGCTCGATCGTGTTTCAAGCCGTATGGTTGTGCTTACTCTCTATTTTGAGTAGGAGATATAGGAAGACTTTGTTGCCATTCTATTCATACTTGAAGTCCAGCACATCCACGTAACCGCCTGTCTCTTTGGTGGCGTAGTTGAAGATGGCAAACTTGCTGCCCATGAACATGCGGCGGTAGTCGAAGCTCATCCTTACGGCACGTCCTATCGGGATGTATCGCTTGCCGTCGGTGCTGTATGAGAAGGTGGCGAGGTCGCGCGGCTTGCCGAAGGTGCCGTCGATGCGCAGGTATACCTTGCTACGCTTCAGCGGGATGCGGGCTAACTCTACCGTGTCGACCCCTACGATGCTGTGTCCCTCGCCGAAGCGCGAGCGCTGCTCGCTCACCACGATGCTCCGCTTGTCTCCCTCCTGCTCGATGGTGAGTACACCACTGTCGCCATTGAAGGCTGCCAGTCCGGCGCGGTCGCCGTTGCGCATGTGCCGGAGGTCGAGGCATACGGTGCCGCTACACGACGGGCCTACCATACGTTGGGTGAGGGTGTTGGGCGCTACGAAGAGGTTCTCCACGAGGCGGGCCGTCGTGAGTCGTAGGGCACCACGCCGTGCGGTAAGGCTCCAGGCATCATCGATGGGGTTGTGGTTCCACTGCCAGTAGAGCGATAGCTCTTTGCCATCGAAGTCATCAGAGCCACAGATGCCCCTCATCGATGTGTAGTCGAGTGTGGTGTCGTTGGGGATACGCCCATGCTCGTCGCCCAGGATGGGCCAACCATCTATCCAGGTGCAGGGCATCAGGCAGGGCACACGGCCCACTCCGTCGCGGTCCTGGAAGATGAGTCCATGCCAGCGGCCCCCATGCCCCTGCACGATACATCCTTGCCCTACGCCGCCATACTCCTCGAAGGGGGTCTCCAGTATCACTCTCTTCTCATAGGGACCGGTAATCTTGTCGGCACGGTAGCATACTTCGCGGCGTACACGTCCGGGGATGCCCCAGTCCATCGATATCATCATCAGGTAGTACCTGCCGTTGTGCTTGAAGGCCGAGCTTCCCTCCAGAAGCCCCCGTTCATCGGCATCGCGCTCGAACATGGTCATGTCAATGCCACCGGGTAGCGGACCGCTCAGGTCGGGGGCAAACTCGGTGAGCCGTCCTGTGCCGTGGTAGAGGTATACACGGCCGTCGTCATCGAAGAGGAGCGAACCGTCGTGATGATGGGGTGGGCGAGAGTGCAGGGTCCACGGACCGGCTGCGTCGTCTGCCGTGTATACGAATCCGCGCCAGGGATGGCCGTTAGCACTGAACCAGACGTAGAACTTACCCTCATGATAGCGTATCGAGGAGGCCCACTGCCCTTGTCCGTAGGCGGTGCCGTCGATAAGGTCGTAGCGGTCGCCATCGTCGATGCGAGGGTAGAGGTAGCTCACAGTTTCCCAATGCTGCATGTCGGCCGAGCGCATGATGGGAGCGCCGGGCATGAGGTGCATGGTGGTGCTTACCATATAGTAGTGGTTGCCGTCGAAGCATACCGACATGTCGGGAACATCAGCATAGAGGATAGGATTGCGATAGGTGCCCTCCTGCTTGCGGTAGTTATGGCAGAGGAGCGTGTGGGCATAGCGTCGTCCCAGTATGCGGTAGCCCTCGGAGGTGAAGTGCAGCTTGTCGCCAGACGAGGCACACCCGTCCGATGACACGACATGTGCCGTGGGGATTACTTCGGGTAGTGTGGCGATAATCTCGTTCATGGAGGCACAGGCACCTTGCTGTGAGGCATGTATCACCTCTCCGGCAATCAGAGGCACCTCTTCGGCCGAGAGCCCCAAGTCGGTCAGCATGCGCTCATACACCTTCTTTACCTTGTGGGGCCATTCCCTGTCGCCTGTGTTCGACTCTCCCTGATGCAGCAGTATGCCCTTGATGACACCCGCTTTCTGTGCTTGGCGGGCCAGCGTTATCAGTCGCTGGTAGGGGTGGTTGTCGTAGTCGCGGGCCTTCTGCTTGAGCCAGTCGGGCTGACCTTTGAGGTAATCGGAGCAGACATCCTCATCGAACAGTTCGATTTTGCATCCGCCTACTGCTACGTTGATGATGCCCACCTTGACCTCTTTGGGAAGGTTCTCCAGCATGGTACGCCCGAAGTAGTCGGCAGGGCTCAGTCCGCCATATGGTACGGTAAGTGGGGGCACCGCCCTATACCATTCTCCGCGTATTCTCCCAAGCTGAGGCATATCCACCGCAGCCATCATCAGGAAACGGTCGCTGATGCCCATCGTGTCCTGTGCCTCTATAGGGCCACACCCCTCCATGTTCGACTGACCGAAGCAGAGGTATATGTGGAAGTTCTCGTCCGGTTGCGCTGTTTCCGCCTGAAGAGGCGTGGTAGTCGCCAATGCCACCAGCAAGGCGAAAATATAGCTGAGGAGTTTCATACGGGTAGCGGTATGGAAGATTATGATTCTTTGTTTCTGATGAGTTCCTCCACGAAGGGCTTCGGGCGGTATTGGCGGTCGAAGAAGAGCGGGTAGTCGGTGCGTCCGCGGATGGGGAAACCGTTCTTCCATGAACTGCCGTCGGTGACACCCCAGGTGGTGACGCGGGTGATGTCGTCGGCATGGCGGATGAAGAGCTGCATATACGCCATCATGCGGGCGTTCCACTGGGCAGAGATGGAGTCGGGCAGACCATCTACGTAGGGATTCATGCGCTGCTCGTAGCTCAGTGTGTCGCTGAGGTTTGCCGACTGCCATGGTGAGGGTAGGGCACTCATGTCGAACTCGGTAATCATCACCTTCACCCCTGCATCGGCATAGGCCTCGATGCTGGCCTCAAACTCCTCCAACGAGGGGTGATGCATGTCGATATGTCCTTGCATGCCTACTGCGTCGATGCGCAGGCCACGCTCCTTGAGCTGGCGTACCAGCTGGCATACGGCCTTTCGCTTGCCGGGATAGTACATGTTGTAGTCGTTATAGTAAAGCTCAGCTTCTGGGTCAGCCTCATGGGCATACTGGAAGGCAAGGGGGATAAACTCTTCGCCCAAGATCTCATAGAACTTGCTCTTGCGGTACGATCCGTCTTCCATGATGGCCTCATTCACCACGTCCCACCCTTTGACGCGCCCTTTGTAGCGGCCCACGACGGTGCTGATGTGGGCTTTCATGCGCTGGCGCAGCAGCTCGGGGCTTATGTTATTGCCCTGCTCGTCGGTGCAGAACCAGCGTGGCAGCTGCGAGTGCCAGATGAGGCAGTGCCCGGTGATGTGCATGCCGTGGCGCTCGCCAAAAGCGACGAACTCATCGGCTTGACGGAAGCGGAACTCTCCCTCGCGTGGCTGTAGCGACTCGCTCTTCATACAATTCTCGGCTACGATGGCGTTGAAGTGGCGGGTGACGATGTCCGTGGCGTTGGAGTCGCGCCCTGCTACCTGCCAGCTGTTGAGGGCAGTGCCGATGTAGAACTTGTCGGCCAATACCGACTTGAGCGTGGTCTCACTGGCCTTGCGGGTACCGCATGCACCAAGCAGGGCGATGCAGCATAGCATGATGGGGAGTAGCTTCTTCATATCTTTTTATTTGTTGGTTGCATACAGACCTATCAAGCTGCCGGTGAATCCTCCGGCACGGGCGGTAGAGAGGTGAGCAGCATCGACCTCCTCGGCGAGGGTCTGCCAACGTCCTTTCTTCGTGGTGTAGTGGAAGGCATAGTGCTTGCCGTCGGATACTACCCTCAGTGTGATAGCAGGATTCTGCTCCGTCAGGGTTTGCTGGGCAAGGGTTTCAGTGCCTTGTCGGCCAACTTTCTCCAGAGTGATATACTTATTGGTGCCGTCGTTGCCTACGACGAAGAGATACTGGTGGGTCTCGTCCTTGAAGAGCACCATACCTGCCCGCTCAAGCGTGTCGGCAGGGGCGAAGAGCATCTCTGTGGTGCTCTCGAAGGCGTGATGCTGCATGCGGCGCCCTACGAAGGCTGGCGTGCCACGCTCGGTGGAGAGCTTGGGAGCACACTTCAAGGCGAGGTAGCCTGGCACAGCCGTGAGCGAGTAGTGTTCGGTGGCAGGGCCGCGCAGGGTGTGCCAATCCTGTGCAAGCAGCGTATCGGTAAACTCATCCGTGTGGGCGAAGTTGCCTGCGGTGGCATACCTCTCTTGGCGCTTCACACCGTCGCGATGCACGATGAGGGGCACGATGTCGCTGCCCTGAGTCATGTAGGGGAATCCGTCGTCGCTCCACTGCACGGGCATGATGAAGGTCTCGCGCCCGAGGTTCTCAAACTGATTGTCGATGGGGCGGCAAGCCAGAAACACGGCCCACCAGTCGCCCTCCTTGGCCTGTACGAGGTCGGCATGGCCGGCACAGGTGATGGGGTAGGGGCGCTTGTGGTCGAGATGGCGCTGGGTGAGAATCGGATTCTTCTCCCACGGCTCGAAGGGGCCCATGGGTGAGTCGCTGCGGAAGATAACCTCGGAGTGCCAACCGCCTGTACCACCCTCGGCTGACATGAGGAAGTACTTGCCATTGATCTTGTACATGTGCGGGCCTTCAATCCATATCGGGTTATCCTCAGGGCGGGCTCCCTTGTTGACCAGAATCTTGCGCTCACCGACGGTGCGGTTGGTAGCTGGGTCGAACTCTTGGATACGTATCGTGCGGTGTCCGTCGTACTCGGCCTTGCGGTCGGGAGCATCATCGTTGTTCACGATATAGGCACGTCCGTCGTCATCGAAGAAGAAGGAGGGGTCGATGCCACCTACCGTCGGCAGGCGTATCGGCTCAGACCATTCTCCAAAGGGATCCTTTGTGGTGACGAAGAAGTTGCCCCATCCCACGTTGGTGGTCACCATATAGTAGGTCTCGTTGTGCGGGTTGTACTCGATGGCAGGAGCAAAGATGCCGCCGCTCACATGCTGGGGCTGTAGGTTGCGTAGCTGGCTGGGGCGGTCGAGCACATGACCCACCTGCTCCCAGTGCATCAGGTCGCGGCTGTGGAAGATGGGTACCCCCGGATAGTAACTGAAGGTGGAGGTCACCAGGAAATAGTCGCCCTTGCCATTGGTGCATACGCTGGGGTCGGAGTACCAGCCGGGCAGGATGGGGTTGTAGAAGGCGTCCTCCTCGGTGAGTGGGTGATGGGTGTAGCAGGTATCGGCTCCTGAGTAGGAGAAACTATCGAACAGGGCTGTGCCGGCATCAGGTACAGGCGTTTGTACACAGGATTGCATACAGGCTAAAGCAGTAGCAACGAGTAATGATAGGCGTGTTTTCATAAGCTATTGTTTTTTCAGGAAAACGGAGGTGACGGTTTTTTGTCCAGGTTATCCGCGATGAGTGATGGGTCAGAACTTTCTGGTGCGGATGTGGCAGTAGGGCTCCTCGCCTGTCTTGTTATAGTAGTCCTGATGATACTCCTCGCCATGCCAGAAGTGCTGTGCTGGGCGTAGTGTGGTGTTCACTTCATGCCCTTTGCTGCGCAGGAGGGCTATCACCTCTTCGGCTATATGGCGCTGCTCGTCGGTAAGGTAGAATATCTGGCTTCGGTATTGTGGCCCGATATCGGGTCCTATGCCATCGGTTTGTGCGGGGTCGTGAATCTCGAAAAACAACTTGCATAGCGCTTCATAACTCACCGCCTCGGCGTCATACTCTACCCATACGGCCTCCACGTGATGGGTGCGGTGGGCCTTCACGTCGGCATATAGGGGGTTCTCTTCGGGGCCTCCGATATAGCCTGCCGAGGTGGCCAATACGCCCGGCATGCGTTGTAGCTGATACTGTACACCCCAGAAGCATCCGGCGGCAAAGATGGCTTGTTCCTTTCTCATGGTGAATGTCTTTGGTTATATTGCAAAGTTATGTAAAAGAATCCTGATAACCAAAGAAATGGAAGGCTATTTGAGTAGCGGCCCACTGTCGGGGGTGGGAGGATGGTGCAGAGCGTGTGGGGGCACCTTGCCGTAGTCTCACTTCCGCTCGGCAACGTAGATGCCCACAAGGATCAGTGCCGTACCCAGCAGGGCGATATGGGTGATGGGCTCGCCCAGTACGGCCACCGAGCAGGCCAGCGATACCAAGGGTTGGGAATACATGTAGTTGGAGGCACGGATGGTGCCTATCTTTTCCAGGACGAGGTTCCATGAGTAGAAGCAGAGCATGGAGGCCACTACGGAAAGGAAGAGCACGTTGGCGACCACTACTGGAATGGTGAGCTTGTCGGGATGTAGCCCGCCGCCCATGCCCGCCGCCATGAAGGGTATCATGGTGACGATGCCGTAGAAGAACACCTTGCGGGTGACAAACCACGTGGTGTACTTGCCGTCGAAGCGGCGCACAACCACGCTATATACTGCCCAGGCGAGGGCTGCTACCAGGGCAAGGGCATCGCCCAGGGGGTGTATCTTGAGCACTGTGCCGTTGAGTATCACGAACCCTACGCCCAGCAGTGCCACGGCCGACCCTATGATGAGGCGCCCCGTAATGCGCTCCTTGTAGCAGAGGCTCGTGAGCAGGGCAGTGAGCACGGGCGTGACACATACCACCAATGCCACGTTGGAGGTGATGGAGTAGTCGATAGCGGTGTTCTCGGCAAGGAAGTAGAGCGTGCCCCCGGTGAAGCCCGCCACGGCAAGGTACAGCTCGTCGGCCCAATTGTCGGCACGGAGCTTGCGGGTGAATGGCCACGTCAGCGCATAGGCTATGATGAAGCGGTAGAGCATGATCTCCGGTGGGGTGAGCCCGTGGGTGAGCAGCACCTTGGTAGAGACGAAGGTGGTGCCCCATACAAAGATGGTGACGAGGGCAAGTATATGGTATAACAGCTTTGCTCTATTGCTACCCATGTCTTTTTTTTACGCTGCTTTTCCGGTTTTGTCCAAGATTCCTTCTGAGGCATCCTCGCACGTCCGCCACCCGGAAACACCTTTTGGGACAAAAACTCAAATAAATTAAAAACAGATTCTTGATTAAAAATCGCACAAAGTTAATCATTATTGCCATTTGATTTGTAAATTTGCAGCAAATTTGCATCAATCAGCATCATATGGAAAAGAAATACCGTCGCGAGACCCTCTGCGTGCAAGAGGGCTGGACACCGAAGAAGGGCGAGCCGCGCGTGCTGCCCATTTATCAGAGCACCACATTCAAGTATGACAACAGCGAGCAGATGGCACGCCTCTTCGATCTCGAAGACAGCGGCTACTTCTATACCCGCCTGCAAAACCCCACGAACGATGCCGTAGCAGCCAAGATTGCGGCCCTCGAGGGTGGCGTGGCAGGCATGCTCACCTCGTCGGGCCAGGCGGCCAACTTCTACGCCGTGTTCAACATCTGCGAGAGTGGCGACCACTTCGTATGCTCCACAGCCATCTATGGCGGCACATACAACCTCTTCAGCGTGACGATGAAGAAGCTCGGCATCGACATGACCTTCATCGACCAGAACGCCTCGGAAGAGGAGATACAGAAGGCCTTCCGCCCCAACACGAAGTGCCTCTTCGGTGAGACCATCTCCAACCCAGGCTGCGAAGTGCTCGACATAGAGAAGTTTGCCCGCATCGCCCACCGCAACGGTGTACCCCTTATCGTGGACAACACCTTCGCTACGCCTATCAACTGCCGCCCCTTCGAGTGGGGTGCCGACATCGTGACACACTCTACCACCAAGTATATGGACGGCCATGCTACCGCAGTGGGCGGTGCTATCGTGGACAGCGGCAACTTTGACTGGGACGCCCATGCCGACAAGTTCCCCGGGCTTACCACCCCCGATGCCTCATACCACGGGCTCACCTACTCGAAGAGCTTCGGCAAGATGGCCTACATCACCAAGGCTACCGCACAGATGATGCGCGACCTGGGTTCGATACAGGCTCCGATGAATGCCTTCTTGCTCAACCTCGGACTCGAAACGCTACACCTCCGCGTGAAGCGCCATTGCGAGAATGCCCAGCGCATAGCCGAGTGGCTAAGCCAAAACGACAAGGTGGCCTGGGTCAACTATAGCGGTTTGCCCGACAACCCCTACCACGCCCTGGCACAGAAATACCTGCCTAACGGTTCGTGCGGTGTCATCGCCTTCGGTCTCAAAGGTTCGCGCGAGGAGGCTATCCGCTTCATGGACAACCTGAAGCTCATCTGCATCGTCACCCACGTGGCCGATGCCCGCTCTTGTGTGCTCCACCCCGCCAGCCACACCCACCGTCAGCTTTCCGACGAGCAGCTGCGCGAAGCCGGCGTGGCCCCCGACCTCATCCGCCTCTCGGTAGGTATCGAGAACGTGGAGGACCTCATCGCCGATATAGAGCAGGCCCTGGGATAACCCTCGTGGCAGCTCGCTGGCCGTAAGGGGAAAAGCAACCTTCAGCTTTATAAAGGAGTGTCTCACTCACGCTACATGAGCATGAGTGAGACTAAAAGCAGCCCCCTCTCGGTATGGTCGTAGGGAGGGGCAAGGCAATTATTGTGGATTTTTCTTGCAGTTTTGGGGGATAAGTCCTACATTTGCATAATTTAACGGACTTGTATATGCGAAAACTACGTAAAATACACCTTCACCAAGAGGGTACCCACCAGCTCACAGTAGGTTTCTTTATATGGTTGGCCATCAATGCCCTGACCTATTACCTTACCTATCCCGAGCTGCGTTGGTTATTTGTCGTCATTGCCGTGATCACCACCACGGTATATGCCTTGCTCATCAATTTCTTCCGTTGTCCTCCCCGTCGCTTCCCCGGTGAGCAAACCGAGGGGATCGTGGTAGCTCCTGCCGATGGCAAGATTGTGGTCATCGAGGAGGTGGAGGAGCCCGACTATTTCCATGACCGGCGACTGCTGCTCTCCATCTTCATGAGTCCGCTCAACGTGCATGCCAACTGGTATCCCGTAGACGGTGTGGTGAAGAAGGTGACACACGACAACGGCAAGTTTCATCGGGCCTTCCTGCCCAAGGCAAGTACTGACAACGAGCGCTCCATGGTAGTGATCGAGACCCCCGACGGCAAGGAGGTGATGGTGCGCCAGATTGCAGGTGCCATGGCACGCCGTATCGTGACCTATGCCAAGCCCGGTGACGAGAGCTTCATCGACGAGCACTTTGGCTTCATCAAGTTGGGCTCCCGTGTAGATGTGTACTTGCCTGTCGGCACCGAGGTGTGTGTCACCATGGGGCAGAAGACTACGGGTAACCAGACCATCCTGGCAAAGTTGAAATAGTGGCTCTATAGCATGAATGTCAAGAAGCATATACCCAACACCATCACCTGCTGCAACCTTCTCTCGGGATGTGTGGCGGCGGTGTTTGCCTACGAAAGGGCCTACCTCGTGGCGCTTGCATGTATCATAACCGGTGCGGTGTTCGATTTCTTTGACGGCCTCTCGGCCCGTGCTCTCAAGGTGAGCTCGCCTATAGGCAAGGAGCTCGACTCGCTGGCCGATGTGATCACCTTCGGCTTGGCCCCTGCCATGATGGTGTATAGCTGGCTATGCGAATGTGCCGGTGCCCATCTTGACGTGTCGGTAGCCTCGGCCATGCCGTTTGTGGCCTTTCTTCTGGTTGCCTTCTCGGCTTTGCGTCTTGCCAAGTTCAATGTTGACGAGCGGCAGACCAGCTCGTTCATCGGGCTCCCCACACCTGCCAACGCCCTCTTCTGGGGGGCTCTTGTCATAGGGTCGCACGATGCCGTCGTAGGCAATCCTTATGGCTGGATACTTGTCATCGCCCTGGTGATGCTCTTTTCCTGGCTCTTGATAGCCGAGATTCCCATGTTCTCGCTCAAATTCAAGAACCTCTCTTGGAAGAGTAACCGCATAGCCTACATCTTCCTTCTTGTCAGTCTTATACTGCTCATCGTGCTGAGGCTCAAAGGGCTTTCGGCTGTCATTGGATGGTATATCATTCTGTCAGTCCTGACACAAAAGCGTGCATGACCATCGGGGGTGAACCTTTTGGCACACTTTTTGTATATACCTTTATCGTAACGATAACTTTGAAAACGGATGTTTGTAAGTATACTCTTCTTTATATTTCTCTTCCTGCTATTCCTTATCATTATAGGCGGATCCCTGTTGCGTGGCATACTCAACCTCCTACTGGGACGTCGCACACCGCGCTCGCCCTATGGGGAGCAGGGGAGTGGCTCTACGTATCAGTCTGGCCAGAACCGTCGGGATACATCTGCAGGAGGCAAGAAGCGGGAAAAAATCTTTGAAGACTCGGAAGGCGAGTATGTAGATTTTGAAGAAATCAAAGAGTAGGGTAACCCTGCGATGCCCCTCGGCAGTGATAGGCCCGAAATATCTATAACGTATGTGATAAAATAATGCGGCGAAGCTTTATGTTTTGCTCATTTGTTTGTATATTTGCCCTTAGAGATGGAAAATATACCTATAAACACATGATAGATATGAAGAAGATTTGTGTATCGCTGCTTGTAGCTGGCCTGTTCTGCATGTCAGGCAAGGCGCAGAATGCTGTATTGAATGTAGATGCCTCGCAAGAGGGAGTCATCATCAGCCCCACCTTGTACGGACTCTTCTACGAGGAGATCAACCATGCCGGTGAGGGTGGCCTCTATGCCGAGCTCATTCAAAACCGTTCGTTCGAGGACGAGGCTCGCCCCATCCGCAACCGCCGCTTTGGTGAGAATGGTGAGGGGGAACGTTTCGGACACCGTCCGCTACCGGGAATGATTCCTGCTTGGGTGAGTGCCAACAGTGAGGGCGCTGCATCGAAGATGGAGATTACCACCGCGAATCTGCTCAACAAGGTGCAGCAGAAGGCACTCAAGTGGAGTATCACCGAGGCTACGGCCGAGGCTCCGGCAGCCATTGCCAACACGGGTTTCTGGGGCATAGAGTCGGTGAAGGGTGATACCTATACGCTGACCTTCTGGGCTCGTGCCGACAAGAACTACAAGGGTACGCTCCGCGTAGGCCTGCAGAGCAAGGACAGCGCGGTGTGGTATGCCGAGGCTACCGTCAAGGGCAAGATTGGCAAGACGTGGAAGAAGTATACCGTGACCTTCACCCCCGAGGCCAATACCGACTATGCCCGCTTCGTCATGGCGGCCGACATGCCCGGCACGCTGTATCTGGATATGGTGTCACTCTTCCCCCCGACATATAAGGACCGCGTAAACGGATGTCGCAAGGACCTTGCCGAGATGCTCGAGGCCCTGCACCCGAAGTTTGTACGCTTCCCAGGTGGATGCTTCGTGGAGGGTATGTCGAAGGAGAGTGCCTATGAGTGGAAGCGCACGGTGGGCCCGCTCGAGGAGCGCCCCGGACACTACAATGCCAACTGGCACTATCCCGTCACCGACGGTATGGGCTATCATGAGTACCTGCAACTGGCCGAGGACCTTGGTGCCGAGCCGCTCTACGTGGTGAACGTGGGTATATGGCACGGCGGATTCGAGCCTTACGACCGGATTGACGAGTATATACAAAATGCGCTTGATGCCATCGAGTATGCCAATGGTGACAAGAATACCAAGTATGGCCGTATGCGTATAGCCAACGGACATCCCGAGCCCTTCAACATGAAGTATATCGAGATTGGCAACGAGAACTACCAACCCAATCCGCGCGAGCAGAGCGACCACTACGCTGAGCGCTACATTCAGTTCTACAATGCCATCAAGGCCCGCTACCCCGAGATGCAGGTCATCGGCAATGTGGAATCGTGGGGTACCGACTATCCCTCGTGGCGCAATGAGCACCCCGTGGACCTGCTCGATGAGCACTACTACCGCTCGCCCTCCTGGTTTGCTGGCAAGTATCACCACTACGACAACTACGACCGCAAGGGCCCGAAGATCTACGTGGGCGAGTATGCCGTGACCTCAAACTGCGGCGAGGGCAACCTCAAAGCCGCACTTGGCGAAGCCATCTATATGATGGGTATGGAGAACAATAGCGATATCGTGGCCATGTGTAGCTATGCCCCCGTGTTTGTCAACATACATGACAGGACCTGGATGCCCGATATGATACGCTTCGATGCCGCCCACAGCTGGGGCTCGCCCTCCTACTATGTGCAGCGCCTCTTTGCCGAGAATGTGGGCACCACGATGGTGGCTTCGGAGGTGAAGCAGACACGCCGCCCCAAATCTTCGAAGTTCAGCGTAGGCTTCGGTTCGTGGAACACGGAGGTAGAGTATAAGGATGTGGAATTGACGATTGACAATACGCCATTGGTGATTGCTCCTGACCTGAACATCAAGAAGGGCAAGTGGGAGGTAAAAGATGGCGTCATCAGCCAGTCGACACAGACCACCGAGTGTGTGGCCATCTGCCCCGAAGTGTTTGATGCCACCTCCTATGACCTCACCCTCAAGGCCCGCAAGCAGGCTGGCGACGAGGGCTTCCTCATCATCTTCGACTACTTTGACGAGGACAATTACAAGTGGCTCAACCTCGGCGGATGGGGCAATACCCAGCATGGCATAGAGACCACTATGGCCGCATCGAAAAGTACCACCATCACCGCAGCCGGCACCATCGAGAAGGAGCGCTGGTATGACATCCGCATCGAGGTGCGCGATGAGCAGATACGTGCCTTCGTGGATGGGCAGCTCGTGCACGACATCACCATCGCCACACCCGATATGCTCTATGCCAATGCGATGGTCGACAAGGAGACAGGCGAACTGGTCGTGAAGGTGGTCAACTTTGATGATGTGATGATACCCTTGCAGATGAACATCAAGGGAGCCGACATCGTATCGAGCACCGTCACTCTGCTCACCTCTGAGAGCGGCAAGGATGAGAATACCTTCACCGAGCCCGAGAAGGTGGTGCCCACCAGCACAGAGTGTAATCTGACCTTCAAGGAGAGCCTCTATATGACACCAGCCAACTCACTTACCGTATGGCGAATGAAGGTGAAGTAAGGGGCATGAAAGGCAAGTCGATAAAAAAAGCAGAGGAGGGCAATCGCCCCTCCTCTGCTTGTATCTGAAAGGTCTTGTGCTTAATTCTTCCTAACTCCTTCGAACTCAATCTCATAGTTCGGAATTTGGATGCTCAACTCTAAGGTGTTGCCTTCTACCTCACCGGTTACTGGTATAGCATTATATGAGAATCCTCCGAAGTTGATAGTGGTGGTTCCTGCCAAGTCGGCAGCACCTTCAATGGAGACAACGGTACATGTGGCTTTGATGTCGATACGGCCTAATACCCCAAGATCAATGCCTGCCAAGGAAATTTCGGCTTGGTTGTCTGTCAAAGCTTTTATCGTCACGTCTTTTGTGAAAGATGCACCTTCCGCGATTTCTAATTCTCCGGTATAGGTGCCTGCAATGTCGTTGGCATCCAGTTCTCCACACGATGTCATCATTCCCAAAGTGCATATCATCGCACATACATACAAATAAATTCGTTTCATTTGTCTAACTATTTTTAAAATTTACGTGACAAAGGTAATCATCAATTCTGAATAGAAAATGAAAAAAAAGTTTTTTTTTGTTTAGGGTTGCCCGTTTTGGGGCCTTGACACGATTTTTTAGTGATATAAATGGTAATATTTCTGTAGAAAAGATTAAATTTGCCAAACAAATGACTATTTGTAGCATTATTAGATTAAGTGGATATAGTAATCACATATGTTGATGGGCTCGATCCAATATGGCAGAAGGATTATGAGCGGTATACAAAACAACCAGTCTTGGAGAAACGATTCCGTGACTGGGGTACTTTGCGCTACCTGTTTCGAGGGATAGAGGTGAATATGCCATTCATCCGCAAAGTACACTTAGTGGTGTCGCACGAGAGCCAGATACCGCAATGGGTGGACAGGAATGAGGTGCATATAGTGCTGCATAGCGATATTATCCCGACTGAGTACCTGCCTACGTTCAATTGCAACCCGATAGAGATGTATCTGCATAGGATAGAGAGGTTGGATGAAGAGTTCTTATATTTCAACGATGATATGTTCCCTATGCTCGCATGCCGTCCGGAGGATTTCTTTCGCGAGGGGAAGGGCGTTATAGGCATGTCGCATCATTGGTTCGTATCGAATATGTATAGGCATATATGCCGAAACTCTGATAGCCTGGCACGTAAGGCCTTGGGGATGAGAGGCTCTTGCCGCTTCTTGCGTCCACAACACATCTGCTCTCCTTTGCTGAGGAGCGAGTGCGAAGAACTGTTTGGCATTGTGGAGAAGGATATTAAGGAGTCGCTCACGCGTATCCGTGAGAATAATAACCTGAACCAATATCTCTTCCTGGACTATATGTATCTGAAAGGAAAGATTGTCAATGAACGCCAGTCAAAGAAACACTTCTCAGTGGGTGTGGCATCGGCTAAGAAGTTGAGTGAGTTTATTGCATCTCCGACGCACCGGTTGGTATGTATCAATGATGTGCAATTAAAGGAGGATAGATATAAAGAGCTGCGTGAAACGATGCTTTCTGCATTTGAGCAGAAATTCCCTAACCAATCAAAATTTGAGCAATGGACATAGATGCCGTAATTACATGGGTTGATGGTGGTGATCCAAAGCTCCGGGACAAACTCCTCAAATATGGCACTCCCAAAGAACTGGAAGCTGAGGATGTGGCAGGAAGCACACGTTACAGTAACCTGGGAGAGATTTTCTATTGTGTGGCTTCACTAAACAGATTTGCTCCTTGGCTCCATAGAATATATATCGTTACGGATAACCAGGACCCCAATCTGCTTCCCTTCCTTGAGCGGCATTTCCCTGACGGATACATCCCAATGGAGATTGTAGACCATAAAATAATATATCGTGGCTATGAGGAATATCTGCCTACATTCAATTCTATATCTATAGAAACCATGACTTGGCGTATTCCCGGGCTGAGCGAATATTATATTGAGTTTAATGACGATTTGGTGTTGGCATCTCCCGTTTCGCCAGAAGACTTCTTCCTGCCCAATGGACAATCGGTCTGTTATGCGAATCATTATAGTATGCATTGGACGAGATTTACTCGCCTGCTGAAACCGAACATCAATGGCCGGAGGAAGGTGACCTTTAAGGGGAATATGTATAATGCAGCATTGATGATGAACAGGCGTTTTCTCTTCCTGAAATTAGCTCATACCCCTAAAGCATTACGAAAAAGCTGCTACGAGCAATACTTCTCCAATTTCCCTGATAGCTTGATAAGAAATATCACCCATCGGTTCCGCCATTCGGAACAGTTTACCTCTCAGGAGCTGCAATATCTATTCCTGCAAGACCGCTCAGGGCTTGAGGTGCGTTCGGTCAGAGGCAAGCTGTTTTTCCTTCAGCCGAAAGCACGTAAAGGGTATGTGTCAAGAAAAATGAATCGCCTCAGACATATGCCTCAATGTAAGTTTTGCTGTTTCAACTCACTGGACAAGGCCACGTCTGAGGAATACAAGCAGATAATCCAGTGGATGGAGGAGAGGCTGGACGTGTCTGTCGGTTCAGTTGTAGCGGATGGACAATGAGAATGATGAATGGAGCGCTGAGGCGCTCCTTCAATGTTATCTGAAAAGGGCGTATAGCTTCGTTATCAGTTGGCTCATAATCCATACATTGGACGATTTCTTTATTTGGGCCTTACGTATCTGTTTGGCAAGATAGGGGCGTTTGCCGAATAAGCCGAAGCGAAAGAGAATGGAATACCAACCAGCCTGTATGAGGATATCGTCAAATACACAAGCTATGGGATTCTCGTCCCTGGGGGTGTCTCTATAGGTCTCGTATAGGTTGAGGAAGTTTTCTGCATATTCTCTTTTACGCTTTTTCAATCCTTGGCCTGTCATTGCATGGGGATTGTCTTTACGGTAGTGGTATAACACTTCGTCAAGAAAACTTATGCTTGAGGCATAACCAATCAATTGCATGCTCAGGCAGCAGTCCTCGGCATAGCCATATTGCGGGATGTAGAGCCTGTGATCAGTATAAAGAGATGCTTTTACGCATTTGTTACAAAGGGTCCCATATGCTTTGTGGTTATACATATTGCGGATATATCTCTCTTTGGAGGATGTATCGTATAGTCTCTCTCGCTTAATGCTTGAATGGTTGGCGTATTCCTTTACGTAGTTGAAGTAGATGATATCGCTTCCGGTCTCCTCTATCTTTGCGGCCAGCATGGCTATAGCATCGTCTGAAAGCCAATCGTCAGGATCTACATGGTAGACATAATCTCCAGTGACATGTGAAAGCCCCGTATGCCTGGCTGCCGGGAGTCCTCCATTCTTCTTGTTTACAACGACAATCTGATGTCTCCGATGGTTGTATCTTTCACGGATAACCTTATCGAGAACCTCCATAGAAGCATCTTTGGTGCCATCGTTGACAAAAATGTATTGTATGTGCGGATATGATTGTCCAAGTACCGAATCGGCAAATTCAGCAATGAACTTTTCTACTCCATATATGGGGGCTATCAATGAAATGGTAACGGGGTGATTGGCGGAATCCATAAGCTTTTTCCCTTATATTTCTTTAAAATTTTTCCGTTCGTGAAATTGCTGCATGATTCCTGCCATGCAAATACTCTCTTGTGGCTTTAGGCGTGCAGAGTGATAGCGATGATTGACGATGCATGAAACAAATTCTTGAATTTCATAGCGTAAGCCAGGCTCATCCCACTTGTAGAAATATTTTTTATTCTTGTTCTGGTCTTCGTATCGTATCTCAAAGTAGTCTGTTTTCCACCATGGGGAAGGTACATATACATATCCTTTTGTGCCAGAAATAACCAGGTTACCTTCAGTTTTTACCCCTAATCCCAGTTGGAACGAGCATATGGCTTTTTCATAGAGCATGATGCCACGCGTGTATACGTCTACTCCGCAATCGTTAGGACGGCTATAGATGTTTATATTTCTGTAATTAGTACCCAATAATTTGATGATAGGAAGCAGAGGATAGGACCCCATCTCATACATTGAGCCTCCAGCCAGTTGGGGGTCGAGTTCGCGTTGCAGGTTCTCTTTTCCCCAAAGTTTGGATTCAGAAGCGTCGATACTTACCACATCGCCAATGAGACCGCTTTTCACTAATGTGATTAGGTGGTTGAATGCAGGACAATATGCCGTCTTGTTAGCTTCAAGGAGGACTAGAGAACGCTCTTCTGCCAAGGCATAGAGCTCTTGTGCCTGTTTGGCCTCAAGCACAAGAGGTGTTTCACACAAGACATGGCACCCATGCTGCAATGCGTATTTGGCCTGTGCATAATGGCACAGATGGGGAGTGGCTATGTAGATAGCGTCGGAAGAATCTACCAGTTCCTCAAAGGAGGAGGAGATCTCCTTAATACTATATTCTTGGGCTACCCGTGATGCAGCCTTACTGTCGATGTCGTATACGGTTTTTATGGCTACAGTGTCCACCTCGGCCGCTTCGGAAACGAATTTCCGGGCGATACGTCCGCATCCGACAACTCCGACCTTGATTAAGGGACTGGTTTGGGCGCGGAGCATTGTGGAGGATACTCCTTCAGTTCGAGGCAAATATACTACTTGGCAGAACTCGTTGAGGTAGTCAAACTTCCCTACCCAATCCGAGCCGATGGCAAAAATATCAACATTGTATTTCTGTATGTCGTCAATCTTCTGCCCTATGTAGTCTTCTATGATGATTTGATCGGCTAAGCCTGTAGCTTTTATCGCTTCTACTCTATCGAGTACATTGTCTCTAACATTGAGCTTTCCGCGTTCGCGATCGAAACTGTCATTTGTGACTCCTACAATCAAGTAATCACCCAATGCCTTGGCACGCCGCAGAAGATTGATGTGACCCTCATGCAAGAGATCGTATGTGCCGTATGTAATAACTTTCTTCATTGCAGCTGTTCCTCCTCTCCGAATATCTCATCACGATACTCTTGGCAGTGAATACTTTTCTTGATAGACTCCTCGGAGGGCAGTTGCTTCCAATCCCCGTATTCTCCTTGAAGGAATGCGTCCGTATCTTTAGGAACAGGAAGTTGTATCCCCTCAAATTCTGCAGTAGTTAGAGGAAAAATGTCTTTTTTGAAAAAGACGGGTTTGGGCCATCCCATACCCAGCATATAGTGATACTCTCCCTTGGGATTTATAAGTCCGATAAGCCGCAGAATTGGATTGATAAGACCCAAGCATAAGACTTCTATAATCCTGATGAGAGGTTTCCGGAGCCAGTCTTGAGAGATGTAAATGCTTAGGTGCTGAAGATTCTTGTAGATGACAGAAGATAGCCGAGCCGCAAAATAATTGGTTCTTTCTACGGCAAAGATGTCCAATCCGATACCTTTCCACTTATAATAATTGTATCGTTTACTTTTAGACTGAATACAGCCCTCTTTCTTACGGAATTTGCCAAAGCAATTGATATAATCAACATCTGTATGCATACAATGATATACAAACTCATCGCTTTGGAGGTTGCATAATATTTTTTCCAGCTTTCTGTAGTCTTTGCGAAGTACAAAGATGTCAATATCATCATCCCAAGGTATAAACCCCTTGTGACGGGCGGCACCTAAAAGCGTGCCAGCCGCCAACCACCATTGAATTTTATGTTGATCACATATATCCCCAACTATCAACAGCATCCGAAGAAGCTCTTTTTGGTCACGTCGTAATTTGGACCCTTCAGGGCTGTAGCGTTCCTTCAATGCTAAGATGGGAGATGCTTTTTGGTTATTACAGTCCATAGATTTAGTGTTATATGATGCAAAATTAGGTTTTTTTTTTAATTTACTGAAAGAAATGCCTACCTTTGTATACCACCTTTGTAAATAGTTAGTTTATGTTTGGAATAAAAATCAATAAGTCTGCCTTAGGATGGGGGGTAAACCGAGTAAAAAAAGTCTTTGGGAATTTGTTTTCTCTGTGCTTCCGTTGTGTGTTACCCATTAAAAAAGGTAGGGTTGTTTGTTGGTCTTATGATTTTAAACAGTATAGTTGCAATCCACGTTATCTGACGGAATATATTCTTGATAATGATTTGGATTTTGAAGTGTATTGGGTGTTTCGGCATCGTTTGGATGTGTCTTCCATTGATAAGCGTGTGAAATATGTGCGCCGACGTACTTGGAAATATTTTATTCTTATGAATACTGCGGAGTATTTAGTAACCAATGTGCGTACCGACTCATGGAAAATCTTCTGGAATAAGCGCCCTGGACAAAAGTATATGATGCTATGGCATGGAGGTGTGGCCTTGAAAAAAATTGAGGCTGATGCGGAAGGGCAGTTAAGTTACAGCTATGTGAAGAAGGCTAAGCTTGATTCTAAGAATTGTGATTTGATGATATCTGGCTGCCGTATGCAGACCGACTTATTGAAGAATAAGTTTTGGTACAGTGGAGAGGTGCTGGAAAAAGGTACTCCACGCAATGATATATTCTTTCAAACCGCTTTGCATCAACAAATCCATGAACGTGTATGCAGAGAGTATAATATAGCTCTGACCAATCGTATAGTGCTTTATGCTCCAACTTTTCGTCGTGGATATGCCACAGACGCCTACCGTATAAATTGGAATAGAGTAATCCCCTATCTGCGGAGCTACTTTGGTGGAGAAGAGGTGACGCTGCTTATCCGTCTGCATCCTAATCTAATCAACAAGGTAGATGTGTCTACATTGATGAATGATCCTTCTATGATTGATGTTACTAGGTATCATGATATGCAGGAACTGCTTTGTATAAGCGATATGCTCATAACCGATTATTCAAGTTCTATGTTCGATTATACTATATTGAAACGACCGTGTCTTCTTTATGCTACGGATGTAGAAGCTTATGATCGAGGGTATTATTTTGATTTCAGAGAACTTCCCTACCCGCTGGCCCGTACGGAACAAGAACTCATTGATCTCATAGAGTCTTTTGATAATGACAGCTATGAACGGGGACTGCAAAAATTCTTTACAGAGCAAGTAGGACTGATAGAGAATGGTACAGCTTGTCAGGCATTGACGGAATGGATGAAGCTTCATGCTATCCGATAACCGGAAAGCCTTCAAAGGACAAACTTTTCTACATAAAACTTTATTAGCCGAGGCTTTAAGGATAGTTTAGTCCCATAAGGTATTAGGCTGACCTTATTGCATAGTTGCAACACTTCTTCTTTATCGCTTTTCTTGCCTAAGGCAATGACATGTCTTAGTTTTCTCAAGAAGGTGTCGGCGATGTATTTGGCGACGATGGCTTTCTGCTCTGGGACATAGGAATCGCAGTTGTATATGTATTCCAATGATTTGCAGCAGGCTAGGGCAAAGTCTCTGTAGTGAATGTAGCTTTTGGTGTGAATGATGCTTCCTGTCCGT
Organism: Bacteroidales bacterium; assembly: GCA_015060865.1. Classification (GTDB taxonomy): domain Bacteria; phylum Bacteroidota; class Bacteroidia; order Bacteroidales; family Bacteroidaceae; genus UBA1189. The sequence continues at coordinate 108,476 of SUXS01000010.1, read as the reverse complement.
TGGTAATAGTTGTAATAGGACTTGTTGATTATTGCCCCCCTTCTGCATTTGGACATGAATAGGAATGTGGATGCTCTGTCTTCATGGTAAACATTTTCGGGGAACAGCATCTGCTCGAATAGCCTTTTGTGGTATAGGTTGACACATGCATTACGGGGAATCTCGCCTAGGAAATTGAGGGTGGTCATCTCTTCTGCGGATAATATGCGTATGGAGCCATCTTGTGAGAAGTTATATTTGGGAGGTCTGTCGTCATAGGTGGAACGGCAATTGCAATTCACCAGCCCCAAATCGTGTTGGATGGCTAAGGTATACATATCCTCATACATATTGGGCTCTATCGTGTCGTCGCTATCAACAAGCCCGATGTATTCACCTGTTGCAATCTTGATGCCTTCATTACGTGCCGTGGATAGGTCGGCTTTGTCAATGTGAAGGACTTTGATGCGATTGTCTGCTTGTGCTATTTGATGGCAAAGTTCTAACGAGTTGTCTGTTGATGCATTTTCAACAAGAATAATCTCTATATCGTTCAATGTCTGAGCTATTATAGACTCAACGCATTTTTCCAAATACTTCGCTGTATTATGTACAGGGACAATAACGCTAACTTTAGCCATTGTATAACACTCTATTTAGTCCGCAAAATCTTTCATCGGCAAAGATATAAAAAAATAAAAAGAAAGGCATTAATTTAATCAAAAAAGCAGTACCTTTGTCCTGAATACAATCAAATAACACGATTATTCACATATGCTAAAAGATTTTCTGTCGTTAATCAAGCGTTTCATGTCGCCATATAAGAAATATCTGGCAGTTAACTTGTCTCTCAATGTCCTGGCTCAGATACTCAATGTTTTTTCGTTTGCTCTACTGATACCTATCCTGCAGATTCTTTTTAAAGTGACAGAATCTACCTACACCTTTATGACATGGGCAGACGGAAACATGTTGGATGTGATCAAGAACAACTTCTATTACTACATGGCAACTTTCATTGATACCAAAGGTCCCTTGTGGGTGTTGGTCATGTCTGGTGTGATACTTGCTGTGATGACATTGTTGAAAACGGCATGTTATTTTGGCTCTGCGGCAGCACTTGTGCCTTTGCGCACTGGTGTCGTAAGAGATATTCGCGTGCAGGTTTACAATAAGGTGATGAAATTGCCATTAGGCTTCTTCTCCGAAGAACGTAAAGGGGACATTATCGCCCGTATGAGTTCCGACGTCGGAGGATTGGAGACTGCAATGACCAACTCACTCGAAATGCTCATAAAGAATCCTATAGCTATCATCATTACACTCTTTGCGCTTTTTGCTATCAGTTGGGAACTCACCTTATTCGTGTTCCTTGTAATGCCTTTGTTGGCTTGGGTAATGGGAGCCATCAGCCGCAACTTGAAGCGGGGATCCAAGGATGTCCAGAATTTCTGGGGCATGTTGATTGCTCAGTTGGATGAGACTTTAGGGGGGCTGCGTGTCATCAAGGCATTCGTTGCTGAGGACAAAATGAAGAAACGCTTTGCCGATGCCAATAATACTTATCGCAAGGCTGTGATAAAGATGAATATTCGCAAATCCAGTGCACATCCAGTGAGTGAGTTTATGGGTACGTGCATTATCGTTGTCGTATTGTGGGGCGGTGGCTATTTTATCTTGGGCGACAACTCTTCGATAGATGCCAGTTCTTTCATTTACTATTTAGTATTGCTCTACAATATACTTAATCCCTTTAAGGACTTGTCCAAGGCCTATTATAATGTACCCGTGGGTATGGGATGCTGGGAACGTGTGAACAAGATTCTCTCAGCGGAAAATCCTATCAAGGAACCGGCTGTGCCGAGTCCGTTGTCTACATTTGAGCAGGGCATTGAGTTTAAGAATGTAGACTTTCACTATGTGGAAGGGGCTCCCGTTTTGCGTGGGGTTAGTCTTTCCGTAAAGAAGGGCAAGACTATTGCGCTTGTGGGACAGTCTGGGTCGGGTAAATCTACACTTGTAGACCTTGTGCCCCGTTTCCACGATGTCGTTGGGGGTGTCATCACCATCGACGGCAAAGATATACGTGAGGTTCCTATTAAGGATTTGCGTGCCCTTATCGGGAATGTAAATCAAGAGGCAATACTCTTTAATGACACCTTCTATAACAATATCACCTTTGGTGTGGATAATGCCACAATGGAACAGGTTATAGAGGCTGCTAAAATAGCTAATGCCCATGACTTTATTATGGAGAGCGAGAATGGGTATGACACGATGGTAGGTGACCGCGGATGTCGTCTTTCCGGTGGTCAACGTCAGCGAATCAGTATTGCTCGTGCTATATTGAAGAATCCGCCAATTCTTATTCTGGATGAGGCAACTTCGGCGTTAGATACCGAGTCTGAGCGCTTGGTGCAAGAGGCATTAGAGCGCTTGATGAAGTCGCGCACGACAATTGCGATTGCCCATCGCCTTTCTACTATCAAGAATGCGGATGAGATATGTGTGATGTACGAGGGCGAGATCGTGGAGCGTGGCACACACGAATCGTTGCTTGCAAAGGGAGGTTATTACAAACGGTTGAATGATATGCAGAGCCTTTAATGGCATAAGTTTGTCTGGTAAATTGTTCTTACTTGCAAGATTTCTCTTTTATTGTTACCTTTGTGCTTTGAATATTGGATTTTGATAACATTTGTTTAACTCAATAAATAAGAAAAGATTATGAAATTCTTGACTGACGAGAAACTCGTGATTGTAGGTGCCGGTGGTATGATCGGCTCTAACATGGCTCAGACAGCCTTGATGTTGAACCTTACTCCCAACATCTGTCTTTACGACATCTATGGCCCTGGTGTACACGGTGTAGCTGAGGAGATGGCACATTGCGCTTTTGAGGGTGCAAACATCACTTGGACAACCGACCCCGAAGAGGCATTCACCAATGCTAAATACATCATCTCTTCTGGTGGTGCTCCCCGTAAGGAGGGTATGACCCGTGAGGATTTGCTGAAGGGCAACTGCCAGATTGCTGCTGAGTTTGGTGACAATATCAAGAAGTATTGCCCCGATGTAAAGCACGTAGTGGTAATCTTCAACCCCGCCGATGTGACTGCTCTCACAGCACTCATCCGCTCAGGCTTGAAGCCCAACCAGCTCACTTCACTCGCAGCGCTCGACTCTACCCGTCTGCAGGAGGCTATCGCCGAGGCAGTAGGTGTACCTCAGTACAAGGTTGAGAACGCTCGCACCTATGGTGGCCACGGTGAGGCAATGGCAGTGTTCGCTTCAAAGATTACCGTTGATGGCAAGCCTCTCGCCGAGTATGAAATCTCTGAGGAGAAGTGGGCCGAGATCAAGCACAATACCATCCAGGGTGGTTCACGCATCATCAAGCTCCGTGGCCGTTCTTCATTCCAGAGCCCCGCTTATCAGGCTGTAAAGATGATCGAGGCTGCTATGGGTGGCGCTGAGTTTACATGGCCTGCAGGTTGCTACGTGAACAACGAGAAGTACCAGAACGTACTGATGGCTATGCCTACCGTGATGGACGCTACTGGCGTACACTTCGGTGAGGTAACAGGTACAGCCGAGGAGCTTGCAGCTCTTGACGCTTCATACGCTCACCTTCAGGTGATGCGTGATGAGATTATTGAGCTTGGTATCATCCCCCCTGTAAGCGAGTGGGGTACTATCAACCCTAATTTGGTTTAATGTTACTTGCGGCACTAATTGTAAAGGGGGGGGCAAATTTGCCCCCCCCCCTTACATTAGTGTTATTTGCCTCGCCTGTTCCGCTTTTTGTCAATATATATAAAAATAACCCCAATAAGTATGAAGGAAATGGTGAGAGCTATAATCCAACCTATCGCACCTCCCCAACCAATACGGTTGATGTCAAGGAAAAAGTAGGGGAACCATGAGTCTTCTGTGATGAGATGGCGAATATAGATGAGAGCAATGTATAGGTAGGGGAGAAGTATGCTGCATTGGATACCGCCTGCTGTGACTTTGCGTACAGGGCGTGTGGCAAAGAAATAGATGCTATATAGAACGGGAGTGAGAAGGTGCAGGCATACGCTGGGGAAATTGTTCCAATAGGCAGCCGAGGTGGGATCTCCCAATAATATGTTAAATACGACACCTATCACAAGAATGGAAATGAGGCCTCCAAACTCCCATTGCATCAAAGGAATGGAAATAGGCTTCCGGCGTATGAGCCGTATCAGCTCGTTCAGCATCATCCCAAGGCAGTAAAGATTGCCTAAATTGGTAAAGTAAAGAAAGAAGCGGGTGCCATATGCCCATGAGCTGTAGCAGCCGTAACTAGCTATAGCGATATATAGAACGACGATGGAGAGTCTTATTGTACGTTTCATTCGGCAAAATTAGTGTAAGCCGAGAGAAAATGCAAGTTTGTTCACACTTTTCCGGGAATTGCCTGATTTCTGTTATTCAATCAAAATATGCCTCTTTTTGTTTGACCGTGCTTTGAATGGTAACAATTATTAACAAGATTTATCCAAAAACTCAGTGCTTTTTGTTACTATTTGTGGGGCAGTCTTGCATATATTTACTAACTTTGCAGAAATCGCAAAGATACTCGCACTCGTCGCAAAATATTCAAGTAAGCTTGATATTATTTCGTGTGTTTATTTGTATCTTTGTACCCCTAAAAGTGCATCTATCGAGTAATAACTAAAATACAGAATAATGTCGGATAACAAGAAAATGAAAACCGCCCTTGTGTCGGTGTTCCACAAGGATGGATTGGAAGAGATTATCACTACGCTCCATAAGGAGGGCGTGCAGTTGCTTTCTACAGGAGGTACTCAGGAGTTTATCGAGTCGCTGGGTATACCTTGTCAGCGTGTTGAGGACCTGACGGGCTATCCCTCAATCCTCGGTGGCCGTGTGAAGACCCTTCACCCCAAAGTGTTTGGTGGCATCCTTGGCCGTCGCGACAACGAAGGAGACCAGGTGCAGATGGTCAACTACGAGATTCCCGAGATTGACCTCGTCATCGTGGACCTCTATCCCTTCGAGGCTACTGTAGCATCGGGCGCTTCGCATGAGGCTATCATCGAGAAGATTGACATAGGCGGTATCTCACTCATCCGCGCTGCTGCCAAGAACCACAAGGATGTAGTCATCGTGGCCAGCAAGGACCAGTATGCTCCGCTTACCGATATCCTTCGCTCAAAGGGTGCGCAGACTACACTTGAGGAGCGCGCATGGTTTGCCAAGGAGGCCTTCGGCGTATCATCGGCTTACGACTCGGCTATCTTCAACTACTTCGATGGCGAGAACGGCTCTATGTTCCGCAAGGCTATTAACCACCCCAAGGCTCTCCGCTATGGTGAGAATCCTCATCAGAAGGGCTATTTCTATGGCGATTTCGAGGCTATGTTCGACCAGATTCACGGTAAGGAAATTTCTTACAACAATCTGCTCGACATCAATGCTGCCGTAGACCTTATCGACGAGTTTGAAGATACCACCTTCGCTATCCTCAAACACAACAATGCTTGCGGTCTTGCTTCGCGCGATACATTGCTCGAGGCTTGGACCGACGCTTTGGCTGGCGACCCCGTATCGGCTTTCGGTGGTGTGCTCATCACCAACCGCGCTATTGATAAGGCTACAGCCGAGGAGATCAACAAGATTTTCTTTGAGGTAATCATCGCCCCTGACTACGATGTGAACGCGCTCGAGATTCTTACACAGAAGAAGAACCGTATCATCCTCGTTCGTAAAGAGACCGAGATGCCCCGTCAGCAGTATCGTTCAGTACTCAACGGCGTGCTCGTGCAGGATCGTGACCTCAAGACAGAGACTCCCGAGGATTGCAAGCCTGTGACCAACAAGGTGGCTACAACCGAGGAGATTGAGGACATGCTCTTTGCCAACAAGATTGTGAAGAACAGCAAGAGCAATGCTATCGTACTCGCCAAGAACAAGCAGCTGCTCGCAAGCGGTGTGGGGCAGACCTCACGTGTGGATGCGCTCAAGCATGCTATCGAGAAGGCTCATGGCTTCGGCTTCGACCTCAACGGCGCTGTGATGGCCAGCGATGCCTTCTTCCCCTTCCCCGACTGCGTGGAGATTGCACACGAGGCAGGCGTTACTGCGGTAATCCAGCCCGGTGGCTCAGTACGCGATGCCGAGTCGGTGCAGTACTGCAACGACCATGACGTAGCCATGGTAATCACTGGTTTCCGTCATTTCAAACACTAATGTCTAATTAAGAGTTTGGAATTAGGAGTTAGGAATTCATTTCCTGCAAAGGTTTTTGGTAGCACCTTAACTCCTAACACCAAACTCCTCATTCCTAACTAATTAAGAAATGGGACTTTTCTCTTTAACTCAAGAAATAGCGATGGACCTCGGCACGGCCAACACTATCATCCTGCATAATGGCAAGATTGTGGTGGATGAACCGTCTGTGGTGGCCCTCGACCGTCTTACGGACAAGATGGTTGCTGTAGGGGAGCGAGCCAAACTGATGCATGAAAAGACGAATGATAAGATTCGTACTATCCGCCCATTGCGTGATGGCGTGATAGCAGACTTTAATGCTTGTGAGCAGATGATGCGAGGCCTTATCAAAATTGCCACTGGTACTCATCTGTTTCCTGTACAGTTGCGTATGGTGATTGGTGTTCCTTCAGGTAGTACTGAGGTTGAGCTGCGTGCGGTGCGCGACTCGGCCGCACATGCTGGTGGACGTGAAATTTATTTGATATACGAGCCAATGGCAGCAGCCGTTGGTGTCGGTCTCGACGTTGAGGCTCCTGAAGGAAATATGGTGGTGGATATAGGCGGCGGCTCTACTGAAATTGCGGTGATTTCTCTAGGCGGTATCGTATCTAATAACTCCATTCGTGTTGCGGGAGATGACTTTACGGCAGACATACAAGAGTACATGGGCCGCCAACACAATGTAAGGGTGAGTGAGCGCATGGCTGAGCGTATCAAGATACATGTCGGTTCTGCCTTGACTGATCTAGAAGAAGGCGCTCCGGAGGATTATGTTGTGTATGGACCGAATAAGATTACTGCATTGCCAATGGAGGTTCGTGTATGTTATCAAGAGATTGCACATTGCTTGGATAAGTCTATCGCCAAAATTGAAAATGCAGTGCTTAGTGCTTTGGAAAGTACCCCGCCTGAAATTTATGCAGATATTATTCATAATGGCATCTATTTGGCGGGAGGTGGAGCTTTGCTTCGTGGTTTGGCCAAGCGCTTGCAGGAAAAAATAAACATCCCTTTCCATGTTGCAGAAGATCCATTGCATAGTGTGGCACGAGGCACAAGTATTGCACTGAAGAATGTAGAACGTTTTGCTTCTACAATCTTATTTAGATGAGATAATAGGAATAACTAAGTCAATAGCCGGTGGATACATTCGTCTCAACGGCTATTGTTGTATAATTTTAGTATAGCTTTGTGAACGGTCTCTTCAGTTTTATCCAGAGGTATCTCCATTGGTTCCTTTTTATCTTTCTGGAACTGGTGTGTATGGCACTGCTTTTTACTTTCAATAGCTTTCAGGGAAGTGTCTATTTCTCTGCTGCCAACGTGGTGTCTGGCCGTATATTGGAGATGAAGAGTGATATAACTGCTTATTTCTCATTGAAAGAAGCCAATGAGTCTCTAGCAGCTCAGAATGCAGAACTTCAACAACGAGTGGATGAGCTGGAACAAGCGTTGCTAGTCGTGCAGACCGATAGTGTCAAGTCTGTATATGTCAATCAGATGGTAGAGCGCAACGCATACGAAGTATATGCAGCTTCAGTAATCGACAATTCCATTACTCGTTCTGACAATTACATTACCATTGACCGGGGTTTGTCCGATGGGATTGTTCCGGATATGGGTGTTGTTGGCATTGAAGGTGTCATTGGCGTTGTATATAAATGTTCACAACACTATTCATTAGTGATGTCTATACTCAATAGCAAGAGCAGTGTTAGCTGTAAAGTGTTGGGTAGCGACTATTTTGGTTATTTGAATTGGCCGGGTGGTGATACGCGTTATGCTGTGTTGAATGATCTTCCTCGGTATTCTGATGTGCAGATTGGCGATACTATTGTAACCAGTGGCCATTCAAGTTTCTTTCCGGAAGGTTTAATGGTTGGCTTCGTTGAGGGGCTTACCCCTTCTACAGATGGGCTCTATGTAACATTGAAAGTGGCTTTAAGTACGGATTTTGCCAATCTACGCCATTCTTTTATTTTGCGTAAGCGTAATGTGGATGAACTGGAAGCTTTTAAAGTCTTGAGTAAAGCTAATACGGAGTGATGTAATGGAGAAGATATTCAATCGTATAGTTTGGTTTACGGGCTTGGTATTGATTCAGGTTCTGATATTCAATAAAATCTGTTGGTTAGGAGTAGCCACTCCTTTCGTGTATGTCTATTTCCTATTAGGTATGGATCGCGATGAGCCACCATGTGCGCAACTATTGTGGGCCTTCATGTTAGGATTGTGCGTTGATGTCTTTAGTAACATGTGGGGTATCAATGCGGCTGCTTGTGTATTGTTGGCTTTTGTCCGTCCTTGGCTTATACGGATGTTTGTTTCCCATGAGGAGTACGAGAATTTTGAGCCTTCTATGGCGGTGATGGGCAAAGGCGCTTTCATTTTCTATATTCTTCTTGCGGTATCCATCCATCACGCGGTTTTGTTTCTGCTCGATGCATTTTCGTTAGTTTATATCGCTCACGTTTTGTTGCGCATACTAGGTAGTGTGCTATTTACATGCATATTTGTTGTTTGTATTGATTTAATCCGCCATCGCCAATGAGAAACGAGTATCGTTACGAGAAGCGGAAGTATGTGATTGCAGGTATTGTTGCAGGCATAATCCTAACATTTATTGGACGATTGTATTATTTGCAGATAATCAATGATGATTATAAAGAGCAGGCCGTTGATAATGCATTTTTGCGCAAGACCGTATATCCTTCGCGTGGGGTTATTTATGACCGTAACGGGAAATTGCTGGTTTCCAATCAGCCTGCCTACGATGTGATGGTATGCATGCGTAACCTTAAAGGGTTGGATACCCTCGCTTTTTGTGAGTCGTTAGGAATTACCCGTGATTTTTTCGATAAGCGGGTGAAGGATATCAAAAACCGTTCGCTCAATCCGGGATATTCTCCCTATACAGATCAGTTGTTTATGGGACAACTTGCTGCGACAGATTTTGCAAAATTCCAGGAGAAGCTTTATAAGTTCAATGGGGTCTCTGTGCGGCGTCGTTCTATCCGACAGTATGGATATAGTGTCGCTGGCCATCTCTTTGGCGACTTAGGCGAAGTCTCCAAGAAGGATATGGCCAATGATGGGTATTATACGCGTGGAGATTATATTGGGAAGCAAGGCGTAGAGAGTTTTTATGAGAAGCAACTGCGTGGAGAGAAGGGAGTGGAGGTCCTATTGCGCGATGCACATGGCCGAATCAAAGGAAAGTATTTGGATGGAGCAAATGATGTGGCTCCAGTTCCTGGTAAGAACTTGGTATTAAGTATTGATATTGAGTTGCAGCAATTGGCTGAACGCTTATTGAAAAACAAGATTGGCAGTGTGGTGGCAATTGAGCCGTCAACAGGCGAAGTCTTATGCATGGCCTCATCGCCAACATTTGACCCGAGTCTGCTTGTAGGAAGAGATCGCGGAGCCAATCATCGTATACTTTCTAAAGACAAGCAGAAACCATTGCTTAATCGGGCTGTTATGGGTACCTATCCTCCTGGTTCAACATTTAAGACCGCTCAGGCACTCACATTCCTCCACGAAGGGATTGTTACGCCTACTACGCAGTTCCCTTGTTCACATGGTTTTGTGTTCGGAGGTTTGCATGTAGGTTGCCATACTCATGGCTCGCCAATTTCGTTGGTTCCTTCATTGGCTACCTCTTGCAACAGCTATTTTTGTTGGGGCTTACATCGTATGTTCAGTGCTCCCCAATACGGCAGAGTGCAGGATGCAATGACGGTATGGAAGGATCATATGGTGGCTATGGGGTTTGGCTATCGTTTAGGGATTGACTTGCCTGGTGAAGCTCGTGGGTTTATTCCCAATGCGGCATTCTATGACAAGTGGTATGGTGGCCGGTGGCGGGGACTTACGGTTATCTCGATCTCTATCGGGCAGGGTGAGGTTACACTTACACCTTTGCAAATTGCAAATCTTGGGGCAACCATTGCCAACCGTGGAAGTTATATCACCCCTCACGTCGTAAAGGATATTGAGGGAGAAGAACTGGATAGCCTCTACCGCTTCCCAAAACGCACATTGGTGGATAAGAAACATTATGAGGCTGTAGTGCAGGGTATGCGCGAAGCTGTCCTTGATGGTACCTGTTCCGGCGCTGATTTGCCTGGTATTGAGGTTTGTGGAAAAACGGGTACGGCGCAAAATCGAGGGAAGGACCACTCGGCTTTTATGGGGTTTGCTCCGATGAACGACCCCAAGATAGCTGTAGCCGTGTATGTGGAGAATGGAGGGTTTGGAGCTGTCTTCGGTGTCCCTATCGGTGCTTTGATAATGGAGCAATATCTTACAGGTACATTGTCGGAAGAGAGCATGGCTAAGGCAGCGGGTATTGAACGAAAGAAGATTATTTATGGCGAGCAGGAACGTTAATTTATGGAAGTCCATTGACTGGCTAACTATTGTCCTTTACTATTCGTTGATATTGTGCGGGTGGCTTAGTATTTGCGGTGCTAGCTATGACTTTGGTGTTGGTGTAACAGAGTTCTTTAGCTTTGACTCTCGTGCAGGTAAGCAGTTGCTGTGGATAACTTGTGCCGCAGTCTTGGGGATAGTGTTGCTTAATGTTGAAAAAAAGTATTATGAGCTATTTGCTTATCCCTTATACCTTTTATTTCTTATAATCTTATTTGTGACTCCTTTTATAGCCCCTGACATCAAGGGCTCTCATTCTTGGCTTAGGTTTGGTCCTGTCAGCATACAACCTGCGGAGTTTTCCAAGTTTGCCACGGCTTTGGCCTTGGCCCGGTTGCTGGGCTCTTACGGCTTCAGCATGAAGAACCGTATGGATCAGGTGAAGATGTTTGCTGTGGTGTTGATTCCCATGCTTCTAATCATTCTACAGAATGAGACGGGGTCTGCTTTGGTGTATCTGTCTTTTTTCTTTGTATTGTTTCGTGAAGGGATGTCGGGAACATTGTTGCTGTTGGGTGTTTGTGCAGTCATGTATTTTGTCATAGGGGTAGGACAGAGTGAAGCGTTTTTTTCAGCGATGCCAGTCAACGTGGGGGCATTTGTTGTCTTTTTGCTGATACCCTTATTTACAGCGTTTCTCTTGGGGATGTACAGTAAACGCAAGAATCTGGCATGGATAGTGCTTGGCGGCAATTGGGCTGGTACATTGCTGGCTTGGCTTTTTTCACGTTATGTCATTCCGTTCGATATCACTTATGTACAATTGGCGCTCTTGGCTCTGACTGCAATTTATCTCTTGTGTCTATATGTGTTGGAACGTTATGCATCCTATATCTTGATAGCTCTTTTTGCTTTAGGGTCGATCGGTTTCTATTATTCATGCAATATGCTTATCGATAAGTTGCAACCTCATCAGCAGATGCGTATCATGGTGCTTCTTGGGCTTAAGGACGACCCTTCTGGCGTGGGGTACAACATCAATCAGTCAAAGATAGCCATAGGCTCTGGTGGCTTATGGGGAAAGGGGTTCCTTGAAGGGACGCAGACTAAACTGAACTATGTGCCGGAACAGGATACAGATTTTATTTTTTGTACCATTGGCGAGGAACAGGGCTTTGCTGGAACAACCTTTATCTTGCTGCTCTATGGCGCTTTTATCTTCCGATTGCTCTATATCGCTGAACGGCAAGGGAAGGATAAGTTTACGCGTGTATATGCCTACTCGTTGGTTTCTATCTTTACTTTCCACTTATTTATTAACGTTGGAATGGTCATTGGCTTGACTCCTGTGATTGGTATTCCCCTGCCGTTCTTTAGCTATGGAGGCTCATCTTTATGGGGGTTTACTATCTTGCTGGCTGTACTGTTGCGCTTCGATGCTGAGCGCGACACCCATTTCTAAGAGTTTTGTGCTCTCTGGAGTTTGGATGTTACCACCTAACCTTCCAAACCACTTCCTCTTCATCACACAAGGGTTGTCCAGCTTTGATGCCTACTTGATGGATACCTTTCAAGAGGGTGTCTGCCATTAGATGTAGCACACAGATATTAAAGGTGTCTCTTGTGTCGGTGTTCCCAATGGGTAATGTATAGTCAAACCGATTCCCTACGATGTGGGTTGGCTGTGAACTGCTTTCGGATAAAACAAACTGCTTGCGTTCATGGAGGAGATTCGTGGTATCGACATATACAATCACCTCTACGGCAATATTACTGTATGGGTACTGCTCTGTGCGGAGTAAAAGGCTCACCCCTGCCTTGTTTCCATTGGTGTTGGATGCCGGTAATCTCCACTTGAGGGTGTCTGTGCGGTTCCACCCCTCAGAGGGGAATGTTTTGAACAGCATCTCTTCTGATTCTCCTTTGCATCCGCAAATGCAGAGGAGTAAGCATAGGCAGTGGATAAGATTCCTACTCCTGCTTTTCTGTGCTCTCGGAAGTGTGCCCATGATTATTCTCGTCTCTACCGCCTTCTTTCTGACTGGATCTGCCGTTCTTGTTGCTTGTTTTTTTCTTTTTCTTCTTTTTCTTGGCGTTATCAAAGCGGGTCACGCTGTCTTGGTCAAGGAGATCGACTCTTTGTGGCTCGCTGCTCGCGCCATCCTCCAATAGCGACTCGGGCTTCATGCCCTTCTTGTTCATGTTGATGACGTCGAAGGCTCGGCGTGTGCTGATGGTGACGAGGTTGGCAGCAAAGCTCTTGTCGGTAGAGTAGGTAATCTCGCGTTTGAGGATGTCGCACTTGAAGAAGTAGTAGGTGCTTTCCAATGTCTCCAGCGTGATGTCGCGGGCGGGGAAGCGCTTCATGGCCTCCACGTAGGTGTCTACTTCGTAGTTCATGCAGCATTTCAGCTTGGCGCATTGTCCGGCAAGCTTCTGTGGATTCATGGAGATGTCTTGGAAACGGGCTGCGCTGGTCGATACGGAGGTGAAGCTGGTGAGCCAGGTAGCACAGCATAGTTCGCGGCCACACGGGCCGATGCCGCCGATGCGCCCTGCCTCTTGGCGGGCACCAATCTGCTTCATCTCGATGCGTACTCTGAACACTTCGGCCAGCACCTTGATGAGTTGGCGGAAGTCGACGCGCCCATCGGCAATGTAGTAGAAGATGGCTTTGTTGCCGTCGCCCTGATACTCCACGTCGCCTATCTTCATGTTCAGGCCGAGGTCCTTGGCTATCTGGCGCGAACGTATCATGGTGTCTTGTTCCTTGGCCTTGGCTTCGTAGTACTTCTCCATGTCTACCTCGCGGGCTTTGCGGTATACGCGGCGCACCTCGGCATCGCTCTTGAGGCGTGCCTTCTTCATCTGTAGCGACACGAGGCTACCGGTGAGGGTGACGGTGCCTATGTCGTGACCCGGGCTGGCCTCTACGGCTACGATATCGTCCTTCTGCAAGGGTATCTTGTTGCTGTTCAGATAGTAGCCTTTGCGTGTGTTCTTGAACTGCACCTCCACATAGTCGGTGGCATCAATGTTGCCGGGCACATCGACAAGCCAGTCGAATACGTTGAGTTGCTTATCTTGTCGGCCACATCCTTGGCAGCATATGCCGTCGCAGCCGTTGGTCTTATAGTCGTTCATATTGAGTTTTTTAGTTTTTTAGTTTCTGAGTTTTCTGTTCATTCAATTCTTGAGTTATTGTCCTAAAGGCTACTTGTAAACAAACAAACTCAAAAACTTACAAACTTGCAATTTATTGTTTCAGTAGCATAATCATTTTTAGTGCGAGGTCAAAGAACACCATCTTGGCATTCACATTCTGTTCAATGTGCCGTTGTGCCTCGCTCAGTTCCTCCATGATGCCGAAGATGTTCTTCTCGTTCACGAATGGGGCGAAGCGTGAGGTGAAGTTGGTCTCGTCCGTGTTCATGTAGTTTATCTCTGGGCGGTGGAAGTTGCAGATGAAGCTCTCGCGTATCATGCGCTGGCAGTAGATGAGGAAGTTCTTCTGCGGCTCGCGTCCCATGCCGGCCACCGTGTCGGCCCATTGGCGCATGCCTTTGAGGTCACGGGCATAGGATCGGCGCATAAGCGTCATGAATAGTTCGATGTACTCTTTCGTGCGGTTGCCCAGATGGATGGTCTCTACCGCTTGTAGCCAGTTCCCTGCCGAGGCATGGGCTATCTGTCGGGCATCGGCCTCGGTCAGCCCATACCTTCCGATGAGGGCTTCGCTGATGATGCTCTCTTCGATGGGGCGTAGCGTGAGCCGCTGCACTCGACTCTGTATGGTGGGCAATAGCAGGTCGGGGTTCTCTGCCGCGAGCAGGAATACCGTCTGGGCTGGCGGCTCCTCTATCATCTTCAGCAGTTTGTTCGAGCACTCCGTGTTCATCTTCTCGGCCATCCAGATGATCATCACCTTGTAGCCGCCCTCGCTCGACTTGAGTGTGAGCTTGCGGATTATCTCCTCACTTTGCGAGGCATAGATGAGTCCCTGCTGGTTCTCCGTACCTATGTGGTCCATCCACTGGTTGAGGTTCATGTAGGGATTCTCCAGTGCAGCCTGCCGCCATTTGTCGATGAAGTCGTCGCTACGTGGCGTCTTGTTGGAGTCCTTCTTGTAGATGGGGAAGGCGAAGTGCAGGTCGGGGTGCACCAGCTTGTCGAACTTCTTGCACGAGGGGCATTCGCCGCAGGCATCTTCGCCATTGCGGTGTGAACAGCACAGGTAGCGTGCGTAGGCGATGGCCACGGCCAGCTTGCCCGTACCCTCGGGGCCGCAGATGAGCTGCGCATGCGGTATGCGCCCCTCGGCAACTGCCGAGCGTAGCATCTGCACCGCGTTGTCTTGTCCTATGATATCCTTGAAGTACACTTTCTGTCCTTATTTGGCATATTATGACAAAGGTATAGTTTTTTCTTCAAATCCGCAAATCTCTTTCTAGCCAAATCTGTTATATGTCATTTTTTGCTCAAAACCCTAATGTCTTGAAAAAGCTAATGAAATGCCTGTTGAGTATAGCGGCAAGCCGTCAATAGATGGCACGTGCCACCTGCTTCACGCTGTCTGTGGCTGCCATGGCGTAGAAGTGGATGCTGGGTACGCCGTGTGCGATGAGCTCGCGGCACTGGGCGGTGCACCACTCGATGCCTACTTGGCGCACCTCCTCGTCGCTCTTGCAACGGAGCACCTCGGTGGCCAGGGCTTGCGGGATGTCCACCTTGAAGGTCTTGGGGATGATGCTTAGCTGGCGGGCGGTCTTCAAGGGTTTGATGCCGGGGATGATGGGGATGGTGATGCCTTCGGCACGGGCACGATCGACGAAGCGGAAGTACTTGTCGTTGTCGTAGAAGAGCTGGGTGACGGCATATTGGGCGCCGGCCTTGACCTTTTCTTTCAGCCAGTGGAGGTCCATGTCGATATTGGGCGACTCTTCGTGCTTCTCGGGGTAGCAGGCTACGCCGTAGGTGAAGGGCTGGCCGGGCTCCTTGATGGGCGAGCCGTCGATGAAGTAGCCCTCGTTGAAGCGGTTGACCTGTGCCTGCAGTTCTATGGCGTGGCTGTAGCCGTTGCCTGTGGGGGTAAACAGGGATTCGTGCTTGGCCTTGTCGCCGCGCAGGAGTAGCAGGTCGGTGATGCCGAGAAACTGGAGGTCGAGCAGCACATACTCCGTCTCCTCACGGGTGAAACCGCTGCATAGGATATGGGGGACGACGGGGATGTCGTACCTGTTCTTGATGGCGGCAGCCACAGCCACGGTGCCGGGGCGGCGGCGCAGCGATACCTTGTGGAAGACGCCCTCGGGCGATTCTTGATATACGTATTCGCTGCGGTGGGTGGTGATATTGATGTAGCGGGGACCGAACTCGCGCAGCTCGTCGATGGTGCGAAACAGGCTGTTGATGCCTGTGCCCTTGAGCGGGGGCAGCACTTCGAAGGAGAAGGCGGTGCCGTTGCCGGTGGTTATGGAGTCAATGACGGACATGGATTTATAGATGATGGTTATGGTTTTTATAGATGATGGTTATGGTTTTTTATGGATGATGGTTATGACTTTTATGGATGAAGGGTATGCCATCCAGATGGCGCTTTCAACCATAAACTCTCAATCCTCAATCAATCACTCCACAAAGGTAATGATTTTTTTCAATACTGATAGTGCCTGTATGGCTGAAATCAAATATCCAGATAGATTGGGCGATCCGTTCGGCCTGTGCTAACTTTGATTTTTGTGTTGTGGAAAAGGGATTTATCGGGAGAGTAGGGCGTAAACATTGGCAATGCCTCAGAAAAATCAAGTTTTACTTGCTTTTTCGTTCGGCTTGCACTAATTTTGTCGCGGAATCACTAAACAAGCGCGTAGCGCGCCGCGTTGTGTGAGGTGATCCCAATGTTAGGGGTGCTTGCCCAAGGGCAGGCTGAGATTATACCCTTTGAACCTGCTGGCGTAATTGCAGAGAGGAAAACGGAACTTGGTGTGTAGGCACAAGCGATGCTGATAGTATAAGAGAAGACCGTATTCCCCCGTTAGAATAGGTCTTCTCTCTTTTTTTGCCCATGCCATACACGGCTCCGCAAGCAAGGAACCGGCATTTACGAAACTAAATGTCAAACCTAAAAAAAGGAGAAAAATGAACAAAGAGAATCTGAAGAGAGACCTCGCGCTAGTGCGCGAAAAGAGTCCGCTGGTACACAACATCACCAACTACGTGGCCATGAACTTCTCGGCCAATGCCCTGCTTGCCTTGGGCGCTTCACCCGTGATGGCCCATGCCGTGGAGGAGATGGACGATATGGTCAGTATCGCCTCGGCCCTGGTAATCAATATCGGTACGCTCGATGCCGAGTGGGTGCGCGGCATGCTGGCAGCTGGCCGTGCAGCACATCGCATGGGCAAGCCCATCGTGCTCGACCCCGTAGGTGCAGGAGCCACCCCCTATCGAACAGAGACTGCGTGGCAGATTATCCGCGAGTGCCACCCCACCATCATCCGTGGCAATGCCTCTGAGATTATGGCACTCGTGAATGCCGACATCAAGAGCAAGGGCGTAGACAGCAGCCAGAGCTCCGACGATGCCGTGGAGTCGGCCAAGCAACTGGCAGGCACGACAGGCGCCGTCGTAGTCATCAGTGGTGCTACCGACTATATCACCGATGGCTCGCGCGTAGAGACGATTGGCAATGGCTCTCCGCTGATGACACTCGTCACGGCCATGGGCTGCACAGCCACTTCGGTAGTAGGAGCCTTTGCCGGTATCAACTCCGATGCTTTTGAGGCTGCCCTGCACGGTATGGCAGTGATGGGCGTATGTGGCGAACGTGCCGTAGCGCAGAAGTCCGCTCCCGGCTCACTGCTCACCCACTTCGTGGATGCGATGTACGAGATCACTCCCGAGCAGTTGGCCGAGCAGGTAGTAGCAACACCGGGCAACCATCGCGTCAAGTGGAGCAGCACAGCCTTCGAGGCGGTAGCCGACACCATGCGCAGCATCGAGCAGTATGCCTTCATACAGGAGATGCTGGCTGGCACGTTGCCGCAGGAGCAGTTTGTGCGCTACCTGCAGCAAGACAAGATATACCTCAAGGAGTACTCACGCGACCTCTACGCCGTTGCCGATATGATGGCAGATAAGGCCGAGGGCGACTTCTTCCGCGCTACCGCCAAGGAGGGCATGGAGAGCGAGAATGCCATGCAGGCTATGCTGAGCGAGCGCTTTGGCATCCATGGCGAGGCACTCCCCGTAGCCACCACGCTGCGCTACACCCGTTTCCTGCGCCACTATACCGACACGCTGGACGTGCCCGTAGTGCTCGCAGCCGTATTGCCCTGCTATTGGGTATACAATGAGGTGGGCAAGTACCTCGTGGCACAGCATATCACTCCCGACAATCCCTATAAGGAGTGGATACAGACCTACGGTTCGCCCGAGATGGATGAGGCTACCAACTATGTAGTAGACCTCATCGACCGCCTGACCGAGAACTGCACTCCCGAGAAACAGGCACTCATGCGCCGTGTCTTCGCCGAAGGCTGCGCCCTGGAGCTGGAGTTCTTTATGATAGGAAGACAAAGTAATTGAAAATTCATAATTCATAACTCACAACTCATGGTTAAACCCTTTGACCTCTCCCTTTACCTTGTCACCGACCGCCCCCTTTCGGGTGGTCGTGACATGGCTTGGATAGTGCGTGAAGCCGCTGCAGGCGGTGTCACCATGGTGCAGCTCCGCGAGAAGGAGTGCTCCACAGCCGAATTCATCCAACTGGCCCGCGAGCTGAAAGCCGCCCTGGCTCCCCTCGGCATACCCCTCATCATCAATGACCGTGTAGACGTGGCTCTCGCCGTGGATGCCGACGGTGTACACATCGGGCAGAGCGATATGCCCTATGCCACAGCCCGCAAGCTGCTGGGCAGCGACAAGATTATCGGTCTCTCGGTGGAGACGATGGATGAGGTCATCGCTGCCAATGCCCTCGACGTGGATTATATAGGTATATCGCCCGTGTATGCCACGCCCACCAAGACCGACACGTTCGCCCCCTTCGGCCTCGACGGTATAGACGAGGTGATGCGCTGCTCGCGCCACCGCTGCGTGGCCATCGGCGGCATGAACAGAGACACCGTGGGTGAGGTCATCGCCCACGGCGTAGAGGGCGTAGCCGTGGTATCGGCCATCGTGGCAGCTCCCTCGCCCCGCGAAGCAGCAGCAGAGCTGGCGGGGATTATCAGAAATAACCGCCATGGGCATTCAGAGCACTCCGAGTACTCAGAGCTCTCCGAGAATTGTCAATTGTCAACTGTCAATTCTCAATTAAGAAGAGTCCTCACCATCGCCGGCAGTGACTCGGGCGGTGGCGCCGGCATACAGGCCGATATCAAGAGTATCTCGGCCAACGGATGCTTTGCCACATCGGCCATCACCGCCATCACCGCACAGAATACGCTGGGCGTAAATGCCGTGGAGGGCCTCTCCATCGACATCCTCGAAGGGCAGATTGAAGCCGTGCTCAGCGACATCGGCACCGACAGCGTGAAGATAGGCATGCTCCACTCAGCCGAGGTGGTGCGCAGCGTGGCGCGTCTGTTGCGCAAGTACGGTGTCAAGGATGTGGTGCTCGACCCCGTGATGGTATCCACCTCGGGGCACAAGCTCATCGAGGACAGCGCCATTGCCGTGCTGAAGAGCGACCTGATGCCGCTGGCGCGAGTTATCACCCCAAACATTCCCGAGGCCGAGATTCTGCTTGGCGAGCCTATCGAGAAGCAGGGCGACCTGCCCAGTGCAGCCCGCCGCCTGGCCCAGCAGTATGGGGTATCGGTATTGCTCAAGGCAGGTCACCTGGTGGACGACGAACTCATCGACATCTTCTACAACTACGAGACAGGCGAGGTGGCCGAACTCAGTGCCCGCCGCGTCGACACGCCCAACACCCACGGTACAGGCTGCACCCTCTCAAGTGCCTTTGCTGCCCAACTGGCCAAGGGGCTCCCGCTCACCGAAGCTGCTCGCGCAGCCAAAGCATACATCAACAATGCCATCATCCACGGTGCTGCCTACAAGATAGGCAATGGGCATGGTCCCGTATGCCATTTCTACTAAAAACGCCCATTTCATCGGGGTATTTTTACTCCGATGGTCGCTGCGCTTTTGAGAATACCACCGGCTACTCGTGATGTGGAGAGCACGCTGTTCGACTCCTTCAAGGAGGCTTGCAGCACGCTGCACGAGGGACTTGAACTGAATGATCAAGAGCTGGTATGCTGCTTCTGCACCTATCTGGGCTATAGCAACAATGTCATTGCCTACATCGGCCACACTACTCCCACCACCATTCGCAAGCGCAAGGAGCGTATCCGCAAGAAACTACCCACCGACCTCTATCAGGTGATATTCGGCGAGAAAGGGTAGGTGTATACAAAGCCTTTGTGTTTCCTTCCTTTTTCAACATAAATTTCCGTGAACCTTTAGGTCGCTGGCAATTATCCGCAAATTATCCATAAATGGGATTATTGTAGCCCCTACTGCCACCCTATGCAATTACATTTTTGCCGGGTGGCAGTTTTTTTGTAGCCCTCTATTTGCAGTTGTATAGTGCCTTCGGTGATGATTTGCAGGACATTTGTCTCTATTCTATGGTTGCACTACACATTACCTTCGCGAGAATAATCTATTCTCTTCGCGAAGATAAACTATTCTTCTCGCGAGGGTAAAGTATTCTCTTCGCGATGAAAAAAACTTTTGAATGGTTAGTATTTTGAAAATGAATAGTTTGTCGTACTTAATTTCTTACTGCAGATTTTATTGATTTGCAGATAAAGATGAAAATATAAAAACCTGCCAGGCGGCAAAAATGTAATTGTATAGACTTCTTATCCTTTCATTATGAGAACGTTGCAGCGACACTAAAGAGAAACCGGCCAACGCCCTCTGGCAGGTTCTTGGAAACGAATGCCAAACCTGCCAACACCCCTTGGCTGGTTTTTTGATAGATAATACAGCCGTGTCACGCAAATGTCACGCCCATGTCACGCAAATGTCACGCTTTTTGTTCGGTTAAAAGTAATGTTATAAGCTACCTTTGTGACGATGATAGAATAATTCCTATCATGTTTTTTGAGACTTCTTTATGGAGGCTGCCCGTGAGGGTCGCCTCCTATTTATATGCATAGAGAAGATCAGTTGGGATAGATGCTACATCTGTACCAAACGTAGCATCTCGTCGTGGAAACATCCGTTGGTGGCTACAATGTTGTCGCCCATAGTAAAAGAGTTGCTTCCACTAAAGTCGGTGATACGGCTATGCTCACGGCATAAGGCGAAAGACCATTGATATAGTTGGTAGTGCCGTCGAGTGGGTGTACTACCCAATAATACTCCTCACCCTCAAAGGTGGCCAAGCCCTCCATGCTGCGCTACACCCGTTTCCTACGTCACTATACCGACACGCTGGACGTGCCCGTAGTGCTCGCAGCTCGCCCGAGATGGATGAGGCTACCAACTACGTAGTCGGCCTCATCGACCGCCTGGCCGAGAACTGCACTCCCGAGAAGCAGGCACTCATGCGCCGCATCTTCGCCGAAGGCTGGCCCTGGAGCTGGAGTTCTTTATGATAGGAAGACAAACTAATTGAGAATTGAAAACTGAAAAATTCATAACTCACAACTCAAACCCTTTGACCTCTCCCTTTACTTTGTCACCGACCGCCCCCTTTCGGGTGGTCGCGACATGGCTTGGATAGTGCGTGAAGCCGCTGCAGGCGGTGTTATCCACCTCGGGGCACAAGCTCATCGAGGACAGCGCCATCGTCGTGCTGAAGAGCGACCTGATGCCACTGGGCGAGTCATCTCCCCCCAAAAAACATTCCCGCGGTACAGGCTGTACCCTCTCAAGCGCTTTTGCAGCCCAACTGGCCAGGGGGCTCCCGCTTACCGAAGCCGCTCGCGCGGCGAAAGCATACATCAACAATGCCATCATCCACGGTGCTGCCTACAAGATAGGCAACGGGCATGGCCCCGTATGCCATTTTTATAATAGGTAATAGAGTGGCGCGAGGGGGGCTTGCGTGGAGATTAGGATTATCTCTTGCTGTTTGCTCCTTTTACGCAATATTCGTTGAATATGATTCCGGCGACAATCAGCACTAGGCCTATATAGGTCGTAGGAACAATCTGTTCGCCTAGAATCGTGGATACAAAGAATAGCGATAAGAAAGGAGATAGATAGCATAGCTGGTTGATGAGAGCTGGGTTGGTGGTCTTGCGTATGGCCAAACCGAAGCAAATGAAAGGGATACCCATCTCGAAGGCTCCAACATACATGCCCGAAAGGATGCCGGGTATAGTGTTAAGGTTTACCCCTACTACCGAGGCACCTATACTAAGATAGATGCTCCCAAAAAGAAAACTCATGAAGCAAGCTATGGTGGCATCGGTCTTGTGCTTGTTCTTGTTGTTTACCATCCAGTAGGTGGCCCAGAGGAAGGCACTCATCACACCGAGTAGCAGCCCATAGGCAGGGGTGCCCATATCCCCTTTAATTTGCTTCCCTCCCACAGAGATGACTATCAGCCCACCCAATGAAACCAACATGCCGATATATTTCTTTGCAGGAATAGGCTGCTTGGTGAAAATAGCTAATAGTACGACCAACAATACTGGCCATATATAATTGACGGGCTGTGCTATTTGGGCAGGTAGGAGGTCGTACGACTTGAACAGAACAAGATAGTAGGCTACGGGATTGAGTAGCCCCAATAAAGCAAAATATCCCCACATATGTTTGGGGAGAGCCTTGATGTCATTCCACTTGCGTTGTATGGTTAGTACTACTGCAAAGATGAGTAATGAGGTGATGCTGGCCACCAGTAACATCTCGAAGTGGGTGAGATGGGTAAGGGCAACTTTGAAAGCTGTTGCTACGGTAGACCAACTCAGTACAGCGGCTATAGCTAGAACTATAGCCTTGTTGTTCTCTTTCATATAAGGTTATGAATCAAATAGGTTAAAGGTCGATTATTCATTGTTTGCCATCTTCTTGCCACCTACCAAATAAATCCCTTTGTCGAGGCCCTTTGTAGCATTGGCTTTCGATACGTGGGTACGTAGACGCACTCCCTGTAGACTGTATACGTCGACATGCTTGTTATCCTCTATAGGATTGATGGCACTCTCCACATTGGTATTCTTCTTCAGTAGGCGCACATTGTCGATATACAGCAGCGTATTGTTGGCTGCACCTACACTAGCTGAGGTAGCAAAGCCAAGGCTTATCTCCACCTCACCCTGCTCGGTAAGGGTGAAGTCATAGGGTATGAGTCCCCAAGAGGCATTCTCCGCAGGGTAACGATAGTCTGTGGTTCCGGCATACTTGATACCGGTATATGATGTATTGGTATTGCCCGAAGCCACCACACGGCTGCCATCGTTGCTCTGTTGGTTGGTGCACTCGTAGCGCATATCGATGAGCAGGCGGTAGTCTCCGGCAGGGAGGGTCACCGACTGCACTATACGGTTGGTACCCGATGTCCATGAGTTGAGCACCGTGAGGCAGCGCATACCACAGCTGTCGTCCATCAGCGGGCGGGCACACTGGGCAGCATAGTTGCCCACATTGGATGGACTCACACAATACATCGTAGTGCTATAAGGCATGGAGTACATGCGAGCATAGTTGGAACCCCCACTGAGCGAGGCCTTTGCTGTCCATCCCTCCACGGGGAGCACATTGGGGTATTTCGAATCTTTTGCTTTCACCGCGTTCACATAGCAAGGGTTATAGACCGTGCTGCCCAACGTCACGTTGCCACCCGCATTGCCATAGGTGGCATCGTCTTCAAAACTGGCATTGGTCAGCATTTCAGCGGTGATATCGGTATAACCCTCATTAAAATTTACGCTACCATCCTCGGGGAAGGACGCCTCCTCTACTTTGAGTGTGGTACCCTCGACGCTCACCTTGACAGAGCCGCTGAAGGTGAAGGTGCCTGTAGCTACGGTATCACCCGATACGATGCTCACCGTGACCTCGGTCGGTTGCTTGCCTGTAGTGGCGAGGTAGGCGGCACATGAGTCGACGGGATCTTGTAGTGCGGTGAGTCCATCGCCCTTGACGAACACACGCAGCGTCTCACTCACCGAGTGGTTGATCTCGGCTACGAACTCAGCAGCCGACTTGCTATCGGCGATAGAGGTCGGCGAGCCAAATACCGGAGCTCCCAGCGGACAAGCCACCTCGGTGAGGGCACACTTGCGGTCGCTCACGAAGTTGGAGAGCAGGAGGTAATATGCACCGTCGGGGTCGGGAGCGATGACACCATTCCAGCCCTCGGGAATGCGGTCGGTAAGCACCTGCAGCGCCTCGCTCATGGTCTGCGTAGTTGCAGCATCCATATTGCTATAGTAGATGATATGACGGCGGTCTACCACCTCACCAGCACTGAAGTTGCGGCTCTCTGCCGAGTAAGAGGGGTATAGCTTGGCCGTGTGAATGGAGTTGTTAAGCGAACGGTCACCAAAGGCCATGCTGCGGGCACTCTTCGACACGATACCCAGCTCATTGTCTACGTTGACCCACGGAGTCTGCCATGTGGTAAGCGAGCTACCATCGAGCTGTACAGACTGTAGACCGTCGACCGCTGACTGTTGACTATACATCGTCCTCTTCCCCTTCATCATCGGGTCCACGCTGATGGCCATCAGTCCACCCTGCTCACGGGTGATAGTGCCGGCAGCATTGCCACGTACATAGTCGAGGTAGATGACGGCGTTGCCCGGTGTGGAATAGATGGCAAAGCGATTGTTGAGCGTAGCGTCGTTGGTGTTGAGTTCTCCATTCATGGTGTAGCTGTTGCCGCGCAGGTCATAGATGCCGCTCACCACAGGAGTGGCATTGGTGCCTTTACCGCTCACGGTATACCAGCCGAGGAAGTTACCCGTATTGTTGGCACGGTAGGGCACGATGATCTTGTTCTTATCGGGACTGTTGGCTGCCACATAGCCCGTGTAGCTCTTCAATCCGGTGCTCCATGAAAAGCAGGTGAAGCGGTCGTCCGTGGCAGCACGTACGATATTCTGTGTGTCGAACACCTTGGCATCGGCATAGCGGGCGTTGAAGTCGCTCCACACCGTTGCCGTGAGATTGGCCGTGGAGAGCGTCTCGTGCATCAGCCAAGTCATCATCACGCGGTGAGCCTCCACACCCATACGGCGGGCACCCACATCGGCATTGAGCAACCATGAGCCATCGGCAGTGGTCTGCTGACGTGCCTTGATATACTTATAGGCCATGTTCTCGAGCATGAGTGCATTGGGGTCGCGCAGGAAACAGGCCATCGTAGAGTACGAGGTTATTTGGTCAAAGAGGAAGAGGCTCCAGTCATTGCCGTTGGGCATGGCCAGTTCGCCATCGGCCAAAGCCAGCCAGTTGAGCACCTCGTCCATCACCTCTTGGTTGTTGTGCATCAGAGCATTGGTGCGCCACTTCTCCACGCCTGTGGTACCCAGCTGAAACATCTTCAGCGCCAGGGCAGCCTCGCCCAACTCCTGCATCACCACGTTCTGGTAGCTGGTATGGAAGAGGTTGTGATTCTGCAAGGTGAAATCGTCGTAGAGATTCTTGCCCTTATAGAGGTCGGCCACAGTGGTGTTGTCATAGTCGGGGTCGATGACGGTCTTGTCCGTAGCATCGGCATAGTGTGAATAGCTATTGATGGCAAATTCACGTAGGCGGGCAAACCACCTCGGTGCCAACTCGTCGTTGGGGAAGAGACCCAGAGCTGCAGCCAGCACGTCGGCCTCCCAGCCATTCTCCTCGGCCTTGGAGTCAGAGGCATATCCCGTGGGGATAGAGCGCTCCAGCTCGTAGTTACACTCGGCCTTGAGCAGGGCGTAGATGTAACCCTTCTGTTCGTCGGTAAGCTTGTCCCACTGGAAGTAGGCCGAGTAGGCTACCGACATGGCCCAAAGCGATGATTCCCATGTGTAATCGTTCTTGCTCGTTGAGCCCCAGTAGTTGTTGCCCTTGCACACCTTGAGGCGGTTGGCCTTGTGGGTAGAGTAGGCAAACACAAGTGACTGCATGGCCATATCCTCCACCTCGGCCCATGTCACACCCTCGGGCAGGGTCACCTTATCCTTGGCATACTTCACCAGGAAGGCACATATCATCGAGAGGTCAGCATTGGGGCGCACGCCACGCTCATCGTTGGCCATGGTGTTCTCACCACGGAAGCAGCCACACACCTCACCTATGCTATTGGGAGCCTCGCATGGCTGGAAATCGTTCTTCATCCAGAGGCTGAAGTTAGCCAGCATCTGCAGCAGGTCGTCCTTCATCTGCGCCTCGGGCACGAAGTCGTGGGTGATGACACCCTCGGTGGGACTCTCCACGTCGGTCTCGTCAGGTTGCTCGGGCTCCACATAGTCGTCGGGAAGTTCGTAGAGACGTATATTGTCCATCATCACGCAGCTGCCGCCTGAGAGCCAATCGGCCTTCACGGCAATCTCCACATCGCCTACCGAGGCTGTCGAGAACACCACCTCGGTCGTCTTCCACGGAGCCGTAGCAAAGAAGCCCTCACTGCCCTGCACGAAGCTCTCGGTCACTGCGGTAGCACCCACCGAGAGGGTGAGCGATGAGGAAGCACTGTTGGCATACCCCGTGCGATGGTCTATGGTGAGTTTGTACTTGCCTGCAGGCAGATTCTTCAAGGTTTGCGCCACCTTGGTCGTACCCTCGGCCCATCCTTGACGCAGGTAGTAGGCCGCTTCGCCATCAGCGATAGTAGTCACTAGGCCAAAGTTATTGTCGGCATAACAGTCGGCCTTCACCAGCAGCTGCGTCACTGCGGTGCCGCTCACCGCCCAGCCTGTAGGATTGGCCAGTGTCCAGCCGCGACGCCCATCGGCAGAGTTTGTCACTTCAGCAAGACTGGTCACGGCATTGGCCTCAAACGAGGCATTCGTGATATATTGTTGAGTAATGTCGTTTTCAGTTGCCATAGCGCACACTGAAATGAAAGAAACTACGATGCATGAATGGATGATTTTCATTGTCTAATAGGTTGGTTCTATGATGGTTTTATAGTTTTCCTAGAAGTGTGATGTCGGTCGTGATAGCTTCATGAGGGATAGACGCCTAATCCATCGTAATGTTGGTGATACCACTTGGTACTCCTCTTATTATGTCCACATTTTTTGGTACATTGTACAGGGCATTGTTGGCTATTGTGGCATTAACAGGAACATAGATGCGCTTTAGCTTGGGACAATTTTCTATAGCATAGCTCTCGAGGCGCTTGGTCCCCTCTGGGAAATATATCTCCTCCACGCTCGTGTGGTTGTAGATGGTGTTCTTGTCTACCAATTCCATCGGGAGCAATTCGATGAAAGACATACCTCCTGGAATATAGTAGAGTTGTGGGTCGTCACCATTGCGCTTATATACAATTCCCTTATGCCCCATAAGGGTGGGATTGTTTTCATCTACATGAATGGCCTGGAGATGTGTTCCGTGATAGCTGAGACCCATATTATAGGATTCTCCAAATGTAGTAATGTTTCTGCCTATATAGATTTCAGAGATATCTTCAGGGATTCCCATCGTAGGGTTGAATGAGCTGATGACGAATCCTAATGTGCTATAAGGAATCGATAATGAGGCGCTACCAGTATGTATTTCTTTTATGTTGATTGAATAGTTTGCGTAATTATATACGATACTGCCGTCCCAATACAGCTCTACATCAGCTTGCATCGGTCTGAGATGTTTGTATGTACTTGTGTTTTTCATCTCATACGATCCTTTGTTTGTGGGGTCACTTACAATCCATGTGTTGTCAGGGCAGGTGTATACCCATGCATGCCCGAGTTCGTAATAGCCTGTGTCAAGAAAACCATTGACTACCACGGTGGGGATTCCTTGTGAGAAGCACATTACAGTGAGTAGATTTGAGTATCCTTGGCACACTGCAACTCTGTTTTTGAACACTTCATAAGGATCGTTGCCCATATGGTACCAATCTGGGTTACTGAAATCGTTGAAAGTTAGATTAGTAGATACCCATCTAAATATTGTCCTATACTTCTCCATCTGCGTGTTGTTGTTCGCTACAAGTTTGTCAGTAAACTCTTTAAGCTCCTTGTATTGCTCTTCTGTGATGTTCATCTCTCCTAATGAGGTGATGATCCCAGGGCCTGTGGCTTCAAATATGGCCTTCAAGTTTTCGCTAGGGGTACCTTTGAGCGGGTTGGCTCCATCGGGTTCTGCAAAGCCTCTGGTATGAGTGTTGGCAGAGGTCTCTTGCATGATGTCGTTCACGGGAGTCTCTATGGCATTTTCTTTGTTGCAAGCAATGAGTGCAGCTCCAACGGCTAAAATAGAAAGTAGGGAGTAATGTCTTTTCATAGTGATACTAATTCATTTTTTTCTTTTGCAAATATAAATATTTTTTATGAGCAATGGTATAAATTGGTTGTTTTTCTTAGTGTAGTTATAAAATGAGAAAAGTATGATGAGAATGGAAGGCCTTTCTGATACTGCTATAGTAAAATGAAAGATGCCAAATATCTCTGCAGATATTTGGCATCTTGTCTTTCGGTGGGCCATCTAGGGCTTGAACCTAGGACCTCCAGATTATGAGTCGTGCCAAGCACGCTGAATCCTTGCGGATTCATCGTGTGTAACCAACTGAGCCAAAAGCCCTTATGGCATGGGTGATGACTATGTAAATGAACTCTCATAAACAAATTAGTCAACTATTAGTCAACATTTGTTTGATGCAAAGGTAACAATTATCCACCGTACCACAAACAAAACGAGAGAGTTTTTAAGGCTCTCTCGTAAGTTATTTAAGTGTTGGTGAATATGTGGTGATGGCATTTCTTGTGTGCTGTCAATCCTACAGAAAAGAGAATTATAGGGTTGGATATAGTTCTAATCCGTCTACTCTTTTTCCATCAATGCGTATCTTGCAGCGTTTGAATGTATAGCCATATCTTGCAATATGGGTGGCCTTGGCACGCTCGTGTATCTAATGTTTGTCGTATAACCGTTGTAAAATTTCCTTCAGTTCTTTGTTGGTTAGGCGGTCGCCTGTAATATAGTTTAGTTCTTGTTCAATCATGTGTTATTTCGTATGTGGGTTTAACTCTAGTTTCTGTTCTCTTGTTTAGCAATGCTTCTGTAAAATATGCGAATGAGACTTTTCTGGGCAGTTTGGAGCACCTTGTGTCCAAGGCTTTGAACAGTTCATCTGGAGTGTCAAAATGCGTAATAAACGCCCCAATATCATAGGTGTCGGCATCCTTGTATGGAGGCACACTGCCTTTGCTCAAACAGTATTTATATATAGTTTCGTACATTCTATTATCTATTCCGTCAATAATAGAAAGTTTGAAGTATTGGCAAGGTAGATGCAACGTATCATCAATAAATCTTATCAAGCCGTTTTCTTCCAATTCTTGCAAGTAGACTGGTAGTGTGTTCTTACCAATATGTAGTAGTTTGGCCAATGCTTCTTTACTACTGAATTGTAGGTAATTCGTTCCTTTGACGCAATATGTCTTCATTAACAGTAGAAGTCCCTTCAAATGTGGAGTTATGCTATTCTCTGTAATAAACTCTGGCACTATTACAAAGTAATCTTCTGACAAGTAATCAAGATGATAGACATTGTGGGCATATTCTCCTATTCCGTAGCGTTTGGTAATAGTAAAGAAGTTTGCTTGTTCTAACTCTTCTACATAAGCACGGACTGTTCTGTCCGTTACTCCAAGCCCCTCTGCCAACTATATTTCTGGATATGCAGCTGTATAGGAACTGTCTTTAATCTGGCTTCTGATGGTGGCATAAGTTATTATCTCATAGAGTTTGCTTCTCTTCGTAAGCTGGTTGATTCTATTGGGTATTTGTATAAACGTACTCATTATTAGCAAATGGAGTTTGATTATTAGTAAAGAGAAAATCTGAATGTTGTTTACGTATCAATCTGTGAAAGTTTGCTGAGCCAAAATATAGTTTAGCTTCCAGACGATTCTAAAAGATTTGTTTGGTAGGTTTGTAAATAATCATATTATCAAAAGTCATATTGCCAGAGCTGGCCATTTGGTCAGTGCTGGCTTGTTGTATTATTTGTATTACTGTATTATTAGAGCGGAAAGTTAAGGGAGAACTACAGGAAAGAAAAGGGGGAACTATAGGAAAGTTGAGGGAGCGTATGTTTTTACTTGTATTCCTCCTATAGTACGAGTATATTCATAGAAATTCGACATGCCAAGAATTATGACGAAAAAAGTTGATAGCGGGTCTTATGTGCTCATTTCGTGCATAATTTGCCCTTGGAGCGCAATTGGCTGTAGAATAACTAATGCCGTGAGGCCATTAAAACGACGGCCCAGAAAAATCATTATTTTGCTTGGGGTTGTTGTCTGTAATGAGTATCATTGTGTATATGAGATTGTACGGATTAAGTATGAATGAAGATTGATATGTTTAAGGGAACTATCCTACAGCCTCATGTAAGTTCGTAAGAATGTCACTCATATATTTTATCTAGAACGAAGAAAGCCAACTTACCGTTGTGGTAGGTTGGCTTTTTGTTTGTCGGGATATATCTTTTAGTGTTACAAGACTACTTTAAAAGTTCTTTCACCGACTTTTATAACATAAACACCACCCTCAGTTGCGCTGACGTTCAGCTCGTCATCATTTGTTACTGTAGAATAATAAAGGTTACCATTTGTATTGAACACTTCTACTAAAGTGTTCTCTTCAAGACCTTTAATGAGGATTGTTTGTCGTGAAGCGGAAACGATGACATTTCTGGTGCTGTTGCTCATGTAAACAGATGTGTTAATATCTGCAAACACCACATTAAGCTCTGAATCACAAGTGATAGCAGGGGTTGTGAAAACATTATTCGTGAGTTCGCCAGTAACATCTCTTCCATTGAATGTCACTGAACTGATTGTCCAGTTTGCACTTGGATTAATCTTGCATGTTGCTGTTTCGCCATATTTTATTCTCATCTCAAATGAACCAACTTCGCAGCATTTCAGCGTTAAAGCGAATGTTTGTATCTTGAAAGTAACTTCAAGAGTAATGTCTTCATTTGCACTTGCAATGGTGTATTTCCCATTAATGATATCAGCGGTTATATCTATACCGTTCAAATCTATCTTGTCAATTTCGTAACCTGCAAATGGGATGATCTCAAATTCAATTTTTTCATTCGCTTTTATTGTCGCATTTGTTCCTGACACTCCATTTATGGTCACAGAACCTTGATTGAAATCATAACGTGCATTTACATAGTAGTTAGTAATAACTCCATTATCTTCAAAATCATCAACCTCTACAATATCCCAGAATTCTTTCCAACATGGCAAAGATTGATATTCGGCTAAAGACCCTTTAGGTATGCGTAGTGTCGCTTCTGTATATGTTTTAATATCAAAGGCTTCTGAAGAAAAACTCATGGCCTCCCCATAAAAAGTCTTTCTTATTGAATTAACTGTTGTGAGAGAAGGGCATTCTTTGAAAGCAGACTCCTCAATTACTGCTATTTTTTGACCAAATGTAAGGTCCTTCAAATTTGTGCACCCATAGAATGCATAAGCCCCAATATGCCAGGCGGAATTAGGAATAGTTATA
The DNA here is from genome assembly GCA_015060865.1 of Bacteroidales bacterium. Lineage (GTDB taxonomy): Bacteria > Bacteroidota > Bacteroidia > Bacteroidales > Bacteroidaceae > UBA1189. Next base: position 77,198 of record SUXS01000010.1, on the reverse strand, counting down.
GATGTTAAACTTTCACAGCAGTAAAAAGTACCCTCTTCAATGCGCCCAATAGAATTGCTAATAGTAGCAGAAACCAGAGATAAACAACGCTGAAAAGCATAACTGCCCATGTTTGTGACAGAATTAGGAATGGTTATAGATGTCAAACTTTCACAATGTTGAAAAGCCAGACCTCCAATGCTTACAACGGAATTAGGGATAGTTATAGAAGTTAAACTCTCACAACGTTGAAAAGCGCAATCTCCAATGTTTGTGACAGAACCTGGAATAGTTATAGAAGCTAAGTTGTAGCATTCGCAAAAAGCATGATTCCCAATGTTTGTTACAGAATTAGGTATGGTTATAGAGGTTAAACTATTGCAATTAGCGAAAGCTAAATCGCCAATGTTTGTTACAGAGTTTGGTATAGTTACAGAGGTAATATTGTTGCAATCAGCAAAGGCTCTACTTATTGAAACGACTGTGAATGTCCTTCCTTTATATGTTACATTAGATGGTATTATTACATTGCCGGAGTATGTGTTTCCGGTAGGGCTGGTAAATTCTGCGGTTAAATCTGCTGTTGAAATAATGTTGTAATAAAAACCATTGACTTCAAAGTCATAAGCATTTGCTGTCATGCTGCACAAGAGTGTTGCTACTGCTACCAACATCTGTCTAAAGTTGAATTTTCCCATTTTTTTATTGTTTTGTCTTTATAAATCCTCTATGAAAGAAAATAGGTTGTGGGAACCTGTTGTCTTTACCTTATAGTGGAATTTCCCGTATTGTCTTGTTGCCAACCGGAAGTATGTAGGGAGTCACTACGGAGGTATAGATGCAAAAGTAGTAAAAGTTTTTAAATATCCGCAGGCCATGATGGATAAATATGCTCAAAATCTGTAATCCATATCACCGTACTAGTTTCAATCTACCTTTTCTTTAATTTTTGGAACAAAAATCGTCAAAAAGGTTGGTAGGCGACAAAATTTGAACAGGGACTATAAAAACATTCCTCCTCAAAAAATGTCACCTCTCCTACCTTTAGAAACTCAGCACATCGTAAGTCTCCAATATCTCCTCTTGTCTCAATCCAAGATAGCGTTTAGTAATAGCTATGCTACTATGATTGAAGAGTTCCATCAACTTAACTAATGCGAGTTCTGCACTATCACTGCTCATCGTGTAAACCTGCCTGCCAAAGGTCTTGCGTAGAGAGTGACAAGAGAAATTACCCACGTGTAAGCGATATTTCTTCTTAATCTCTTTGAGCATTACGTTTATCCTCTGAATGGTGAAGATTGTGCCCTTCTGACTTACCAAGATTGGCGCACTCGTTCCTATTGGTTGAATCTGCTCGTAACATTCCGCGATATGCCTTTGCAGTTGTGGATTCAATCGTAGTGTACGCTGCTTTCCTGTCTTTTTCTCAGTAATGGTAAACTCTGAAACGTGGAGGATTTGCTTCCATCGTAATGCAAGAATATCAGAGATTCGTAATCCTGTAAAACATCCCAATGCTATAAGAAGGGACATTTTGTAATTACCATCTTTAGCTAACTTACGAATGAGATTCATCGCCTCGTCCCATTGCAGATAATCTGCGGTTGTCTTTGTGTATTTGAGTGACATAAATGTTCTGTTTTATTAGTTAATGAATAAAAGTGAATGTTCCTTTTGAGCTTCAATTTATAATAGATTGATTCCCTGAGAAACATTCACTAATAATGAAAGTGAACATTAAAGATGGCTTCGTTCTTTCAAGTTGGTTGTGCTCATCCAACAACAGTTATCCAATCTGAAATCGTACTTCTCTTCCAATGTTCGCAAGAACTCTTCGTAATCCTCTGCTTCATCTGCAAGGATGGTTTCTTGTTCAGATAGTCTGATTTTGATTATCTCACCATCTGAGTAATCAAGCAAAACAACGTATTCCATAGCTTACTCATTATAGTATTCGCGCATATAGCACCTTTCGCATAATGTGCCGTAGTCGTTTGCTTCACTTGCGGTCATAGGCTTACCACAGTAGTCACACTCTCTCACAATCACCTCATGGGTCTCATGTACGGTCTTGGCAAAGTTGCCAATAATTTCCATTGTCACGTTCTTTTCCATAGTCATTAAAAATCTCCGTTATCTGAAAAACTATAAAAACTCTCATTGGTAATGATGATATGGTCAAGCACAGCTATATCAAAGAGCTTTGCTGCCTCTCTGATTCTATCTGTTAGCCTGTTATCCTCTTGACTTGGCCGCAAATTGCCGCTTGGGTGGTTGTGCGCCAAAAGGATGCATGAAGCATTAGCAAGTAGAGCTGTTTGAATCACCATCTTTGTGTCAACTACGGTGCTTGCTGTTCCTCCCTGTGAAACGATAGAGTAGCCTAACACTTGGCTTGCCCTGTTCAGATAGAGAACGATGAATGTTTCTCTGTAGTCAATGGTATCAGCAGGGAACAACTGCGTTAAGACTTCATAAGCACTATGTGATGTTGTTATCTTCTGCCTTTGGCTGTATGGTACTCTGTTCTTGTATGAGATTTCCACCTCTGAAACGATGTTGTTTGTCATATTATCTGTATCTGTATAGTTATTAAATAAAAAAGAGGACACCCCACCGTAATGGGATGCCCTCACTCTCCAATCAACAAGCCTGTTTAATCAATAAACCACTTGTATCTTTCGTCACCGTGCAATGCTTCTTTGATGCCCACGGCAATCTCCGTAGCGTTCAAGGCGCGGTCAAGGAAGCTGTCAATGTAGCTACTCTTGTTCGCCCCTGTAAGCAGGTTATAGAACTGCCACATGGTGAGCGTAGCATCCAACGCACCAAAGTTGGGGTCAGTGACGTAGGCCTTGCTTACTGCGTTGACTTGCGTATCTGTAAGCAACATTCTTGGGATGCGCTTCTGCTGACTGCTTGGCAATGCTTGATAAAGTCTCATCCTGCCCAATATCTGACAGAATTGGTGTTCTGTGAGGGTAGTTGTGCCAAGGTTCTGCAACAGGTGGAGTTGCTTTGCAGGGTTGAAGTTGTTGAATAGCTCCAATGCAGAACGATATAGCTCATGCACGCTACTCACTCGCAAGCAGTCCTTGTAGCCATCCGTAAAGATGCACATATTGCAGCACACTTGGTTCTTGAAGCCAATAGCCAAGCGGAACCACTCTGGAGTCTTCTTCGTGTAGAGGTTTTCGTGGTTGTATGCACGTACTCCTACGATGGAGAGATTGAGCCTGCAACCGTCCACCACCTCGTAGATGGATGGAATGTCAATGCTGAACGCGCAACGCTCGTAGTACTGCGTCTTGTCACTCTCCAACAGCTCGCTGGTCTTCTTGTGAAGCGCCTCTGGGATGCGTCCCTTGATGATGTGGGAGACACGGATGTCTGCCTCCTCAACGATTTCGCCTCTAAAGAAGTCACGCGCTGCCTCTTGGATGGCCTCTACAAACTGAGCGTGGTTGATGGTTAGCTCGTTGTCCTTGGCAAAGACAGGAGTAACGCAATCATCGCGAAGGTGCTGCAGGGTCACTTCCGTTGTGTTGGCCTCAATGAAGTGCAGTTGCTTGCTTGGAGCGGTTCTTACTTCTTCTGTTACGATTACAGCATCTTCTGCGTAGTCATTGAAACGAGTTCTTGCCACTGTGGGCACAATGCTTAAATTTCTCATAATGGTAAATGAATTAAATGGTTATTGATTGAATTGATGGATAGAACTAGCCCTTATAAATTTTACTAGTTTCTATATTCTCTCAATTACCTACTACGCCTATAATCGCTACTTTTTAAAAGAATGCTTTTTACTAGTTTTTTTGTGGGGCGGATGAAAGGGCATGTCTGCCCAGTGGGGCACTCTCAACATTGGGAGGGGGGACTTTACATAAGTACCTAACTTTGATTTTAGCTAAACAGGAGATGGGGGATTTGGAGGATATGGATGTATTTGGAAGTGTAATAGCTAATGGGGTGCGATTTTTAGTAGGAGGTAATAATATGATGTTAGGTCAAAAAATATGATTATTGAGACAAGGAGGAAACTATAATAGATAATAGGTGTACCCACAAAAAAAGTCTGCTGCCGTTCTGGCAACAGACTTTCTGGAAGTAACCGCTGATTAGTTGTTTTAGGCGGCTTCTATTTCCTCCACCTTCGTTTTCAACAAGGCCAAACTCCTGCGGTCTTGTGCAAATTGCACTTCATCGTCAGTGTATGTCTTGAGTGCGGCCAAGACATTATCCAAATTATGGCCTTGGAAGACCAAGCCGTTGATGGTCTCTATGAGATAACGGTTCTTGATGAACTTGTCAGAGAAACCAGCCTCTTTCATGGCGGTCAACTTCTTCTTAGCTATAGCAAGGTCACAATCGGGCAGCTCGCCTGTGTCGGCAATAAAGTTCATTACAATGCTCTTTGTAATCTTATTGTTGTAGCCTGTCAAGATTAGCGACAGAGTGGAGAAGGAGAATCCTTCTTTTACCTTTTCAGCAATGAAGTCTGCGACCTCATCATTCTTTGTTCTGGAAGCTGCCTTGATGGCATCTGCGTTACTCCACGGCTTCACCACATTATTTATGGTCATTACCATTTTCTGAATCTCCTTGGCCTCCTCATCAATGATGCAGTTGATGGGAGCAGCTGCCATGCCAGGCTCTTGGGTAGCTCTAAGTACTTGGATTGCTCTGTACTTATTGTTACCGTCTACCAAGGCAAATTTGTCTGTGCCATCAGTTACAACGCTACCGTTCTCGTCAAGCAGCATTACGCCCTCATTGATGGCTGTTGTGGCAGGAACTAAATGTAATGGGGTGTGAAGTCCTTCACCTTTGATAGACTTGGCGAGTTTCTTTACATGGGGTGTCTTGTCTGTGACATCGCGATTGAATGCCAAGAAGACGATTTGTTTACCCTCAGCTTGGAGGGCTTCAATTGTAGTTACTTTCATCTTTGCTTTAATTACAGGGTTAACACTTGCAGTAGCAGGTACTGCCTTTCTTGTCTCAATATCATTATGATGTTCCATCATATTTCATTACACCGCTGCCCTGCGGATTTATTATGGCATCTGGCACGCCCGTTATTTACTTTCCGAGCACAAAGGTAAAAAGAAGCCATATAAGCAAGAAAGAAGAAAAAGTTAGTTATAGCCACCCCTTGAAAATTAACCATTTTGAAAGAAAAAATGCTTACCGTTGCACATAGGCAAAAGTAAGCATTAAAAAGAAAATCAGCGTGTTATATTACAGCCGAACAACCATTCCTACCTCTATGTTGGATATTGGCAAGTCTTTCCCCCTCCAATCTATTTTACCTTTACTCCATATAGAATAAGGTATAAAATATAGAGGTATCAACGTTTCTTCATGCTTAAGGTAGCCGGGCAATTGCGTATTTATCTCTTCGTTTGTCTTCATCAGTTGCCAATAACGCTTGTTGGTCAACTCAACTGCCGACAATTCAAAAAGCTTCATAAGGTAAAGTATCAGCTCCACTTCCTTGGTGGAAACAAGTGCATCCTTCTTGCGCTTGACAGGAAAGTATCTGTTAAGAAACATGGTCAAGTCATAAACGAAGCAACTCTGCATGATTGAATTGTTTGAGACCTTATCCCATGTTACAACTTTTTCCACCTCACAGTACATTGCATCAGATTCCTTTTCTTTTTCCAGAACTTCCATTACCTTTTCTATCAATTTGGAAGATGAACTCTCTACAGTCGAACCGTCTTTATTGGTAAAAGTGATTCTTGAAACATCCTTTAAGGCCGACAAGGTATCTGATAGGTTTGGCTTCAACAGAAACATGTAGCGCGATTTCCCTTTCTCAACAAGAAACTGTGCCAAGATGCACATGTTTAACATGCAAACCTCCTTGCCCTCCTCTTCAAGTTCACTCTGTAACTGCATCAATCGTTCGTCCCTCAGAAATGGTTGCAGCAATCCCCAGAATCCTTCTCCATGCCGTGAATAGAACTCCTCAACTGTTATGCCATCGTAAACTCTTCTATTACCATCTTCAAGAGGAAAATCATGGTATGGATGTAGATTGGCTTCGTAGTACTCCAAATATTCAAATGGGTAAATTCCAAGTTCGCCATCCTCATTTTTTCTGACGTATCGTGCGTATGATTTCATTGTCGTATCATATAATATGCTACAAAGATAGCGAAAATTTCAATCCACTCGTTGTTAATGGCTGTTATAATCAATGGGATTAAATGCTGTGGTCAACGATTAAAAACGTACTCCATAACCTTGGCATTCGCCCTGTTTTCTATAGCAAAGTCGCGCTCTATGTAAATGTCTGTAACCTTCATTGATTCATCCAAGTGGTTCAATGCTGCATGTACTGTGTACTTATCTATTCCCACTTTGTTGACTGCTATAGTCGCCCATGAGTGACGCGCGGCGTAGTATTCCAAATCATCTATATTGAGCAATGCACCTATCTCCTTCAACCCACGATTGAGAGCCTTGCTCAAAGCTTTCTCATTGGCATATAAATGATAGAAGTTAAATATGCGTTCACCTGTTTGGTCTCTGTACTTCTCTACCAGAGGAAGCAACATCTTAGGAACTACCACCTGCATTTTACCCTTATCCAATCTACGTGCCTTGGTCTTTGTTCTGTAGTAAGTGATAATCCCATCTTGGTAATCAGTGGCATAATATAAATCAGCAGAGTTCATTCCAATAAGACCAAACGAGAGGATGAAACAATCTTTGGCCATATCAAACAAGCAGGTATTCCTGTAACCTTTCTTTATATTCTTGTAGGGGAGTTTCCAAATTTCACGTATCAATTCCGCGGATATAGCCCTCTTGCGTGTAGCTTCTTGTCTGGGAATAGTAAGGTCTTCAAACGGAGAGTGAGAAATCAGTATCGTGTTCTTGTATTTCTTGTTGTAGAACTTCTTGGCCTCCTTAAACAACTTCTTTATGCTCATTAAGTAGAGGGACTGCGCACGGTTTGATGGTAATCGCTTTCCTTGCAATGCGAGTTTCCTTGCACGCTCTTCACGTTCCTTACTTAGAAACTCCTTGAAGCGTTCCAAGAACTCAGTTGTAATCAACTTAACATCCAACTCGTCTTTACCTACGAAACGTACTAAAGCATTAACGGCAGTCGTGTAGTTTGGAGCACCCTTTATCTCAGCATTAGCTATCCACTCACGACAAAACTTGATGAAATCAATCTTCTGTGATTTAGCTTGCTCGCCATTTAACATGTCTACAATATCATCAACGGTGTAGTCGTTTAGTTCTATTTGTAGCTTTGCACACCTCTCTTGATAGACACGCACTAGTGCATCTACTTCTTTTTTAATAGGGGAGCTTGGCTTAATTTTTAAGTCTTTGGTCAAGTCCTTAGCTGTAACAAATAAACTCGTAGAAACCCTCTTGACCTTCCTGTCAAGTGTAAATCTCAGCTTTACATTGTAAGTTTTGTCACTTCTTTGTTCGCTTTTCTTAATTTCTGCTCTGATTGTCAGCATTTTATGCGCAATAAAATTAGTCAACAATTAGTCAACACATCATGCGAAAAAAGCTTAAAACTACAGAATTTTCAGCGCTACAGGCAGTGGCACACTCGGTAACAGGCAAAAAAAGAAAGAAGCTAAACACTTTAGTTCTAAATGCTTAGCTTCTCTTCTTTGTCGTGGGCCATCTAGGGCTTGAACCTAGGACCTCCAGATTATGAGTCTGTTGCTCTAACCAACTGAGCTAAAAGCCCGACACAATCGATGAGGTTACCCTCAAATTGCAAGTGCAAAGGTAAGGGGTTTGTTTGAAATTTACAAGTGTTTCGTGGAAAAAACATTTAAAATGTCTGATTTTTGTCGTACTTTTGTATCTATAATGGTTAAGACAGATATTATGATAAAGAATATACTCTTTGACTGGGGCGGTGTGCTCATACACCTCGACAAGCATCGCTGCACCGAGGCGTTTGCCCGCTTGGGAGTGGAGGTGAGTGACGAACTGACCAACCCTTACGGGCAGCGTGCCGACTTGAAGGACTTTGAACGGGGCACGATGTCGGTGGAGGAGTTTCATGACACGGTGCGCCGCATATATGCTCCCGGACTTACCGATGAGCAGATCGACGAGGCGTGGAATGCGCTGCTGCTCGATATCCCTGCCTATAAGCTCGATATGCTGCTCTCGCTCAAGGAGCGCTACCGCCTGTTCCTGCTGAGCAACACGAATGCCGTGCACTGGGAGGAGGGGCGCAAGCTATTCGACTATCAAGGGCATAAGGCTGAGGACTACTTTGAGAAGATATTCCTCTCACACGAGATACACGAGCTGAAACCTACGCCCGAGGCTTTCCTCAAGGTGGCACAGCTGGCAGGCATCAAGCCCGAAGAGACGCTCTTCATTGATGACCTGCAGGCAAGCTGCGATGCGGCCGAGGCGCTGGGATTCCATACCTATTGCCCGAAGGCAAACAGCGACTGGCGCTCTGAATTGAAAATTGAGAATTGAAAATTGTAAGTTTACTCTCCTTGCTATGCATAGTTCAGCATTTAATTCTCCATTCTCCATTCTCCATTCTCCATTGAAGTGCGTTGCCACGATAGGTTCGTTCGATGGGGTGCATCGCGGCCACAGGAGCCTGCTGGGCCAGGTGCGCCGCATGGCCGATGAGCGTGGCTTGAGAGCTGCAGCGGTGACCTTCGACACGGCACCCAAGCGGGTGTTGGAGGGGAGTGGCAATGCGCGTACCTCACTGACGACGCGCGATGAGCGTGTGGAGTTGTTGCGCCAGGCGGGTATGGATGAGGTGGCATTGCTCACCTTCACCCACGAGATGGCACAGCTCACGGCACGCGAGTTCATGGAGCAGGTGCTGAAGGAGCAGTTGGGCGTGGAGGTGCTGGTGATCGGGTATGACCATCGCTTCGGGCGTGGACGTACTGAGGCTTTTGACGACTATGTGCGCTATGGCGAGGAACTGGGCATTGAGGTGGTGCGTGGTGAGGCCTGTATGGATGGCTGCGAAGCGGTGAGCTCCACCCGCATACGCCGCTGCATAAAGGAAGGGCGCATCGCTGAGGCCAACAGCCTGCTGGGCTACTGCTACCTGCTCGAAGGAAAGGTGGTGGATGGCTATAAGGTGGGCCGTAAGATAGGGTTTCCCACAGCCAACATACGCGTCAGCGACGAGCATAAGTTGCTGCCTGCTGATGGGGTGTATGCGGTGAGGGTTAACGTCGTTAACAACGATGACACCAACGAGAACGATAACTATCGTCACGATGGAAATAATTATCAATTGTCAATTGTCAATTGTCAATTAGGGATGGGGATGCTCAACATAGGCCATCGCCCTACGGTGAACAATGGTGAGGAGCGCAGCATTGAAGTGCATATCCTCGACTTTGAGGGTGACCTCTATGGGCGTTCACTACGGTTGGAGGTGATGGAGCGACTGCGCGACGAGAAACCCTTCGAAAGCCTCGACGACCTCATTGCCCAACTCAATGCCGACAAGGAGAGGGTGAGGGAGATGAATGGTGAATGGTGAACGATGAATGGTGAATGATGAACCGAAGGTCGACGCCCAGCGTGTCATCCCGAGCAGCGCGAGGGATCTCTCACATCCGTTCGAGATGACACAATCTTTGACTTCAGCCCCTTCGGGCGTCGACCGTTGATTCGTTCGAGATGACACACAACTTTTCAACCATCATAGCCATCAACCGCTGCGAAGCAGCAATGACTGTTGTCCGTTGTCTGTTGTCAAAAAACTCAAAACTTAAAAACAACATAACATGCTAACAATCGTAAAACTAATTATCTACTATTTCGGCTATCAGCTGGGATTCAGTGCTGTGGCGATGCTGGTGTCGAAATACATCGCGCCGATGGACCTGACGATGACAACCTCTGTGGCTATGGTGGCATCAACCGTGGTAATGATGTGGCATCTTCTGCATTTCAAGTATGTAGATCTCTCGCGCGATAAATATAGAGAGGTAAGCCGTCAGGTGCTGCTTGTGTCGATAGTGTTTGTATTCGCCGCGATGTATGTGCTCAATCTGCTCATCGAGCAAGCAGGTATTCCCAATACGATGGAGGACACCTTCATCGAGATGAGCCGCAATCCTCTCGGGTTGCTCTCCATAGCCCTATTGGCCCCGATATTGGAAGAGATGCTCTTCCGCGGGAGCATCGAAGGGTATCTGCTCAAGGCATGGAAGAGTCCGTGGGGCGCCATCATCGTGTCGTCGCTCGTCTTCGGTGTGGTACACATGAACCCTGCACAGATACCCTTTGCCTTCCTCCTGGGGGTGATGTTCGGATGGCTCTACTACCGCACCGGCAGTCTGCTGCCCGGCATCATAGGCCACGTGCTCAACAACTCCGTGGCGGCAGTCAATATGATACTCTACGGAGACATCCCTCTTGAAGAGCAGGTGCAGGACGAGGCCATGATGTGGACATGGGCTGCGATAGCAACGGTAGCCTTTGTGCTTGCTACGCTGTGGCTGAACAGGCGGTTGGGTGCCGGGCTACTGGCCATGGTGGCCGAGACTCGTACCGTGAGTGCTGAGGAACCTACCGTGCGTCCTGAAGAACCGGCGGAAAGTCCCGAGGAGCCTGCCATGCAGAGTCGTGAGAACCGCGATGCAGATGGGTATCAGCGAAGCGAAAAATAGGCGAAGAGGGAAAAAAGTGAAAAAATATTCTGTCTGTTGCAACTTTTTGGGGTGTTCGTTACGTCTAATGCATAGAAAGCAGAACAACTAAAACGAAAAAGGATATGAAAAAGTCATTGATAGCAGTGTGTATATGGGGCGGTATGTTGGCAACAACCATGCCTATGAATGCCACGACAGTGTGGAGTAGCCCTATGAGTGAGGAGCCGAATGCAGCACCTGAGAAGAGCCGTGGCGTGATAGCACGCATGGAGCTGGCCGAGTTCAGTGCCGTATACTGCGATGTGGTGGCCAACATCACCATCGAGCAGGGCGACGAATATCTGATCGAGGCACGCGGCCCCGAGCATATCATCCGCCTCATAGAACCTGAGGTGAGCAAGAACGGTACATTGACCGTGAAATCGACCAAAGAGTATAAGGTGAAGAAGAACAATGGCATCGATATTCGCATCGTAACCCCCACCGTAGATATGGTATATAATGAAGGCGTGGGTAATATCCACCTGAAGGGTGCCTTTGAGGCACAGATGATGACGGTGACCAACGAAGGAGTGGGCAATATCACTTTCGACGACCTACGGTGCGAGATTCTGCAGGTTATCAATGAGGGTGTAGGCAACATCATACTCACGGGAAAGGCCACGAAGCGTGCTGTGTTCAAGTCCGACGGCGTGGGCAACATCGAAGCCTTTGAACTGGAAACTCCCGACCTCACGGCCGACCTCAATGGGGTGGGGGGCATAGAGTGCTACGTGACCGAGCGCTTCACCTGTCAGGCAAATGGGGTAGGCAGCATCTATTATAAGGGCGAGCCCAAGCATACCAACATCCGCAGCAGCGGCATTGGCAAGGTGAGGAAGAGATAGTGCGTAGACTTTACAAGCGTTGTAAGCAGGAAAGTGTCGAGTCGCATAACGCATCAAAGGCCTCTTTGTTTTCTTGGCTGATAGGCTTCTTGGGCTGCGACTTGATGGTAAGCGGGTTCACAGGCTTGCCGTTCTCATACACGCGGAAGTCCAGATGTGGACCCGTAGACAGTCCAGTAGAACCTACGTAGCCTATGACTTCTTTCTGTGCTACGGCATCGCCCACCTTGAGCCCCTTGGCAAATCGGGATAGATGCATGTAGGTGGTCGTATAGGTGCTGTTGTGGCGAATCTTTACATAGTTGCCGCCTCCATTGGCCTGAAATCCTTTGTCTATTACCTTGCCGCTTCCTATGGCATATACGGGCGTACCTGTAGGGGCGGCATAGTCTACACCATGATGGGCCCGGTATCGTTTCAGTACTGGGTGGTAGCGGTTATTGGTGAAACGCGAAGATATGCGATAGTAGTCTAAAGGGGCTTTCAAGAAGGCGCCTTCTAGGCTATTGCCCATTTCGTTATAGTAAAGTTCTTCGCCGTCCTGCACGAAGGGAATGGCATAGTAGGTACTGTCGGCCGTACGGAACGATGCGCCTCTGATGTTGAAGTTGGTGAGCGCCTTGTGGTCCACATATTCCTGTTCGTAGATGAGGCGAAACTCATCGCCTTGCTGTATCCCGAAGAAATCGATAGTCCATCCGAAAATCTGCGACAGCTGTACAGCAAGGTGCGGCGAGGCTTGATTGTCGGTCATGGCATTCCATAGCGATGATTCTATCGTCCCCCTCAGCGCTTTAGCATGCCATTCCGATGGGTGTACGCCGCGTGATACGCTATCGTTATCAAGGTGTAGTACCACATACTCCTTGGCGCTGGCCTCGTATATGAAGTACCGTGGTAGGGCCATGCTGTCCTTGTCTGTCAGCAGGGCACAGGGCCTTCCGGCCCTAACCTTTCGTACATCGAAAATCGAGTCGGGGCAACGGGTAAGGGCAAACACCTTCCCTGCCGACAGTCCATATCCAGTCAGCACCTCGGCCAATGTTTGGCGGGGACGTATGGTGTCGTGCTTTACGGCAAACATCTCAATTGGGAGCCCATACTTGTAGATGGTGTCGTGTGCGGCTATCGTGTCATTTTCTTGCCTCTCGTTCTGGTTAGGGCTATGCTGGTGCGGTTCGATTGTGGCAACTATCGTTGCAGCGAGTAGCATCCCGACGATGATGCCTATGCCCAATACACGTTTCCTTCCTTTGTCATGCGATGTGGAGATCATATATATATATGTTGCTGTTTTTTGATAAGTCGCGCGAATTTAGTTGTTTTATATGGTTTTTACAAGCTATCTGTTAAAAAGCGAATGCAGGTTAATGTTACTTAACGGATAAATCCGTATATTTGTCGCATCTAAAAATGCAGTCATGAATGTTTTTGACCATTCCCATCCGTTAGCCTCCTTTCATTACTGCCCCAAATGTGGTGGTCGTTTTTTGATATACAATGAGAAAGCATGCCGCTGCAGTGCTTGTGGCTTTGTATACTACTTTAATCCAAGTGCAGCTACTGTGGCAGTGGTTGTCAATGACCGGGGCGAACTCCTTACATGCCGTCGTGCCAAGGAACCGGCCAAGGGGACTTTGGATCTTCCTGGCGGATTCTGCGACATGTATGAGACGGCCGAGGAGGGCGTAGCGCGTGAGGTGTATGAAGAGACAGGACTGAAGGTGACAGCCACCCGATATCTCTTTTCACTGCCCAATACTTATCTCTATAGTGGTTTCTTGGTCCACACGGTAGATAACTTCTTCCATTGTGTGGTTGACGAATGCAGTACAGTTACCGCAGCTGACGATGTAGAGGAATGCTTTTGGGTGCCTCTTCACGAGGTGCGTTCAGAGGACTTTGGGCTGCAGTCGGTGCGCGAGGGGGTAGCGCGCGTGTTGGAACTTTATATTCCTTCCCGTTGATTCATCTTTGTGGCGCGTCTTAGGCTGAAAGGGCAGGTATCACACCCACGTAGATGATGAGCCCTATATGACGAATGCACCTTGCTTTACGGTAGAGTGCATCATTCTTATTGCTATGTACTTATAATAACCTATGTGTGAGATGTCGTTATGGATTATCCAGGGGATTATGATAACATTACATTGAATTGGAGAGTGTTACTATCCACGTAATGGATATGTGGAACCAGAGCTTGTTAAGTCGGCATTTCTTCGGTTGTAGTCGATGTTGGTGTGCGGAGCGAGATTTCTCGCTTTGCTCAAAATGGCCAATAAAATAATGGGGTGTCCAACCGGTCACCCCATTATTCTGTTATATTGCTTGCGGATTACTCCTCGAGCAGCAGCTCTACAATCTTGCAGGCCGACTGGGCAACGTTGGTGCCGGGGCCGAAGATGGCAGCTACTCCAGCCTTGTAGAGGAAGTCGTAGTCCTGTGCGGGGATTACACCACCGGCGATGACCATGATGTCCTCGCGGCCGAGCTTGGCCAACTCTTCGATCACTTGGGGAACGAGGGTCTTGTGTCCTGCTGCGAGTGACGATACACCGAGCACGTTCACGTCGTTCTCTACTGCCTGACGGGCAGCCTCGGCAGGTGTCTGGAACAAGGGGCCCATGTCCACGTCGAAGCCACAGTCGGCATAGCCGGTGGCTACTACCTTGGCACCGCGGTCGTGACCGTCCTGACCCATTTTGGCTACCATGATACGGGGGCGGCGGCCCTCCTTCTTGGCAAACTCCTCAGTGAGTGCGCATGCACGCTCGAAGTCTGCATCTTTCTTGCTTTCTGATGAATACACGCCTGATATGGTTCTGATTACTGCTTTGTAACGGCCTACGATCTTCTCGCAAGCATAAGAAATCTCTCCGAGGGTAGCACGTACGCGTGCAGCCTCTACGGCCAGCGCCAAGAGGTTGCCCTCGCCAGTCTCTACGCACTTGGTGATAGCATCGAGGGCTGCCTGTACGGCGGCTTCGTCGCGCTTCTCACGCAGCTGCTTGAGGCCTTCCACCTGTTCGAGGCGCACAGCGGTGTTGTCCACTTCGAGGATGTCGATGGGGTCTTCCTTCTCGAGGCGGTACTTGTTGGTACCCACGATGGTCTGTGCACCTGAGTCGATGCGGGCCTGTGTGCGGGCAGCAGCCTCCTCGATACGCATCTTGGGGAGTCCGGTCTCGATAGCCTTGGCCATACCGCCCAACTTCTCAATCTCCTGGATGTGCTCCCATGCGCGGTGAGCAATCTCGTTGGTGAGCGCCTCCACGTAGTATGAGCCGCCCCAGGGGTCTACGTTCTTGCATACGTAGGTCTCCTCTTGGATATAAATCTGTGTGTTACGCGCGATACGTGCCGAGAAGTCGGTAGGCAGTGCGATGGCCTCGTCGAGGGCGTTGGTGTGGAGCGACTGGGTGTGACCCAATGCAGCAGCCATCGCCTCGATACAGGTGCGGCCCACATTGTTGAAGGGATCCTGCTCAGTGAGGCTCCAGCCTGAAGTCTGCGAGTGGGTACGCAGAGCCAGTGATTTGGGGTTCTTGGGACCAAACTGCTTCACAATCTTGGCCCACAGCATGCGGGCTGCACGCATCTTGGCGATTTCCATGAAGTGGTTCATGCCGATAGCCCAGAAGAACGATAAGCGGGGTGCAAAGGCATCGATGTCGATACCAGCGTTGACACCGGCACGGAGGTACTCAAGACCGTCGGCGAGGGTGTAGGCCAGCTCGATGTCGGCTGTAGCACCAGCCTCCTGCATGTGGTAGCCAGAGATGGAGATGCTGTTGAACTTGGGCATATTCTGCGAGGTGTACTCGAAGATGTCAGAGATAATCTTCATGGAGAAGGCGGGCGGGTAGATGTAAGTGTTGCGCACCATGAACTCCTTGAGGATATCGTTCTGGATGGTACCTGCCATCTCTTCGAGCTTGGCGCCCTGCTCCAGACCTGCGTTGATGTAGAAGGCCATCACGGGGAGCACGCCGCCGTTCATGGTCATCGACACGGACATCTTGTTCAAGGGGATACCCTCGAAGAGCACCTTCATGTTCTCCAGTGAGCAGATAGATACACCTGCCTTACCCACGTCGCCCACTACGCGCTCGTGGTCGGGGTCGTAGCCGCGGTGTGTGGGGAGGTCGAAGGCTACAGAGAGGCCCTTCTGACCGCTGGCGAGGTTGCGGCGATAGAATGCGTTACTCTCCTCAGCGGTAGAGAATCCGGCATACTGACGGATGGTCCAGGGGCGGAGCACATACATCACCGAGTAGGGGCCGCGGAGGTAGGGGGGCAGACCAGCGGCATAGTCGAGATGCTCCATGCCTTCGAGGTCTTCCTTGGTATATACGGGTTTCACATCAATCAGCTCGGGAGTTTTCCAGTTGGCTGTGATGCCATTTGCATTTTGCCATTCGGCTCCATTCTGAGCTTGGATACCTGCAAATATATCGATATTATTGAATGTCTTTCTCATGATTACTTCAACAGTTTAGCGTTATACTCTTTCAGTGTTTCCAGCACGTTGCAACGCACATGGATGAAGTTCTCAATGCCTGCAGCTTTCAAGTCGTCCATGCAAGCGGGAGCGCCGGCAACGATGAACATGGCGCGGCCATCCACAGCTTTGAAGGCGGGCACGGCATACTCGGCATACTCGTCGTCGCTTGAGCAGAGCACCACGATGTCGGCCTTGGCAGCCATGGCGGCCTCTACACCCTCTTCTACGGTAGCGAAGCCGAGGTTGTCGATTACCTCATAACCTGCGCAAGCGAGGAAGTTGCATGAGAACTGTGCACGGGCCTGACGCATGGCCAGGTTACCGATGGTGAGCATGAATGCCTTGGGACGACGGCCGCTCTCCTCGGTCTCGAGACGCAATGCTTCGAAAGCCGATGCCTGACGGCTCTGGTCGAGCTTCTCGTACTGTGCCTCACACTCGCTGTGGCCACCGCAGCAGCAGGTCTTGGCTACAGGGCGCTTGGTGCCGGCTGTCTCGGTGAAGTTGGGGTATTGGTTGGTGCCGAGCAGTATCTCGCGACGCTTCGATACGGCTTCGCGGCGTGCATCGCCACTCTTGTTTACGGCACGCTGTATGTTGCCAGCCTTGGCCTCGGTGAGGAATCCGCCAGCGTTCTCCACGGCGAGGAAGAGCTCCCATGCCTGCTTGGCGATAGAGGCGGTGAGGGTCTCTATATAATATGAGCCTGCAGCGGGGTCCACGGTCTTGTCGAGGTGGCACTCCTCCTTGAGCAGGAGCTGCTGGTTGCGGGCGATGCGCTCGGCAAACTCATCGGGAGTCTCGTAGGTCTTGTCGAAGGGGCATACGGTGATACTGTCCACACCGGCGATGGCAGCACTCATGGCCTCGGTCTGTGTGCGCAGCATGTTCACGTGTGCATCGAAGAGAGTCATGTTGAAGGTCGATGTCTCGGCATGTACGGCCATCTTGCATGCGCAGTCGCACTTGGGCTCATACTGCTTCACGATGGTAGCCCACAGCATACGTGCAGCACGGAACTTGGCAATCTCCATGAAGTAGTTGCTCGAGATACCGAAGTTGAACTTCATGGCCTTGGCAGCCTTCTCTACGGGCACGCCAGCCTCCACGAGGGTATGCAGGTATTCGTGTCCCCAGGCGAGGGCATAGCCCAACTCCTGGCTGATGTACGAGCCGGCATTGTTCATCGAGAGGGCATTTACAGCTACGCACTTGTAGCCGGGCAGTGCCTGCATGGTCTCCACGAGGGTCTTCAGGGTCTCGGCATATTCGCCAATCTCCTTACCCTTGCCGATGAGCTTGTTGATGGGGTCATAGTTGATAGAGCCGCGCAGTACTTCGAGGTCGTAGCTCTTGGCGGTGAAGTAGTCGATGAGGATATTGGCGAGCTCCACGCACTTGCCCTGGCAGGTGACGAAGTTGAGCTCTACGCAGCATGCACGGATACCTTTGAGCAGTGTCTCGATACCTTCGGCAGAGAGCATCTTGCCCTTGATCTTGAATCCGAGTGAGTCGGCACCGCGCTCCAGTACCTGGAGTGCCTTGGCGTTGGCCTCGGCATAGTCGGTCACCTCGATGTCCTGACGCACGCACCATTCATTATTGTCTTTCTTGTTACCACGCACGAAGGGGTACTCACCCGGCAGTGCATTGGTAGTAGCCAGTGAAGTGATATCCTCACGGCGGTAGAAGGGCTGTATGGCGAATCCCTCATTGGTCTTCCACACCAGCTTCTTCTCGTAGTCGGCACCCTTGAGGTCGGTCACAGCCTTCTCTTTCCACGCTTCGGTGGTGGTAGGTGCAAACTCACTGAAAAGTTTTTCTTTACTATTTGCCATAGTCTTTACTTTGTGAATTATGATTTATAAAATTGGTTATATACTTCGTATTCGGACGTACAAGATGCAAATTTACACATTATTTTGAAATACCGTCACGCAATCTAGGGAAAAAGTGATTCCTCACTAACTCTTATAACCGTATTTTATAGGTATACTCGCCTTCATTGCAGCGGATGACCACAAGGTATGAACCGTGGGGGACACCAGCTGAGGGAAGCGCAATGATTCCATCGGCAGCTGCGGCACTGCCCAGCGACAGGCCTCCCATATCGAAGAGGGTGGCGGTAGTGCTGGGAGCAAAGTCACCGCTACACAGGATAGTGGCAGTGGCGACATCGTAGCGCACAGCATAGTGCTTCTGCGTGGGTGTGGCGACACCTGTCATGTGCTCATCATATACGGCAAGGGGAATAAAGCGCAGCGTGTAGCTGTAGGTGCCCGAGGCGGGAATCTGGTAGGCGGGCAGGGTGCCAGTGCCAGTGCCGCAGCTGCCGTTGCCGATACCCTTCTGCAAGTAGTCGAAGTGGACATGGGTGGAACCACGGCGAGCGAGTTCCCAGGTATGGGCGGCATCCTTGAGCGTGACGTCATCGTAGGCAAGTGCCGAGAAGGATACCTGCCCGAGCGCCTCGATGCGGATGCCTGAGTGCCCATCGCTCTCAGTGGTGTAGAGGGTGAGGTCGCGCAAGCCCTCACGGTTGGCCATGCTCTGCGGCTTGGGATAGGGCTCGTACATGTCGTCCACTGAGGTGTGGTAGCGGCCGAGAGGTGTACCACTGTGGCGGTCAACGTAGTTCTCCCACGGTCCGTGAGCATAGTACTCTACCTGATCGTAGTCGTCCACAAACTCCATGTCGAGGCCTATGCGGCGCAGGTTCTTGATGTTGGCCGTGTAGGCGGCATTGAGCTGCACTACGCCGTTGCTGTGAATGGTGTAGGTGAAGGTATAGTTGCAGTTGCGTCCTTGCCCCTTGACAATAACCTTTGCTGTGCGTCCATCGGCAGCAAGCTCGGCCTTAGAGAGGCTTTTTGAGGTGATACCATGGTCGGGGGCATAGTGGTTGTAGTTTTCACTCGGATCATCGTTCTCGACCCAGCGGTAGTTGCTGTATTCAGGGCCACGCACGAGATACTCGGTGCCACGGTGCTTCCATGAGAGGAGGTCGCCATTGTTGGCAAAGCGCACGCTGGAGCCTTCGGCATTGGCAAAGAGATAGTCGGTGCCCTCACGGGTGAGGGTGAGCGCAGTGGCATCGGTCGTGAGCGCTGCAAATTCCGTGGGGCGCTCCACCAGAGTGTACTGAGTGTTGGCCATCGGATAAGCTGTCGTAGCCCATGAGGTGGCTTCGATTAGGCGTATCTCTATGTTGAGCAGTTGCTCTCCATCGCCCTCGGCAAGGGTGTAGGGAATGGCGATGGATGCCGTCGCGCCAGGTGCAATGTTTGTGGGGAGAGCCACGGTACCGCTTTGCTCCACATGTCCATTGAGTGTCACGCTATAGTAGAGTTCAAAGGCGTCGAGGTTGATGAAGTCGTAGTCGTTCTTCAGGGTGATGGTTCCCGTCTCCTTGTCGAATGCAACGAACTTGATGTATTGGTATACGCGTTTCACTTCGGTGAGCTCAGGGCTCCAAGCGCGATCGGCAGTGATGAGTCCGTTGTTGACGAAGTTACCCTGATGAGGACCCGGGTAGTCGTAGCCTGTGCGATACTTGTTGAGTCCTGCAGGATGAGCAGCTGCTGTGCCATCCACTACAGTAACGACGGTGGTGCCATTCTTGATGTCCTCAGCATCGTAGATTGACTGGTCCACCCAGTCCCAGATGCAGCCACCGATACCGTAACGGCTACTCTCGATGATGTCCCAGTACTCCTGCAAGTTGCCCACGGCATTACCCATAGCATGGGCATACTCGCACATGAAGTAGGGTTGCTGGCGACTGTTGTTATTGGCATCGTTTTGGCACTCGGTAATGTTGGGGTACATCACTGAGAAAAGGTCGGTGGGGGCGGTGCCGGCACGGGTGGCTCCCTCGTAGTGGATAATGCGGTTGTCGAGCTGCCGTGTGGCTGTATAGGTGTGGGTGAAGTTATCGCCACCGTTGCTCTCGTTGCCGAGGCTCCAGAAGATGATGGAGGGGAAGTTACGGTCGCGCAGCACCATGCGTATGGTGCGGTCAACATACTGTGCACGCCATGAGGGAGCATCGGTAATGCCGCCGCCCCACTTGTGATCTTCCCAATTCTTGTGGCACTCCACGTCGGCCTCATCCATGCAGTAGAGTCCGTAGTAATCGAACATGGCGTACATCTTTGCCTGACGCGGATAGTGGCTGGTGCGCACGGTGTTCATGTTGGATTGCTTCATCATCTTCACGTCGGTGAGCATGGTAGCGATGTCGACGGTGCGGCCCGTCATGGGGTGCGTATCCTGTAGGTTGGCGCCCTTGAAGAGGATGCGCTCACCATTGATGTAGACGAGTCCGTCCCTAATCTCGATGTGGCGGAAGCCGTACTTGGTGGCAAACACATGCTCCTCCTTGCCCTCAGCATCCTTCTGAACCACCTCCACGGTGTAGAGATTGGGGGTCTCGGCTGTCCAGGGGAGTAGTGCGGCAAGGTCATCGAAAGCGATGTCTATGCTCTTCGTAGTCTCCGTTGCGTCCAGGGTGATGGTCTCGCTGTGCTCCTTGACAGGCTTGCCATCGGGGTCGATGAGACGTATGGTCAGCTGCTTAGTGGTGGCCAAGGCATCGCGGTTATCGAGCGTGAGTTTCACGTTCATGCTGCCTGCGGTGTAGCCCGATGCAGCATTGAGCGATGCGGTGATGTAGTGGTCGGCCACGTGTACCTTCGGTGTAGCATATAGGTACACGTCGCGATGGATGCCGCTCATGTGCCACATGTCCTGCCCTTCGAGGTACGAACCATCGCTCCAGCGGAACACTTGCACGGAGATGTTGTTCTCGCCCTTGCGCACTACCTTGGTGAGGTCGAACTCAGCATCGTTGTTGGCGCCTTGCGTATAACCCACATATTGGCCGTTGACCCATACGTAGGCTGCACTGTAGATACCGTCGAAGTGGAGGAAGGTGCGCATGGCGTCCCATCCCTCAGGCAGGGTGAAGGTGCGACGGTACGAAGCTACAGGCTCGGGCAGTCCGCCCCTCATGTTGATATAGGGTGGATTGTCCTCGAAGGGATAATCCACGTTGACATAATAGGGATCGCCATAACCTTTCATCTCGAGACACGAGGGAACGTCGATGTCGTTCCAAGCGGACACGTCGGCATCATCGGACCAGAACACCTCTTCGCCCGGACGCTTTGAGGGATCGTCCACGTAATTGAGCTTCCATGTGCCGTTGAGGCTGAGGAATCGTGCTTTGGTGGGGTCGAGCCACGGAAGGTGATAACGCTCATCGGCACGCATCGCCGCTGTTGTAGCATAAGGCATATAGGTGGCGTGGCCGGGCTCCTTATTTTCTTCAAAGACGGTCTCGTCCTCCCAGTAGTCGGCTACGGGCAGGTTCTCGGGAGCAACTTCCGTGAGCGTGAAGGTAGAAGCAGCAGCGGCATCCGTAGTCATCGACACTTGAGTGCCGTTGACAGTCATATAATAGGTGGTCCACTTGTATACGCACGATAGGGTGTAGAGCCCCTCGGCATGTTCCACAAGGTTGATGCTCACCTGCTGGTTCTCGTTGGCGTATGAAGCACTCCACAGCAGGGGACAACGAGCGGTAGAGGAGAGTGCCATGTCCATGGCCTTGCCAATGTAGGGATTGTAGAGCTGGAACCAGTTGACACTGCTCTCGCTGCGGCGTAGCTGCCAGGTGTGGCTCTCGGCAGTGGTCTCATCCAATGGATCGGCATGGATGAGGGCATCGTTGGCACTCGCTCCACGGGTGTTGAGCACGTTGCCTGTAGCGTGATGGGTGATCGTATAATACTTATCTGTGATGGGCATGTTGGCTGCATGATACTCATCCGTAGGCACGAGGCGGAAGCGGGTAGCTGTGGTAGCGCCTACCGACACCATCTTGAGCGACTCGTCATTCTGCACGGAAAGAATTAGCATGGGGTTGTCGGCACAGAATAGCTCCACCAATTCCAGTTCGCCAGCAACAGATTGCACGAGGAAGCACTGGTTGTTGCTGCAGGTGGGTTCCCATTGGAGCAGTTTGCCTGGATTGGCCGAGTTGAGCGCCATATCGGCAGCCTGTCCGTAGGCATGGTTGTAGATGAGGTAGGTGCCTTCAGAAGAGCCCACCTCATGAAAGGTCCACTGCTGCCCAACCGAAGCCTCATCGGCATCAGCGAGGAAAAGCGGTGCATCGTGGGTGGCGATATCGCCATTACTCATCACCTTGCCACTGGATGCATATTGTAAGCGGTAGGTGTAACCACTAGAGGGCAGCTGGGCCGAAAGCTGCAGAGTTGCACAAAACAGTGCAAGGGCCAATATCGATGTTCGTGTCAATCGGGTCATGATGCTAGTGTTCTATGCGGTTTATGAATTGAGAATATGTATGTATCTACTCGCGAGAATAGAGTTATTTTATATATAGTTTTTTGCCTCCTATGATGTAGAGCCCCTTGGGCAAGTTCTCCACGGGTCCGTTGAGACGCAGGCCTTGCAGGGTGTAGATGCCTGTGGGTGTGGGAGCTGACAGTTCCATGTCGGAGATGGCGTTGACAGTGCCATCGGTGTTCTGCATCCCTGTCTTTTGGTATACACGCACCCAATCGAAGCGGGTCTCATAGGTGTGGGTGACATCGGCGTTGGCTGCCCAGGAGCCGTTGCCCACGCTTTGGTTGAGGATGAGGTGGAAGTGCTTGTCGAAGGGCCACTGGCCTTGCGTGAGGTGCGACTGGTTGGTCGACTTGGCGTAGCGGCCTACCTCCTTGCCGTCGACGTACCAGATGAGTGTCTTCCTGTTCCACTCGAGAGCGTAGGTGTGGTAGCGGTCGTAGGGGATGCCGGTGTTGAAACTCGACTGGGGATTGCCCTTATAGCCGAGATCGTAGGTCCAGTTGCTGTGGATGGTGTGGTAGGAACGTCCGTCGGTATCGATGGCTTCCCAGATGTCGATTTCGCCGCAGTCGGGCCATCCGGCGCTCTGGTCCTCGGGCATCATCCAAAAGGCGGGGAAGTTGCCCGTCCAGGGGTTGGTGAGGAGGCGTGCTTCCACGTAGCCGTAGGTGAAGCCAAACTTTCCCATGCTCTTGATGCCGCCAGTAATCATGGGGACGTTGTCGGTAGATTTGTCGGGGTTGGGGATGGCACGAGCCACAAGGTCGCCATCTTCGAGGTAGATGACCTCCTCGCTATCGCTGAGCCAACGGTTCCAGGTGGCTCCCTGGCGCTGACAACGCATCCATTTGTCGGTCTCAGGTTGTGATTTGTCCTCAGCATTGAACTCGTCGCTGAACACGAGGTGCCAGTCGCTGTTTGCCGCAGGTTCGAAGGTGGCATAGAGGTTTACGTTACCCTCAATGACCTCGGCGGGCAAAGTGGCAGCACCATTGGAGGCTGCAACGTACTGCTCGGTCCACTGACGATTGCCCTCGGCATCAAACTCAGCACCATCAGGATTCGTTCCGTAGCGTACGGTGAGTCCCTTGGCAACATAGCCCGGAGCACCACGCAGCACGACATCAAGAGCCTGCTGAGGCATCACCTTGCTGGGCAGAGCGGTATAGTTGGAGCCGTCAATAGTTCCATTCACCGTATATTGGCGCAGGATGCCAGGCTCGGGGTCGGGTTCGGTCACCTCACCCTTAGCTACAATCTTGATGACATAAGCATCCTGGCGGGTAAGCTCATTGTCAATTTCGAGGCGGTCGTTCTTGATGTTCCAGAAGCGCGAGCCGAGTTGCTCGGCAGCGGACTGGGTAATCTGTATGGCGCACATGTCATCCATGGTGAGGATAAGGAAGGTATTCCAATCGGCATAGTAGGCATTGGTACCAAATACACCATACTCGTTGATGTAACGTCCATCGGCATCGCTGGCAATCTTGTAGTGGTTCAAACCTGCGGCGTCGATGGTGATGCGCCACTCCTGTGCCTCGCCCGGGGTATCGACCGTCTTGAAGGTAGGAGTACCCCCATTGCCTCCGGGGTTAGTGTTGGTGAGGTAGCGATTGCCATCCATAATATAATATACATCGCGGGTAGAGACGATGGGTGCCTTGGGTGCCTCACCATCGGTGGGCACGAGGTCGAAGATGAAGTTGGCAGGCTCTATCTTGTTGCTTTCGCTCTTCACTACACGTGAACCACTCACGGTCCACACCTTGTCACCTGCGCTACCGCCATTCTGTATGCAGTACTTTCCGTTGGTCAGGCGCATGATGTTGTAGGTGTGCCATACTGCCTCATAGGGATTGGTTGAGTTGTTCACGGTGAACTCACCCTTCTCGTTGAGGTAGCGGTCGTCCTGACGGTTGACAATTTTATAACGATTTGTAGCAGGGTCGAGCGAGATGTTCCACTCCTGACGCTGAGGTTTCACATCATCGCGCTTCTCCACGAAGGCAGGTGCGGTGCCATCCACTCCCTCGCTCTGATTGGTGAGGTACTTGCCGTCATGCATGATGAAGTAGTTGCCATTCTCCACCTCTTGTCCGGGGAATACATCGAGGCCAACGTCATAACGCGACTTGTAGTCGGCCACAAGAGCATCCAAGGTGCTCTTGAGGAAGGGGATGATGTGGTAGCTCCCGACTGCGGGACGCGCCACGCGAATGGAGCCTTCGAAGTCGCGCGAGCGCACAGCACTCTGTTTCTCGTCATACTCCTGATAACGCAGGTAGCTGTCGATAAAGGTATCGGGCTGCTCAGCTTCCAACGCATCGTACATATTCATGAGTTCCAAACCTTTGAGTGCCATGTAGTTCATCACCTCACACCAGGGGGTAATCTCGGTGGTGAGGGCGGGATTATAGTCGCTGACCATAAGGGTGGTAGCCGCATTGGTCATCAGAGTGAAATGCTCGCGGAGCACTGCTACAGCCTCCGCGGTCTTGCCCTGCTGCATGAGGGTGTTGAAGCTGTTCTTGGCCTCTACAAAACGGGGCGACTCATTGGTGCGGCGCAGGCCATGCACGTTGTTGCCAAGGTCCACGTTGTTCTCGCAGAAGAGGCGGAACTCCTCGCTGTGCTCGGGCATGAGGTACTTGATGGCACTCTCCCATGAGGCATCGGCATCATAAGCCTCCATGTTCCAGCAGTAGTCACCGATGCTGTAGAGCGACACCTTGGAGGCTTCGGCATACTCCATGGGGTTGGAGGTGAAACCACCGAGCATAGAAGCTATGTCGAGATCGTTACCGTAAGTAGGACCCATAAGGATATGGTCGCGACAATAATCGTTCACGGGATAGTTGAGCCAAATATAGGCATTGCGCTTGATGCGGTTGTTGATGTAGGTCATATCGGCCTTGCCTATCATATCGACCACACTGTTGCCCGTCCACATGATATGGGTCTCGGGAGCTAGGTTAGCACCCAGCACGTCGAGGTAGTCGCTGCCTGCCCACCCCTTGTTATACTCGGTGGGGCACATGATGAGGGGAGCCACATCGGAGTGTTTCTTGACAAACTCTGTATTGAGGTAGTTGAGGTACTCGGCCTGCTTGTCGGCCTTGCGCTGCTCGGTTCCAGAGATATCGTCGAAGAAGATGGCGAAGGTACGTACGCCAAGAGCATACATCTTCTCTAGCTTGGCAATGGAAGCTTTGCGGTCGGCATCGGTCCATCGGATGTCGAGACCAGGATGCATGGCCCATACGAAGCGTACCTTGTTGCGTGCGGCTGTAGCAGCCAGTTCGCTGATGCGCTCAGCCTCGGCAGCGGGATAGTCTTCGCGCCAACGGTCGCGGTGGTAGGGGTCGTCCTTGGGACCATAGATATAGACATTCATCTTGGTGCGACCGAAGAATTCGAGCAGGCTCTTGCGGTCGGTATCGCTATAGGGGTTGCCATAGTATCCCTCCACGAGTCCACGGTCACTGATTGCGGGCCAGTCGGTAATGGTCACAGCCTTCACCTCGGGCTGAGAGGCCAGCTGCAAGTAGGTCTGCACACCGTAGTAGGTTCCTGCGGCATCGTTACCGGCGATAACCACCTTGTCTGATGCTACGCTAAGGTAATAACCCTCGGCTTTTGTAGGGATGAGGCTATCGTATTCAGCCACGGCAGCATCGCCACGCTCGCCTATGATGAGCTGTATGGTGCCGTTCGCGGTGGTTAAATACTTGTAAACAAGGGCCACTGCGTCAGCATCGGCATCAGCAGTTCCCACCAGGGTGTAGGCTGCGGTATTGTCGAATGCCTTACCCTCACCCCACTTCACTTGCTGGGGGTGAGGGAATATCTCCATCCCCTTTGTTGTGGGGGACTCTTCTGCTGAGACTTTTACATTACTCCTCTGAAATTCCCACGTGCAGGCACCCCAGAAAGGTTTCATCAGAATGTAGTTCCATGCATCAGGGTTAGTGTACCAGCTGTTATTGCCCGTAGCATCGATGATGCAGATGCCGGTCTGTCCATCAAGGGTGCGCTCTTCAAGGCTCCAGGCATACTCGTTACCTAGTTTGATAGCCTGCTCTCCCTGGTGCGAAGTGGGGTAGGCTGCGGTGCCGGTAGCCTTGTTGATGAGATAGATGGTGCCATCGGAGAGTTTAATCACCTGCCACAACTTGTGGTCGGCTTCGCTTTGCTCCATGGGGGCCACTATCTTGTTGCTCTTGTCATAGCCGACAAATTTGTCGAACCATACATTGCGCAAGTAGTAGTAATACTCTTCGTTGAGTTTTTCCGTGTAGTTGTTCGCAGTGGATACTCCTTGCGCGAATATACCCAGCATGCTCATGCCAAAGGTGAGTAATGTTAGTGGAAGTCTCTTCATAGGGCTTGTTTTTTATAGTTAAAGATATTTCGCGATGGGTTGACTATGCGGGCACTTAGTTGTAAATGGAAACTCCTTACCTTTGTGAAAGAACATTGTAGGATAAGAGTGAAGAAGTTACTTGGGAAGATGAAACGCAACCGACATCTCGCGCATCTGTTCCTGGCTCATACCGTCGGGGGAAAAGCCCATGCTCTTGGCTGCAATGTAGATAAGTGCCGATTTGTTGAGTACGTCTATCTGGTCAAAAGCTGCCATCACATCCGTGTCAACAGCAAAAACTCCGTGTTTTTCCCACATTACGACATCGTAGTCGCTCAACTCGCTGATGGTGGCGTCGGCTAATGCGTTTGAACCAGGCAGTTTATAAGGGATAATGCCTAGTCCTCTGGGACAGAACGCCTTGGTTTCGGGAATCATGCTCCACAGAAGGTTGGTGAGTACGTCTTTCTTTAGGAACTCTTTGCAATGGGTCATTGCCACCAACTCAATGGGATGAGTGTGTACGGAAGCTTTGTAGGGCTTGCCTGTCTCGATAAACCAGTTGTGTACACTAAGGTGGGCAGGCAACTCGGAAGTTGGCATGACGGGCTCGTCGGCGATAATGACATAACTGGCGCAATCGTCCAAGATGCGTATGATGGAACCATTGCGCATGGGGTCACGGGCAAGGTCACGCATACGCTTGTTGGTTCCCTTACAGTAAAAATAGGTTCCTTTCAGGTGGGGCAGGATGATGCCTATCGGTTTTGCTTCGCTGATGGCAGGCAGTGATCTCATTTCGTCATCTATATGTTCTGTGATGTTTATGGTGATATTACCCCCGTTTCGTTCTGCCCAGCCTTTCTGCCATAGGTAACCGGCCACTTCGGCCACTTTGTTGACTTCTGCTGCCAAAGCAGCACGATTTGTAAGTACTGATTCCATAATCTCTCTCATGTGATTTTGTATTATTTATGTTATATTAACGCGGAATGTAGGAACAAATTCTCCTAATTATAAAGGAAGTAGGAAACAAAGGTACAAGTTGAACGGCAAATAACAAAGGAAATCAACGTGTTTTTTTCGATTGACGCATGTGTGTACCCAAAAGAACGATGGAGGATGATTGAAACAGAAAAGTATGATGGAAAAATCATTGGGCAGATTTGCTTTTTTACGGGGCTTGCATTATTTTTGCACCATAGATAATCAAGGTAGAAATGAAAAGAAGACAAAATTTATTGACAGGGATCGCTGTCCTTTCCCTTTTTGTGGGAATGGCTACAGCACAGGAAGATACAAAGGTAGACCTGCGCATTGAAGCGCGTGGCGACCTGCAGAACGAGTTAATCGACGGCAATGTAGTTGACGCAAATACAGGCTTCCGCGGCAAACAGCTCAACCTGCGCCTCAACGGCAACATCAACGACTCATGGAGCTACGTATATCGCCAGCGTATGGGCAAGCCGAACGCCGATGCGAGCTACTTCGATGCCGTAGACCACATCAACCTCACCTACACTACCGGTGCATGGGCCTTCACGGGCGGTAAGCAGACGGTAGCCGTGGGCGGATACGAGTACGACCGCGCTCCGATAGACTTCTACTTCGGCTCTGAGTATTGGTACAACATGGCCTGCTACCAGTGGGGTGTGGGCGCCACCTACACGATTGGCGACGAAGGCAAGGATGCGCTGAAACTGCAGCTTACACAGAGCCCCTTCCGCAACGTATCGCCCGAAATGTTCTCCTATAACTTGATGTGGAGTGGCTCGCACGGCTGGATTGACATCCTCCACTCGGTGAATATGGTAGAGTACCAGCCCGGCAAGTTTGTCAACTTCATCGCCTTGGGCCACCAGTTCAATATGGGCGGCTTCAAGCTGCAGCTCGACTGGATGAATCGTGCCGACATGGAGAACTTCAACTTTGATGACTTTTCCGTGATGGCCGACCTCTCGTGGAGCGCCTCAGACAAGATCAACGTATTCGGCAAGTTTTCGTATGACGTGAATGAGACCAACGCAGCAGACTACTGCGTACTCCCTGGCACAGAGCTTACTCGCGTGGGAGCTGGCGTTGAGTTCTTCCCTATCAAGGACAGCCGCGACATCCGTTTCCACGGTGGCTACAGCTATGCATGGGGTACAAACGGCAACCTCGCTGGCGGCACAGTCTTTGATGCACAGTCGTTCCTGACACTGGGTGTTACCTGGAAGATGAGTATCTTGAAACGATGATTTCTAATTCTGAATTCTGAATCGTGAATTCTACATTATCCATTATAAACAGCCATGTTTAGAATTCAAAAATCAGAATTCAGAATTAAAACCCTCCTACCATGAAACAGAAAAACATTCTACGCCGTTGCTATGATGCCATTCCCTCGGGCATCATCTGCTTGCTTGTCGTATTTGCCCTGTTCGGCTACCTCGGGCATAAGATGGGCACGCCCAACATGCTCAATACGGTGATGAATACGGCGCACGACCTGTTGCTCAACACGGTGTTCTACCTGATGGCCATCTGTGTGCTCACGGGTGCGCTGGGCAAAGTATTCGTGGAGTTTGGCGTGGTGAGCCTGCTGGAGAAGTTGCTGCGCCCGCTCATGCGTCCGCTCTTCAATCTGCCCGGTGTGGCCTCACTGGGTGCCGTGCTCACCTTCTTGTCCGACAATCCCGCCATCATTTCCTTGGCACAGGACAAGCGCTTCGGCTCCTATTTCAAGAAGTACCAGTTCATCTCGCTCACCAACTTCGGCACCGCCTTCGGCATGGGTCTGCTGGTGATAGTCTTCATGATAGGCCAGGGGTTCTACATGGAGCCGCTCATTGGCCTCATCGGAGCCTTTATCGGATGTATCGTATCGACGCGCTTGATGCAGCGTGCCGTCTTGAAAGCCTACCCCCACTACCTGGAGGAGAATGCCTATGAGGAAGCTGTCGTAGAGGTTGCCGAGGACAAGAGCTACCGCAAACCCATGTTTCAGCGCATCCTCGATTCCCTGCTCGATGGTGGGCGCACAGGTGTGGATGTAGGCATCGCCATCATCCCCGGTGTACTCATTATCTCTACCTTGGTGATGATTCTGACCTTTGGCCCCTCTGCCGACGGCACCTATACCGGTGCTGCCTATCAGGGAGTGGAACTGTTGCCCTGGGTGGGCGAGAAGATAGGCTTCCTCTTCCGCTGGCTCTTCGGTTTCGAAGACCCGCACCTCATCGCATTCCCCATCACCGCCTTGGGTGCTGTGGGTGCAGCCCTGGGCCTCGTGCCCAACTTCATCGCCGAGGGCTGGGTCGACGGCAACGCCATCGCTGTGTTCACTTCCATCGGCATGTGCTGGAGCGGCTACCTGAGCACGCACACCGCTATGCTAGACTCGCTGGGATACCGTCGCCTCACATCAAAGGCCATCATTGCCCACACCATCGGCGGCATCGTGGCTGCTATCGTGGCCCATTGGCTGTTTGTGTTGTATGCCTGTGTCGTGTAAGCCCCTTTGTCTAAAATGATTCTATTGTTTTTCTAATTAAATATATGTTGTTGCTGCAAGTATGTTGGTTATGAAGAAAAAACGACAACTTGCAGTAAGGAGGAAGTTTCACTAAAAGTCTTTTCCTTTCCTTTATTCCATGTCTATGGAAATGGACTTGAGGAATAGTTAGGTAGGGGGCAACGTGTGAGTGCTTTTCGTGCTTTCTGTGCCGTACTGATAAAGGTGGACTCGTGTGTGCTGCTTGTCTCGTGAATTTATATTATATTTGCAATATAAAAGAAAAACGACCCTATGTGCCGAAAAGAAAGACTTATCCTATGTGCCCTGCTGGCTGTGCTGATGCTTGCCTCGTGTACCCGAAAGGCAACATCGCTTGATGCCGATGAGGCGCTCGACTATTGCGCCCGCCAAGTGGAACGGGCACTGGAGGCTTTGCAGCCGCGTGACTATACGATGATGTCGCGCAACATCCTTGCCGGCGACACGCAGGAGGGATGGCGTTGCCGCGAGGCCATTCCGCAGGAGTGGTGCTCGGGTTTCTGGCCGGGTGTGCTGTGGATGACCTACGACCACACGGGCGATGAGGCGCTGCGTACCGAGGCTGAGCGCTATACCGCCTCGCTGGAATATATGGCTTCTCGTCCTGCCTACGACCACGACCTGGGCTTCATCATCATCAACTCTTTCCTCAAGGGCTATGAGCTCACGGGCGATGCGCACTACCGCGAGGTGGCGCTACGCGCTGCCGACACGCTGGCGACGCTGTGCAACCCCACGGTGGGCACCATGTTGAGCTGGCCACGCCACGTGGGCGACTATGGCGGGCACAACACCATCATGGACAATATGATCAACCTCGAACTGCTCTTCTGGGCAGCCGCGAACGGGGGAGGCAGCCATCTGCGCGACCTGGCCGTGGCACATGCCGAGACCACCATGCAGCACCACTTCCGCCCCGATGGCTCGTGCTACCACGTGGCGGTATACGATACGCTCACGGGCGACTTCATCAAGGGTGTGACCCATCAGGGATACAGTGACGAGTCGATGTGGAGCCGCGGACAGGCATGGGCCATCTATGGCTACACGATGGTGTACCGCTTTACCCGCGACGAGCGCTTCCTGACCCATGCCCGCAAGGTCACCGACTGCTACCTGCAGCGCCTGGCCGCCACCAGCGACGACAACATCCCCCTGTGGGATATGGATGACCCGCGCGGCACGGCTGCACCCAAGGATGCATCGGCGGCGGCCATCGTGGCCTCGGCACTGATAGAGCTTGCCGGCTATGTGGAGGCGACCGATGCACAGCGCTACCGCACCCATGCCGAGCAGATGCTTGCCGACCTCAGTACGCCTCAGTACCAGTGCGGAGAGAGCAACGTGGCCTTCCTGCGCCACGCCACGGGGCATCACCCTGCAGGGAGCGAGATTGACGCCAGCATCATCTATGCCGACTACTACTATATAGAGGCATTGCTGAGAATGAAGAAACTACAAAAATAATCCGTATGATGAAAAGAATCCTACTTGCCGCACTGCTCATGGGTAGCATGGCGGTATATGCACAAGAGACCAAGGAGTACAAGATGGCTGGCCCCTATGAGATTGTGGCCCGCGATGGTGAGCACCGTCGCACCAAGGGAGGCAGCGAGCGTGATATGTATACCGCCTGGCAGATGGCACAGGCAGGTGATGCCGAACAGGCGCTGAAGATTATCAATGCCTATGCACAGACGCTGCAGGGATTTGACGGCCACGATGCACCCCTATGCTCCATACAGGCCTACTGGCTGCTGAGGGCGATGATTATCTTGAAGGATAACCAGACTCCCGAGTGGACAGCCATGATAGAGCGTGCCATGCTCCCGATGATGGCCAAGTTTGAGGCCGACAGCCCCTATGCCAATGGCAACTGGGGACATATCGTGAACCGCTTGCGAATGGCCTGCGGTATCTTCCTGAACGATAGCGTACTCTACCAGCATGCCATAGATACCTACCTCCATGCCAACGACAATGGTTCGCTCCCCAACTATATCGGTGAGACCGGACAGTGCCAGGAGACCGGGCGCGACCAGGCACATGCCCAACTGGGACTTGGGGCCATGTGTGAGATATGCGAGATGGCTTGGGAGCAGGGCGACGACCTCTATGGCGCACTGGACAACCGCCTGATGAAGGGACTGGAATATACGGCCCGCTACAACCTCGGATACGATGTACCCTTTGAGACATGGAAGGACTGTACTGGCCTGTATGGCAACTGGACAGAGCCGGGAGCCATGCAGCGTGGCCGCATACGCTGCATCTACGACAGTGCCTACGAGCACTATACCAAGGTGAAACGCCTGAAGATGCCCTATGTGAAGAAACTGCTGGCTCTGCAGCGCAAGGCAGAGCGTCGCGGCGAGATAAAAGATGGTATGGAGGCCCGGACATTTGTGGTGAAGGGGGTACACGAGGGTACCAAGCTGCACTCGATAGTTACCTATCCTGCTCCCGAGGGTGCTCCGTTGATGAGCGACTACGACGTATTCATCCGTCCGCGTGGAGTGGAGGAGTGGACCCAAATTGACACCTACATGGCCAAGGTGAATGCGCCCATCGGCGACAACAAACACCGTGTGACGCAGATTTCTTACGCCTTCTTCGACTTCACGGGTGATGTCTTCGTGCGCGTGGTGTGCAAGAACAAGAAGTACACGAGCGCCCGCATACGTCCCGACTACCGCGGTACCATTGCCAATGTGCAGAACGACTCTACCGTGCAGTTTATCCTCTTCCAACCCGAGAACGTAAGCGTGGAGTTTGACGGCAACATCACCGACAACCTGTTGCTCTTCACCTCGCGCCCCCCTGTGACCGAGGCTGAGGCCGAGGCCGAGGCACGCCGCCAGGGACGACAGTTCATGAGCTATGCCCCTGAATACTACGACAAGGAGCGCCGCATACGCATACCCTCGAACACCACCGTGTATGTTGCTGGAGGAGCCTACTTTACCGGTACGTTTGCCATCGAGGATGCCGAGAACGTGAGCATCATCGGACGTGGCGTTGCTCGCCCCACCGACGGCTACGAGGGTTGCCACGTGCACCGCAGCAAGAACGTGAGCATCGACGGACTCATCCTAAATACCTGTCCCGTAGGGGGCAGCGATGGTGTGACGCTGCACGATGTGCGCTGCATCTCGCACCCCGCATGGGGCGATGGACTCAACGTGTTTGCCTCGTCGAACGTGCTCTACGACCGCGTGTTCTGCCGCACCTCGGACGACTGCACTACAGCCTATGCCACCCGCAAGGGCTTCGGCGGCTCGGTACACAACGTGCGCATGACCAACTCGACCCTCTGGGCCGATGTGGCACACCCCATCTTCATCGGTATACATGGCAACTCCGAGGTGGGCGATAGCATCGTGGGGCTCGTGTATGAGAACATCGACATCATCTGTCAGAGTGAGCCACAGGTGGACTATCAGGGCTGCATGGCCATCAACTGCGGCGACAACAACTACGTGAAGGATGTGCTCTTCGACAATATCCGTATCGAGAACATCCACCAGGGTTCGCTACTTCACGTGAAGGTGAGTCACAATGCCAAGTACTGCACCGCCCCCGGTCGGGGTGTCGAGAACGTCACCTTCCGCAACATCCGCTACAGCGGCGAGCAACCCTATATGTCGGTCATCAACGGCTATAACGAGCAGCGTAAGGTAAAGAATATCACCTTCGAGGGACTCAAGATAAACGGTCGCCTCATCTACGATGATATGCCCGGCAAGCCCAAGTGGTACCAGACGGCCGACTTTGTGCCCATCTACGTGGGCAACCATGTGGAGGGAGTGACGTTTAAGAAATAAGTTTGATAGGTTAGAATCATAAACAATAAGTCATATAATATGAACAAAGCTTTATTCCGTAAGAGTATCCTATGCATAGGACTGATATTGTATTCATCGCTGCTTCAAGCGGTATCCAATGATACAGATCGTGGTTTTCGCCATCCGGGCGGTTTGCACACCGATGCAGATTTTGCTCGTATACGTCAGCAATTGGCTGAGGGTAATGAAAAAGTAACCGCAGCCTACAACGTTCTTAAAAATGCTGCTTATGCCCAATCTTCTGCGGCTACCTATCCAGTAGAGACCATTGTACGTGGTGGTGGAGTTGGGGAAAACTACATGAATGCAGCACGAGGTGCTGCCATCGCTTACCAAAATGCTTTGCGCTGGAAGATTGATGGCAGTGAAGCGCATGCTCGTCATGCAGTGGCAGTACTTAATCAATGGGCGCGTACCACGAAGGTGATTAGTGGCGATAGTAATTATGCGCTTGCATCGGGACTTTATGGCTACCAATTTGCCCAGGCTGCAGAACTTATGCGTGACTATGAGGGTTGGGAACGTGAAGATTTTAAGGCTTTTTGTCGTTGGATGATTGATGTCTGGTATCCGCAGTGTATTGGTTTCCTTCGTGGTCGGAATGGTACGTGGGAGAACAGTGGAAAATGGTGGCAAGCACCGGGACACTATTGGAGTAACTGGGGATTATGTAATGTGCTTGCACTTGTCAGCATAGGTGTGTTGTGTGATGATGTATATATTTACAATCAGGGAATGTCGTACTTCAAATATGACCAGGTGGGTACCTTTAAAGATCCGCGTGCTGAGGTGCCAATCAAGAACGATGGTCTTACGGAATATCTCGGTAACCTTGTTGTCACCACTGTGGAAACTGGACTAGAGGGTGGAGCTTATGGCCGTATGGGACAGATGCAGGAAAGCGGACGCGATGTGGGACACTCGGCTATGGCATTGGGCCTTGCTATTGATATAGCCAAGGTGGGTTGGAACCAGGGTGACGATTTGTTTGCTTATATGGACCACCGTCTAGCTGCCGGTATAGAATATGTGGCAGCACAGACGCAGAGTGTTGCAAATCTCCCATGGACCAATTATCATTACGGTTCAAGTGGATATTATTACAGTGATAGTAGAGCTTGGCTTATGACTGGCCCTGCTATTGGCGCCCAGATGCGTCCCTATTGGGGAACTGTTATTGGCATTTACGAGGGTGTCAAAGGGGTAGAAATGCCTTACTCTAAGATTGCCTATAACGAAATGGGGGTGGATGCTGGCGGACAGGGTACTACTAGTGGTGGATACGACCATTTGGGTTACTCTGTGTTGATGAATACTTATGATGGTATAGCTCCAGCTGACAAGGTCGCTACAGAGTTGACTCCAAAGATGGAATATAGTGGTACCTTCTCTGGACTTGTTCCTAGTATTTCTGTAGAGAAGGCATTAGGTAATATTGAAGGCAATACCATTGCTCATAATGAGTTGGGCGGACTAATCAATACTTATACCATCAATAATCGCACTACTTTACCTAAGGGGCAGACCGTAAAGTTGATGCCTCAACTTCCGGAGGGCGAAATTGATAGTGGAGAGTGGCTGTGGAACACAGGGGATACGACACGTGACATCACTGTTACTACCGATCGTAGTTATATGTACCGTGTGACTTATACCAACACAGCAGGAGTGGAGAGTCATCTTTGCTTCTCTCTTGCAGTGGAGGGTGACTGTGAGCCTACAGTACTTACTCCTACGGCTAAGGTTGGTAATACCACTATTAATGATACTGAAGTTACAGTCTTTTATGGTGGTAGTGTTACGCTCTCAGTGAGCGATTTCGGTGGATGGGGAACCTATGTATGGAGTAATGGCAAAAGTGGTTCTTCCGTTAGTCTCACCAGTATCAAGAAAGACACAGCAATGACGGTAACTTTTACCAATCAAGGAGGTTGCAAGAGCTCTGTGACTTTCTATATAAAAGTGCGCCATTTACGTCCCGATATTATAGTTAATGGTACTACCTATTCTGACACTCATATCCTTGTGGTGGATGAAGGTGATAGTATAGTGCTTGCTCCCTATGCTCCTGCTTTGTTGCGTGGAACTTGGCAGTGGCCTGATGGCTCTACCGCAAAAACCTTTACGATTGGTTCAATTCATACTTCAGCTGACTATCCTGTAACTTATACATGCGCTGACACAGTGTATGCTTGTACATATCGGTTGTATATCAATGAAGGCAAAACCACATATCGTGTATATCCTGGAGGACATTATCTGATACGGCATCGTTATACTGATACCTATCTTACTTCTCCCGGTGTCAGGGATGCAGCAGCCTATTTGGCTCCTCTTGAGACTAATGCTGATACAACTAATGTGGGTGATGGGCAAGTTTGGTTGCTGGAGGAAAAGTCCAAACGCTACAATCTTATCAGTATGCCTGATAGCCTTTATTTGAATAAGGAGGGCTTGATGAAGGCTACTACGGTGCGCCCTTTCCGATTTAAGGGAGCGTT
This sequence comes from Bacteroidales bacterium, assembly GCA_015060865.1. GTDB lineage: Bacteria > Bacteroidota > Bacteroidia > Bacteroidales > Bacteroidaceae > UBA1189. The sequence goes on along the minus strand of SUXS01000010.1, from coordinate 40,551 downwards.
GGGAACGGATTATCTTTCTATACAGAACAATGGAACCTCGGGTGATGTCTGTTGGACCGTTGATGCTGGAGGCATCATAAACTATGCCGGTGCAGCCACTCCTGTTGATTATCCTTTTGAATTGATTGCTGTTGATGAAGTTACGCTTGGTGTTGATAACACTTTATGTCGTTGTCCTATAGCGGTATACTATTATTCGCTTAGTGGAGTTCTTGTTGATGCTCCTCGTTCTGGAATGCTCATTCGTCGTACGGTATACTCCGATGGTACGGTGGATGTCTGCAAAGAAATCATGCAATAAAAGCGACATTTTTTAATTCTATTGTCTATGGCATAAAAAAACCGTTGGATTCCAACGGTTTTTTCTTTGAGTTAAAAAGGAATTCGGCAAATTATTTCTTAGCCTCTTCCAATGATACCTTACGGAACTCCTTCATCAACTTCTCGATTTCAAGGGAAGCCTTGCGAGCACGTGTACCAGCTGCCTTATTGCCCTTTTCTACTTGGAGAGCTGCGTCAGTAGCGAAAGCAGCATACTTTTCTTGGATCTTTTCAACAAGTTCTTTCATTTCTTTTAGATTTTAATTGATTTACGATGCAAATATAGTAAAATTCAAAACATTGCAAGCATTTTTAGCAAAGAAATCAAAAAAAGTAGTGACTTTTTTGACTACATAGGTCCAAAACCGCCACCAGGACCGCCAAATCCGCCTCTCATGGGACGTTCACCGCCACCCATCGGCATTTCGGGACGACCACTGCGCTCTCCCATCCTTCCTCGCATTTCTTGACGTGACTCTTTGTCTCCAAAGAGGTTTAGACGATAGATAAAGTGCACCATGAAGTAACTGTTTATTGTGTTGTATTGCGTATCGCTGCGCATCGTGGCATTGATGACACGGCTCACATTGCTCTGTTGACCAAGAATGTCGTAGAACTGTACGCTCACAGTGGCCGCATTCTGTGCCAAGAAGCTCTTCGAAATCTGGGCATTCCAAATGAGTTCGTTAGTATTGAACTCCGGATCACTGAAACCTCGACGGCTGTTCATTCCTATGTCGGATGAAACTTTCAGGTTCCACCAGGGCAAGTTTATGTTAGTAGATGGGCCATAAGAGAAGATATAGGTGTCGCGGTTTGCCGTGGGCTGCAAGTTGTTGCGAGCACGGCTATAGTTGAGCGAGCCATGCAGGGTAACTTCAAACCAATCATTCTGATATGTTCCGGTAAGGCGCTCAGAAAGGTTCACTGAGCGAGTAGCTGCAAGAGGGAAGTCACCCGATGTGGTGGCCGTACGCACATATCCCTCCTGATAGCTGTATCGGGCATTGGTAGATGAACTCACCTTGTAGTTCTGGTTGGGGAGTGCCGTGTTATAGGCTATGCCGGCATTGGCATTCCAGTTGCTCCACCAGCCATCAAGGTTAGTGGGCTGCGAGATGCGTCCACCCGTCTTCTCATTATAGGTAATCTTGTTGACAATGCTGTTGAGCGTGCTTCCCATCCCGACATTGGCAGAGATATTCTGCAGACGATCTACATTGAAGTCCTGGAAGCGCACGTTAAGATTGTTGTTGAAGGTAGGTTTCAATCCAGGATTACCCATCGTGATATTCAGCGGGTTACTGTCGTCGGTAATGGGGAGCAGGTCGGTCATCGAAGGTTGGCTGCTGCGGCCACGGTAATTGATGCGTAGGCTACGCTGCTTACTCCAACGGTAACGGAAGTTCATCGTGGGAGTAAAGTTGAAGACTGTACGTACAGTATCGATATCGTGCCCCATATACTGATAATTCATCTTGCTGCGCTGAGGGAGCAATGAGAAGCCCACATTCATATTATATTTCTCGCGGATGAGACGGAGCTGAGCTGTAATGTCATGGTCGAAGTTCTCGTACGTTGCGAAACGACTGAGTTCCTCGCTCAGATAGCGCTCATAGTCATCGGGAAGAACCCAATCGGGAAGTTGCCAATCTTCCAAGTTATCGGGCAAGTCAAAAGTTGAGCGTTTGCTGTCGTTGTAGCGATAGTCAAACTGATAGCTCAACTGCAAGAAAGTAGCATCCCATAGCGGCTCGCTCCACATAGCACGCGCATTGTAGTTATAGCTCTTCGACGGCGTAGTGTTGTAACGGTTAATGGTCGATGTGCTATCATTACGCTGATAGAAACGAGTAAAAGAGGTGGAATTTGAATAGCTTTCGCTCGTGTTGTAACCTCCTGCTATGCGCAAAGTAAGGTTACGGCCTCTATTACCGAAGCGACGGTTAAACTGGATATTACCATTCACCGAGGTGTTCTCACTTCCGCCTGCCGACTGGCGACTGTTGTAATTGATACGGCTATCATAGAGTGTATCCACCCAAGCATCATCCAGAGGATCATCATATGCTTCATTATCCAAGTCATTGAGCACCTCATAGGGGTCTTTATTGAAGGTGGCCGAGAGGTTCTCCGAAGAGTTACCAGATGTAGAGTGCGACACACCGGGACGGAACACGATATTGGTCATCGTATCGGGATTCCACTCAAAGCGCATGTCGGCATTCAAACTCAGACTGTTGCTGAGCGAGCGGCTCGTGCTGTTTGAGAACGAATTGTTGTTTCCTTGAGTCAAGAAGGTCTCCGAAGCGGTCATGCTCTGCGAATCGGAGTCTCTATGCGAGAAGCGTACATTACCTCCCAACGAATAGCGAGTCTTGTTCTTCCTGATCTCTTCACCGAAGTTGCGTGCCATGGTGAAACCACCCATCGAGCTCTGGTTCATGCCATTGCCACCGCCACGACCGCCACGACCACCGCCACCGGGGAAACCATTATCGTTTACGTTGTTCGTGGAGAGAATCACTGAATAGAATTCATTCTCCTTGAAACGGTTTACGTTACCCTTTACGGTGTACAGGTTGTGGATGTCATAGGCTGTCTCTTGGGTTGGTCGTCCATAGCCTAAGTCAATATTCGAGAACCATCCTTTCTTAGCATCATCCTTAACAACAAGGTCAAGCACAAGCTCCTCATTGCCATCGTCAATACCTGTTACCTCGGCCAGGTCGCTTTTCTTCTCGTAGCTCTTGATCTTCTTGACCATGTTGGCAGGCAAGTTCTTCATGGCAATGGACTTGTCATTAGAGAAGAATTCTTTTCCACCAACCAGAATCTTGCTAACAGTCTGACCATTATAGGTTACTGTACCATCATCACCCACCTCATAACCTGGGAGTTTACGAATAAGTTCCTCAAGCATAGATCCCTCAGGAACTCGGAAAGCTTCTGCGTTGAACATTACCGTATCTTCAACAACCTGTACTTGAGCCATCTGAGCCTCGATAACGGCTTCCTTGAGCAGCAAAGCATCGGTCTTGAGGCGAATAGAATCAAAGCGCACACGACGTGTATCATCTGTCACTGTAAATGTACGGTGCTCGTCACCATAACCAACAAACGACACCTTCACCAAATAGTTACCGAGCTGAAGACGATCGTCTAACTCAAAACGTCCCTTGTTGTCGGTGGTAGTACCTGACTGGAAAGTGCTGTCGGGCAATTCCAATAGTTGTATGGTTGCCATGCCTATTGGCTCGGCTGTTTCATAATCGGTGACGTTACCTGTTACCTTTATTTTGTGCCCTTGCGCCATCGTGTTGTTAGCAAGTAATAAGGTGATAGCAAGTAGGAAGAAGATTTTTTTCATGATGTAAGGAATCCGTTTTTTTCTTATGTTTAGGAATGTGAATTTTGCTTTCGCTTTTTTGAAAGCAACAAAGTTTTGACCCCGATAATTTAGAAAGGTTTAAAAGTAAATACTTCAAAATATATGCTCAAGTGAGGTCGCTTTGCAGGAATTCCTGTAGTACAGGAGTAGCTGTCGTGTAGATTTCATCGTTGGTCCCTCGCCAATTTACGCCTCCTTCATGGATGAAGAGGATATGCTCGCCTATCGTACGTACAGAACTCATATCGTGTGTGTTTACAATGGTCGTTATGCCATATTCATGAGTGATGTCGCTAATGAGTCGGTCGATAATGCGTGACGATATGGGATCAAGTCCCGAGTTTGGTTCATCACAGAAGAGGTAGCGTGGTTCCAATGCAATGGCACGAGCTATCGCAACACGCTTTTGCATGCCACCGCTAAGTTCCGAGGGCATTTTATGGCCCGCGTCAGACAGGCCTACACGCTCAAGGCAGAAATGTGCTCGCTCCAAACGTTGGCTGCGACTTTTTGATGAGAACATTTCGAGTGGGAACAGTACATTATCCAGCACGTTCATCGAGTCGAAAAGGGCTGCACCTTGAAATAGCATGCCCATTTCTTGCCGTAACGCTATGCCGTCGCTCTTGGTCAGGTGGTGTATGTTTCTTCCATCGTAAAGCACTTGTCCATTTTCAGGGGTAAGCAGTCCTACAATACATTTGAGCAGTACTGTCTTGCCTGAGCCACTTCGCCCGATAATCAGGTTGGTGTGCCCATCCTTGAATGTGGCGCTAATGCCATGCAGCACCTCCTGCTCCTCAAATCGCTTGCGTATGTTGTCGATGGTTATCATGGATGAGTGTTTTTTTTGTTATGGGTGTACACTGTTCTTATTCAAGCAACCTTATCCCATCAGCAGGTTCGTTAACAGCAAGTCGCTGAACAGTATCAGCACGCTGCTCACCACTACCGCATTGGTGCTGGCGCGTCCTACTTCGATGCTTCCGCCAGTTACCATATATCCGAAGTAGGAACTTACCGATGCTATGATAAAGGCGAAAAAAAAGGATTTGATGTAGCCTGTCCACAGATGCCACCCTTCATAGCTATGCTGAAGGCCGATTGTGAGGTCTTCTAATGGGAGTAAATCGCTGAAGCTGCATACCAAATAGGCTCCGCCGATACCAGAAGCTATGCTGAACGTGACAAATAGGGGAACAGCACTGACCAAGGCTAATATTTTAGGTAGAATAATGTAGTTGGCTGAATTGACCCCCATCACATCCAACGCGTCAATTTGCTGGGTGACACGCATTGTCCCAATTTCGGAGGCAATGTTTGAACCGACCTTCCCGGCTAAAATGATGCATATGATGCTGGAGGCGAACTCAAGTAGCATCACCTCGCGCATGGCATAGCCGATGGTGAAACGTGGCATCCATGGCGACCATACGTTAAGCTTTATCTGCACACAAAGCAATGCACCTATGAAGAGCGACATCAGGATGACAATCCCCAATGAACTATATCCTAAGCTGTAAAATTCTTTGAGGTACTGGTGCCAGAAAATGTGGCTTCGCTGCGGGCGGGAAAAGACCCGGTACATTAGCAGTAAATAATCACCTATGCTATGTAGCAATTTGTGTAACATGGGGCAAAGGTAATTAAAATTAGGAATTAAAAGTCAGGAATCTGGAATTATCTTTCAACGATGGCTGTGTTTCGCAAAAAAAATCGTACTTTTGTCGCTCATTACAATGTTACAGATAATTAGATATAGGAAACGATGGGCGAACAGGATAAGATGGTGTTGCGTGCCGAGCACTTGATAAAGAAGTATGGCAAGCGTACTGTGGTCAGCGATGTCTCGTTCGATGTAAAGCAGGGCGAGATTGTAGGCCTGCTTGGACCTAATGGCGCGGGAAAGACCACTTCGTTCTATATGACCACGGGACTCGTAGTCCCTAATGGAGGACGTATATTTATCAATGATAAAGAAATAACCTCTGACCCCGTGTACAAACGTGCTCGGGTGGGTATTGGCTACTTGGCGCAAGAGGCTAGCGTGTTTCGTAAGATGAGTGTAGAGGATAATATCGCCTCCGTACTGGAGATGACAGGAAAGCCTCTGGACTATCAGAAGGATAAGTTGGAAAGTTTGATTGCCGAGTTTCGCCTTCAGAAGGTACGCAAGAACTTGGGCGACCAACTATCGGGCGGTGAGCGTAGGCGCACCGAGATTGCTCGTTGTCTTGCCATTGATCCTAAGTTTATAATGCTTGACGAACCCTTTGCCGGTGTTGATCCCATAGCCGTGGAGGACATTCAACAAATAGTGTGGAGGCTTAAAGACAAGAATATCGGTATTCTCATTACCGACCACAACGTGCAGGAGACGCTGTCCATTACTGATCGTGCTTACCTCCTTTTTGAGGGACGCATTCTTTTTGAAGGAACCCCAGAGGAACTTGCTGCAAATGCTACCGTACGTGCGAAATATTTGAGTAACAGTTTTGTATTACGTAAGAAAGAATTCCAATTATGAAGATAAAGAGTGTATTATTGTTGTTGTGTCTTGTGATGTGCCGTATGGCCTATGCGCAACTTCCTGTGCAGGCTGCGGATAATGGTGATGAACCACAGGAAAATGGTCTGTTGCATAAGGCTCCTCCTCGTAAGGAGATTCGTCACTTGATTAAAGCTGATGGCTCCTTGAGTGCTCAATCCGCCCTTGCTACACGGGCGACAGGAGAGTATATTATGACAGAATTCCCCACTACTGGGGAAATTAGAGGTGTCGTGCTTCTTGCAGCCTTTTCCGATGTGCCATTTTCGTCTGACTCTGCAGCCATCAAGTCGTTGCTCAGTAAGCGCTATAATGCCGATAACTATACTGAGGAGGTTTCTTTCACTGAGTATAGCAACGTATACGGCCAAAGTCTTTCGCTCAGAGCTACTATTCCAGGTAGTGCCCGCGATTATTTTCGCGACCAGTCGTTTGGTCTCTTCACTCCCTCGTTTGATGTTGTTGGGCCTGTAACCCTTGACCGACCCCGCGCCTATTATGGTGCCAACAATAGCGCTGGCGATGACAAGAATACTGCTGCCATGATACGCGATGCTTGCGAGAAAGCCTATGATTTGGGTTTGACAGATTTTGCTGACTACGACAATGATGCCGACGGAATAGTAGACTTTGTTTATATTGTATATGCCGGAAGCGATGAGGCGCAGACGTATATTGAGGATTGTGTTTGGGCAAAAGCCTCCAGTATATCATTGACCTTGGGTAATGGGATGAAGATCTCCCGTTATGCCTGTTCTGGTGAATTGGTGATAGACCTTCCCGTAACGGCAGGTATAGGCACTTTCGTACACGAGTTTGGTCATGTATTGGGATTGCCCGACTTTTACAATACGTTAGACACTGACTTTACTATGGATACTTGGAGCGTTATGGATTATGGTTGCTACAATGCTGAGGGATTTGTTCCCTGTGGCTATACCTCCTTTGAACGTTATTCGTTAGGCTGGATTCCTATGACGACATTGGATGCTCCTGCTACCATGAGCATGGGGACTACTGACGAAGAGCGTCAGGGATACCGTATCTTTACCTCAGAAATTGACTCATCGAATATCTTGACAGAGGCTGATACTGCTTCCTTCTATCTGCTGGAGACTATCAGAAGAGAAGGGTGGAACCGCTATGCTGCTGCCAATGGTTTACTCGTCTCACAAGTGACCTACAAGGCTTCGGCCTGGAAAAATAATAAAGTTAATGTGGAGGATGCCCATCGCTATTATGTGGTGCCTGCCAATAATGATTACAATTACTTGACAGCCAACGAGCATCTTTTTGGCACTACCAATCATGAGTTTACTCTCACCTCTACGCCTGCTTCTATTTCTCAATTTGGTGCGGCTATGGATAAGCCTCTTACCGACATCCGCTACGATGCCGCTACGGGAAGAACATCCTTCCATTTCCGTGGAGGGAATGGGATAGGAAAATGGCCAGATGTCATTTGCGTGCCTTCCGTCAAGTACGACCTGCATGGTAGACCTCTGTATGAGCCGGCTCAAGGATTTTACATTCAGAATGGCATAAAATATTACCAGAAGTAAGAGGTATATCGGTTTTGTCCAGAATAGATAACCTTGCTATTGGATTTTAGCTTCGCTTGCTGATACCTCACTTGTGTTCTCGCATTCGGCTTGGACCGCTGCAAGTGCTATTCGTATAATTTATAAGTAGTACGGAGTACCCTAAATTCGGTGCGGCGGTTCTCCGCGTTGCAGAGTTCCTGTTGTTCCTCGGATAAAGTGAGGATATACGCTTCGGTAAGTGTGTCGCCCTCCTTCATGAATGGGTACTTCTCGGCCATCTTGCGTGTGATGGTTTTGGGAGTGCTCTCGCCATAGCCCTTGGGTACGAGACGGTCAGCCTCGATGCCTTGCGATATGAGGTAGTTGACCACCGACTCGGCACGGCGTTGTGAAAGTCGCTCATTGTATTCATCGCGTCCCTTATAGTCGCAGTGGGCACCTAGCTCGATGACGGTGCCGGGATTGTCGGCCAAGAGACGTACCAGTTCGTCCAGAGCCACAGTGGAGGAGTCGGTAAGCTCAGCTGAGTCGAATTTATAGAAGATATTGTCTATGAGCACTGGTTTGGTGATGGAGGATAGAGGGAACTGAAGCACGTACTCACGGTCCTCTACGGTGCTGTCGGTCACCAGCTCTTGCTTGTAGTTGAGGTAGCCGTTGCAGGTGCCCAGCATCACGTAGCTCACGCCGGGCGTGAGTCGCTTTTCGAACGAACCGTCTGTCTTCACGTTCAGCTTCTCGTTGGTGCCATCGTTGCCGATGAGGTATACGATGCCTTCTGTCAGTTCGTAGCCATCCTTCTCGTATACCCAGCCTGTGAGGGTGTGTACGGTTTCGGGCAGGTAGAATGAGTAGATGTGGTCCCATCCTCGTGCATCGCCGCGATTACTACTGAAGTAGCCACGGGTGAGCTCGCCTTCGAAGGTCATGCCAAAGTCGTCGTTGGGTGAGTTCACGGGAGCTTGCAGGTTGGTGATGCTCCATCTGTTCTCCTCATCCTGTGTGGCGCAGTAGATGTCGAGTCCGCCCATGCCGTGGTGACCGTCAGAAGAGAAGTAGAGGTCGCCGTTAGGGCGGAAGGTGGGGAACATTTCATTGCCTTGGGTGTTGATGGCTGCTCCCAGATTCTCCACACCGCCAAATCCGTCGCCGGTGATGGCAATGCGCCAGATATCGAGTCCGCCCATGCCGCCACTCATGTCCGACACGAAGTAGAGCCAGGCACCATCGGACGATACTGCTGGATGGGCAAATGAGGAGAGCGTGTCCTTCACCAGTTCGCACAGTGTGGGGGCACTCCAGGATGCGTCCGAACGAGTTGATTTATAAATCTGTGCTACACGGGGCGACTCACCGTCGATGAGGCAGCGGGTGAAATACATTGTCTTGAAGTCGGGCGAGAAGGCACAGGCGCCATCTTCGTATTCGCTGTTCACCTCGCCCTCGAGTGGTTCAGGCTTTTGCCAGTTGCCCTTCTCGTCCTTGGTGGAAAAGAAGAGGTCGGGGGCTTTCAGACCCGTGATGAGGCTCTTGTCCTCGCCTAAGGCCTTGTCGCGGGTGGAGGTGAAGAAGATCTGCGAGTGGTCCTCACTGCCATATACGGGTGAGTATTCGCTGCGTCGTGAGTTGAAGAAGGTCTCCTTCTTTACGGTGTATCGGGTGGGATTCTTTTTCCATACGGGAGCCGTCGCGCATGCCTTGCGCCCATTGATGGCCGTCGTGTCTGTGGGGTTCCAAGCCAGGTAGATGTCATAGTTGCCGATAGCAGCCTTGTATTCCCCCTTCTCCAATTGCAGGTCGGCCATGTGCTTATACATCATGCTGTCGGGGTAGTGGTAGCGTATGGCATTGCGGTACGCAGCCATCGCCTTGGCATTCATGTTGATAAGGCGGTAGCACTCAGCCGTCTTGAAAGCTCGCTCGGCCCGCTTGTCCTTCTGCTTGGCCTCTGTCTTCGAGTATGCCTTCTTGTACAGCGCTGCCGCCTCGTGATACTCGCCCAATGCATAGCTCTGGTCGGCTTGGCGCAAGATACTCTCTACACCGCAACTGGTGAGCAGCAGCAGGCAGCATAAGAGGCTGTATTTGTATATGATGTTATATGGTTTCATGTACTCTCCTATAACAAACTCCCGGGAGCCGTTTTTATTGTGTAGAAGGTAAGGGATTTTGGCGTGTCTCACGGAAATTGTCCTTCTTTAAATAGGTGCTTTTAGTGTTTGTCTTTTTTTCGTAGAGAGAAATTTAGTCCTTACTTGCCTAAATCTTAAAACCGTCAGCTTGTTCCTGCTGACTCTTCTTGTATTATCTCTTCTACTCAGTGAGGAATTGCTCCCTCTTGTTCGTTTTGTCCGTTTTTTTAAGCCACATTGTTAAAAAATAGAGACTTTCCTTTTTTTTATTAGGAAAAACGTCGTAACTTTGCAGCCAGTTTCGTTGGGTGTAGTGTGTTTTGGTGAAAAGGGAAGTGCGTGAATGTGACTGACTTGGCGGAGCGGGGAGAATCAACGCTATAGCGAATAAAATAAAAACGAAAATACGAAATGAAAAGAACAAAAAGCTTTTTTATCGCTCTCTTGGCAGCTTTTTCGGTAGCGGGAGGGTATGCACAGAGGGTAATTGTTGATGGCATTGCTTATATGAAGGTGGGTTCCGAAGCCATTCTTCATTCGATTGATGTGTCTGAAAGTGGGGGGTATGAGTATCTGTTTTGGGAAGAATTGACTATTCCCGAATCTGTAGAAATCGGTGGGGTTTCTTGTCCTGTAACACAGATTTACGCAAAAGCCTTTAGACCCGAGTCCTCTGATGGGACGATAACTCGTCCTGACATGTTGGTAGCTCTTTATCTACCATCTACTATTAAAACTATAAACGCTTCTGCTTTTGATGGTTTAGATGGTTTGGAAGTTGTTGATTTTAAGGGGGCTTCTGTAGATGTTAAAAATAATGCATTTCTTAACTGTAAGAGCTTGACTACGATTAAAAACTGTGTGATTAAGTCTGTAGGAAATTCTTCATTCTCTGGTTGCTCAAGTTTAAAATCTATAGATTTGTCAAATGTTAAGTCAATAGGCGATGCGGCTTTTTCTGGAGCAGGATTGTCGTCTTTGGAGTTATCAAGTAATGTGGAATCTGTTGGTGATGAGGCTTTTGCAGCGACCAAGCTGACAGAAGTGTCCTTGAATCTGAATGAGACAACAATTGGACTTGGAGTTTTTTCGGGGTGTGCTTATTTGACAAAAGTTTCATTTGGGGGAAATATGACGTCTGTTCCTAAAGCCTTATTCATGGATGCTAAAAAATTGGCTGCTGTGACCGATTGGGGTAATGTTTCTTCGATTGAAGAACAGGCATTTATGAACACAGGCTTAAAAAATATAAATATTCCCGCATCGATTACTTCTATTGGCTTGTCTGCTTTTGTGGGTTGTGAAGGACTTACAGCTAATTTTATAACAAACCCATTTGTTGCCGACGGGGCTTTTGAACAAGATGCGATTCTTAATCTAAGAATAGACGATGGGGAACATCTTTCTTTTGACGATACTAATATTAATGAGTTTACTACTATTATTTATACCAACCGTACGTTCACATCAGAAAAGTACGCCTCTTTGATGTTGCCTTTTGTACCAGCTGCTGAGGTTTTGGATCAGTTTGAAATCTACGAGTTGGGAGAGATGGAAAATGATTGCCTTTATTTTAATCAAGTGACAACGTTTGTGGCGGGTACGCCCTACTTAGTAAAGGTAAAAGAAGGAAATGATGCGGTAAATGAACTTTCGGCAGAAGATGCTGTTATTGCTAATGGCGGTAAACATATGAGTAAGAAGAATTCTGCAGGTTGGCAGATGAAAGGAGTATATGATCGCGTAGTTCTGGATGGTGCCAACAGTGAGGCTGCAGGGAAAAGATATTATTATTATACCTCTGCTCAAAATGCCTTCCTCTATTCGCAGGGTACGTTAGGTGTTAATCCTTATCGTATGTATGTAGAGGCACCTGTAACATCTTCAGCAAAGGTGAGAATGATGACACGTGGCCTTGATGGTGAAACTACTGCTATTGAAATGGAGGAAATCGAAGATCTGTTAGCTCCTGCAACAGATGCTTACTATGACCTGAATGGATGCAGAGTGCTGAATCCCGTAGAAGGAAATATGTATATCGTGAACGGAAAAAAGATTGTATTCTAAAGAAAATATTGACGAAGCGATGAAAAAGAATGTATATGTGAAACCCATGTTAAGGGTTGTGGAACTTGATACAAAAGTATTGATGCAGCCTGCTTCTCCTGGTGGTTCTGGTCCTGGAATTCAAGTTGGTGGCGGTGATGGCGGTGGCGATGTTGAAGCTGAATCTCAAGGTCGTCGTGGCTCTTGGGGAAATCTTTGGGATTAAGTAAGAAGCCTCTTTATAGATATTTATAGAATATTCGTCTTATGGCAATTGCCATAAGACGAATCATTGTATTTATTCGCAAAAGCTTATTGCTTGGGTGTAATAGCATGGAGGCTGCTTGTTGGTGTATCATTAGATACTTTATGATGTTTTGCGAATAATCTTCTTATGATTATATGGAGTAGGCGAAAGGAACAGTAGTAAAGTGCATGGGCAGGAAGGTTGGAAACATGCTGATAAAAAAGGGGGGGAAAGTGGCATTAAAGTCACTTTTCCCCCCTTTTTATTGGTTTCTTCTGTTCTTTCCCCTCAAATAATTCCTTGATTGGCCAGTTCCTCTGCCACAAGCTCCAGCTCGGCATACCAGTCCTCGCCGAAGCGGCGAATGAGGGGTTCCTTGAGGAACTTATAGAGCGGGAGATTCTCCTTCTGGCCTTTGAGGACAGCCACCTTGCACACATCCCAACGGTCGTAGTTGAGGGCGCGGTAGGGACCATACTCGCCTACACGGATGGGATAGAGGTGGCACGATACGGGTTTGTAGAAGGGTACGCGCCCTTGGCGGTAGGCCCGCTCGATGGCACAGTAGCAGCAGCCACGCTCGTCGTAGCAGGTAAACACGCAGTCCTTGCCATTCACAATGGAGGTGACGAGTTCGCCACTGGGGTCATAGTACGAGATACCCTGGCGGTTGATCACTTCGCGTGCCTCGGGCAGCAGCTCGTCCCATATCTCGGGCAGCAGCGCCTCCACCTCCTTCACCTCGTCGGGCGTGATGGGCGCACCTGCATCGCCCTCGATACAGCAGGCACCGTTGCAACCCTCAAGGTCGCACAAGAACTTCTCTTTGAATACGTCGAATGATACGACTACACCGTTGACTTCTACCACGTTTTTTTAGTTAGGAATTAGGAGTTAGGAATTAGGAGTTAGGAGTGTAGTGTCATCTCGAACGTAGGTGAGAGATCCCTCGCGCGGCTCGGGATGACACGAACCCCGTCTGGATGGCAACTCCTAATTCCTAACTGCTAACTAATTAAATCAGCTGCTTGCCCGTCATCTCGGCCGGTACGGGCAGATCCATAATCTTCAGTACCGAGGGAGCCACGTCGGCGAGGATGCCGTCGGCAGGCTGTACGTCCTTGTTCTCGGTTACGTAGATGAAGGGCACTGGGTTGAGCGAGTGGGCTGTGTTGGGCGAGCCATCGGCATTCACTGCATTGTCGGCATTGCCGTGGTCGGCGATGATGATAGCCTCGTAGCCGGTCTCCTTGGCAGCCTCTATAACGTCCTTCACGCACTCGTCGACAGCCTTCACGGCAGCCTCGATGGCGCTGTATACGCCGGTGTGGCCCACCATGTCGCCATTGGCGAAGTTCACGACGATGAGGTCGTACTTGTCTTCGCGGATAGCCTCCACGAGCTTGGTGCGCACCTCGTAGGCACTCATCTCGGGCTGCAGGTCATAGGTAGCCACCTTGGGTGAGGGCACCAGGATACGGTCCTCGCCGTCGAACGGAGTCTCGCGGCCACCGTTGAGGAAGAAGGTCACGTGGGCATATTTCTCGGTCTCGGCAATGTGGAGCTGCTTGAGGCCCTTCGATGCCACGTACTCGCCGAGGGTGTTCTCCACGTTCTCCTTGTCGAAGAGGATGTGTACGCCCTTGAACGATGCGTCGTACGGAGTCATGCAGTAGTACTGCAATCCGGGGATGGTATGCATGCCAGCCTCGGGCATATCCTGCTGTGTGAGCACTACAGTGAGCTCCTTGGCTCGGTCGTTGCGGTAGTTGAAGAAGATGACTACGTCGCCCTCCTTGATGGTGCCGTCATAGTTGCTGTTTACGATGGGGAGGATAAACTCGTCGGTCACGCCCTCAGCGTACGACTCCTCTACGGCCTTCACCATGTCGCTGGCCTTCTTGCCCTCGCCACTTACGAGCAGGTCATAGGCCACCTTCACGCGCTCCCAGCGCTTGTCGCGGTCCATAGCGTAGTAGCGACCGATGATAGAGGCAATCTTGGCATTGTGCTTTACGAGCTGGCCGATGAATCCAGCGCCGCTCTTGGGGTCGGTGTCGCGACCGTCCATGAAACAGTGCACGTAAGTGTTGTCGATGCCATACTCACCGGCGATGTCGATGAGTTTGAAGAGGTGGTCGAGTGAGCTGTGTACGCCACCGTCAGAGGTGAGTCCCATGAGGTGGAGGTTCTTGCCGTTCTCCTTGGCGTAGCTGTAGGCAGCCACAATCTCCTTGTTCTGCAGGATGCTATTGTCGGCACAGGCACGGTTAATCTTCACGAGGTCCTGGTATACTACGCGGCCGGCACCGATGTTGAGGTGACCCACCTCGGAGTTACCCATCTGTCCGTCGGGCAAGCCCACGTTCTCGCCGCTGGCCTGCAGCTGAGAGTGAGGATAAGTACTCATCAGATAGTCCCAATAGGGAGTGGGAGTGTTGAAGATAACGTCACCCTTACCATGGTTGCCGAAACCCCAACCGTCCAAAATCATCAATAATGCTTTCTTTGACATACGATTACTGTATTAATTGGTTTATATTGTTTTTAGTTTCACTCAGTCTCACTGCCGTGGGACTCGAGTATCACTGTAGAGAGACTGTAATCTCTCTGTATTGGGATTCGAGTATCACCACAGTGGTATTGGTGTATCAATGTGCAAATTTACACAAAAACGTTGTAATTCCCGAAAGAATCGCACGAATAGTGAAGGCTGCGTTCTTGCATCTGTCCTATTAGTGTGTCTTTCTATTGTACCTTAAGCCTTACCTCCATCGTGGCTCGGTATTCCTTGCCGTCGGTGTGGGTATAAATGATGGCTTGGCGCACGGTATAGGTCTTGCCTCGGGTCAGTCGGCCTGGGTATTGGCCGACATAGCAGCCGTATTTGTCGGGATAGAACTCGGCAAATATGCGGGCGTTCCCATCGTAGTTGCAAACGTTACCTGAGGCATTGAACCAGTGCCCAAAGCAGGTAGAAGAGCTGGTAGAGGTCGTAGTGCTGTTAGTCACCGATCCATTGGCGCTGATACCTGCAAAGCGTATCTTGTTGGCGGTTCCTACCTTTACGGATTTCATTTGTGAGGTGCTCAGTCCTAGAGCCTGACTTACGGCATCCATGTCGTACTGTACGCGTACAGAGGAATAGTTGGAGGCATCGTAGGTGAGCTGGGTGTTAATGACAACCGTAGTATCGTGACGGATATACCCTTCAGGATATTCGCCATAGGTGCGGGTCGCTCCATAGGGATCGGTACCACTGAAACGTACCGCATAAGGCCATTGTTCATCATCGGTATCATTGTCGTTCCATGAGTGTGTCCACCATTTGGTGGGAGCACCCATCACGACGAACCACATGTGAGTGCAGCCTTCGGGTACGGTGATACTTACCTCTCCCTCTGCGTCGCGTCCCATTTCGCCATAAGTGCGAGTGCCGTCAGCCGAGTAGGCTACCAAACCGTATCGCCATCCTGCACGTTCAGGATAGATGGAACGATAGCCGGTAACACCTGTGAGCCCCTTGAAGGTGGCTGTCACTACAGTACCTGCTGCGGGCACTTTAAGGGGGTTGGCATTATATCCATAGTTTTGGGGGCAATAAGCGGGGTCTACAATCCACCAATCGGTCTCGCCATTGAGATGCGAAGCAACGATAGCTTCGGGTACCTCTTGCAGACGTTGTTGCTCGCTTCCTATGAGTCCTTGGCCATACTTCTGCCAAGAGTCAATGTCCATGGCAGCAATGTGGGCATAACCTGTGAACTGCTCGTCGGCAAAGCTCTGCTCATCGTGGTTGAAGATACGCATGTAGGCCTGTATGGGGTCTTCGGGCTTGGTAGCTTCGCGCCATATACGGCCGACGGTGTTAAGCCCATGCAGTTGACACCACCAGTCCTGATAGTAACAGTTGTTGTAGCGGGCACCCTCATGGATGATGTTCATGTGGTGCGCATTTTGATTGTTGCCCCAGTTGGTAGAGAACTGCTGGGCAGGATATACCTTATGAGCCTGCCAGTTGGCACAGTCTTCCCACCACTCATTGCCGCTGGAGTTGTCGCCCAGCACGTAGTTGAGGCCGTGGAGCGAACCGAGATCGGCACTGACAAGGTATTGGAACGTGTGGCCAATTTCATGAGCAACGGTTACATTGTCGCTGGCAGCCCAAGCGTTGCAGTGGAATATACCCACCTTGTGTGACCTCGATGTCTTGCTGGTACCCGTGCCTGCTGTCCAAACCTTACCGTCGACACCGCTACCGTCGGCACGCCACTCTGATTGGTTGACGATATACATCTCTATCTTCACACGGTCGGTAGTGGAACGGCCTGGCTCCAGGAAACCAAGCTGATTGACGTATACGTCCCATATTTTTTCGGCATTGCGCAGCAACGTGTTCACATTGCATACTGAGCTGGACGCACCGCCTACAATATTACCATTGGCTTGCTTGGTCAGTCCCTTGGCCCAGAAGATGACAAAATGTTCGCTCTCGGCGCTGCGTTGGAAGCAGAAGGTGGAATTCTCATTGTTGTAGTTGTTGCCTGAGTAGGTGTCTGGCTTCACCAGATAGCGCTCTACTTCATCCAGTCGGTAGACGCCATTGGTGCGATATGTCTTTGGCATCGACAATATGCTCCCTGACGAGGCATTGTATTTGAAGCGCTTCATCATCGTTTTGGTGAACTCAATTGAATCGATGTCGGTGAGGTCAATTATCTCATTCTCCGTGAAACGATCTGTAAATTGGAACCACAATGTGTCAGGCTTTTCCTGTGCAAACGCAACTCCTGCCTGCATGCAGACAATAGCCAATATTATCCATAGTCTTTTCATAATCATTCCTTTCTTTTATCTTTTCATGATTTTGAATGAGGTTTTACCAATGTTTATCACATAGCTCCCTTGCGGTAAGGCGTTGAGGTCGATTATGGTCTTATTCGACATCAAGCGACTGTTTGCTTGCACCTGTTTACCTGCTGTAGTATACACACTTACAGTCTCCGTAGATGGGATGATGAGGACATTGTCGCGAATCTCCATCTTGTCATCGGTAAACACATCCTTGATGGCATTAGGGTCATCCTCGTTGGAGATATAGAAGTTCTTTACTCCTTCGAGTGCATAGTTGTCGGCATTGATCATAATACCTCCGTCGACAAAATGGAGTTTGGGATTAGTATCACTGCCTAGCAGATAGTATACTAGTGTGCCGTCGGTAAGTGTGATTACCAAGCTTTTGGCATAAGCAGCACTTGACACAAGCAAGGCACAAAGGATAGATATAAATGCTCTCTTTTTCATGATGAATGGTAAGATAAATAATGTACAAAGGTAAACATATATTTCTAACCTGCCATTTTTATTCCGAAAAAATAAGATGTTTCGTACATATTTCGTACCTTCGCATTGCAATTAAAAATGTATATTATGAACAAGTTTACCTGCGTACAAGACATAGGCAATCTGCACGATGCAGTAGCCGAGGCACTCGCCATCAAGAAAGACCGCTTTGCCCACGTGGAGCTGGGCCGTAACAAGACCCTCATGATGATATTCTTCAACTCATCGCTCCGCACCCGACTGAGCACACAGAAGGCAGCGATGAACCTGGGCATGAACGTCATCGTACTCGACGTGAATCAAGGTGCATGGAAGCTCGAGACCGAGCGCGGCGTCATCATGGACGGCGACAAGGCCGAACACCTCCTCGAGGCTATTCCCGTGATGGGCTCCTACTGCGACATCATCGGCGTGCGCTCCTTTGCTGGGCTCACCAACAAGGCCGAGGACTATGAGGAGCGCATCATCGAGCAGTTCATACGCTACTCGGGCCGTCCCGTATTCAGCATGGAGGCCGCTACACGCCATCCCCTGCAGAGCTTTGCCGACCTCATCACCATCGAGGAGCACAAGCGCACCGAGCGCCCCAAGGTAGTGCTCACCTGGGCACCACACCCCAAGGCACTGCCACAAGCCGTGCCCAACTCGTTTGCCGAGTGGATGAACGCTACCGACTACGACTTCGTCATCGCCAACCCCGAGGGCTACGACCTCGCTCCCGAGTTTATAGGAAAGGCCAAGGTCACGCATGATCAGGACGAGGCGCTGCGCGGAGCCGACTTCGTGTATGCCAAGAACTGGAGTGCCTACGACGACCCCAACTACGGCAAGGTGCTCTCCACCGACCGCTCATGGACCATCAGCACCGAGAAGATGGCACTCACCAACAATGCCTTCTTCATGCACTGCCTGCCCGTGCGCCGCAATATGATTGTCACCGACGACGTCATCGAAGCATCCACCAGCCTCGTCATCCCCGAAGCGGCCAATCGCGAAATCTCGGCAACGGTAGTGCTGAAACGACTGCTTGAAGGGTTGAATAGATGAAAGTTGAAAGATGAAAGTGGAAAGATGAAAGACGAACATGAGTAAAGGAGCAACATTAGATAAAAGCAAGAAGTTCGCCATAAGAATTATACACTTCTATTCTTTTCTACAGAAGGAGAAAGGAGAGTATGTTATGTCCAAGCAACTCCTACGTAGTGGAACCAGTATTGGAGCCAATGCCAGAGAAAGCAACAATGCGCAAAGTGCAGCAGACTTTGTCAACAAATTATCTATTGCATTAAAAGAAGCTGACGAAACTGCTTACTGGTTAGAGCTACTCTACGAGAGTGGCATTATCGAACAATCACATTTCGAATCTTTATATAACGACCTTAAAGAACTTATTGCATTATTGACTGCAAGTATAAAAACAAGCAAACAAAATCAAACGAATAAAAAACAATGAAAGACGAAGATAGTGGAAAGAGGAAAGTTTGGCCTCACTCCTTTCACTCTCCCACTTCCAACTCAACAATCCTCTTTCATCTTTCATCTCTCATCTTTCAACTAAAAAAAGTATGATTCAAGTAGTAAAGATCGGTGGCAACGTCATTGATGATGCAGCCGCATTGGAACGATTCCTCACCAAGTTTGCCACCCTTGAAGGCCCTAAGATGCTCATCCACGGCGGAGGCAAGCTCGCCACACGCCTAAGCGCCCAGCTGGGCATAGAGACACAGATGATTGATGGGCGTCGCGTCACCGACCGCGCCACACTCGATGTGGTCACCATGGTATATGCCGGCCTCGTCAACAAACAGATCGTGGCACGCCTCGGTGCCCTCGGATGCAAGGCCATAGGCCTCTCGGGAGCCGATGCCAATGTCATCCCTGCCGTGCGCCGCACGCCCAACCCCATCGACTATGGCTATGTGGGCGATATCGTGACCGAGCGCATGAACGTACCCTTCCTCGCCTCACTCGTGGAGCAGGGCATTGTACCCGTCTTCTGCGCCATCACCCACGACGAGCAAGGCTCGCTACTCAACAGCAATGCCGACAGCGTAGCCTCAGCCGTGGCCGTGGCCGCCTCGAAGATACAGCCAACGAGCCTCATCTTCTGTCTCGAAAAGAACGGTGTACTCACCGATATAGACGACGACCGCAGCGTCATCCCCACCATCACACGCGAGAGCTTTGCCGCCCTACGTGCCGATGGCACCGTCAACAAGGGCATGCTGCCCAAGATTGAGGGAGCTTTCCGTGCCATTGACGGCGGTGTACACTGCGTGGTCATCAAGCATGCCGACAATCTCGACAACAACCTGGAGACTCGCATAGTGGATGCTTAACCTCAGGGGGGGATGAGTGTGGATTTTCGGATGCGATTAGTGATATAAATATAGCTGGTTACCCGAGAAATGCAGCAAATGTGTTTTAAATGGACCACTAAAAGAATCCCCCTTATGTATCGTGCTTGAAAGAGGAGTGCTTTAGTGATAGCCTCCTCTTTGATGGTGGGAAAGGAGCTGCTATTTGCGTAGATGCCATACCTGGATATATAGTACTGGAGAGAACATTCTCATTTCCCTATCTTTTCTCTCTTTAGGTCTGGCACACATTGCAATACTTTTGCAATATCCATTTCTTGTGATTTTCGGAACGAAATGCCTATATTTGCCACCGAAACCAATAAAGGAAGATACTATGCGCACTTATCGTATCGGGACCCTATGGACACTCCTTACTTGTCTGCTCCTTCTCGGGAGTTGCCACAACAACGCTACGCTCCATCGTTTGGAGACAATAGCCCAAGTCATTGATGCCGACCCCGAGCAGGCCTGGTACATGCTCGACAGCATCGACTGTGCCACGCTACGTGGCGAGGCCCGCGCCCTCTATGCCCTGCTCTCCACGCAGGCCGACTACCAGTGCTATGTGCCACTGACCTCCGACTCGCTCATCCGCACTGCTACCGCCTACTATGGCAACGACAAGCCCGACTACCGTGCCGCCATGGCCCACTACTACCTGGGTTGCACCTACACCGAGCTGGAGCGCGATGCCGATGCCGTGGGTGCCTATATGCAGGCGTTGACGCTCTTCCCCGACACTACGGTGCGCCAGTATGCCTTGTGCCTGCAGAATATGGCTCGCCACTACCGCAACCGCAACATGTTTGCCGAGAGCCTCGATGCCTTCCGCGCCTTCCGTGCCTCGATGCTCCTGCGGGGCAAGCCGGCCGACGTGGCCAATGCCGACTATCAGATAGCGCTCACCTATTTATATATGGAGCAGTGGGGCGAGGCCGAGCCGCGCTTTCGTGCTCTTGTCGACAATCCTGCCACGCCACGCCTCGTGGCCGACAATGCCTGCTTCCAGCTGGCCAAGATTGCCTGCTACCATACGGAGCACTACGATGAAGCCCTGCAATACCTCAACCGCCACATCGCTTCGGTAGGCGATGCACGCCGCCTCGGCCCCGACTACAGCGTGAAGGGCGATGTGTTCCTTGCCCTTGGGCAGACCGACTCGGCCCGCCACTACTTCGGTCTTTCGCTCATCCCCGGCCGCGACGTGTATGCCGACTGCAACACCTATTATAAACTCATGGAGCTGGACCTTGCCGAGGGGCGTACCGACTCGGTGCCTGCCTACCTGGCACGCCACACCGTGCTGCTCGACTCCATTGCCCGTATGCAGAGCCGTGCCGAGGTGGAGCGCGTGCGTGGCGAGCACCAGATAGCCATGCACGACCGCATGCTACGCCACCGCCACACCCGCTTCGTGCTTCTGGGCTCCATCGTCGTCGTCACCCTCGCGCTGCTGCTCGTGGTGCTGTTTGCCGCCATCGACAATCGCCGCAAGGCCCGCTACATACGCTTGCAGAAGCAGCTGGCACAAAACCGTGCCGAGATGCTGGCCCTCACCGCCATGACCGACGATGCCGACAGCGCCTCCTCTGAGCCCGACCCCGAGCGTCTCCTGACCCTGCGCCGCCAGCGTATCGACTACTGCCGCGAGGTGTTTGCCCACACCCCTTGGCGCACTCGCATCGGTCAGTTGGAACACTCCTCCGAGGCACTCACGCTGAAGGAACGCACCGAGCTGCAGCAGGTGCTCATCGACAGCTTTGCCGACGTGATGATCGACTTCCGCACCCAATGCCCTGCACTCACCACCAGCGACCTCCATCTGGTGATACTCACACTTCTCGGATGCTCCATACGCACAGCCTCGCTCTGCACCGCCATCTCGGAGAATGCCTTGCGCTCGCGCAAGACTCGCATGAAAGCCAAGATGACGGAGGAACTCTACCAATTCGTGTTCGGATGATGCCATTTACTCAGACTTCTTATCTCACGCAGGACGCTAAGGCTTTTTATTCTCTCACGCAGAGTCGCCGAGTACACAGAGAACGCTTGCGATGCTCGCGTTGGCCTGCCGGATGGGAAGCACGGCGGAGCATGTGCGTCTCTGTGCTCTTCGTATTCTCTGCGTGAGACCTAATCACATGTTCTGTGTGAAAGATACCCCTCAATAGTCATTTGCGGATCTTTTGGCGCCTTCCTTCAACTCCTCCCTATGGCGAAAGTTCATAAATCGGTTGGCAATGGCGCAGCGTAGCGCTGTAACGACAACTTACTTCCGTTTTTACTTACCTTTGCCGTGCCGAACAACGAGGCCGGACTCCTGCTGTCCCATCAGCCGAGATGTCAAGCGGAACAGCATGGAATCGGAGAAAGCGTAAACCTCGCCAGTATGGCTAGAGCAAAGGTGTAAATCTTTTCAGCTAATGAAGCAAAAAAACGTCTACTTAAATCAGGAAAAGACATTCTCTTTGAAAAATAATTCAAATATCCATGGATATTTCATCACGTATCCGTGGATATTTCATTACGTATCCATGGATATTTCATTAAATATCCGCGAATATTTTACTTTTTCTGTACTCACGCATTGTTTTTCGGGCAAATAGGCTGTAACTTTACAGTGTAGAGGTGAAGAGAAATAGAACCAGCCTAAATATTACCTCTGCCAAAGCCAACCGATTTATGAACTTTCGCCATATAGAAGAAACGTCCTTTTTACTCTGTTGCGCCACAAACGTCAGAAGTCCGATGATGCAATTCTTGCTCATTTCATCAGTACTTTTCGCTTTGTAATGCTTTTGCAATACTACTGCAATGCTTTTGCAATATTATAAAATTTGTTGGCCCTATTAATTCTAGCACCTTTGCATCGTATAGGATTGTAAAAACAAAAATCACAAATCAGAATCGATGCAAGCACGGCACAGCAATTATGAAGATTATTTTAAGGAAAGCGAAAAATCTTGTGAGAAACATTATTATCGTTATTTACAGCAGTTTGTCTCCTTTGGTGGAAAACAGCCACTCAAGGTTCTTGAGGTGGGGTGCGGTGTTGGGGGAAATCTCGCTTTCTTTGCTCGCATAGGGTGCGCAGTCAAAGGAGTCGATATTGACGCCCATTCCATAGACCAAGCTGTTAAGTTGTTCGGGAAGGAAGGATTGCAAGGGACGTTCATCCATGCAGATATCCTTGAATATGTTGACGCTGATCGTTACAATCTCATAATATTGCACGATGCAATAGAGCATATCTCAGATAAGGACAAACTGATGCATTGCCTACGTGGACTACTTGCCGAACAAGGAGTTCTGTATGTTGCATTTCCAGCCTGGTGCATGCCATTCGGAGGGCATCAGCAGGTGGCACGTACATGGTTTGTGTCGCGGTGTCCTTTCATCCATTTGCTTCCACAACGCTTGTTCGTGTGGTTGTTGCGTAGGCTTGGAGAACCCGTCAGTGTGATTAATGACTTCTTGGCTATTAAGGAAACTCGGATGAGCATACAGGCTTTCCTGCGATTGTGCCATAATACGGGATTCGATATTGTAGACCGTCGGTTATATTTTATCAACCCTCATTATGAAGCGAAGTTTGGTTTAACTCCTCGAGTGCTTTGTAAAGGACTTTCCTGCATTCCTTATGTTAGGGATTTCTTCACTACGTCGTGCCATTTTCTCGTTCGGAAAGGTATATGATAAGTCTGCTTGTTTGGCTCTTCGCATGCAAACGCCATAAGTCAGATAATACAATTTTCGCCCATTTCATCGATATTTTTTGCTTTGCAATACTTTTGCAATATACCAACACATCGTTTTTTGCTGCATTATTCCTATATTTGCTCTCAACAACGAAAATAAACATATTTACACTATGAAGAAGATTTTTAGTTTGTTGGTTTTGCTGGGTGTAGTGCAAGGCATCATGGCACAATCCGCTTTGTCGGAGCAGAAGACATACTTAGTAACCGAAGGTAAGCAATGGGCGGTATACCACAACAACTCATTATGTTCTGCACACCACTCTGGCACTATCACTTACAGACTTCAAGGAGACACCATACTTCATGGAAAGACATACAAGAAGAATTGGATAAGCTATAAAGAGGACTTGTCAGATATGCGACCATATAACAGCTTTATGCGGGAAGAGGACGGCAAGGTTTACATTGCTGATGTCTATGAAGAGAAACTATGGTTTGATTATACCGCACAGGTTGGTGACACGCTTTGCTTCAAAGAGGGCTTAGAGTATGGCCGTATTCACAATATATATGATGCGCTTCTATCCGATACAGATAGTACAAAAAGCTATCGCTGTCACGAAATGCAGATAGGGAAATACGACAAATCGGAGAGCAGGGTTGAGTTTGTAGACCAATATATACGGGTATACGAGGAACTTGGAGTGATAGGTTTGACTATGGGATATGGATTGAGCGAACATCATTATAGCGACTCATACGGAAAATGTGCGTTCAAGCTGCTGTGCGTACACGACAGCGAAAGGATTCTCTACCAAGCGAATGAGGGTTGCTATATATCTATTGATGAAGGGCCTCGCCCCACCACCAAACACGGCTATGGCATCTATTATGGCGATAGCTACCTCTATCGCTACATCATCAATGAAGGTGAAGCGATAACAGACTCTACCGACTTTGCCCGCTGGAACGACAAGACAGTCATCTACTTCGATGTAGACACCGTGGGCACCAGCGCTTTTACCAATGCCATTTTCCGCCAAGGCCAGATAATCTACTTCACCGAGCGGCTCAACTGCATCATGCCCGATGCCTTTACCGATATCATGATACTTGACGATGAGCAAGCAGAAGAGAATCCCTTCGGAGATCTGTGCATCGTATTCAACGGCAGTGCGCCATCAATAGACAAGAGCAGCATATCCAACTATGCCGATACCACCTACCGCATCACCTACGTTGTACCTGACCTTGCGGCATATATTAAGGACGACATCCAATGGACCTACTCGCAATTAGTGACCACAGACGACTTCGTAAAGGGCTACATCTCACCCGAGAATGAGGTGACCGTATCGGACACAACAGAGGCGGATGCCTGTGTCGACAATGCAGGAGAGATGGCTCCAACAGGTCCACCCACAATACGAGCCTCGGTGCGTCCGCGTGGCGATATCCCTGTACGCATTGGCGAGGGCGAGAACAAGGACATCTATAGCCGTGCCCCTGCATGGCAACGCTACACCGTAGAAGTGGCGGTGACCGACTGCCATGCCAACACCCTCTACACTGCTAGTCAGGAATGCCGTGCCCACGGACAGTGCGATTTTGTCATAGAACTCCCCCACTATCCCGACGGCGGCTACGTATACCTCCACTCACGCAGCATCGACATGTTTGGCCGCGCCACGGAATGGGCCGTCACCACCATCAACCTCGACACGAGCATCGACCCGATAGTAGCGCCCAACACCGACGCCCCCTACTACGATCTGCAAGGCCGCCCGGTGGCACACCCCACGCGTGGTATATATATAAAAAATGGACGAAAAGTGGTGTTGTAATCCTTGAACAACTATTGCAAAGGTATTGCACCGTAAACATGCAAGACTTTTGCAAGACGAAAAAGTTGTCTGGGCATGACGATGTTTGCAACTTTGCACTGCGAATCCCGACTGAGCGGGGAGCAAACAGTATCATTAACGAATCAAAAAAAGTACAGAGATTATGAAAAAGACAATGACACTCCTTGCAGGCCTGATGATGGCTATGAGTATCTCGGCACGCTCGTATGTGGCCGTAGCAGACACAGGGTATGTTGCCCCTGGCGACACGGCAGAAGTTAACCCTCCCGTAACTCCTCCTATAATAGATGAGGGCGAAATGATGGACACGACAAGCCAAAAAGAGTTTACACTCAATGCAGAAAAAGTAAAGCTACGTGTGGGCGAAACATTCCAGCTATCAATTATCTGGAACGACCCCGAGTGGGCTGCTTCCAACAGTAAGTATATCTATTATTACTGCAACTCAGACGTAGCCTCGGTGAGCGAAGAGGGGCTTATCACAGCACGCCGAGCAGGAGAAACCAACGTGAGTGTCTATGCCAATGGCATAAGCCACGAATGCAGCGTGGTGGTAGATGAGGGCGAGCCTGGTGTAGTGCAGCACCGCGGACGTATGACATTGCCTCTGGGTGAGTTCCTCGATGGTGAAGGTAACGACTTTAAGGTGACGCTCACCGACGGCATAATGCGCCTCACCGGTTCGTTTTGGGGACACGCCTGCATTCCCTCGGAGCTGGAGTATGATATTATTAATGGCTCGGCCTTCTTCAACATCTACACTAATTACGAAGACTCCACTTGTGCTGACGGATGGCAAGGCTCCTTCATGGTGCGCCAAACGATAGATGTCAGCTTCGAGAACTGCACTGCCGATGTATACAACGTATACGTAAGCAATGTGCACTACTTTGAGGTGTATGAAGAGGGCGCGATGAACGCCATTGTATACCGCGCTGCAGCCAATCGTTATGGAACGGATGCCAATGTAGACTTGAACATTGAGAACGAGACAGCATCACTTACTGCAGAGATAGGAGAAGAGACTATTCGCATCCAAGGCTATTACCTATCGAACTGCGGAATGGGGCTGTATTGTGTTGCCGAAGAGCAGGATGGAAGCATTGCACTGACATTCTACGAGGTAGGTGTGGTAGGCGCCACTTGTATAGGAAACCATTACGTTGACTTCACCATTCCTCGCCTGGCAGAGCAGATTGACTGTATTTACGTGTGCGACCCCTATGACCAGAGTGTCAAGATGGAAGTAAAGGTGCAGGGAAGTACCTCTGTAGATACTGTACTAAAAGAAACGATTGCTCCTTATTATGACCTCATGGGACGCCCCGTAGCGAACCCCACACGCGGAATCTACATAAGAAACGGGCATAAAGTAGTACTATAGTCCTAGCATAGTACAAAAATAGATACATCGCACCTGCCTTTAATGGGCGGGTGCGATGCTTTTGGTACCATTCAAAACTGAATAGAGCCTATGCCACAAGGCGAGTGATCCATATCCACAGCGGGGCGGTGAGTACAAACATGAAGATACTGAAGGCAAGTGTGGAAGTACCTGTGCGCACATACTGCTGATAGCGGCTGCCAATGATGATACCCGAGAAGGCGGGAGGCAGGGCACCGGCAAGCACCATCATCTGTAGCTTCATGGGCTCCATCTTGAATATCAATCCAATGACGAGCAAGACTGCCGGCATCAGGAGGAGCTTGAAGCAGGTATTGTAGAGCACCTCTTTGTCTAATTGGAATTTCATTCCTGAGAGGGTCAGACCCGCTGCAAAGACGGCTACACCGGAATTTGCTTTGGCGATAAGCTCGAAGTTGGGCTCAAGGATTGGAGGAAACTTTATCCCCAGTAGTACCAGGATTACGGCGAGGATGGGAGCCCAACACACTGGAGCTTTTAGGGCATCGAGCACAGGATTGCTCCTTTTGCCTCCGTCTGCATCCTTGGAACCATCGTTCTTTCCCGCATTGAGCAATGCCATGCCAATGGGGATGCTGATGGCATTGACAACGATGGAGACGATGGCTATCACTAGCCCAGTGGAAGCAGTATTGCCATAGATAGGGCCGAGTACGGCAAAGCCGAGGAAACCGATGGTGGGCGAGCCAGTGATGAGGGCACTCACCGCAGCCTCACTTTTGCTGTGCTTGAAAATCTTGTAGGTAGAAAAGTAGGAAAAAAGGAACAATCCTACTAATACGACCAAACTAATGACGAGCAATTTGCCATCATCAAACAACATTGAACGATCGGCCTTGACGATGGATACAAACAAAGCCGCCGGTAAGGCATAGGTAAGTACAAGTTTGTTAAAAATCTGTGCATTGCTTGATGAGAACACACCACGCTTACCTGCCATATAGCCCAACGCCATGATGACGAAAATGGGGAGAATGTCTTTGATAAGGATGTCGAGCATAATCTTTCCTTTCTTTGGTTTGTCAGAGAACTCCGAGGCCCCAGAGACCTCAGAGAACTCCGACTAATGGTTAAACAATCACTTCTGCGGGGCCACCGTCTTTGGATTCAGATTCCCAATATGTCCGCTCTCGGTGCCCACGGCAGGGTCGATGACGCAGTTGATGAGGGCAGGACGATGCGAGGTGAGGGCGGCGGTGAGCGCCGTGCGCAGTTCGTCGGGCGTGGTAGCATTGTAGGCAGTGCCACCGAAGGCCTCTATCAGCTTGTCGTAGCGGGCATTGGGGGTGAGCGACGTAGGCGACGGGTCGGCACCACCACCGAGGTTGGGGTCGTTGCCACGGTATATGCCGCCATTGTTGAACACCACCACGGTGACGGGCAATCGGTAGCGGCAGATGGTCTCGATCTCCATACCACTGAAGCCGAAGGCGCTGTCGCCCTCGATAGCCACGACCTGACGACCACTGGTGACGGCTGCCGCTATGGCATAGCCCATGCCGATACCCATGACGCCCCATGTGCCGCAGTCGAGGCGCAGGCGCGGACGGTACATATTGATGACGTTGCGCGTGTCGTCGAGCGTGTTGGCTCCCTCGTTCACCACATAGATGTCCTTATAGCCGTCGAGCACATCGCTCACTGCCTTTAGAGCGTTGAAGTAGTTCATCGGCGAGGTCAGCGTAGTGAGCTTGGCCTGCATCTTAGCCACGTTGGTCTGCTTCACCGCATCGATAGCATCGCGCCATGCCTGTGGGCAGTGGATATTGAAGTTGTCCATCTTGGCAATCATCACATCGAGCGACGAAACGATGTCGCCCACCACAGGAGCGGCAATGGGGCGGTTGCTGTCAATCTCTTCCGGCTCGATGTCGAGCTGGATGAATTGCGCCGCAGGGTTCCACTTCTTGCCCTTGCCGTGGGTGAGGAGCCAATTGAGGCGTGCGCCCACGAGCATCACCACATCGGCCTGACCGAGCACGAGGCTACGGGCCGAGGCGGCACACTGGGGATGGTCGTCGGGCAAGAGTCCCTTGGCCATCGACATGGGCAGGAAGGGGATGCCCGTGCGCTCCACAAAGGTGCGCAGCTCGACTTCGGCCTGTGCGTATGCCGCACCCTTGCCGATGATGATGAGGGGCTTCTGTGCCGAAGCAAGCAGTTTGAGGGCCCGCTTCACCGAGCCGGAGCAGGGGTATTGCTTGGGGGCAGGGTCTACAGGAGCAAAGAGCGACGCCTGGGCAGCCTGAGCATCCATCGTAGCGCTGAGCATGGCGGTGGTGATATCAAGGTACACGCCACCCGGACGACCCGATACGGCAGTGCGTATAGCACGTGCTACACCTACGGCAATGTCTTCGGGGCGGTTGATGCGGTAGGCAGCCTTGGCAAAGGGCTTGGCCACGTTCATCTGGTCGAGTCCCTCATAGTCGCCTTGCTGCAGGTCAATGATATTGCGGTCGCTGGAGCCGCTGATCTGTATCATCGGGAACCCGTTGATGGTGGCAGCAGCCAATGCCGTAAGACCGTTGAGGAAACCCGGGGCCGACACCGTGAGGCAGATGCCCGGCTTCTGGGTGAGGTAGCCACTGATGGCAGCAGCATTGCCCGCCGACTGCTCGTGGCGGAAACCGATGTAGCGGATGCCCACCTCCTGAGCGTGGCGGGCGAGGTCGGTGACGGGGATGCCCACGACACCATAGATTGTGTCTACGCCATTCATCTTCAGGGCATCAACCATGAGGTGCATGCCGTCGGTAAGCGTAGCTTGGGGGTTATTGGTGATATAGTCCATGATGAGTGAAGAGTGAAAAGGGAAGAGTTCTCGGAGAACTCGGAAGACTCTGAGGAATCAGAGGACTCGGAGTGCTCGGAGGTCTCGGAGAACTCAGACAATTTTTGAAAACTATGCGGTCTTGCAGACGACTTGTTTCTTGCGCAACGCCGCAATCTCGTCGGCTGTGTAGCCAATCTCGCGGAGCACTTCGTCGGTGTGTTCGCCCAATGCGGGAGCGGGCTTCACCTCGGGAGTATAGCTTGAGAACTTGGGCGGACAGCCAATGGTGAGGAACTTGCCACGACCGGGCTGGTCTACCTCGACGATGGTGCCGCACTTGCGCAGCGACTCGTCCTCGGCAATCTCCTTCATCGTGAGCACAGGTCCGCAAGGCACGCCGGCCTTGCCCAGAGTCTCCACGATTTCCATTTTCTCGCGAGTGATGGTGTAGGCCTCCACAGCGGCGTAGATCTCTTCCTTAATTTTGTTGCGGGCCGCAGGTGTATTGTATTTGGGGTCGTTGGCCCATTCGGGGTGTCCGATGGCAGTGGCAGCAGCGGCAAAGGGCTTCGCCTCGTTCTGCAACACGATGTAGACGAAGGCACCGGGGTCGGTCTCCCAGCCCTTACAACGGTAGCACCATCCCATCACCTGACCACCTTCGACATTACCGCCACGAGGCACGGTGTCGCCAAACTTCTCGTTCGGGTATTGCGGGAAGTGCTCCAGCACACCGGTATGTTCGAGGATAAGCTGGTCGCGCAGCTTCACACGGCAGAGGTTGATGACAGCATCCTGCATCGACTGCTCCACGAAGCACCCCTCGCCCGTCTTCTCACGCTGCATCAGTGCAGCCAGCAAACCGATGAGCAGGTGCATACCCGTGTTGCTGTCGCCCAAGGCGGCACCCGACTGCGTAGGCATATTGTAGTCGCCTTTCCACCAACCTGTAGTGGCAGCCGCGCCGCCGGCACACTGTGCCACCGGCTCGAAGGCCTTCACCGAGGCGAAGGGTGAGTCGTCGTTGAATCCCTTGATGGTGCCGTAGATGACACGCGGATTGATCTTATGTACCTCCTCCCACGAGAAGCCCAATTTGGCTACGGCTCCAGGATGGAGGTTCTCTACAAAGATGTCTGCTGTCTTGAGCAGGCGTGTGAGTACCTCCTTGCCCTCGGGCGACTTCATATCCAGCTCGATGGAACGCTTGTTGCAGTTGAGCTGCAGGTAGTAGAGACTATCCATGCCCGGATAGTCGAGAAGCTCGGTACGTGTAGGGTCACCGAGCCCCACACGCTCAATCTTGATGACATCGGCGCCAAGCCACGCCAACATCTGTGTACACGAAGGACCCGACTGTACTTGGGTCCAGTCAATGACTTTAATACCTTGCAATGGTGCTGTCATACGATAATCTCCTATTGATATTAAGGGTTAAACATTGGTTTTCTTCATACAGCATCATCAACAAGCGTTCTCCGAAGATGTTCTTTCCTCATGGACATTTTAAGGGAATATGTGGTGTCGTATATAAAAGATTAACATATGCAAATCCTTTCTCCTTAGTATTTAAAATGAAGCAGGCAACCTGATGCGAAAGCGACCGGTTGCCTGCGATATGTTGATAAGTGACTTCTCTAGAAGAAATTGCGTATTACATCATTCAGATTGGCATAAATCATCAATCCAAAAAGAAGTACCATACCTATAATCTGTACTCGTTCCATGAATTTGTCACTTGGCTTGCGACCTGTAATTGCCTCTACGATGAGGAATAGTACATGCCCTCCATCAAGCGCAGGTATAGGCAAAATGTTCATGAAGGCTAGAATAATTGAGATGAATGCTGTGCGCATCCAAAAGAGGTACCAATCCCATTGCTTAGGGAAAAGCTTTCCTATGGTAACAAATCCTCCTAGCGAACTCGCTCCCTCCTTGGTGAATACGTATTTGAAGTCGCTGACGTATCCTTTCAGTACATTCCATCCGTAAACGACACCTGCCGGTATAGATTCAAAGAAACCAAATTCTTTGACTTTAGGTGTGAATGGACGTAAGTCGGAGGCTGATACTCCTACCATGAAGTTAGCATCGGTACATACCGTTACTGTATCCATTCTTCCTGAACGGTTATATACTACCGTAAGATCGTGGTTAACAATCACGCCTTCCTTCTCTTGCGTAGCCAGTTGCTTGAGTATGCCTGTAAACATTGTCCAAGAATGAGCAGGATAGCCATTGACGCTAATGATGCTGTCGCCTTGTTGTAGTCCTGCATAGGCTGCACCGCTTTTCGGAATGATGCTGTCAAGTACCATGGGTACATAGAAATCTATGAATGGTTGTGTGTCCTTATTGAAATCGAGCAAACTCATCTCTTCGGGCATAGTGATAGTCACTTCATTGCCGTTGCGCAATACGGTGACCTTATCGGCATCCACAATGGCACGCAACATATCTGCGTCATAGCGCTCGAAAGCCTTGCCGTCGGCAGAGACAAGTACATCACCGTCGCGGAAACCTATAGCTTCGGCACGTTCGTTGAATTCCATGCCATACTTGCTGTTGTCGAGCGGAACATAGGTGTCGCCCCATTTGAAGAGTATCATCGCATAGATGAAAAAGGCCAAGATGAGGTTGAAGCATACACCTCCCACCATGATGAGCAGACGTTGCCATGCGGGTTTGGTACGGAACTCCCATGGCTGGGGCGGCTGTTTCATCTGTTCAACGTTAAGACTCTCGTCAATCATGCCCGACAGCTCTACATAGCCGCCAAAGGGGAGCCATCCTACAACATATTCTGTCTCGCTACGCTTGGGCTTGTAGCGCAAGATGGGTTTGCCGAAGAATAGCGAGAAACGTTCTACGCGCACACCGAAAAGGCGGGCGAAGATGAAGTGTCCCATTTCGTGGATGACCACGAGCAAAGATAAGGAAATAATTAATTGAATGATTTGCATTTTTATTGTAAAAGTATATTATCCATTTTTGGCTATCATCTCTTCTGCAATGCGGCGAGCTGCAGTGTCGGTAGCGACATAATCTTCGTAAGTTGGGGTTGGGATGAAGGTCGTGTGCTCCATCGTCTGTTCTATTACCTTGCTCATCTGCAGGAACCCGATGCGCTCTTTGAGGAAGGCGGATACGCATACTTCGTTGGCTGCATTGAGGATGCAGGGCATATTGCCACCATGCTTTAATGCTTCAAATGAAAGGGCAAGATTGCGGAAACGTACAGGGTCGGGTTGCTCGAAGGTGAGTGATGAGAGGGTGGAGAAGTCGAGACGCTGGCTGCTGAGCGACAGACGCTGTGGGTAGCTGAAGGCGTATTGGATGGGGAGGCGCATGTCGGGTGTGCCGAGCTGTGCCTTTATCGAGCCGTCGGCAAACTGCACCATGGAGTGTATCACTGATTGTGGATGCACCACCACGTCGATTTGTTCGGGGGCGACATCGAAGAGCCATTTGGCCTCGATGACCTCGAAACCCTTGTTCATCATAGAAGCGGAGTCGATGGTAATTTTGGCGCCCATGTCCCAGTTGGGATGCTTCAGTGCCTGTTCACGGGTGGCATGTTGCAGCTGCTCCATGCTCCAGGTGCGGAATGGACCGCCCGAAGCGGTGAGCAATATCTTCTCTATCGGGTTGTGCCCCTCGCCTGCCAAGCACTGGAAGATGGCCGAATGCTCAGAGTCGACTGGCAGGATGGGCACGCGGTGCTCAATGGCCAGCTGGGTGACCAACTCACCGGCTACCACGAGCGTTTCCTTATTGGCTAAGGCAATGGCCTTGCCTGCGCGGATGGCGTTCATCGTGGGGCGCAAGCCTGCATATCCCACCATCGAAGCCAGCACCATATCGATGGGTTCGGCCTCGACAACCTCGTTCAGTGCATCGGCACCGGCATATACCTTGATGGGAAGGTCGGCAAGCGTATCACGCAGCGTGGTGTAGTGGGCCTCATTGGCGATGACCACCACATCAGGTTGGAAGCGGCGTGCCTGCTCGATGAGCAAGCCTACATTGTTGTGGGCGGTGAGGGCATACACCTCATAAAGGTCACTATGCTCCTCTATCACCTGTAGGGCCTGTGTGCCTATAGAGCCAGTAGAGCCGAGGATGGCTATCTGCCGTTTCTGAAATGTGTCTGTTTTTCCTATCTGTATGCTCTTCATATCGCTTAGAAAGAAATGTATTGAGTGGGGTCGAGTGCAACTCCTTTGTGCCACAACTCAAAATGTAGGTAAGAGCCTGAAGGTTTGTCGTCAGGAGTAATTACCACCCCTACTGGCTCCCCGGATTTCACTTTTTCGCCCTCATGCTTAAGCAATGTGCCCAAATGCTTGTATACAGAGACGAGGCTCCCCGTGTGTTGTATTACCACTACATAACCGTTCTTAGCCGTATATCCACTCAGTAATACTGACCCGTCAAGGATGGCCTTGGCTGTTTCGTCAGGTGAAGTAAGAATGTCTATTCCGTAATGGTGAATATGGGGGTCAAACTTGTCGCCCATTACCCCACTGGCGGGGGTAAACATGTGGAGGTCATAAATTTCGCCGATACGTGAGGCTTGCGATGTTAGGTTATATTTCTCGGCCTCTTCGTACATTCGTACAAATTCCTTTTCACGTTCCGTGCGTTCCATCAGCTCCTCACTTCGTAGAATTGTAAGTGAGTCAATGGAATGGACGGAGTCAATACGGATTTCCCCACGGAAGATGTCTTGGATATTCATCACATACATGTTGTGGCGTTGTACCACTTCGGCCAAAGAGTCCATTCGCAGTGCAGTCTCTAAGTATTGACGATGGGTTTCTGGGCTAACATAGCCAGGCATCAATGATTGCAGTGAAGTGTAGAAGAGAAGCAATACGGTTAAAGTCGCTACCAATAGGGCCGATAACAGTGCAATGGACAAAACTCCAAAACGTGTAATGACCATTCTGTGCTCGTCAGAATCTCCGTTACGGCGTTTCAGAACGACATCGTATTTGTAAAAGAGCCGTTTCTTGAGACTATCCTTTTCTGTGTTCTCCTTCATCATTTCCTGATATGTTGCAAAAATACGAAAAAAAGCGGTATGAAGCCTCCTTTACTGGGCTATTCTAACAAACCGTCAGGTAAATTAAACTTTATTATACGTTTGTCGTGGTCGAGTTCTTCGATGAAGTCCTCTTGAGCGGGGATGAGGAGCTCCTCTCCATTGGGGCGTTCGACGATGAAGAGTGTGTTGATGGTACTCTCGTCAACCGCTACCAAGGTGCCCAAGTGTCCATGATTGGCATCCTCGGCGGTGAAGTCGATGAAGTATTGCCAGCTGTACTCGCCGTCTTCAGACTGCTCGGCATAGGACTTGGGGAAATACACCTCCTTATTGGTGAAGATGGCTGCATCTTCAGAGGTGTCGATACGCTCGAACTTGATGAGTGCCACGCTGTTGCTCTTGAAGCGGTACTCCTCGATGAAGAAGGGCACCAGGATTCCGTCCATATCGCACACGAGGTAGGGGCAGTCGACACGGTCGAATACATCATCGGTGAACGACAGTGCCATCTCTCCCTGCACGCCGTGGGTGCGGGTGAACTTTCCTATGCAGTATACCTCTTCGGGACGTATCATAGCTCTACACGGGTTATGCGGGCACCTAGGCGGTTGAGGCGCTCGTCAATATTTTGGTATCCGCGGTCAATCTGGTCGATGCGGTCGATACGACTGGTGCCTTCGGCGCTCATGGCTGCGATGAGCAGGGCGATGCCGGCACGGATGTCGGGCGATGTCATGGTGCGGCCACGCAGGCTGATGGCATGGTCGTGCCCATTGACCACGGCACGGTGCGGGTCGCAGAGGATAATCTGTGCTCCCATCTCGATGAGCTTGTCCACGAAGAAGAGGCGGCTCTCAAACATCTTCTGATGGATGAGCACGCTACCCTTGGCCTGAATGGCCGTAACGAGCAGTACACTCAGCAGGTCGGGAGTGAGTCCTGGCCACGGAGCATCGGCAATGGTCATGATGGAGCCGTCTATGAACGACTCTATCTGGTAGTGCTCTTGGCGGGGTATGTAGAGGTCGTCGCCACGCTCCTCGATGATGATGCCAAGGCGGCGGAAACTGTCGGGGATGACACCGAGGTTATCCAATGAAACGTTACGGATAGTCAGCTCGCTGCGGGTCATGGCAGCCATACCAATGAAACTACCTACCTCAATCATGTCGGGAAGCACCGTGTGCTCGCATCCGCTCAATGAATCGACTCCAGTGATTACCAAACGATTACTTGCGATACCTTCAATCTTGGCTCCCATGCGGCAGAGCATGCGGCAGAGTTGCTGTATGTAGGGTTCGCAAGCAGCATTGTATATGGTAGTGGTACCTTCGGCCAGCACGGCAGCCATGATGATATTGGCTGTACCCGTCACTGAAGCTTCATCGAGCAGCATATAAGTTCCTTTGAGGCGTTCAGCTGCCAGTTCGTAGATACCACGGTCCTCGTTATATGAGAAGGAGGCTCCCAACTTTATCAGTCCTAGGAAGTGGGTGTCAAGCCTACGACGCCCGATCTTGTCGCCACCGGGTTTACTGATGAGGACGCGTCCGAAACGAGCCAGCAATGGCCCCATGAGCATTACTGAACCGCGAAGGCTGGAGCAGAACTTTAGGAATTCATCGCTTTCAAGATACCCCTCATCAATATTTGCTGCGCAGAAACTGTAGCATCTGTCTCCCAAACGGTCAATCTCTACTCCCATTGAACGCAACATAGTGATTAGGTTGTTTACATCCAGAATGTCGGGCACGTTGTTGACTGTCACTGTTTCTTGTGTGAGCAGTGTGGCGCACAGTATCTGCAGCACTTCGTTCTTTGCTCCCTGTGGAGTTATTTCTCCCTGTAAACGATGTCCGCCTTCGATGATGAATGATGCCATAGTATTTAGGAATTTTTGGGGTGATGGGTTAAAGATTGATGGTTAAAGGTTGAAAGATGAAAGAGATGCACGGAGTTCGAAGTTCTAAGTTCGAACCCTAAATTCTAACCCCTAAACCGTATCTATTAGTGTTTTTTCTTGTTCTTGCGGTTGTTCTTGCCCTTCTGGTTCTTGTTTTGCTGCGGTGCGGGTGCGCGATACATTCCCAACTTCAGCTTCTCGGCATTGAGGCAGATAGCTCCGTCGGAGTACTCCTTGATGTCTTCAATGATTTTCTCGTCCTCGACACTCTCCTTGTTCCATAAGATGTACTCTTTCTTCATCTGGGCAGCGATGAGGCGTAGTAGCTGGTCGCGCTCTTCGCCGTCGGGCATGTCGCAGGCCTTCTTCATCATCTCCTCCACGCAACGGCCATAGTGGCGATAGCGTATGCTCCCCTTGGGATAATCGATGCGCTGCGGTGCAGTGTGCAGTGCCTCGGGACCAGCTACCTCGTAAGGGTAGTCGATATCGAGCTTGAAGTCGGCCATCACAGCCAGATGGTCCCATAGCTTATGCTTGAAGTCGGGCATATCCCGCAACTGGGGATACATATTCCCCATTACGGCAACGATCGTGTTGGCGCAACGCTGGCGCTCGGCACGGTCCTCAATAGTTACAGCATGGTCTACCATCTTCTGTACTGCACGTCCATACTCGGGCATCGGCAGTCTCTTCTCTTGCGTATTGTATTTCATTGACAATAATAATGATTTTCTAAAACACTTTGTTCTTTGCCACCGTAGCTACGAACTCTTTCAAGTAGAAGGGTTCAAAGTAGGCGACATCCTGGAATGTCCCGTCAAGGAACTGTCTGTCGGCCAGCGGAAACATCCAGCGGGCCAGTGGCTGTATGCCGTCGATGAACCGTGCGTTTGGGTGTGTGATGACCTCCTTGCACTTGGCCGCTCCGTTGCCGAAGAAGTAGACCGGATGTTGTTCCAGATACTCGGCATAGCTGTCGGTGGTGACGATATCGGCACTCACCTCTTTTACGGGGTTCAGGGCACGGTCGTAGATGGCGGCATACACCTCCATGCGGCGTGCATCTATCATGGGGCACAGCAGTGCATCCTCGGGCAGCTCGTCCATCAGCAATACGGGTACGCTCATTACCTTCAGTGTGGGCAGGGCTATCAGCGGCAAGTCTCGTCCATAGCAGATGCCTTTGGCCATGGAGGCACCTATGCGTAAACCCGTATAAGAACCGGGACCACAGCTGATGGCGACGGCATCAATGGGCTTGGCGTGGCTATCGGCCATGGAGAGTACCTCATCAATGAATACCCCTAACGTGACTGCGTGCTGAGGACCATCGAAGTCCTCCTTGGAGAACAATACGGCTCCATCCTCGCTGAGGGCTACGGAGCAAACATCCGTTGAGGTTTCAATATGTAGTATACAAGCCATTTTCGGTTCGATTAGACAGATTAGTTTGCAAAATTAAAGAAATTATGCGATAAAAGCACTATCTTTGCCAAAAATAAGCGAATAATTACGCACTATGATACTATCAATGACAGGCTATGGCAAGGCCACGGCCACCTATGGAAGCAAGAAGATTTGCGCCGAGATAAAGTCGCTCAACAGCAAGGCGCTCGATCTCTCCACACGCATCGCTCCCCTCTATCGGGAGAAGGAGATGGAGATACGCACCCTCATAGCCCAGTCGCTCGAGCGAGGCAAGGTAGATTTCAATCTTTGGATTGAGGAGGATGCTGCCCAGCAAGGTGCTCCTATCAATCGGGCTATCGTGGAGAGCTACCACGCACAGATTAAGGCCATCAGCGAGGCTACGGGCATCCCCCTGCCTGCCGACTGGTTCGCTACGCTCCTTCGTATGCCCGATGTGCTCACACGCACGGAGGTGAAGGAACTCAGTGATGAGGAGTGGGCCGCCGCCCGCATGGCTGTGATGGAAGCCATCGAGAAGTTGATGGACTTCCGCCGTCAGGAGGGCGCTGCACTGGAGAAGAAGTTCGGCGAGAAGCTCGACAATATTGAGCGTTTGCTCCACAGCATCGCTCCCTATGAGCAGGAACGCACCGAGAAGATACGTGAGCGCATCCTCGACAGTCTGCAGAAGAGCCTTGGTGTGGAATATGACAAGAACCGCTTTGAACAGGAACTCATCTTCTATATTGAGAAGCTTGACATCAATGAGGAGAAGCAGCGCCTCACCAACCACCTTAGCTACTTCCGTGAGACCATGCGCGAGGGCCATGGCCAAGGCAAGAAGCTCGGCTTCATCGCCCAGGAGATGGGTCGCGAAATCAACACTACAGGCAGCAAGAGCAATCACGCCGAGATGCAGAACATCGTGGTGAAGATGAAGGACGAGTTGGAACAGATTAAAGAACAAGTGTTGAATGTAATGTAGAGGTTTGGTTTAGTGTTTAGAGTTTAGTGTTTCAAAAACGTCAACAGACAATAGACAACATACCCTCCGGATGGTCGTCTTCGTCTTCGTCTTCGTTTTCTTTCAACTTTCAACTTTCAACTTTCAACTTAAAAAAACATGGGTAAGCTAATCATATTTTCCGCCCCTTCGGGCTCAGGCAAGTCCACCATCATCAACTATCTGATGCAGCAGGACTTGGGTCTTGCCTTCTCCATATCCGCTACGAGCCGTGCCCCCCGTGGCAGCGAACAGCATGGTGTTGAGTACTTCTTCCTCACCCCCGAGGAGTTTCGTTCGCACATTGCTGCGGGCGACTTTCTTGAGTATGAGGAGGTATATCCCGATCGCTTCTACGGCACCCTCAAGGAGCAGGTAGAGTGTCAGCTACAGGCTGGTCAGCACGTCGTGTTCGATGTCGATGTTGTAGGTGGCTGCAACATCAAGGAGTTTTATGGCCCCCGTGCCCTCTCCGTCTTCATACAGCCCCCTTCGATAGAGGAGCTGCGCCGCCGTCTCGAGGGGCGTGGTACCGATGCCCCTGAAGTCATCCAGCAGCGTATCGACAAGGCGGCTTATGAACTCAGTTTCGCTTCTCGCTTCGATAAGGTCATCGTTAACGATGATCTTGACATAGCGAAAGCCGAGGCATTGGACATCATTAAGGAGTTCTTGAAAGAGTAATACCGATTTGTTTTTGTCATCACTATTGTAAAATGCTCCGCACCGGAATCTTTGGGGGAACCTTCAATCCCATCCACCTTGGACATACCGCCCTTGCTACATCCGTCTGTGAACAAGGCTTGGTCGATGAAGTATGGCTTATGGTGAGTCCTCAGAATCCCTTTAAGCAGAACTTAGAACTTCTCGATGAGGATATGCGGCTTGCTATGACTCGCCTTGCCGTGGCGCCCTATCCCATGCTGCAGGCTTGCGACTTCGAGTTCAACTTTCCCCGCCCCTCTTACACCTACCACACCCTACAGGCTCTGCGCGCGGCCTATCCCGACCGCGAGTTCAGCCTCATTATCGGTGAAGACAACTGGGACAGCTTCCATCGCTGGTATCGTAGCGATGACATCTTGCGCGAGACCCCTATTGTCGTATATCCTAGGGGAGTGGATTCGCAGATTACAAATCATAATCCGTCATCGCCTTCAGCTCCGTTGGAGGGCGAACAACGCGTAGGTGTTCAAGTATTGGACTTTCCACTTCTCCCCTATAGCTCTACAGAGATACGTACTCTCCTCGCAGCGGGAGAGGATGCTGGCCATATGCTCCATCCTGATGTGGCACAATATATCCACCGACATAATCTTTACAAGCAATGAACCGTACTTTTCTCACTTCCCTGCCCTTGCTGCCATCTGTACCTTAGGTGCGCAGAACCTTCCTGTCCCATATCAACTTGCTCCGGACTATATGCAGCAGATGCTCTCTCAAGTGATAACCTCCGACTGTCGCGTTCTTAACATCAGCGAT
>SUXS01000009.1 GCA_015060865.1 Bacteroidales bacterium | reverse complement strand
ACGAGGTGAAGGACGTGCTCAACAAGAAGGGCACCTTCCTCTCGGGCGGACAGCAGCAGCGCCTCTGCATCGCCCGCGCCCTGGCCATGAAGCCCGACGTGTTGCTCATGGACGAGCCTACCTCGGCTCTCGACCCCATCGCCACCGCACACATCGAGGAGCTGATGCAGGAGCTGCAGCGCGAGGTCACCATCCTCATCGTAACCCACAACATGGGGCAGGCACGGCGCATCTCCTCCAAGTCGATGTTCATGTACCTAGGCGAACTCGTCGAGTATGGCGACACCACCACCATGTTCTCTAACCCCACCGACGAGCGCACCCGCGCCTACCTCACGGGCAAGATGGGGTGACGGTAGGGAGTCATCTCATCCTTACGCTTCGCCGCTGCGGGGCCCTCCCTTCAGCACCTTCCCCAGCAGCTTCATCACACTCTTGTTGCGTATGCGGTCGCGCGGCGTGCTGAACGGTATGGCCTGCGTGCCCGTAAACTTGAGGCCCAGCTCGCGGCACTGCTTGCAGAAGGCATCGACATACATGGAGGAACCGAAGCTCTGCAAGAAGTCCACGGTGATGACATCGCCAATCGACATGATCTGTATGCATACGCCCTTGCTACCGCTCATGTAAGGGTGGATAGACTCGATGTACTGCTCGGCATCGCCCATGTTGGCACGTCCCGTATAGCTGAGGTTGAAGGTGTTGGCAGCCATACCCGCCATGCGCTCGGCCATGGCACTCTTCTCCTCGTAGGTGGAGAGCTTGTCGAGCGTGTCGGAGAGGTACTTGATGATGCTGGCGCTGCAGCGTCCCGAGTCGAGTTCCTTCTGTCGCGCATACGGAGTTCGAAGACCTGACTTTCGGTACCCTCCTTGCGATAGAGGAACGACTCGCCCGAGCGAATCTTAAGTTTGAAATTACTGGATAACATAGCTTTGGCTTATGATTTTCCTGTTTCGTCAAAATACGATATTTACGGCACTGCAAAGTTACAACCTAAAAGCCTACGTCATGAGTCACTTGTCCTGCAAGATTGGTACGATTGTCCGAGATTTCTCCAAGCCAGATTTCCTTCCTCATCGCGGAAGACTCGCTTTGCACTCCAGCCCCATTATTTGACATAAATCAAATAAATGGCACCCATCGCGAGATTTTTGTTTCGGGCATGACGGTGATTGGAGGATAGCCCCTACCTTTGCAGCAAAATAAGGACGGACCAAGACAGTTATTAGTAAGAACCTGACAGATGCCGATGTGCCTACAGTGCCCCTGCTGCTAAGTATTGAAGTTAAGTTAGTAAAAGAAACCGCTCCCTGAATGGCAGGGAGCACAAACTGAAAAGGTATGAAAAAGATTGTTAGTATTATTGACCGGGCCTTAAGTTGCTATCCTGTAAGCAAGGAGATATATGATTTCGACGAGATTAATTATCTGTGCCCCACAGGAATGATTCCTCTGAAGTTCAGACGGAAAAAGTGAATTGTTGACCGAGTTTGTAATGATAAAAAGGATAAGAAAAAAAGGTTGAATCTAAGTGTTTTTTGTGCATCAGATAAGTTCAATAGGTATTGATGCCGTAGCAAGCAGAAGGTGCTGAGACAGCACATCGCATTTGCAGTTCTTACTAATAGATATGCCAAGAGGCTTCCCTGCAGGGAGGCCTCTTGTATGTTTATGCTGGTGCGCGGCACTGCCAGGCTATTCGGTCGCAGCGATGGATGCACGCACACGGCTCAGGGTCTCCAGTGTCATCTGCAAGTACGAGGCGATGTAGGTGAGCGGTGCCCGTCGGATGATTTCGGGAGAGTGGTGCATGAGCTTCATGTAGCGGTCCTTGGCCGACTCGAAGCGCAGCATGTCGGCCTTCACTTGGGAGAGGATAAGCGAGTTCTCTAT
This sequence comes from Bacteroidales bacterium, assembly GCA_015060865.1. GTDB lineage: Bacteria > Bacteroidota > Bacteroidia > Bacteroidales > Bacteroidaceae > UBA1189. Next base: position 131,667 of record SUXS01000009.1, on the reverse strand, counting down.
GAAGCGGCGGTAGAGGTACGATATCTCGTGCACCTCGCTGGCCAGTTGCTCAATGGCATCGTGCGGTATCTCCCAAATGACGGTGTCTTCCAGTGCTTCGACGATAAGCTGTGAGGGACGTTGGTTGAAGTAGCTGTCGATGCATATCACCACTCCCTGCTCGCAGGCGATGTGTTCGGTCATCTCCTTGTCGTGCTTGAAGTAGTACTGCCTTACGAGTCCTTTTTCAATATACATCATGGCATGGCACACACTGCCTTCGGCAAGTATGATGTCGCCTCTGTGGCAACTCTTGCGTTGGATGATGCCGGCAAACAGGCGTATGCTGTCTACCTGTAGCCTGCGCTTGGGGCAGGTCTCGGTTACAATTCTCTGTGCAGTCTCAAAGTTCTTTGTTGGCATATATGTTCAGGTTTAGGTGTCAGGGAGGGGGCTGATGCTCGGGGCGCCCGATATAGGCATTGAGGAGAGACTTACTCGTGATGTCAAAGACCCAAATGGGGTTCTCTGCCTTGTAACTTTTTCTGTTTTGTGCTGCAAAATTAGTGACATTTTCCGAAAATCGGGCTGCCCTTGTGAGAAAAATCTGCCTGCTCTATCTTTGCACCGACAAAACAAATCCCCATTGTATCACCTAACAAAAAAACAGAATTATGGGAAGATCAAAACTATGTATTGCTCTGTGGGTAGCTGCGCAGTGCTACAGCGATGCATCGCAAGCAGGGTTGCAGCTCTTCCCCTCTTCATATCGTCAAGATCAGCGATACAAGAACAGATGTACAAATCGCAAAAGAAATACTTGTAAAGCATATATGGAAAAAGTCTGCTGCATATAGACAATAAACCATGTGGGCAAAGCAAAAAACTCACGTAACCGCGGATACGTGATGAAATATCCACGGATATTTGATTAAATAACCGTGGATACGCAAACTATCGGGCATGCCAAGCAGAAAAAATGGGAGGTACGAACAAGAGTTATCTAGCCTATGATTATGCAAATTCGCTCAATATTCGGCTATTATTTTCGCGCGAAATAAGCTATCGGCATTTATCTCCCTTTAACTCCTTTTATCTCCTTTTACCCCATCTATCTCCTTAGATCAAAATGTATACCCTACGCTCAGGCGCACATTGTGCATAGAAGCCTTGTTCTCGATGAGTCCCTTGAAGTTGTGCTGCAGCTCATAGCCGAGGCCGATGCTGAAGTGGCGTACATCGATACCCACCATGGGATTGATGAGCATGCGGTGCATCTGGTACTCAGTGTTGAAGATGCCACCTACGCGAGCCGACACGAAGGGCGATACGCGCTTGTTGAGGAAGGTGTACTTGACATCAGCAAACAGGGGAACGAGGTAGTGAGGCTCATCCTCGAAGTTGAGGAAGGTCTCGGCGGTGAAGCCTACGCCACCACCTACATAGAGTCCATTACCGAAACTGTAGCCGTGGCTGGTGGTGATGCTATACTGCTCAGAGATGGAGGTGCTCAGTGCAATGTCGGCACGGTAGCCACGCTCATAGTTTACAAAATCTTTGGTTTCACTTTGGGCCTGCATACCCATTACTGTTGCCACGAGGGCGAATGTTGCTATAAACTTTTTCATAGTTAATGGTTTAGGTTAAAATCTTATAATATGTCTGAATCTAATGTTTCTTATTTCTTATCGTTCTTCTTGCCCTTCTTTACCACCTTCTTCTCTTGGTTCAAGAAAGCCTGTACGAACATCTCCTCAATCTTCTTATAACCGCTTACCACGCCATTCTCGATAGCCTTGTAGCCACCTACCACACCGTTCTCGATGGCCTTGTAGCCCTTTACTACGCCTTCGCCTACCTTACCGGTCTTGAGGGTATACACTACGATGGTGTCTGCTACGATGCTGTCGTTGGCACATGCGTTGTCACACTTCTTGTCTGTTTGCGCTGTTGCAGCCATTGCGATGAGCATTGCAGCTGCGATTGAATAAATCTTCTTCATTTCTTTTTCTACTTTAATTGGTTAATAATTATTGTTCTTTGTTTTCGTTATCGTTTTCGTTATCGTCCGTGACCTCTTCCAAGAAAGTATCCACAAACTTGTCCTCAATTTTCTGGTAAGCCCCCACGAATGCATTCTCCACTGCAAAGTAGCTCTCTACCACACTTCGCTCCAATTTCTTGTAAGCCTCCACCACACTCTTCTCCACCTTGGTGGTCTTCAGTTTATATTTGGGCCTTCCGCTCATAGTTCAGGTTAGGTTCTTTTCGCTTTGTCATTTTTGACGTTGCAAAGGTTGAGCAAGCGAGTGAATAAACCGTGTTTATTTTCAACGAGCGCAGCCAACCTTCGCAATTGCGTTGCAAAGGTACTGCGACTTTTTATGCCAAATGAGCCATTAAATCCAATGTTTTGGTTTATTTATCTGCAAATTCGCCTTTTTGGCGCTAAATAGGCCAAACAAACAAGAGTAAAAGCGAACATTATTCGCATAAAAGCGAACACAGAGGGTAAATAGCTCAACTTTTATTTGCAGCGAATGGAGAAAAAAGCGACATTTGTACCAAGATTGTAGTTTATGGCAGAGAAAATACCTTATGTAAAGTGGCGCGAGCGCATCAACCAGATTGTGCCCGACGAGTACCGCATCGGCAATGATGTCTTCATCCTACCGCAGCACAAGCTGTTTCAGCTTCCCGAGGGACACTTCAAGACTGATGTGACCACGGTCATCATTTATGAAAAGGGATGGGTGCGCGTGAGTATCGACATGAGAGAATACACGGTGCAGGCACCGAGCGTGGTGACCTTCCTGCCCGACACTATATATAAGGTATTGGAGTGGTCTGAAGATTTGGAGTACAAAATTGTCATCTATTCGAAGAACTTTACCGACAACCTCTTCCTCAACCTCGACCGTATGCACCCGTTGCGTTCGTCCATTCAGAACCATCCAGTACAGAAGGGCGGAGAGCACGTGTATGTATACAACAAGTACCTATCGATGCTCATCGACCTCACCAAGCGTAGTGACTCGCCCTACAAGCTGGAAGCAGCCAAGCACCTGACACTGGCCACCTTCTATTCCTTCTCGCTGGCCCGGCACAATGTAGCCACAGATCAAGAGGCGCGCACTGGCCGTAAAGATGAGCTGTACAGTGCCTTCGTGGAGCTTGTCCGCCGCCATTTCCGCACCTGCCACGATGTTGCCTTCTATGCCGACAAGCTCTGCGTGACGGTGAAGTACCTGTCGCAAGTGGTGAAGGAGAAGTCGGGCACGCCTGCCCTGGAGTTCATTGAGCAGTACGTCATCACCGAGTGCAAGGCCCTGCTGCTCTCCACAAGGATGAGCATACAGCAGATTGCCGACGAACTGCACTTTCCCTCACAATCGGTCTTCGGCAAATACTTCAAGCGCGTGACAGGAGTCTCGCCTCGCGACTATAGAAATCAAGGGAACTAAGAATACGTTTGGATTTTACCGCTGATATACGAAACGTAAGGAAATCTTGTACAAAAATTTCGTGTCATTTTGTAAGGCAAACCCTGCAGTTTGCTTACATGGTGTTGAAATCGGAAGTATAGACTTACTTAACTCAAAAACTTATAAACTCAAAAACTCACGTTTCGTTTACTTCCTGAAAAATCCTAATCGTCCATGGCTGCGTTCTTTTCCTCCGCCTTGAGGATTGGGCGGAAACAAGGCAAGGATTCCCCTATTTCTTTCTCTTTTGAGAACATAAATTGTCGTGAATTGGTAACAACAAAGCAGCCTGCTATATCGAAAGACAGCAGGCTGAGAAACTGCGCGTTAGATCATGCTGATTATGATACAAATCAACACTGCTATTTCTTTTGCGCTGATTTCTATCTTAAAATTTTCGACTGTTATTTTCATAACGTTCTCCTATTTTAAGATTAGTTTAATATGGGACTTCTCCCGCCAGCGAATCTATACTGTACAGTTAGTTGGTCATACCTGTACAGGATAGGCAGCGTCCTACTCTTCCACTTTCGCAGTACCATTGGCGCAGATGGGCCTGACTTCTCTCTTCGGAATGGGAAGAGGTCTTTTATACCATCGCTATAGCTACCATTCTTTATTTCATTCTAATACTATCACTTCTATTTTATCGTATTCAAGATTGGGCATACTGGCTCCGATAGGAGCATTTATATACGTAGGGTCACAAATCGTGAAACGACGATTGTTGATTGTGAGGTAATCGCCCTGTACATCATCTGTAAAACATACGGATGTTGCTAAATGCCCCGGATAGTATACAAGAGCGACATCCAATCCTAAGAGGTCACGCACCAAATGTGAGTAAAGTATGGAGCGGTCTTCACAGTCACAATAGGGATAGTGCAATGACTCCTCTGCAAACAATGCCCGTTCGCCTCCCCATACTACATCATCGTATTCGTATTCAAAGGCTGTCTGTACAAAGTTGAGTAAACGGTTGGCAGCATCAGCCTGTGATAGGCCTTGCAACTTTTCCCTTAACGCAGGATAGAGGCTTTCCTTTATTTCCTCACTGATGGGTGTCTGTGCATACATTGCCCAACAGGTCATTTTGTCCCCCCCAATCTCTGATGAGGGATAACTGTCGAAGTATGTCAGCAAGTTTTTATTAGTATACACTTCAGCCTTCAGTTCTGGATAACGTTTCGACTGTAGCATACGGCTATCTGTCCTCACCACATGCAACGATGGTGCTTGCTCCATCCAAAGCGACAAAGCCTGTTCTTTGGGGAACGAGGCACTGCATACATAAAACTGTTCGCCCTCCTTATAGTCCAGCGGATAGTATTGCTCCCCATTAATCGTCAGATAGGGATGCTCAAACATGAGGTGCCTGCTAGCCACCATCAGGTAGAGCCGCACACCATTTCTTGCCAAACGCATCTTATAGCCCGATTGGCAATATAGATAGGCGGTCAGCAGTGTCGCCTCATTACTGCCACTTTCCATAAAGTTGTTGCCCAATGCCTGCAACATTTGCAAGTAGGCCCAGTCGCATAGCGAGTGGCGGATACGCAGTTCCAGACAGTCGCGTATTACATTATTATATATAGCATCCGAGCAGTGCTCCCAAGCTTCAGCTATAGAGTTTTCGCTACAGTCTACCAACACAAAGCGATGTCTGTCGTCCAAACGCACCTGGCATTCCGTGCCGCAGTATACAAATGTGAAGTATTGCTCCACAGGTTGTGGCTCCTCTTTTACTGGGGCTATGGGAAGCGGTTGTGGCTCGGGATCCACTGGAGGTATTACCTCTATCACAGGTTCCTCGTCCAATATCTCTTCTTCGGGTATCGCCTCCTCTTGTGGCTGTATAGTATCTTCCTCTATAGGCTCGTCTTCTGATACAGGTGTCTTCTGCTCCTCCTCCTCTTTGTCGGGCTCTACGGGTATAGGCTGCTCCTTCTCCTCTTCCTCGGGGAATACTATTGGTGGAACCACCTTCTCTTTCGGGGTAGGTATTGAGGGAAGCAACTGATACTCCTTCCATGCCTTGCGCACAAATTCAGCGTATGTCTTGTTGCATTCATCCCTAAAGCTGTCATACTCCTTTGTCACCTTTTGTCGGAAGGCATTGTATTGCTCTATTGCAGTATTTGTTTGTGCTTCTGCAGACAATGAGCACAAGCCAAGTATCCCTATAAAAGATATGACACGCCGTTTCATATTACTTATTTTGTCAGTTTTAGGTTCTTCCAATTGTCAACAATGCTTACTGAGGGTACTACGGTAGGTGTTTGGCTCTTTCCATTGCTTACGACAGATTCCTGGGCTACCTTCTCACAGATGTAGCTTCCCAGTTCGCCCAGGGTAACATCGCCCTTCGTCTCGTTCAGTTTCTTAAGTAGATAGTAGGTGAAGAGTCCATGCCCCTTTTCGTTGTACGGATAGGCTGTCTCGTCGGCACTGGCGGCCGAGAACACCACCATATTACCTTGCGGTGCAGCCTGCTTGGCCTTGATAGCCACGCCACGGGCCGAAGCCAACATGCCGTTGCCACGCTGTGCACCACTGAAGCAGGCATCAAGGAATACGGTCACTTGATTGGCTCCGAGTGCCTTCAGCTCGCCATACAGTTTGTCTATCGGGTAGCAGGCTGCCGTGTTCCTGCCGTTGGCATCTACAGGCAGCAGATAGGCCTCATTGCTTCCCTCGTTAGGTATGCCATGCCCTGCATAGTAAAATATCACATTGATGTCACCATTGTATGCCTTGGCTATGCTTTGTATGTTTTCCATGGCAGACAGTAACGTGCCAAATGTTGCATCCGCATATTGCTTGATGTTCTTCCGGGGAAGTCCCAAGGTCTTTTCACAATAGGCGGCAAACACCTTGGCATCGTTCAGCGCATGAGGCACCTTGGCCACCTCCTTGTAGTTCTCGTTGCCGATGATGACGGCAAAGGTGCGGTCGTTGTTGTTGGTTACCACAGGAATGTTCTGGTCTATGCTTCGATCTATTGCTTGGGCTACATCGGGCTTGGTGTGCTCTGTATTGCCGTTACCCAAATCGATTTGCAGGGGGGGGGAGATTGATGGCTATGTCAGTAGCTGTGTTTTCATACCTGTCTGCCGTCTTGTAGGTCTTGCCGTTTACGCTTACTTCAGCACTTGCTATTGCCAGCTTGTCATCTGCAATACCGTATGTAGGCAATACTTTGGCTTGGCTCCATTGCTCCTTCACTTTGGAAGCATCTTCCATTGGCACCTCCAAGTAGAAAGTACCCAAATCGTCTGTTGTGATGGGGAATACTCCATAATCGGCATCATAACTGCCGATATTTCCTTCCAGTGTCGCAGGCCTCTTCTTCTCTATAAATTCTGCGAGCACTTGCTTCTGCACCTTCTTCAAGTGTTCCGCCCTTGTTGCTTCTGTTACTCGTGCCTGCCATTGAGCCGTCGTCTCAAACTCTTTCTTCTGTTGCCATTCGGACATCAGTTCTATTATTCTATCATAGGCGTAATAGTTATAAGAGTTCTCTTTATAGTTTTTTGCCCATTCATACATGGAATTATCATTACGGCAGGACAAATGTTCAACAATCCATTTAGGATACATGATATTATGCCCCTTTACTGATTTCAGATTATCGCAATCCAAAAAAGCTGTCCCATTTATGGCCATATACCCATACCCCCACGGTATATCAATGTTGCATTCGTCTGGAACTATTATAGTTTCCAGTTTCTCACAACCCCAAAAAACTAGTCTTCCGATAAATGTTACTGAATTTGGAATAATGATACTCCGTAACGATTTACAGAACTCAAATGCGTTTCTTTCAATACTTATAACACTATTGGGTATATTGATGGAGGTGAGGCTGCTGCAGACACGGAAGGCATTCACCCCAATACTTGTCACGCCCTCGGGAATGGTGATGGAGGTGAGGCTGCTGCAACCCTGGAAAGCGTCACTTTCAATGCTCGTCACGCCCTCGGGAATGGTGATGGAGGTGAGGCTGCTGCAGCAAAAGAAGGCTCCAGATCCAATGCTCGTCACACCCTCGGGAATGGTGATGGAGGTGAGGCTGCTGCAATCTTCGAAAGCAAAGCCTCCAATGCTCGTCACGCCCTCGGGAATGGTAATGGAGGTGAGGCTGCTGCAGCCACGGAAGGCATTCACCCCAATACTTGTCACGCCCTCGGGGATGGTGATGGAGGTGAGGTTTTCGCAACCATCGAAAGCTTCAGATCCAATGCTCGTCACACGATATTGTGTCCTATTGATTTTAACAAATTTAGGAATAACTATATTCCTAAAGACCTTTTCGTTTCCAGCTTCTACCCGCACCTCTGTAGGTGATATGATATCATATAGAATACCATCAATCTTCTTCGTTTGACATATCCCCACTAAGGAGATTAGGGATAATGTACTTAATAAAAGTAATCGTTTCATATTAGTTCATTGATTTCACTTCAAAAAAGAAAAGAAATAATCACTTTTAATGTCTCTAAATTAATTGGACTTATTCTTCCCGTACCACAATCTGCCTCATCTCCACCGCCATGTCCTTGTCGTGACGGCGGCAGCGGCTGAGCCATTCCTGGAATTTATCAAAGGGGAGCATACGCGGTAGGACTTCGCTCTCTTGTGTGTCTGCAGCCTTGGTGAAAGCATTGGGCGAGAAGATGATATAGATGAAGTTGCTTTCCATACCCTTGTCACAGGTCATCACATATTCGTCCACCATAGGACGTTCAGCGATAGGGGCATCGGCTTGTGAGAAGAATACATAACGTTTGCCGTGCTCTACGAGCACCTTACCATCGGAGTCGCCCTGGTAGGGAAGCAGGCAATAGGCATCGCGGTGGGTATCAAGCAAGTATATGGTAAGGTAACCATCGGTGGGCGATGTGAACGAAAGATACAGGTCATCGCCATCCTTGAAGTCGCTGTGCTCGAAGCGGTCTTCCGTGCCGTTGCACAGTATCTTGGCAGTAAACTCCACTTTGGCTGTAGTGATTTCGCGGATACGTCCCTCTACACGTACCTTTACCACGAGCATCCCTTGCTCGTAGCTGATGTCGTACTTGGGTTCACCAATGGTCTCTATCCACTCACCCTTGACTTCGCTGGCTCCTAACGACTGGAAGTCTACGCTTGATTCTCCATTTGTATTTTCCACGAAGGTGGTATTGGTCTGCGCTACTACGGTGCCGAACTCATCGGCGATAAGCTGTATCTTGGCACGCTCCAAGGCCGTGCGCCTAGCCTCTTCGAGCGTGACGTTTTCGGGTGCGTGGTAAGTATACTCACCACGCACCTTCTTCGTCTGCTGTGCTGACAATCCTATGCTGAATGTCAACAATATAAATAGAGTGGTTATACGTGACATCTATTGGCTGAATTAAGAGAAATCACCATCCCAGCAGCTCATCCAACTTCTCGTGCAGTTCGTCGCCCTTCTTTTCCAAATCTTCGCGTATGGCTTTCTTGGCAGCAGCCTTGGCCATCTCGCTGTTGTAGGCTATGCGCACGAGCACCTCCTTGTTCTTATTCTTGAGTGTACGGTATACCTCCATCACCGTAATGGTGCGACCGATGCTCTGTGATATCAGGTTCTTGGCTGCCATCGCACTGCGAGTGATACTTGCAGCCTCCTCGGCTTCCATCTGTTCGTTGGCCACCGTATTCTCAATCAGGGCGGTCACTTCAGTCTGTATCTGTCCGGCGAGGTTCTGCTTGGCCAGCTCCAATGCCTGCATCTTGGCTGCATCATAGTTGGTTCCGATACTCATAGCCTCTCCCATGAGGTATTTGGGGAACATATCCTCGTCGAACTCATATTGCATCATATAGGACTTGTCGAGTTGCTTCTCCAAGGGTAAAGCACCTGGAGCAGTCTGCCAACCCTCTTTCTTCAGTTTCTTAGCCTCTTTGCGGGCAGCCTTCGAGGCCTTTTCGTTCAGTTCACTCTTCGAAGCTTTGGCCAGTGCCTTGCGCTCTTTGATTGTCTCACGAGTGGTTTGAGCCTGTACGGTAATAGTGGCTGCACTCATCATCAGTGCCACTAACATAAAAAGCATCTTTTTCATAACGTTTTGTCTTTAAGAATTAATACTAAAAATTATTGTATAAGTGTTTATTAAATGGAAAATCTCGAGTAAATGGGTGTCGCTATACGAAACTCAATAGATTAAATAATCAAATGAATCGAATAGTCGCTACGCTTTAGTTTGTGACGGGGCGGACGGTGAAGCCGAGGTTGCGGTAGCCGTAGTTGAGCCAGCCCCAGTGGCCACTGTCGAAGTAGAGGCTGTACGCGTCGCCGCTGTCGTTCTCGACCAGCGCGCCAGACCAGTAGGAGCCGTCCGAGCCACGGTAGTAGACCTCCGTGCCGATGCGGTAGCCCGCAGCGGGAAGAAAGATAGAGTTACCATTCGGGCCAGTAACCTTATAGCCGTTGACACCGTTTTGAGTAGTCCAATTCCAAGAGCAATTGTAGCAGAGTTCTAGGATTTCATCTAGAGTAGGCATACGCCATTTATCGCCCCACTTGACGTGTGCCACATCGTATTCGGTGCCACTGATGTCTGCACCGAGATCCACGTATACGCCATTCTGATAATAGAGATAGGTGTCTTCAGAGTAATCATCCTTGACTTCCGTCTCACCCCAAGCGAAATAGTCACCATACTCCTCTGGAGCTGTAGCGCCTACATTCCAGCTTGCCCATTTCACACTGAGACCAAGGTCTATAGCCTCGGCAACAACAGGTTCAGGCTTAGGTTCCTTGTTTCTGACTGGACGGATAGCGTAGCCACTGGCACGGCTGAAGACATCAAAGTATCCACCATCTACGCCGCTATTGAAGCAGAAATGGTGCGCGTAGGAACTGAAGCTCTCGAATAGCGTGCTAGACCAGTAGCAACCACCCGATTCACGAAACCCTGGAAGAAAGATAAAGTTTCCATTGGGCCCAGTACCCTTCAACCCATAAACATTATTAACCGATGTCCATTCCCAAGAGCATCCAGTGGCGAGTTCCCTAAATTCTTCTAAAGTAGGCATACGCCAACCATCGCCCCACTTGACGTGAGCCACATCGTATTCGGTGCCACTGATGTCTGAACCTATATCCAAGTTTTCATAGTCATCACCACTCTTCATTTCAGTCTCACCCCAAGCATAGTAGCCACCATACTCCTCGGGAGCAGTGGCACCCACATTCCAGCTTGCCCATTCTACACTGAGGCCAAGGTCTATGGCTTCGGCTACGGCAGACTCATCAATTTGATTGATTTCCTCCATCACCCATCCATCATGACTGGAGGCTGAGGGAAGGGTCATGCTACCGCTTCGTCCAGACAAGAGCACCGCTTCCGTGCACTCACGCGTGTACTTCATATCACCATCAATAATGGTCAGGGTACGCGATGCCTCGGGAAAGCTGGCATAGAGATAAGGAGTATAGCCATCCTCAGATACCGTGAGTGACAGGGATTTGGAGGTTGAACTAAAATTGTTGGACGAAACCTCATATGCAGACAGATGAGTGAGTCCCGAAACGGTGAACACACGCCCCCCCTCACCACAGAATCTGATACGTCCCGTACGTGGAGTAAGAACGAGTGACACAGCCAAACCATTGCCATCACAGATATAGCTGCCAGCCACATCCTGATATACAGGTACGTTTGCGGACAACTCCACCACATCGACAAACTCTGCTGAATGCTCGAAGTAGTATGCCTCACATGTGCCGCTACCCACATTGCTTAGTCCTGTGCGTGTAGTCACCGTCCACCAATCATTGGACTCGCTGTATTCTGCAAAGCCTTGTACCCGATTTCCCCCCTCGTGAAACTGCACATACAGCTTCGCGCCATCGGGCCAATCATAGGCCGAGCGTGTAGCAGAACCATCAAAACCATTCAATACGGCATCAACCCGCATCGTATAGGTGTAACCATCTGTAGAGATTGGTTCCTCTACAGAACAAGAATTACAGAGCGTAGCTACCAGACAAGCTACTGCTACTATACAGATTGTAAAGATTCTTTTCATTTTCATAGTGTATTTTCATTAACGATGCCATCAATCATCTCCGCCTACGTGCATCCCAATTCTCATCCTCGGGATAGCCATCCAAATCTACATCACTATTATTGTCTTTGGCGTCATAAACAGGGCGAACGGAATAACCACGTGTACGGCTGCTACGCCATGTATTCCAGCCACTTTCCATAAAATACAGTTCTCTAGCATCTTGTTTTTCATGATACGATGATGCTGTCCAATAGTACCCACGTACATTGCGATTATTTACATTAGGACCATTACGTTCCCCTGCAGCTGGAAGAAAAATACTATTACCATTAGGACCAGTCAGTTCATAGCCATTAATATCGTTCACAGAAGTCCACTTCCAAGAGCACTGTTCGAAGAGTTCTTCAAATTCATCGTTAGAAGGCATACGCCAACTTCCCCCCCACTGTACATGGGCAACATCATATTCAGTACCACTAATATCCTCACCAATTTCCACGTATGCGCCATTCTGATAGTAAAGGTAGGTGTCTTCGGTGTAATCATGCTTCTTTTCTGTTTCTCCCCAAGCATAGAATTTTCCATACTCTTCAGGAGCAGTAGCCCCCACATTATGACTGGCCCATTTCACACTCAAACCAAGATCTATAGCCTCGGCAACAACAACCTCGTTTTCTTTAGGATTCTTGACTGGACGGATAGAGAATCCGCAATAGCGAGCAAGACCGCTCGCTTTTCCAAATGCACCTTCGGCACAATACAAATAATGTCCACCAGGACTATAGCCACCAGACAGTTCACCTATCCAATAGAATCCTTGAGACCCATAATCTCTTAATTCTGTGTCAGACTTACGACCTGCAGCAGGCAAGAAAATACTATTACCATTAGGACCTATAATGTGACATCCCTTCGTACCCTCCAATGATGCCCACTGGAAAGTGCAATTCTTTACAAGTTCCTCTGCCTCAGCCAAAGTTGGCATACGCCAATCATCACCCCACAACATATGGGCGACATCATATTCAGAGCCAGTAATATCTTTACCAATATTCACATACGAATCTCCATCTATATCATAATACAAATATGATTTTTCAAAATAATCATCTTTTTCCTCGATTTCTCCCCAAGCATAGTAACCACCGAGCCCTTCGGGTGATGTAGCCCCTACATTCCATCCAGCCCACATAACACTTAAGCCCAAGTCGACAAGTTGCCCCGGTGTAATTTGGTCAAGGGTGATTTCTACAATAACCTCTTCCTTGGTAGTAAAGGATTGCACCTCACCTTCCATGGTATTATTGTATTGGTCAAAGACAGAGAGTTTATAATAATAGGTCGTACCTTGAGTCAAGCCTTCGGCCCATGCGCTACAGTTGCCATTGTTAACATTTGCGGGAATCTTCCTACTATTCTCAAACGTGGGTGTTTCGGACAAGAGGAAGAAGGCTTCACAATCAGTTTCCGCCTTAAACGAGCCATCCAATGGTGCACGGTCCTCTTTAACGGCCTCCATCACCATCCCAAAGGTCGTAACCTCTATGATAGTGTTTTTTTCCGTCGTGAGCGACTGTACCTCTCCCATCACCATAGAGTAGTCATTGGCTACGCACAAGGCATAATAGTAGGTAGTAGCCGGAGTCAATCCAGAGACCTCAGCATAACAAGTGTCGGAGTCACGACGAGCCTCTATGCGTGTAGAATCAGTCAAATCCTTATGCTCTGACAACAGGAAAAAGTAGTGCGGAGCTTGTTCTTCAAAATATGAAAAATTGAAATCATCATACGCCTCTTTTGTTATGACGCCACACAAAGTCGCTTTGGTAGCCCAAACATTTTCGGCTGCAGAGGTTTCTACAACGGGGATATTGTCTACAGGGTTATAATCCTCTTGACAGCCAACCATTATCACTGCCGTGAGAAGTGACAATGCTATAGTATATATATGTTTTTTCATATCTACGGATTATTAAGTTAGAAACAATAACCTATACCAAAATTGCCGACCAGATAATTGTAGCCATCAATCGTCTCCGAGCAACCCGCGTTTAGAGTAAAATGTCCCAAACGCACCATAACACCTGCTTCTGCTACAAAAGTATTGTAGGGACGTATTGACTTTCCTGTTCCGAAGATATCACTCACACCTATCTTTACCATTTCAGTCTTTCCGTGCCAGTTCATCTCCATTGCAAATTCGCGATGTCCCCATCCGCAACCGCCATAGATATGTATGGGACTTCCCAGACGCAGGATGACTCCTCCTGTTGCAGAATAATAGCAGCTCTCCATCTTCCCTGTTGTCCAAAGCGCTTCAAGATGGGTAGAACCATAGTACGAATAAAACTGCTCCGTGGCAGAAAGAGGCTTGCTGCCTGTGGCCTTGACGTACCAACCCACATGCTTGACACGGCCAAGCATCAGACCTACAGAAGGGTTAGCCAAATTACTAGCCAAATCCCCACTGGGAGTTGCTGCCTGCGCCGAAAGGAACCAGCGATACTTGTCGGGCCTACGGTTCCAGACATTCTCCTCGTGGAGCGTCACCGTCATATCGGGACGCACACGCTGCTTCTTACTGAGCATACCTACATACAGCACCTTCACTTTCTTGGCGCCCAACGGCGTCTCCATACGGAACGTACCGTCGAGTCCAGTCATACACGACTCCGTAGAGCCTACCATCTCTACCCTTGCATTGGCGATAGGGTTGCCATCCTTGTCCACCACCGTACCGCTGACCACGCTCTGCGCTGAAACGGCAAGCCCCGTGAGGAACAGGGCGGCGAGAATTAGCAGTTTTTTCATATACGATATATCTATTTATGTTATTTCTTTTTTACTTTATAAACTGTAGAGCTTCTTCTTGTGCCAATCGGTGTTTGCTGCATCGGAAGCGGTTACAGTGGGGGTCTGCGACTTGTCGTTGACAAGGATAGACTCGCTCATCACCTTTTGCTTGAGATAATCGCCCAGGTCCTTCAATGTGACATTGCCCTTGGTCTCCTGTAACTTCTTCAGCAGGAAGTAGGTAAACATGCCATGCCCCTTCTCCTCGTAGGGAAGCGCAGTCTCGTCATCAGATACGGCACTGAACACGACCATATTGCCTTTAGGGGCTGTAGGTTTGGGTTTTATGGCCACGCCACGAGCCTCTGCCACCATACCTCCATCGCGCTTGGCGCCACTGAAACAGGCATCAAGGAATACGGTGACACCGCGTGTGTCCAATGCTCCCAACTCGCGATATATCTCACCGAGCGAATAGCATACCTTGGTCTGCTTGCCGTCAGAGTCGACAGGAAGCAAGAAGGCGTCTTTGCTGGACTCATCAGGAATGCCGTGTCCCGCATAGTAGAAGATGAGCTCCATATCACCACCGCGAGCAGCCGCCAGCTTTTTCACCTTGTCCATGGCATTGAGCATGATACCGTACGATGCATCTTTATAGAGGAGTACGTTTTTCTCAGGGAGCCCCAATGTCTTCTCGCAGTATTGTGCAAACATCTCCCCGTCATTCAAGGCAAAAGGCACCCCAGACACCATATTGTAGTTTTCATTGGCAATGATAAGGGCATAGAGGTTGTCGCGCTTGGTCTTGCTCTCCGGGATGTTGACATCTACATCAGACTTGACCGCTCCCACCTTGACCGACTGGCGACTGATTTTTGCACCTGACGTGTTCGATGTTGCCGTATTGGTAGCTATGAGTTCGCTGTTGATGGGGTCAAACGACACATCCACGACCGTTTCGGTATAGTTCAGCTCCTTATTGGCATCGTAACGGTAACTGTTTCCAGTGGGAGTGACGAAGGTCAGACTCGCTAGGGTGAGCTTGTCATTGTTGATATAAAACTGAGGATCCTTGCATTGCATGCCATTCCAACTGCTCTCAAAAATACGTGCTTCATTATTGTCACGAGGAACGGGCACAATGAAGTCGCCGTACTTTGACTCCACCAGGAACACCTCATGCTCGGCGTCGTATGGCTTGAGCTGCAAGTCATTGATACGAACACGCTGTGTATAGGTCTTGATATATTCTGACTCAGCACTCTTGAGCAGTTCTTTCACCTTGATGTCACGATTCTGCTCGGTGACACGTGCCTGATACTCTGCAATAGTCTCGTAAGGGTCTTTGGCTTGCCAGGTCTTGATACGCTTCTCTACATACTCCTTGGCATAGGCTGAATAAAGGGGTACTTCGTCTGTTGCCTGTACTTGCTGGCCCAAGGGCACAGACTGTGAGGGGGTTGGCTGTGTAACGCTGGAAGCAGCAGTATAGGACGATGCTGCCGCGCTGCCAAGCGACGTTGCCGTACTGCTTTTCGACGAATGGGTTATCAAAGTAGGAGTAGAGTTGGCTGCTACGGTCTGTGCACCTATACCCGCCAGTTTACCATTGACCGTCTCAAAACCACTGTCATTGCCCATACAGTCATAAGCAATGGCCAGGGCTTGCATATACTTGACAGAGTTGGGACTATTGGCCACAATGGTCTCCAGACATATAGCGGCCTCCTTAAAATACTCACCGGACTGGCTCGAATATTTCTTGGCACTCCTCTCTTCAGTCTCCATACTGGCCTTATTGTAGTACAACACACCGAGATTGTAATAATTGAGAGCAATATGCTGCATGATATTCAGGCTATTCGGTTTCCGTTCTTTCATCTTTTTATATATGACCAACGCTTTCTGGAACTCCTGCGTGTCTTCGTAGAGCTTACCTTGAATATTGAGCAACGTCTCATCGTAGGGTTTTATCTCAAGTGCCCGGGTAACATAACGTTGAAGGTTTACATTATCCTCCTGCTCTATGCATGTGTTGATGGCCATAGAAAGCATATTGAAGTCTGAGGGGTATTGTGTTATGGCTTCATCCAAAACGGATTTTGCCAGTTCGTACTTCTTGAGATTCATACATGCCTTTGCCATATAGGCATATACATTCTGCCTATTTTTTTGGTCACCGGTACTCAAATAAACCCTAAAATAGTTGATGGCTTTCTCATAGTCGCGAATATTGAAAGTGCCCGCAGCAGCGAAATAGGCCATCGTGACAAACTGCTCATCCTTAACGAATGTCGTGTGCTTGAAAGCTTCCATCAAAGGCACATCCATATATGCCTGAGCAAAGATCAAGGCATTCTGCTGTACTCCGCGACTGGAGAAATAGGCAGCTCCATTGCGTAGAAACGGATGAATTTCAAGTAAGCCTTTCTGAGCTTGCATATAGGCAGCACCGTTCGCAGTAGAAGCATTCAGTACGGCTACATAATCATTATAACATTGATGGAGTGCGGAGTATATCTCCGTATCGTCAGCTCCTTGTGCCCTCAGCAGATTGAACTGTTGATGCCGGGCTGATGCCTGTTCAATGGTTTGTGCTGAGGCATTGCCTGATGTTGACAGCCCTATGGCAAGCAACAGACATCTGAAAATCTTTTTCATCGCCAAAAAATTATTATTGAAATACGTGTTTAGAATGCATCTACAAAGGTCAGCTGTACACTGATACGGCGGAACTCCCCACCTTTACCAGAGGTAACTTCTATATGGTATTTATAATCTGTGTGCATAGTGGAGAATCCTGCAATATTATTTGAAATATAATCCTTCACTCCCAATGCACGCAAGAATGCCAATTGCTCATTTTGTGTAATACCTTCGGCCTTGGTTACGGATATACTACCTAAATCATTGTTCTTATAAACTGGTTCATTGGTATAGTCACCGTAACATCCATCATAGGGGATTTTTCCATTGATGGGCAAAGCATCGGCCATACCAGTAACTTTCACTTGCAGTTTCTTGCCACTCTTCACATAAGGAGCAAACTCACCCTCAAACGCCTGTTGGATAATTGCCAGCATTGACAAAGCTGCTCCAGACTGCTCTACTTTGTATTTGCCAGGTCCGAAATCCTCCTGACCAGAGAAACCTGCCTCTACGGTATAAGAGAAATCGGTCACATAGTTCATTATCTTGCTACCGTCAGCATCGGTCGATGACACCACGTTCGTCTTAACGGCAATATGGGTATGGTCCGAAATCGTATTACTCTCTTTCGCCGTACTAATTACATTCTCTCTAATCTCCTGTAGTTTGAGCTCTTGCATATTGGACTGCTGTATGACTGCAAGTGGTACAAATTCTTCATCCAGCTTCAAGTATTCGAGCGAACGGCGCTCAAGGTTATTATATACGTATGTCTTTCCTGAAGCTCGGTTGTGCACATCTGCGTAGATAAGCTCAAATTTGTCATTATTTGTCAAACCATACTTGGTGTTCTGGAACTCAAGGCTTTGAGAATCCATGAAATCATTCACCTCGGTAGAAGGCACCTCCAAATAAATCGGCGGCATATTATCAAAGTTAATAGCCAACATATTGGACTCCATACTATAGTTACCTAAAGAAACATCAGACATACTGATAAGATTATCAGCCATACGAGTAGCAATCTCTTGTTCAAAGAGTCTCATCTGTGCCATACGCGTATCCTCATTTACACGAAGACGATATTCTTCCAGTGACTCATTGGGCATCTGCTTCATCCACTCATTCATCTTCTCGTTCAACTCATCGGCCAATAGCTTAGTGTAATTGGGAGCAAGTTCGCTCATCAACTTATAGGTAATATTCTGTGCCGTATTATATACCATAAATATGCTTCCATCGGAGCCGTTAACAAAACGAACATCGGTAATGCCACCCACTTCGTTGTCAATATAGCTTCGTGATGTATTGTCCATCAGATTGACAATAGCTATTCGGGTGTTGCTGCATACTACAGCTACATATTTACCATTAGGATGAAAAGCACAAGCTATAGCATTACCCATGGCATCGTAGCTTTGAGTAAGTAAAAAGCTCTGTGTGTCATATGTCGACATTAAACCATCAGCTGTAAGTACTGCAAAGATCTTGCTGTCATCAGAAAATGCTATTCCATTGATCGGCTCAGTTACGGTGAATTCCTTCCTGACAGTCTTCGTTTCCAAGTTCCATACGGTCAGACTACTTCCGTCAGTTGCCGCCAGACTATAATTATTAGGACTTACAGCAATCTCCTTAGCCACAAAGGGAACATCTATGGAGGATTGGAGCTGATAGGTTCTTGCGTCATAAAAATCAATGCTCGTACTTGTCGCCAAAACGATACTTTTGGCATCAGGGGTGTACGCTATAGCGGATACATCATTGATATTCTTAAATTCGCCTATCTTCTTCTTGGCTTTCCACATATCATATACGCTAACTCTATTTTTATCCTTTTTTTGTGAAAGCAGCATAAATGAGCTTCCCGATGGGTTTACCTTCAACGATTTCACAGTTCCCGGTGTCTCACTTACGACATAATTTCGCAGATTAAATGTTTGCTTACCATTATAATAATAGGTAGCCATCAGATAGTTGTCAAAACCCAATGGATTCTTTTTCTGATTATACACATATTCCGTTTTTTGATCTGGCGTGTCTTGAGCTTGTGCCATAAAGCTGGTGCCAAATACAAGAGTCATTGCAATACTCCACCTGCCTAAGAGTGTTTCTTTTAGAGCTTTCATATCAATAGTACTACATTATTACTTACTGTCACTGGCTCCAAATGACAAATTCATATATACAAAAAGCGTGAAGCCAACACCTGTCGCTCGCTTCACTTATCGAGGCTCTCGCATTGCCCAGTCAATCGAAACGAGCAACGCGAAAGCCTCACGCCGATATGTAATACGCGCCTTGTATTATACTAATCATCGCGACCAATATAAATAAAGGAGTACGAAAAACATACCCATGAGACATTCACCGTTGCTTTGTTTGGATTGACCTGTGAATTTGCGAGATTCCGATAAGCCAAAACAAAGCGCTAAGTAAACGCCTTTTCCATTATGTCATCCCCGCCCTACCACCTTAATTCGTACAACTGAAGTAAGGTATCGGCGTAAGGATGCGACAAAGTTAGTAAATAATTAGGAATTAGGAGTTAGGAATTAGAAGTTATTTTTAATGTTTTAGAGCATAAGCAGTAACAAAGGTTGCAACGTTGACGATAAGACAGCCTTGGCTGTACGAAAACGATAACGATGACGAAAACCTTTGAGAATTAAAAATTAAAAGTGAAAAATTAAAACAGAGGGAGGACAGCCTTTGGCTGTACGATGACGATGACTAAGCAGCGGAGCTGCGGTTGAGGAAACAGCCTTGGCTGTACGAAAACGATAACGATGACGAAAACCTTTGAACGAGGAACGAGGAACGGCCATCGGGAAATTTTGGATAATTACATGGTCATTCGTGTTAAGCAAAAAAGTAAAAAGAAAACAAATCTCCCGACTTCGGGTGAAGTCGGGAGACTATGTGCATATAATCGGGAACTATTCTTTGCCTAAGAACATATTGCAGAACTCATTCAACTGCTGTTGCATACGCTCTTGCGGAATAAGGATGCGCTTGTACTCGGCTATCATCGTGGGACTCATGCTACGGCTCATGGCATACTCCACCACTACACGGTCGGCTTCAGGACAAAGAACGATGCCTATAGAGGGGTTCTCGTTGGAGCGTTTCACATCACGGTCGAGAGCTTCCAGATAGAACTCCAATTGTCCGAGGTCACGCGGATGGAACTTGGTTTTCTTTAGTTCTACAGCCACCAAAGCCTGCAGCCCTCGATGGTAGAAAAGCAAATCGGCTTTGTATGTCGAGGCACCTACGGTAAGTTTGTATTCTTGATCCATGAAGATAAAGTCCTTACCCAATTCTAAGATGAATTGTTTCATGTGCTCTATCAGACCGTTCTTTAGTTTTGTTTCACTATGCTTCTTTGGCAGACTGAGAAAATCAACAAACAAGGTGTCTTTGAATATTACTGGTGCATTAGGGTATGCCTCGAGCAAGCCTTTTGACATGTTACTCTTTTTACTCAACAAAGCCGCATAGGTCTGATTGGAGATGCAGCGTTGAAGTTCCCGACTTGCCAAATGTTCTTTGTTAGCATAGAGTATATAGAACAATCGTTCTTCATTGCTTTTGCATCGACAAAGAATCTCCACGTGATTGGTTAATGTGGTTAGCTCCAATATCTTAGGCATTTGTCCAAGCACTGACTGGACAATTTGTACAGGCGCTGATTGCACAATTGTAGTAGTCTCTTGTGAAGATGGATTTGGTGTTTTCTCAATTTGTCCAATTCTTGGCTGGACAAATTCGGGACTCAAGTATTTCTCTACAGTTGTGATGAATGTTTCTGATGAGTATTCGTCATAAAACATCACCATATTATAAATACTACTCCTGCTATATCCCTTGATATCGGGCCGCTGGGTACGAATATATTCAGATAGTTGAGATACGACCTTGCTACCCCATTCCTCACTTTTCAGTTTGGCGGACACATATCCACCTACCTGCCAGGCTGTAAGGAGCAATTCTTCGTTGACCGCTTTCGTGGCACGGCTTTTATGCTGAAGAATAATGTCAACAACTTCTCCAAACTGCTGTTCTGTTGATTTTATAATCTCATTCGACATATTCTTGTCTTTTACTGCTATTCCTGTTTGTAACTACAAAAGTAATAAATATCAAAGAATAAAGGCTTGAGACACCCAATTATTTTTTAATGTTTTAGAGCATAACACGCAAGCGCGTACGATGACGATGACTAAGCAGCGGAGCTGCAGGTTATGGGTTAAGGGTTATGGGCGAGTGCATTAATAAATCTCCCGAACTCAGGGAGTCGGGAGTACTTTGTATATGGGATGGCACAGATTACATATCTTCCAGCGAGAGGCAAGTGGTGTCTATCTTATATTTGAAGAACAATTTGGTGCGGATGGCCTCTACCTTTTCCATGAAGGCTTCAGGCTTGAAGTTCTTACGCTGGCGCTTTACCTCGGCTAGGAGCACGCGCTTTTCGTTGAGGTGGATGGCTACGATGTCTATTTCGTTTTGTGCCGCATCCTTGCCCTTTGAGGTTTCCCACCACGAGCCTATATTGCGATAGAGCTGCTGCTCGCGTAGTTGCTCGCGGAAGTATCGCTCCAATGTCAGTCCTGAGTAGGTGGAATAGTCGTCCTTGGTGATTTTGGCCAGGGCAGCGTGCATCCCCGATTGTATGAGGTCTTGATTCTTCACTATATAGCGGAACCAGAAGCGCAGGAAGTTGTCGGCAATCTCATAGCGCACCGTCTGCGTACCCTCCTTGGCAAGGATGGGACGCTTCTTGGCGATGATATCATAATCTGCTTCAAGGCGTTGCAAGAGCCCGCCCACACTGCTCCCGCCCATAGCATCGGAAATCTCTGATGCCGTGTTGCGACCCGAAGCAATGGCCGACAAGATGGCATAGTAGTTGCCATACTTCTTGCCAAACTCTTGTATGAGCAAGATGTTGCCCTCTTCGAGGAAGATGGAGTTTCCGCTAGTGATGTAGTCGACCATCTTCTCCATGGTATAGCAGCCACGATCAAGCAATATCTCTATATACTTGGGCACACCGCCGGTGAAGGTGTAGAGTGCCAAGAGGTCATCGTTGCTGTACTCGGGGGCATGGTCGGCAAGGATTTCCTTGAGCACGCTGGTGGCAAAGGGCTGTAGCTTAATGATGCTGTCGGCGCGGCCATAGAGCGGCTCCTTGTATTCCATGAAGATGCGGTGCATCAGTGTGTATACCGATCCGCTTACGATAAGGTTGACGTGTGTGGTGTCTTTATAGCGGTCCCACACATCCTGCATGCCGCTGTAGACCGACTCGTTGATGTAGAAGAACTCTTGAAACTCATCGATGATGAGGTTGAATGCTTGATGGCGGCCTATGCTCATCAGTTGCTCGAACAACTCTACAAACGAACCGATGCCTTGTGGCATGAACACACCCAACTCTCTGCTTGCCGTTTCAGCAAACTGGCGACAAAGAGCGGCTTCGTTGTTGCGCCCCACGAAAAGGTATGCAGTGGGGGAACCTTCACAGCTCTTGAGCATCAACTTTGTCTTCCCTACACGACGACGTCCCGTGAGTACGGTCATCTGAGAATGATTTGAGAATGCTATTTGCTGCGTAGATTGCAGTAGTGTCAACTCGTTTTTCCTATCGTAGAACTTCATATGTCAATATTTTACACTTTTTCGCGGTGGATATTTTCGCGGTGGCGAATTTTCAACGACAAAGATAAGTGGTTTGTTCTTAATGGCCAAATAATTATTTGATTTATTGAAAAAAATGCAGCGGAGCTACGGTTTAGTGTGAACGAAAACCTTTGGGAATTAAAAATTAAAAGTGAAAAATTAAAACAGAGGAAGGACAGCCTTTGGCTGTACGATGACGTTAACGTTGACGAAATAGTGTTTTCCTATTTTAGACTAAGGTGTCGGTTTTAAGCTATAACATGCTGTATATATTACGTTTATCGACCGATACCTTCGCTAAATAAGGGGGAACAATATCTTTCGCAAGTGTAATACTCCGGCGAGTAGGTGTATCCATTAATTGTTGCACCTGAAATAAAAAATGGCAATAACTCTGTAAGCAGGAAAATCAGACAAAGAGATTTTTTCAAACGAAAGGCTCCGTCAGTTTTATTGAAAGGCTCTGTTAGAATTGCCGGAGCCTTGCGTTTCGCACAGTACATGCATGTACCAATTCTATTGCATGTTTGTACTAATTTCATTGCATGTATCAACCGCAGAAAAGCAGTTAATGTGTGTAGTTTCCTGATTTAGGTTGTCAGTTTAGAGGTTGATCCCTATAACAGGTTTACACGATTTGGTCTTATTCCTATACTAGGTTGACTGGTTAGTAGAATAGTAATGCTGGTAAGTAAAAAGCTTTATTATTGACTTGGCAAGGTGCAATAGGATAAGCAAAGTTTATAAATTGGTTGGCATCGGCAGACTCGTAAGATGGATTTTTGTACAAATCCTGCGTGTGATTTCGTACGATTCCACGCGTTGGTTTGCCGCTATAAAGCAATGCTTTAAGATGGACTGCTTGCTCGGCAGATAGCACAAGCAAGCTTGACTCTGTTCTCGCTACGCTGCGCCATTGACTTAAGCCCCTACAGGCGTCGACCTAACGGTTGCCAACCGATTTATAAACATTTTGCATATGGAATAGGAAAAATCGCACCTGCGTTCTTGAGAAAAGGGATATGCGATTTCGGAGCGTCGCACCTGGGGTGAAATAAAAAGAGCGGGAGTGCAAGTGCACTCCCGCTCTCAATCTATATATACTATCCTGGCGGATTAGCTGAAGAACTGGGCGATACCCTTATCGATACCACTGAAGCCCATGAAGGCAAGAGCCAGGAGGCCTGCGGTAACGAGGGCGATAGACATACCCTCAACACCTTTGGGTACACGCACAAGGCTGAGCTGCTCGCGGAGGCCAGCAAACACGATAAGTGCCAAAGCGAAGCCGAGAGCGGTAGCCAAAGCGTAGATAATACCAGTGAGGAGGTTGGGCTCAAGACCCTGACCATTGTATGTGCCGTTGGCCACAAGGATAGCTACACCAAGGATGCAGCAGTTGGTGGTAATCAAGGGCAGGAACACGCCGAGTGCCTGGTAGAGCGAGGGAGAGAGCTTCTTGAGCACAATCTCGACCATCTGCACGAGGGCGGCAATCACCAGAATGAAAACGATAGTCTGCAGATACTGCAAGCCGAAGGGATTGAGCACCCATATCTGCAACAGGTAGGTAACGATGGTGGCGATGACCAGCACGAAGGTTACAGCCAAGCCCATGCCCTTGGCGGTCTCAACCTTCTTTGACACACCGAGGAAGGGACAGATACCCAGGAACTGTGACAACACGATGTTGTTCACAAAGATCGCGGAGATAAATATCAGTATGTATTCCATAATTCTTACTTTTTAATTTTATTCACGATGGCGATGAGGTAGCCCAATACGATGAAGGCACCGGGAGCCAATACGAAGGCCAGCATATTGGTCGATGAGGGCAGAAGGGTGAAGCCAAATACGGCACCTGTGCCCAACAATTCGCGCACGGCACCGAGAAGGGTGAGCGCCCAGGTGAAACCAAGACCCATGCCCAGACCGTCGAAAAGTGAGGGGATGGCGGTGTTCTTGGCTGCAAAGGCTTCGGCACGACCAAGGATGATACAGTTAACCACAATCAGCGGAATGAACAATCCGAGACTGGCATAGAGTGAAGGCAAGTAGGCTTGCATGAGCATCTGCAACAGGGTTACAAAGGATGCAATGACTACGATATATGCCGGAATACGTACCTTATCGGGGATAAGGTTTTTCAACAAGGCGATAACGATGTTTGAGCATATCAAAACAAACGTGGTGGCAAGGCCCATAGACATACCGTTGAGCGCCGAAGAGGTGGTACCCAGGGTAGGACACATACCAAGGAGAAGGACAAACGTGGGGTTTTCCTTAACCAAACCATTCAAAAATACTTTCCAATTATTCATAATATTCTTCGTTTCTAACCACAGATTACTCAGATTTCTCCGATTATTTAGTCTGTTATTCTTACCCTTCTTGATGTAATATAAAGGAATCAGTGTAATCCGTGCAATCTGCGGTTAAAATTATCTTACTGTTGAGTTGTTGCCCCTGAGTTCACATCTGAGGCATTGCCTTTATACACCTTATAAGCATTGTTCACTGCGTTGAGGAAGGCACGTGAGGTGATGGTAGATGCGGTGATGGCATCTACGTCGCCACCGTCCTTAGACACCTTCAACTCGCCTTCGTTACCGATGTTGCGGCCAATGATGTTGTGGCTGCCAGCGGGGTCGGGCTTACCGAAGAATACCTTAGATACGGCAGACACCTCTTTGGTCTCGCCTGAGGTTGCGGTGCGGAACCACTCGCCCATACGAGCACCAAGGCCAGGGGTCTCAGCATGCTTCAGCACTTCATAGCCAAGGATGTTGCCCTCGGCATCGAAGCCTACGAGTACCTCGATGTCGCCACCAAAGCCACTCTTGTCGGTAGACTTCACGGCGGTACCTACCCAGTTGCCATCGCGGCTCACTTCGTAAACGACGAAGGCATCGACGGGCTTCTCATTGGTCTCGATCTGCTCATCGGCACCGATATTAAGCACCGACTTGATACCTGAGCTCAAGGCCTCTTCATTGATCTTTGCTATAGTGCCACTGGTCACGTTGTTGACATAGGCCAGCAGGAATGCAGCCACTACTGACACGATGGTCAGCACGAGGAGCATATTAGTCAGTGATGATTCGAGCTTTTTCATTTCTTTACCTCCTTTGCAAAACGTTTGGGCTTGCATGCATTGTTAATCAACGGCACGAAAGCATTCATAATAAGGATAGCAAACGACATTCCCTCGGGATAAGCACCGAACACACGGATGGCAACGGTGAGGAAACCGATGCAGAATCCGTAGATGAGCTGTCCCTTCGGAGTCATCGGAGAGGTGACATAGTCGGTAGCCATGAAGATGGCACCCAGCATGAGACCACCGCCGAAGAGATGATGCCACGGAGTAGCTACCTCAACGGGGTATGCGATGTGGAGCAGACCGGTGAGAGCAAACACGGTGACAAGGATAGATACGGGGATATGCCATGTGATGGTTCTTGACACCAAGAGGATAACCAGACCAAGGAGGAGGCACAGGGCACTCACCTCACCGAGCGAACCGCCTACATTACCAAGGAAGAGGTCGAGGAGGCTTACATCAGCAAGAGTCCCTGTTGAGATTTGTGCTTTAATGGCCGCCATCGGAGTAGCAGCAGTCACTGCATCGGCATAGGCTGTCATCTGACCCACCTCGGGGAATACGGTCATCTTAACGGGGAACGAAATCAAGAGGAACACACGGGCTGCAAGCGCAGGATTGAAGAGGTTACAACCCAAGCCACCGAAGGTCATCTTCACCACACCGATAGCAAACAAGGCTCCTATTATAATAATGTAGAGGGGCAGGTTTGACGGAAGGTTGAAGGCCAAGAGGATACCGGTAACTACGGCCGAGAGGTCGCATACGGTGCACTTGTCGTTCTTGAGGATATACTTGTTGATGGCCCACTCAAAGAATACGCAAGAGGCTACAGACACAGCAGTCACAATCACTGCACCCATGCCAAATGCATAGAACGACCATAACATAGCAGGCAACATAGCGATGATTACCCATCGCATGTTCTTGCTTACGCTGTCGCCACTGTGAACGTGGGGCGACAAGGATAATGTTAGTTTATTCATTTTCTAATATATTTTTCAGTTCTCGGAGTTCTCGAAAGATTCAAAGTTCTCGGAGTCCTAGATTCTATTATTTCTTAGCGTTACGTTCACGAATGATGCCACCTACTGTATTCTTGCAGAGGCGTACCCAGTCGAGCAAAGGACGATTTGACGGACAGGTGAATGTGCAGCAACCACACTCGATACAGGTCATGATGTCTTCCTTTTCGGCACGCTCCCAATCGGCATACTCACCGAGCTTGGCAAGCAGGTAGGGCTCCAAGCCCATGGGGCAGGCAGCCACACACTTGGCACAACGCGTACAGTTCTGCTCCTCGCCACGCAACGACTCCTTCTCAGACATGAGTAGTACGCCAGAGCTACCCTTGCAGATGGGTACCTCGGCATTGAGGAGCGCCTTACCCATCATAGGACCACCACCGATAATCTTACCGGTATCCTCGGGCATGCCACCGGCAGCCTCGATGAGCTGGCTCATGGGAGTACCCATACGAGTGAGGAAGTTTGAGGGGTTGGCAAGTGACTTACCGGTCACTGTCACGATACGCTCGAAGAGGGGCTTGTTCTTGATAACAGCCTCATATACGGCATACGCTGTACCTACATTCTGCACCACAGCACCTACAGCAATAGGAATGGCGGGAGGTGCAGGCACCTGACGGCTGATAACGGCATCGATGAGTTGCTTCTCACCACCTTGGGGATATTTCACCTTGAGGGGCACAACCTGAATGCCGGGGAAGTTCTTGGCCTTCTCGGTCATCAGTGCGATGGCGTCGGGCTTGTTGTTCTCAATGGCTATATAACCTACGGTAACGTTTACCGCCTTCATGAGGAGCGATACGCCCATGAGAATCTGTTCGGGCTTCTCGAGCATCAATGAGTGGTCGGCAGTAAGATAAGGCTCACACTCTACAGCATTGATGATAACGCACTCGGCCTTGCTGCCAGGAGGCGGCGTGAGCTTCACATGAGTGGGGAAACAGGCTCCACCCATACCTACTACACCAGCATCCTTAATCTTAGCTACTATCTCTTCGGGTTTGAGGTCACACTTGGTCACCAACTCCTCGCTGCGGTCGATGCTCTCTTCCCACTCATCTCCTACCACATCGATGAAGATGGCAGGCTTGCGGTAGCCGCTGGCATCGATGACAGAGTCAATCTTGGCAACCTTGCCCGATACAGAGGAGAAGATGGCAGCCGATACGAAACCGCCTGCATCGGCAATCTTGGTACCCACCTTCACCATGTCGCCCTTGGCAACACAGGGTACGGCGGGAGCGCCGATATGCTGTGACAACGGGAATACAGCCTGCTTGGGCAATGCCATAGGCTCGATCTTCTTCCCGGCTGACAGCTTATTTTCTGATGGATGTACACCACCTATTCTAAATGTCTTCATGAATTCTGAATTATGAATTGTGAATTATGATTTCTGAGTATTCGGAGTGCTCGGAGCAGTCTGAGTACTCGGAGTTTCAGTCGTTTCAGGAGCCTTCGCTGCTGACTTTGCCTCTGCTGCGGGAGCGGTCTTAGGAGCCTCTGTAGCTGCTGGTTTCGGCTTACGCGGAGGGAAGTTGACAGCTACGATGCTGTGTTGCGGACATTCATCTTCACACTTACGGCAGAGCTTGCACTTCTCATAGTCGATGTAAGCCAAGTTGTTGGCGATGGTGATAGCATCGAACGGACATACCTTCTGGCACTTGCCACAACCGATACAACCTACCTCACAAGCCTTGCGAGTGATGGCGCCCTTATCCTTGTTTACACAAAGCACTACCATGCGGCGGCCATTCTTGCCCTTGTTGCGCAACTCGATGATCATGCGCGGACAAGCCTTCACACAAGCGCCACAAGCCGTACACTTCTCGGCGTCAACCTCGGGAAGACCGGTAGTGGGGTTCATGCGAATAGCATCGAACTTACATGCAGCCACACAGTCGCCACAGCCCAGACAGCCGAAGGCGCAGCCTGTCTCGCCACAGCCCGTAGCATGGGCAATCTTACATGACACAGCACCATCGTAGACTGCGGTCCGAGGACGATGCTCGCATGTTCCGTTGCAGCGTACCACTGCTACTTTGGGCTCGGCAGCATCGGCACTCAAACCGAGGATGTCAGCCACTTTTGTCATCACAGCTTGTCCACCTACAGGACACAGCAGACCGTCGAGCGAACCTGCCTTGACACAAGCGTCGGCAAAGCCGGCACAACCGGGGTATCCGCAACCGCCACAGTTGGCTTGCGGCAATACCTCAGCAACCTGTCCCACACGTGGATCTTCTTCTACAGCAAATTGCTTGGACACGACAAACAGTACACCGGCCAAGACCAGTGCTGTCACTCCCAAAGCAATTACTGCTACCAAAATTGTGTTCATTACTATTGATATTTAAATAGGTTTGATTATAAACGTAAACTCACGGGCCAACTTCTTCTTATTCACAAAAAGGAGAAGGAAATAGACTGTCAGCACCAGCAATGCAGCCAGAGCGGCCAAAGCCTCATTACCATCGGCCAGCCACATGACCAGGGCCACAGCAGCCACAAGCAGCAAGAGGGGAAAAAGAAAAGCGAGGCGAACAGCCTTCATTCCCATTGAAGCAGCTCCCTCGACCATCACTCGTTGCCCTACTTGATAGGCAGTAGTATCGGCACCATACACATCCACAATTTTCTCCTTGCTCTCAGCCGCTGAGCACAAACTCTTGGCACCACAAGCGGCACAAGCCGAAGCTTGCACGATACGTACATGGATGCAACTCCCTTCAATAGAGTCTACTATGCCGTCATGCTTTATCACGTCTGCCATATCCACATTGCATTTATCATGCAAAATTACGATTTATTATTAGAAAGTGGAAACTTTGTTATACAATTTTTCGATTATCGCAATATAAATAGAGTTCAAACAACTTCATTATTGACTTCTTGGAAAAAAGTATTAACTTCGAAGCGTTTTTGCAAGCATCAAACTAAGTATACCAGAAATATGCCCAACAACAATAATCAATCAGATTTGAATAAAAGCAGCTTAAAACGCCCATTTCTCAAGGACACCTCATTTGTCAACCTCATGGCCAAACGTATATTCAACGTGCTTCTTGTGGCCAATCCGTACGATGCCTTCATGCTTGAGGACGACGGCCGCATTGACGAAAAGGTGTTTGAAGAATACACCCGTTTAGGACTACGCTACCCTCCCCGATTCACCCAAGTCAGCACACAAGAGGAGGCTACACAGGTATTGCAACAAATGCGTTTCGACTTAGTAATATGCATGCCCAGCACCGACAATTCTGATGCTTTTGACATTGGACGAAATATCAAACAACTATTTCCCGATATTCCCTTGGTAGTACTCACTCCTTTCTCACATGGTATAACCCACTATATGGAGAGACAGGACTTGAGTTTATTTGAATATGTATTCTGTTGGTTGGGCAATACAGAGCTACTACTTTCCATTATCAAACTCATGGAGGACAAGATGAATCTTGAGCACGACATTATGGAAGGAGGCGTACAAATGATACTATTGGTAGAGGACTCTATCAGATTCTACTCTTCCATATTACCCAATCTATATAAATACGTATTGGAGCAGAGCCGTTCGTTTGCAACAGAAGCGCTCAATGCACACCAAGCAACCCTACGTATGCGCGGACGTCCCAAAATTGTACTAGCCCGCACCTACAACGAAGCATGGAGTTTGTATGACATGTATAGGAACAACACGTTAGGAGTTATCTCCGACGTACGTTTCCCAATGTTCGACAATGCACCTAAAGACGCTGAAGCTGGAGTAAAACTACTACGTGAGATACGCGCATGCGACGAGTTCTTGCCACTAATCATGCAATCGAGCGAACAGGACAATCGCATGTGGGCAAGTGAGGTCGGCGCCGGATTTGTAGACAAGAACTCAAAAAAAATGAACATTGACCTGCGCGACCGCATAGAACAGCATTTCGGCTTTGGTAACTTAATATTCAGAGATCCAGAGACAGGAGCTGAAGTCGCACGTATCCATAATCTAAAAGAACTCCAAGACAACATCTTCACCATCCCCGAGGAGTCATTCGTATACCATACTGCACGTAACCACATATCCCGTTGGTTATGTTCACGCGCCATGTTCCCCTTATCCGAATTTCTCAAGCGAATTCCCCAAGACGAATACGATAATGTACCCGAACATCGTCAAGTAATATTCGATGCAATAGTGCATTATCGCAAAATGAAAAACCGAGGTGTAGTGGCAGAATATCTACGAGGACGTTTTGACCGCTTTTCACATTTTGCACGCATTGGTGAGGGATCGCTCGGCGGGAAAGGACGTGGCATAGCATTTATTGACCACATCCTAAAGAAGCATGAAGTATTCGAATCTCTTCCCAACGTAGATATACGCATACCAAAAACGTTGGTTCTATGTACCGATATCTTCGACCGCTTCATGGAAGAAAACGGGCTTTACCAGATAGCCCTTTCGGACGTTTCTGACGAAGCCATCCTCCAGGCATTCCAGGCATCATCACTCCCAGACGAATTGCTCAATGACATACAAACCTTCTGCGAAGTGGTTACCGGTCCTATAGCCATACGTTCCTCGTCTCTATTGGAGGATTCACATTATCAGCCCTATGCCGGTGTATATGCGACCTACATGATATCGGACAACTCAGACAGTCAGACCATGACGCAAAATATCGCAGCGGCCATCAAAGGGGTATATGCTTCGGTATACTATAGTGGATCTAAAGCTTACATGAATGCGACAAGCAATGTTATCGATCAGGAAAAGATGGCCATTATCTTGCAAGAAGTTGTAGGCGATAGACATGATAAGTACTTTTACCCCCATTGTTCCGGTGTAGCACGCTCCATCAATTTCTATCCTATAGGAGAAGAAACTGCCGATGAGGGTATCATGAACTTGGCACTCGGGCTTGGGAAACATATTGTAGACGGCAATAAATCATTACGTGTATCCCCAGCCCACCCCGATCACGTCATACAGACCAGCGAGCCGCAGTTGGCACTCAAAGAGACCCAATCCACCTTCTTAGCACTTGATTTAGATAGTACAGACAAGCCTGTATCCATCAATGAGTCGTTTGACCTAGCCCGACTCTCCATACGAGAAGCCGAACCGCACGGGACACTTGATTGGGTTGCCTCCACTTATGTTCGCGATGACGACATGATATATGACACACCACACATGCGTGGTCGAAAACTGATTACTTTTGCAGGCGTACTCCGCTACGAGGCTTTCCCTTTAGCCAGAATCGTACAGCTCTTCGTCCAATATGGAGCCAACGAGATGCGCCGCCCCGTAGAAATAGAATTTGCTGTTAGGTTTACCCCAGGCAACACATCATCAGTTGGCATATTCTATCCACTACAAATACGTCCTATAGTAAATACACGGGAATGTATTGACGAGGACCTCACAAGCATTCCCCAAGAAGAACGGCTCCTCTACTCTACCCGCTCGCTTGGCAACGGAATCACCAACGACATCCACGATATCATCTATCTCAAAAAAGGAGCTTTCGGTATAGCAAACAACCGCATAATTGCCAACGAGATACGTGAGCTAAACAGACAGCTTACAGCAGCCAACAGGGGGTATATCCTTGTAGGCGAAGGCCGATGGGGAAGTTCAGATATGGCTTTGGGAGTACCTGTAGAATGGTCTGACATATCAGCCGTTCGCTTGATTGCCGAACTCAACATGGAACACCGTCATATAGAGCCATCGCAAGGCACACATTTCTTCCAAAACCTCACATCATTTGGTGTAGGATACCTCACCATAGATGCTTTCAACTCACGAGAGACCATCGACAGGGAGTATCTTGACTCTCTACCTGCCATATGGGAAAGTTCCCTACTCCGTCATGTGCATAGCCCACGTCCATTCGTCGTGAAGATGGATGGATTGCACAGCATAGGTTGCGTAATGAAATAGCCATACATTCCCAATAGAATAAGTAGAAGCAGTAATACACGTATACAATTATGGCGGACGATGAATGACACACTGTCCGCCATAATATTTCGTTGTATGTTTCTTACAAATCTATGCTATTGATACAACACAACAATATTGTACCATAAAGCACTTACCATACCTGAGCACGCTCCTCCATAGGAATATAGAGTTTATTATCAGGTGTGATATCAAAAGCTTCGTACCAAGCATCAATGTGAGGCAATGTACCGTTTACACGCCAACGGCCCAGTGAATGAGGATCGCTCTTGGTATATACACGGATTTGCTCATCACGAATATTACCTGCCCACACGGTTGAATATGCAAGGAAGAAACGTTGTTCGGGAGTAAAACCATCTTTTACAGGTAGAGGATGTTCGGCTGTAGCATTCTTAAAGGCTTGGTACGACACCATAAGGCCACCATGGTCTGCAATATTTTCGCCGAGGGTAAACTCTCCATTAGCAAAAAGGCCAGGAAGCACCTCTATCTTGTTGAAGTGATCAACAAGTACCTGAGTCTTCGCCTTGAATTTATCGCCGTCACCTTCGGCCCACCAATCAGAAAGATTCCCCTCCTTATCGAACTGACGGCCTTGGTCGTCAAATCCATGAGTCATCTCATGACCAATCACAACACCTATAGCTCCATAGTTGAAAGCATCATCGGCATTCATGTCAAAGAAAGGATACTGCAAGATGCCAGCAGGGAAACATATTTCATTGGTAGTAGGATTATAGTAAGCATTCACCGTCTGTGGAGTCATATACCATTCGGTGTTGTCTACAGGTTTTCCATATTTGCGAGCAATCATATCGTTCCAGAAAAACTCATTGGCAACCATCAAATTTTCTGAATAAGTCTTCGCCGGATCAATGACCAGTCCTGTATAGTCTTTCCATTTATCTGGATAGCCCACTTTTACAATGAAAGAATTTAGCTTTTCATGAGCACGTACCTTGGTGCTGTCGCTCATCCAATCTTGTGCATCGATACGTTGTCCGAGAGCTACTTGCAAATTCTTCACCAAATTCACCATACGTTCTTTTGCTGCGGCCGGAAAGTATTTCTCTACATACATCTGTCCGACAGCTTCACCCAATACACCATTTACTACACCCACAGCACGTTTCCATCGAGGTTGCTGTTCCTTACGACCACTTAATATACGGCCGTAAAAGTCAAAACTCTCATCTACAAAGTCATCACTTAGTTCATTGGCCGACCCATCAAGCAAGTTCCACTGAAGATAAGCGATGATATCCTCCATTGGCTCTTCACTCACGATACGTGCCACCTCTTTAATAGGTGGAATTTGTGATACACTGAGTTCTTTGAGGTTGGTGATACCAAGTATATTGAAATAGGTAACCCAATCGATACCTTTAAATTCATTTTGTAATTCCTCAATCGTCATCTTATGATAATTGGCTGCTGGGTTACGCTGTTCAACTGCGCTATACGATTTCTCGGCGATAGCCGTCTCAATCTTCATTACCGATTCCATCTTTTTGGTAGCAGCAGCCTCGTCAAGTCCTGCAAGTTTAAACAGATTCACAATGTGTTTCTTGTAAGCCTCACGAATAGCAGTGGTAGCCTCGTCAGTATCAAGATAATACTCCTTCTCACCTAACGATATACCACCTTGGTATATTTGTACAAGATTCTGTTTACTATCCATGATATCCGCATCAATGTATACACCAAAGAAGCCAGGCATACCTTTACGTGACAACTCAGCCACAAGAGGCATCACTTCACTGTGTGTCTTCAGTGCACCGATACGTTCAAACACCGGACGTATAGGTTCCATTCCACGTTCATTGCGTGCGACACTATCCATTGCGATATTATAGAGGTCACCTATCTTCTGAGCCACAGTACCTGGTGCATTATCAGCCACAGCAATATCCGTAATGAGAGTGCGCAACTGCTCACGATTGTCTTCGGCAAGCTTATCGAAGCTACCGAAACGTGAATACTCGCCTGTAAGTGGATGATTTTTCATCCATCCTCCACAAGCATACTGATAGAAGTCGTCACCGGCAACCGCGGTGGTGTCAAGGTTTTCAAGTTTGATGCCCGATTCCATAGTTTTGTTGTTCGTACATGCCACAGCGGTAAATGCCGCCATGGTCCAAATTGCTAATTGTTTTGTTTTCATATTGCCATTTTATATAATACTGACTGCATTAAAAGTTTCATTGTGTAAATAATCCTGCAAAGAAAGTTTCATCTATCTTCTAATCTTTGAGATAATAGTCCACACTGGTAACTACACGTACATTCTTCATATAAGGCGTATTACTGTCACGATCAGTGATAGTAAACTGTCCTTGGGTTGCCCTCTTAATTTTACCAAGTTTACTATTGCTATCAGCTGCAAACTTTTCGGCTGTTTCACGAGCATTTTTAGTAGCTGTCTCTATCATTGAAGGTTTAATTTCGTTAAGTTTAGTAAAGGAATACACTGTCTGATATTCCCAACTACTTGCAGTAGCAATACCTTTTTGGAGCAATTCTCCTTGGCGCGATTGCAATTGTACGATTGCATCTACCTTATCAGTACATATCGTAACCACTGAAGTAACAATGTAATGATACGGATTCTGACTACCGCTCCACTCTGTGCGTGTATCTACCACTTTAGGTGCAGCCACTGTAATCTCATTCTCATCAAAGCCTGCAGCTTTCAGAAAATCAATGATAACATTGTTCTTCTGTTCGATAACAGCATAAAGATGCTGCAAATCATTGCCTCCCTCCTTATAAGCAAACGGACAAATCACCTTATCCGCTTTTACCTCACACTCACACAGCCCTTTAACCGAAACCACACGATCATCAGCCCGACTAACTTTAATGGCATTTCCTAACAGCAAAGCCCCTACGATGAGACCTACCATCAAACAATAGCCTAAACCTTGACTGCCCATGTTCATTCGCGATTGCACACATTTATTCTCTTCCATATAATCCATTTTCTATGATGATGCAAAAGTAACAAATTATTTCTGTAACATAACCTTGTAGGTTATAAAACTTGATTTTTACTCTCAGAATCCATATCGTAAAAGGCATATTATTTTCAATACTATCATATAAACAACTGCTCCCCTTATCACTAAGAGAAGCAGTCTAACAGATTGAATGATTAAGAAAAAGTTATTTATGTAAGGTAGCAGCTTTTGCTGTTGCTCAACAGTAGAACTCGGCAGACTGGTATTTTGTTCATGGCTACATATATTTTTTATGCTGCAATCATCCTTTTTCCCAGTACAATTCTTTACTTACAACATCCATCATCACCATGACAATGCTCTAAAAGACTAAAGATTAAGTAAGTTTTTCGATAAACAATCCCTTATAAACTTTGTTAAAAGATTTGCATTACCTGAATACAAATCAACTCTTTAATACTTATTTCTAAAAATATCTAATTCAAACATCAAATCCCTGTTACAATGGAAAAGAAACGACTAACCTCGGCCAACGGACGCCCTGTGGCCGACAATCAAAACTCGCAGACGGCAGGCCAGCGTGGCCCCATACTGATGCAGGATCCGTGGCTGATAGAGAAACTGGCACACTTTGACCGCGAGGTGATACCCGAACGACGCATGCATGCCAAGGGTTCGGGTGCTTACGGCACCTTCACTGTGACGCACGATATCACGCAATATACACGGGCAGCCATCTTCAGTGAGGTGGGCAAGCAGACGGAGTGTTTCGTACGCTTCTCCACCGTGGCAGGCGAGCGCGGAGCGGCTGATGCCGAACGTGACATACGCGGATTTGCCATGAAGTTCTATACAGAAGAGGGCAACTGGGATCTTGTAGGGAACAACACACCGGTATTCTTCCTGCGCGACCCGCTGAAATTTCCCGACCTCAACCACGCCATTAAGCGTGATCCGCGCACCAACATGCGCAGTGCATCAAACAATTGGGACTTCTGGACACTGCTCCCCGAAGCGCTGCATCAGGTAACCATCACGATGAGTCCGCGCGGTATTCCCCTGTCGTACCGCCATATGCACGGATTCGGCAGTCACACCTACAGCTTTTATAACAAGGATAATAAGCGTACTTGGGTGAAGTTCCATCTGCGTACCTTGCAAGGTATCAAATGTCTTACCGACGAGGAGGCCGAGGCTATCATAGCCAAGGACCGTGAGTCGCACCAACGCGACCTCTACGAGAGTATCGAGCGCGGAGACTTTCCCCGTTGGCTCTTCCAGGTGCAACTGATGACTGAGGAGGAGGCAATGAACTACCGCATCAACCCATTCGACCTCACTAAAGTGTGGCCACACGGTGACTTCCCCTTGCACGATGTGGGCATACTGGAGCTAAACCGTAACCCCGAAAACTACTTTGCCGAGGTGGAGCAAGCAGCCTTTAATCCTATCAATGTAGTGGAGGGCATCGGTTTCTCGCCCGACAAGATGCTGCAGGGACGTCTCTTCTCCTATGGCGATGCACAGCGCTATCGCTTGGGAGTAAACTTAGAACAAATACCTGTCAACCGTCCGCGCTGCCCCTTCCATGCTTACCATCGCGACGGTGCCATGCGCGTGGATGGCAATTACGGCTCTACCAAAGGTTACGAGCCCAACAGCTGGGGTGAATGGAAAGACTCTCCCCACACGAAGGAACCTCCCCTACCCTTACATGGTGATGCCTACAACTATAATGAGCGGGAGTATGATGACGACTACTACAGCCAGCCAGGCAACCTCTTCCGCCTGATGCCTCCCGAGGAACAGGAACTACTTTTTGCCAATACGGCACGTGCTATGGGCGATGCAGAACTCTTTATCAAGCAGCGTCACATACGTAACTGCTATCGCGCCGATCCGCACTATGGTGAAGGAGTGGCACGAGCCATGAATATCAAGCTTGAAGAAGCGTTAGCAGCAAAGGAGTAATGAAATAGAATAGAGCAACTATCAAGTGGTTATTCACCACATACTGATAGATTTACGAACTAACGATTGCCTGAAAATAAAGAACGCGCGAGACATGCTCGCGCGTTCTTTATTGTTATGCTCTATCACTCTTTAATCAATCAAGCCACGATTGCGGAGCAGGGCCTCGGGGTTGGGTTCGGCACCACGGAAGCGCTTGTAGAGTGTCATAGGCTCTTCGCTACCACCCATCTCGAGGATGTTCTTGCGGAAGCTGCGACCGGTAGCCTCGTCAAAGATACCCTTCTCCTTGAATGCCTCGAAACCGTCGGCATCGAGCACCTCGGCCCACAGGTAGCTGTAGTAACCTACCGCATAGCCACCGCTGAACACGTGGTTGAAGTAGGGACCGCGATAGCGGAAGGCAATCTGCGGGATAAGACCAATCTTGTCGGCTACAGACTTCTCAAAAGCATTTGCCTCAAAGTCTGTATAGTCGGTAAGCATGTGATATTCCATATCGAGCAGGGCAGCACCTACAAGTTCCACGGTCTCGAAGCCAGAATTAAATGATGAGGTAGCCTGCATCTTGGCAATGAGTTCATCGGTGATAGGCTCGCCCGTCTCATAGTGGAGGGCATACATCTTCATCACCTCAGGCTCGATAGCCCAGTGCTCCATGATTTGTGAGGGAAGTTCCACGAAGTCGCGGGCTACGCTGGTACCACTCACCGAGGGGTACTTGGTCTGTGTGAGGAATCCGTGGAGAGCATGACCCAGCTCGTGGAAGAGCGTGCGGGTCTCGTCAATAGTCAAGAGAGAGGGAGTGTCGCCTGTGGGACGGGTGAAGTTGCCCACATTGACAATCATCGGGCGCTGGTTCTCACCATCGATGTTCGATGCATCCACGATATTGTTCATCCAGGCTCCGGCACGCTTGGTAGCGCGGGGGAAGTAGTCGGTATAGAAGAGTGCGAGGTGTGAGCCGTCGGCATCGAGTACTTCGAAGGTCTCCACTTCGGGATGGTACACATCCAATCCCTCGATGGGTTGGAACTTCATGCCGAAGAGCTTCTCCGATACCATGAAGGCACCCTTGCGCACGTTGTCGAGTGAGAAGTAGGGACGCAGCTCGCTCTCGCTGAGCGCATACTTAGCCTCGCGCAACTTCTCGGTGTAGTACCACCAGTCCCATGCCTCAAGCTTCTCGCCCTTGTCCTCGGCATCCATCATCTTCTGCAGCTCGGCAGCCTCGGCCTTGGCCTTGGGCAGCGCGGCATTCCAGATAGTCATCAGGAGGTTATAGGCAGCCTCGGGAGTCTTGGCCATCTTGTCCTCGAGCTGATACTGTGCAAAGGTCTCGTAGCCAAAGAGCTGAGCCTTCTGCTGACGCAGCTTGAGGATGCGGGCGATGACAGCCTTGTTGTCGTTCTCGTTGTTGTTGTCGCCACGGTTGATATAGCCGAGGTACATCTGCTTGCGCAACTCACGGTTGTCGGCATACTGCAGGAAGGGAATCCAGCTGGGCTTGTGTAGGGTGAAGAGCCATCCCTCCTTGCCGGCAGCCTGAGCAGCTTCGCGTGCAGCGTTGATAGAGCTTTGGGGCAGACCTGCGAGGTCCTTCTCATCAGTGATAACGAGCTCGAAGGCGTTGGTCTCGGCCAAGGCATTCTCGCCAAACTCGATACTGGCCAGCGAGAGCTGCTTGTCGATTTCCATGAGCTGTGCCTTCTTCTCGGCATCGAGCAGGGCACCACCTTTCACAAACATACGGTAGTATTTGTCGAGCACCATCTCCTGCTCACGGGTTAGACCCAGTGAAGCCTTGGTGTCGTAGAGCGCCTTCACACGGGCAAAGAGCGCCTCGTTCATCGTCATGTAGGCGCTGTGCTCGGTGAGGATGGGCGACAGCTTTTTCTCTGTCTCGCGCATCACATCGTCGGCATCGGTCTCATTGAGGTTGTAGAACACGCCACTCACCTTGGCCAACTTCTTACCACTGCGCTCAAGTGCAGCGATGGTGTTGTCAAAGGTGGGAGCCTCTGTCTGGGCTACGATAGCGTCAATCTCGGCACGCTGCTCGGCAAGGCCCTCCATGAAGGCAGCTTCGTAGTCGGTCGATTGATACTTGGCAAACTCGGGAGCGCCAAAGGGCAGTGCCGAATCGGCCAGCACGGGATTGTCGTGCTTTGCATTACATGCAGTCAAGGCAACTATGGCCATAGCAATAAATGTTTTTTTCATTGTTTGTTGTTTATAAATTATTGTATGATAATTCTAACTTTCCATCGCCATCATTGCCTCTTCCCATTCGGCCTCGGCTTCGGCAAGTGTATTCTTCAGTTTGTTGTATTGCTCAAAAAGAGCTGGGTTGGCAGCACCGGTAGGTGTGGCCATCCACTCTTCGAGTTCCCGCAGTTCGGTCTCTATCTGGGTAACGCGTTTCTCACACTCCTCTACCCTCTTCTGCAACTTGCGTTGTGCCTTGGCCTGCTCTTTGCGAGCTGCATAGTCGGCAGCACCACCTCCAGCAACCCTCTCATTGGACTCCTTTGAGGCGGATTGAACGAACTTAGTAGCAGTCATGACAGAGTCCAGCGAACGGGCTGAGTCGGTAGAAACAGCGCCCCCCTTGCTCTGCAAGAAATCATAGATACCACCTAAGTGCTCCTTCACCTTGCCTCCGCCAAACTCATACACCTTGGACACAAGGCCATCAAGGAACTCACGGTCGTGGCTTACGAGGATGACGGTACCGTCAAATTCACGGATAGCCTCCTTGAGCACATCCTTGGAGCGCATATCGAGGTGGTTGGTAGGCTCGTCGAGGATAAGCAGATTGACCGATTCTAACAGGAGTTTGATCATGGCCAATCGGCTACGCTCACCACCCGAGAGCACCTTGACCTTCTTATCTGATGCCTCACCACCAAACATGAAAGCGCCCAAGATGTCACGTATCTTGAGACGAATATCCCCCACTGCTGCACGGTCGATAGTATCAAAAACGGTGAGGTTTTCATCGAGGAGCTGAGCCTGGTTTTGTGCGAAATAGCCTATCTCTACATTATGACCCAAGGTGAGCTTTCCTTCAAAAGGAATCTCACCCATGATGCACTTCACGAGTGTGGTCTTGCCTTCACCATTTCTTCCCACAAAAGCCACCTTCTCGCCACGACGAATGGTGAGGTTCACATCCTTGAATACAAGATGATTGCCATAGCTCTTGGCGGTATCCTCACAGATGATGGGATAGCTACCACTACGCTGGGCAGGACGGAACTTGAGGCGCAATGTACTGCGATCCTCCTCATCGATGACCACAGGCACCATCTTTTCCAACTGCTTGATACGGCTCTGCACCTGTATGGCCTTGGTGGGTTTGTAGCGGAAGCGCTCTATAAAATCGGTGATATCGGCAATCTCTTTCTGTTGGTTCTCATATGCACGGAGCTGCTGCTCACGACGCTCACGACGCAACACCACATACTCATCGTATTTCACGCGATAGTCGTGAATAGTGCCGCAAGTGATTTCTATCGTACGATTAGTGACATTATTGATGAAAGCACGGTCGTGACTGACGAGCACCACCGCCTTGCCATTACGTGCGAGGAACTCCTCGAGCCATTGTATACTCTCTATATCGAGGTGGTTGGTAGGCTCGTCGAGCAGCAACACATCGGGGTGCTGCAGCAGGAGTTTCGCCAACTCGATACGCATGCGCCAGCCACCCGAGAACTCCGAGGTGGGGCGGTCGAAGTCTTCACGACGGAAGCCCAAGCCCACCAATGTCTGCTCCATCTCGGCATGATAGTTGGCACCACCAATAATCTGAAAGCGTTCGTTCTCGCGAGTGAAACGTTCTATGAGTTCGTGATACGACTCACTCTCATAGTCTGTACGCTCGGCCAACTCGGTTGCCAACCTGTCGAGCATCTCTTTCTGCCGACTGATATGGGAAAAAGCCAGCTCGGTCTCTTCACGCACGGTGCGTTCATCGGCCAGTTTCATCACCTGCGGCAGATAGCACACCGAGATATCCTTGGACATGCTCACCGTGCCATCGGTAGGCTGTTGTAGGCCTGCCAATATCTTGAGCATGGTGCTCTTGCCTGCACCATTCTTGCCCACAAGAGCTATGCGGTCTTTCGGATTGATGATATAGCTGACTCCCTGAAACAGCGGCGTAGCGCCAAACTCTACTTTTAGGTTCTCAATACTGATCATAATGAGTGCAAAATTACTGAAAAATTAGGGGCTTTGCGAAAAATACATCTATTTTCTATCCTTTTTTCTTTAAAAAGGAACTTCCCCCATTTTTTTAGTGTACATTTGCAGTATTATTCACTCAATTATACAACTATGACAGACTATGGATTTGTTAGAGTGGGAGCAGCTATTCCTACTGTAAGTGTAGCCAATCCGGCCTATAATGTAGAGCAACTATGCAAGATGGCTGACGAAGCTTACCAATCAGGCATAGCTATTACAGTATTTCCTGAGCTATGTGTCACAGGATGTACTTGTGGCGATTTATTCCTACAGTCGACCCTACTCCGCGAGACGGAGAACGCTGTATTTCATTTCACCCGTCATACTGCCTCCACGGATAATATATTTATTATTGGCATGCCTTTAGAGGTTAACGGAGCATTGTACAACTGCGCAGCTGTCATTCAGAGCGGACATATTTTAGGTATTGTTCCCAAAATCATTACAGCAGAACAGCCATATAAGTTCGTATCGGGCAAACACTTAACAAGAGAGAGCATCTGCTATGCTGGCCAACAAGTCCCAATAGGTCGCTATTTATTATTTGACACATCCCTATATCGATTTGCCGTTGAGTTTGGAGAAGAGTTAGGTTGCCCCACTCCCCCCAGTTCACATCTGGCATTATCAGGAGCCGAACTCATCTTCTGCTTAGCATCGGCAGTTGAAATGGTGGGCAATCAGTCATACCGTCGTATGCTTGTAATGCAACAATCGGGACGTACACACTGCGGTTATACCTATTGCAGCTGCGGATTCGGAGAGTCGACCACCGATGCAGTATATGGCAATAGTGCTTTTATTGCAGAAAACAGTCATATCCTATGCGAAAGTGAACGGTTTGCTTTAGGGCAACAACTGATATATAACGACATTGATATTGATCGTCTCCATACCGAACGACGCAGAAATGCCTCGTTTGCCTTTGCGCAGCAAAATCTTAAAGAGGAGATAACACATATTCAGGTACAGCCAGTTTCTCCATCCGGTAAAATATTGGTACGCACCTTCTCTCCCACCCCATTCATACCAAAAGATGAAACCCTTAAGTCCCATTGCAATGAAGTGCTTTCCATCCAAGCAGCAGGATTGGCCAAACGTCTACATCACATACATGCCGATAAGGTGGTCATAGGTATTTCTGGGGGCCTCGACTCCACATTGGCCCTTCTTGTTTGTGTACTCACATTTGATAAGTTGGCCTTACCACGCCAAGGCATCATAGGCATTACAATGCCTGGCTTCGGAACCACCGACCGCACCTACAGCAATGCACTCACCCTAATGCGTGAATTAGGCATCACCTTACGCGAAATCAGTATCAAAGAAGCCTGTATCCAACATTTCCATGACATAGGACACGACATTTCCGTACACGACACTACCTATGAGAATAGTCAGGCTCGCGAACGTACACAACTGCTGATGGATGTTGCCAATAAGGAAAATGCGATTGTCATAGGTACAGGTGACCTATCTGAACTAGCGTTAGGATGGGCTACCTATAACGGAGACCACATGTCAATGTATGGAGTCAATGCAGGTGTGCCAAAGACACTTGTAAAACACCTGGTACAATGGTACGCCTATCATCA
Organism: Bacteroidales bacterium; assembly: GCA_015060865.1. GTDB lineage: Bacteria > Bacteroidota > Bacteroidia > Bacteroidales > Bacteroidaceae > UBA1189. The sequence continues at coordinate 88,154 of SUXS01000009.1, read as the reverse complement.
TTGTGAAGGGGTCGTACGCAGTACCCTTCTCGATATAGTAAATACCCCCATCAGTCCTGAATTGATACCAGCCAAAGAAGATGGAAGCATCAAGCAGAAGACTGAAGATCTGGTTGGCCCATACGAACTACACGACTTCTTTATCTACCACTTCCTGCGTTCTTGCTACATCCCTGAGAAGATATACTATCTGGCATGTCAGACATTTGCCGGGCGGTTCGATAATGCCACCATCAAGCATTGGCTACAGACATTCCTTCGCAGATTTTTCAACCAACAGTTCAAACGTTCCTGCATGCCCGATGGGCCTATGGTGGGAAGTGTATCACTCAGTCCTCGTACATCCTGGCAGATGCCAAGCGACGCCATGGCTACGGCCTGGCTCAACAACCTAAACAAAGAGGAGTAAAAGGAAACACTTCACACCATATAATATAAGAAGTCACGTGCATCATAAACCTCGGCACGTGACTTCTAATCTATACAAGCATCCTATCCTAATCTTAAATACCTTCCAAGCTATTGCGCAGAGCATCTATCTTGGCAAGATTGACAATACTCTCCTTACGCATCTGATTTACAAAACCATTGCTTTCTATAGATCCGATGGCAGCATCCATTTCCTCCGCATTACGATACGTTGCATGGCGGAAGGTGTTGTCATGGTCTTTCTTGCGAGACAGATATACCTGATTGGCAATATATTGTTGGATGCGTTCCTCGTGAGCCAACACCTCAAGCCATGTAGCTGGAGCCATCTTGTCAACTCCCATAACAAAACACAACGACAAGTAAGCATGACGGAGCTTGTCCATCGGATATCTCTTCCAAATCTCATTGTAGCGTTTATGAATAGCCTTCCACGAGTTCAGCCGTCCTTCACGGATGTCCATGCGTAAACGATCAAAGTCGGTAGTCATCATCAACTGTCCGCCCAAATTAATCCATTCTCTCTGTCGACGACTTTCAAGCTGACGTGACAGAGCCATCAAGTCTATTTCCGGATGTGATTCTGTATACGCCAAGATATTAGTCATGGCATAGTTGATAAGCATGTCGCCGTATGCATGATACGCTCGGTATACCTTTAGGATACGTACCTTACGGAGACTTTTCTCCATATGTTCACCATATACGTCAAGAGCCTCTACACTCTGCTCATCCCCATGCAGCAACTCATGTCCCTTATCGCGCAACCATTTTTCGCTACGTCCATTTTCATCCTCACCTTGAGCACGCAGCCATGCCTTAGCGGTCCAGATCTCAAGTAGCTTACGGGCAGCAATAGTCTCCTCCATGCTATCAGGAGCGAAAGTATCAAACTCAATGTTTTGCACTTTTGTCCGACGTTTGTCACGACTCTGGTATTTCCACGAATTACGTGCCAAGGCATACATATTATACATCCACCAATAGGCAGGCATTACCTCCAACTCGTTAGTACGTACATTATTGTTGACCAACGAGAACGGCAGTGGGATTATCATCTCAGCAGGGAAGTCCGATTTTGAGAGTAAAGTAAATGAAGCGAACTTGCACGAGTGCTTGACAGAGCTACACAATCCGGGCCAGAAGCCTCTTCCTGCCACAATCTCATTATCATTCGTACGGCTGTTATGATTAGAGCCGATTGTAGCACCTGCAGCCATATTGCTCTGTCCCATGATTACCGAAGCTATCAGGAACGAATTGTTATGATGCTGTTCGTGAGCCGGGAAGATCAGGTTGTTAAGTACTTCACAGCATGAGATCGTACTATTATCGCCCATGATAGAATCGATAAGGCGTGCCCCATACTTCAGATTGCAATTGTTTCCGAGCACAAACTTGACAGCCGTACACGAATAGAAAATACGACACCCATACCCCACAATCCCATTTACAAGAATAACGTTCTCGCCAATCTGCGAAGGTTCCTTATCAGATGAATTGATGGTAATATTCTTCAGTTTTGAAGCTCCTTTTATATAGCATGCCTGTCCTATCTTCACATCCTTTATGATGGAGGAATTCTTGATGACACACCCTTCACCAATTGTTCCATAATACCCACGGTGATGGTCAATCGTATTCTGAGTAATATCTGACAAGCGCTGCTGCAATACTTTGTCGTCAATATATTTACCCCACATATAGGCATCGGCAGCGATCATGCCATCAAAAGGCATCACACTGCGGCATCCAATCTCGTTCATAATCTGTATGCGTACACGCACCGCCTCATTCTCGCCATCTTTCACAATACCATTGCCAAACTTCGCATGGTCAGTAGTAGACATCTCCTGTATGTTAAACAGCATACATTGACTACCGATGATATAATGAGAGAGATAATGCACATCGTGAATAGCACAATCGTCTCCGATATCACATGAGTGGATTGAGCTGTTGGTGATACCTACAGGAAGACGCAGATCATGAAATTGCAAAGCATTATTGCTCACGCGGCCAATACGCACGGTGCCATAAAACTTATTGTCTTTGACCATACGCGGTTCAAAGTCATCGGTCACCCAGATGGTATCCCAGCTTGCAGCAGCATTGTTATTCTTCACCAATTGTTCTATTTCATCACTCCTCAAATGACGCCAACCGGATTTAGGAGTCTTCACTTGTTTATTGCGCAAATAATACTTATCTTTCCCTTCGGGAAGATAAATGGGTGAAATCCAGCCATCAAAAAGCTTTTCAGAAGGCAATAGGGTTACTCGTTCCATAATGCAACATTACTTTTTCAAACCATTATATATATAACGTTTGAATCAACAAAAAATTTCTAAAAACAAATAAATTATTTTACCTCATTCCAAAGCGGAGGATTCATGCCCAATAAGTGACGGACAAAGAAATCGTAGCGTTTATGTTCCCCATAGGCCTCTCCCATCGTATGGCGTTGGCCTGGCAGGAATACAAACTCAAAATCCTTATTGGCTTTGATAAGGGCATTCACTACCTGCATCGTAGATGCCGGATCCACATTATCATCCATCTCCCCCACCACAAGCATCAGCGGACGGGTAAGCAAATGGGCATTCTCCACATTAGAACCCTCTTTATACTGCTCACCTACAGGATAGCCCAGCCACTGTTCGTTCCACCATATCTTATCCATACGGTTGTCATGACAACCACAGGCCGAATAGGCCGCTTTATAAAACTCCGGATGGAAAAGTACGGCAGTCATGGCTTCCTGTCCGCCAGCCGAACAGCCATAGATACCCACACGGTCAATATCCATATAGGCATACTTGTCGGCAGCAGCCTTTATCCAACTGATATGATCCGGCAATCCGGCATCCTTCAGATTCTTGTAGCATACATTCTCAAACTCACGCGAGCGGAACGATGTACCCATTCCGTCTACCATCACAACAATGAACCCCAGCTCGGCCAACGAAGTCATGTAATAATGATGGGGAGTGAATGCTTTGGGCACATAATGGTCACCTGGTCCTTGATATATGTACTCCACAATAGGATACTTCTTCGTCGGGTCAAAATTTGACGGACGGATGATGAGTCCCCACATATCCGTCTGTCCATCACGTCCTTTTGCCACAAACACTTCAGGCGCATGCCATCCCTCTGCCTCCAGTCGGCTGATGTCAGCCTTTTCAAGAGGCATCGCCACGCTGCCATCCGACACTTGACGCAGTGCAGCAACAGGCGCTTCGTTAGCTGTAGAATATACATCCACCAAGTATTTCATATCATGTGAGAACCAAGCTTTGTGTGTACCAGCCTCAGGAGTCAGACAGACAAGTCCATTTCCATCAAAACCTATACGATAGTAACGGATATGATATGGGTCTTCATTGGCATGTGCCTCATCCAGCGGCATGCCATTGGCAGTAAAGTATATCCATTCGTTCTCTTCATCTATACGAAGGACATCACGTACATACCATTCACCGCTTGTAATCTGATGGAGCACCTTTCCTGTGGCACGGTCATACATATATAAGTGGTTCCAGTTGTCACGTTCACTCGACCATATAATGCGTTTACCATCCTTCAGATGATGCCGGTATATCCGATAATAATTGACATACTTGTCGCTCGACTCATTGATGATGGGGCGCACACTGCCATCCTCGGCCGACAGTTCCAGCAGCCGATAGTTCTGATGTCCCCGCTCATTGTATTCGAAAGTCAGCGTACGGCTATCCTTATCCCATACCGGAGAGGTGATATAATATTGATGTCCAAACAGCTCCGTAGAAGGTATAATGGCACGTCCTGTCTCTACCTCATATATGCAAGGAACCTTGAAGGGCAGCTCATCACCAGGCTTGGCATATTCCTGCTTGTGCAGTTTGGGTTGCAGCTGATCGGTTGGCGATGACTCCACGTAGTACACATAACGTTTCTCTGTAGGTCTAATCTTACATGCCACCACCTTTTTACTGTCGGGGCTCCATCTGATATAAGCCGAATAGTAATTGGCCAACGTGCCGTCTATACTCAATTGGCGCTCCTTACCCGTCTCACGCGAACGCACATATATATTATGATTCTTTATATAAGCGGTATATTTACCGTCAGGAGAGGTTACCGGATCAGCATGCAACTCATCATCCCGTTCCATCCAATGGCGTTGACGTCCACGTTGCTGCGGTATGGCACCTTCATCCGTCAGCTTATTTTTGCGGATGTTATAAGTCCATCGATGCCCGTTTGTCTGGAAACGACATACGTCCAACGCCTCTTCTACCGACAATCGATCCAGATACAAGGCCTCAGCCTTATAGTCACGACCTGTAGCCGTTCTCAGTGCTTGAGCCAGTTTCTTGTGGTCAAACAGCTGCACCCGTTTCTGTTTGTCGGCATTGACCACTACATAGATTCGTCCATCCGGAGTATTGCGTACATACCAGAAGATGTGTGTCTTGCCTATCCAGTTTGGTTGTACATTGTCATAATACACCTTATTGCTATACTTAGCCCGCAACCCGAAAGCACGTTTGTAATCCTCTATTGTTCCTTGCGCATATAATGTTGTGCCAAGGATAGCCAATAACATAAAGCTAATGAATCGTCTCATATTTATATCCTGTTAGTAAAAAACTCGATTATGTGGTATCCCGCTCACACCGTTATCTCTCCAGCTATGGAGCGTTTCATCTCATCATGAATCTCTTCCGCACTCAGCCCCTTGCCTATCAAGAACATCAGTTTGGTGATGGCTGCCTCCACGGTAGAGTCGTTGCCACTAATAATACCAGAAGCAAGCAGTTGGCGCCCTGTCTCATAAAGCCTCATCTTCACACTTCCGGTGCTACATTGGGTGATGTTTACAATGATCTTTCCAGCTTTCGTTGCTTCGGTCAACGCATCCACCAACCATTGTTTCTGCGGAGCATTGCCACTACCGAAAGTTCGGAATATAATCCCTTTCAGTTCCTTGCCATTCAGTACCTTCCTTACCACATCCGGTTGTATTCCCGGGAAGAGCGAGAAGATGAATATATCCGTATTCATGGCATAGTGAGGCACTAAAGTCGCGTTGGCGTCATAAGGTCTGATACGCTCATGGAAATACTGGAGTTCAATACCCGAATGGGCCAGGATAGGATAATTATTTGACTCGAATGCATCAAAATTCTCGGCACTTACCTTAGTTGTCCTATTTCCTCTCATCAGTTTTTCGTGGAAGAATATGCACACCTCAGGCACCACCGGCGTACCGTCATCATGCTTTGCAGCCGCGATTTCAATAGAGGTCAATAGATTCTCTTTACCATCCGTACGCAAAGCACCTATCGGAAGTTGACTACCAGTAAGGATTACCGGTTTCATCAGTCCTTCAAGCATAAAGCTGAGAGCAGAAGCCGTAAAGGCCATGGTATCGGTGCCATGCAATATCACAAAACCGTCATACCGTTCATAGTTGGAGTAGATAATCTCCACCATTTTCGTCCACGATTCAGGGCCTATATCCGACGAATCGATAGGAGGTTCAAAGGCGTATGCAAAGATATCAAGATTAAACTGTTTGATCTCCGGCACATGCTGCAGCAATTGGTCAAAATTGAAATTCTCCAGTGCTCCAGTCTCTGGGTTCTGTATCATACCGATAGTACCACCTGTGTATATCAGCAGAATAGAGGTCTGTTTTTCCTGACTCATACGGTTTATTGCATTATCCATCTGCGAAGATAATGAAAAAAACAGTTATCCGGCTTGTAATTTATAAATTTTGAAAACTTTATAGTCATAAATTTGGTTACTCTCATAAAAAGTCATAAATTCGTCACATCATATTAACGGTAAAATCCAAAGAGATTCTAAACAGATAATTCATCCAAACTTCTCAGACAATGAACGTACAACTTGTCCGCAGTATCAGTATATTACTGATAGGAGTGCTTCTCGTCACATTGGGCTACCAAGCCATCAATATCCTCATCATAGCAGTTGGTATCCTGTTCATGATTCCCGGCTTCTATTCCCTGTTCACCTACTTCCGTCACCGCCACAGCCATCCTATGTTTCCCTTTGCAGCTTTAGGCAGTTTCCTGTTAGGATTTTGGTTAGTGCTGTCGCCCTCCTTCTTTGTCGGGATATTCATGTATGTCTTGGGAGCAGTATTGGTTGTTCTCGGCATTCATCAGTTGGCCACCTTGTCAACCTCCAGCCACATAGTGCCTGTTCCAGGAGGATTATACGTATTCCCTATAGCCGTATTGCTAATGGGTTTGTTCATCTTCTTCAATCCATTCGAAGCAGCCTCACTCCCCTTTATCGTAATAGGTATCGGATGTTTGGTAAGTTCCTTGAGTGATATTATCCAGCTCATCAGAATGGGGAAACACAGAAGCACCGACCTACGCAATATCGAGGTAGAGGATGCCGAAGTGGTGGAATAAGCATATTTTTATTTTTAGTCATTTAGCCAACCCTCTGAAGGCTTCGTTCGCTATAAACAGAGGGAGAGTTTGCAAGGAGAAGCAACGACAAAAAGAAAGAGGATGCACCCATGGGTACATCCTCTTCCTTGATTGAGACATCCGTCTCATCTTATGCCTCATTTTTATATCCTTTCTACCGCCAGCTATTCCCTTCGCGTCCTTTTATTCCATACCCATTTCCTCCAGCACCATTGCCAACCCTTAAAGAAGGGGCCCCATAGCACCTCTGATGGATAGCTACGCACGAAACGGAAATTACGTATCACCTTACGCATTCCCCAATGAAAGGCACTTTCGCCATGTGTATGTTTCAAGCGTTCATCATAATGTCCGAAGTTTCCAGCAAGCAGCACCTCATTGAGCAAGAAGCGCCCCTCCACTTCATTGGGGGCAGTGAGCATATAGTCTTGTTCCAAGCCATACACTTCGTGTAGCACCCACATTACCGCTTCTGTGAAACGCTTCATCTTCAACGAGCACAGCACCCGCATTGTCTCCTTGCGTTCCTCCTCTGTGAAGCCCTGCTGCAACACGAAGTAGTAATCAAGCAGTTGACGCAATCCTATCCCCTCAAAAAACAAGTGCCGATAGATATGCACCAATATATATACCCGATTGAAGGCTAAGGTTGGTGTGGGCAGTCCTTTATCATGGGAATGAGCTTCTTTTGCCCAAAGAGAGTCCGTTCTATTGACCTCGGACAGACACTTCATCTGCCCATCGAGTGCAGCCTGTCGATTGTTACCACCAGCCGATAGCTCTCTTTCATCTCTAAAAAATCGTTGCAGGCGCCTGTTCGTCACGGGAGAGTTCATCCACGACGGAGTAAAGTGTACCTCTATAGGCACATTCTCCAATACGGGAAAATCCACATGATGATATACGATATCACCATCAGGCACATGCCTACGCACATAATCAGCTATTGTCTTGCGGTCACCTTCGAGCCACACATCAATATCACCGGGAGTTCGGTATGCCCCAATATGAGTGCCTACCTCTCTCACCTGATAGAGTTGCGCTATCCCTTGCCCTTTAAGGATCAGGTTATCAAATCCCTCTTCACGAAATATTTGAGCCACAGCAGCAGTGGCCTTATCCAGTTCAATGTTCTTTTCCTTTATTTTCTGTGTTTGCAGGTACCACGACACAAGTACCGCCTTTGGGGGGCGCAGTTCCTTGGGTAATTTTTCAACCCCTAAAAAAGCAATCCCCACCATCGCCTGCTTCTTGGCCAATTGGAAGAGACCGCGCCACTCCTCTTCGGTAGGAGCCTGCGAAAATTCCATTCTACGGCCAATCGCTATTTGTAGCAGTTCGAAGAATTTCATGTGACTATGGGGAGAAGAGTTGAGCGATGAATGGTTAAGGGAGAGTCAAAAGCTAATCACCTCCTATCATTTCCCTCTTTTGCGTTTTCGCTCTTGCCACAGTATCTGTGGGAGTGCTTTAAGTATCAGCCAGCACCGCTTTATCTGCTTTTTAGGCTGCGCATAGATACGATACAAAAACTCCAGACGCATGCGGCACATCCATTCCGGAGCACGTTTCTCTTCCTGTCCGCTATAGAACTTGAAGGCGGCCCCTATGGCAATTTGTACCCCACGATTAAGATAAGGGTTCAACTTGCTCATGAATATCTCCTGCTTGGGAGCACCCAAGGCTACCCAGATGATGTCAGGATTATCACGGTTCACCATCTCGGCGATGGCTGGGTAGTCAAACTCCTCCACCTTACAGAATGGCAATTCGTAGAAGGTCATGTCATTGACGGCAGGATCTATCTGGGCAATATTCTCTTTCAGTGCAGTGAGCACCTCTGTAGAGGTACCCATAAAGAACTGCCGATAGCGCTTCATCTCCAGGATATCCTTGAAAATCGTACTACCACAATATTGATTATGATGCACATCATGTATCCAACTTATAAAAACAGGCACCCAACTACTGTCGCAGATGGAAAACATAGCTCCATCCAACACATCACGGTAGCTGAGATCGTTATGCACCTGCTGCAATATATTGGCATCCGCCACACAAATGTAACCAGCCTCTGGCTGCTCCACCTGCAGTGCGATGCATTCTTGCACCACAGCCTTATCAAATTCGTAACGTATATTAAAGTACTTTTTCACCCTTTCATCAAGATGATTTTTGCAAAAATACATAAAAAGAACGAAATATTTAAACTAATTTTCCTTTTTTTCACAGCGTACGCTGTTCATTCCCGTAATTTTCCTTATATTTATCGCTTGACCATATAACTTTTTCTAAATAAGCGCAACAAATCCTATAACCTAATACGGTGAAAAAAGTTCATATTTGGGGTGGCAGGCACAGCGCAGTGAAAGCATGACCAAGCTTGCTTGGGTTATGCCGAGTAGGCAAGCCATCATATGAAAATATTGTCTCATATTGGCACAGCGGAGCGAGAGCAGAGAGACAAGTAACACCATATAGAAATCCCTCATTGCGTTCCTCCCACCATACAACCTCCGATTCTTCACCCGCACCTGCTGTGCTCCCAGACGTTTTAGATAATGAGCAAAACCAGAGCGCTCGATACCCGCCATAGACATGGGCGAGAGGTCGTAGAAAAAGTCATACACCTCTGTAGCTGGCCATAGCGTGTCGATTCTCTCTTCTGTATCATTGGGAATGTCGCACACCGTGAAGTAACGGTTCAACAAATCCCACACGCCACGACGTGCAGAATAGTCGGCATTGTGCGCCTCGAGCTGGCGAGTCTCCTCCTCATTAAACCAGCAACGCTCACCACCACCAAGAGCAACCATGACTTCGGTATAGAGCTGTTTGTTGTTGATGTGACGTACCCACATCAATGGAGTGCGCCAGCTCCACACAGATAAAACGGTGACTTCCGCTCTCATCGTGTAGCAAATAACGGCGGTTACTGGTGGCAATGAACGATGCCATGCGGAGCATCAGAGAATCGGGTACTTCTTTAGATGAAAACTGTCTACCATAAGTTCGATGTTGGTTTTCATCATCGTTTTCGTACACGCTCAGTGTACTTTACCTTTTCACTATTCCCTTGTCACTCTTTATGGCTGTTACTCCTCTTCTCAGCCACTCCATCACTTGCATCAAAAATCTTTTCATAGTCTTTATCCTTCTTATTACAGTTTTCACTTTCATCACTCACAACTCACCGCTCATTTCTCACCACAATGTTACTACATCAAACACCCTCAAACAAGACCCTAACCCACGTGAAAATGAAAAACTTTAGGCACTATCCATAGCCTATCTCAGGAACATTCATTACCTTTGAAGGACAAGAGAAAGGTAAACATCCACTTTCTGAAACAGTATCTATCAGCAGAAAGAGTAAATAGAAATCAGCATCCCTCATCAAAAACACAAAGACCGCAGATGTTTCCACCTGCGGTCTTTTATACTCGATTTCATATATACAATCTTCTATGCCAAAGGTTCTATTTCATAACCCAACGATTATATACCCATATACGTATCTGATCTATCAACGTACAGAATAAATAAATCAGAACAAAAGATACTATCGCTACAATTAACGAACTGAATACTCCAAAGTGCAGATTTATATCTCTCCACATTCCACTTATCTTATCACCCAGATAGATGTTACAATGAAACAGGTATACAGAGAAAGCTGAAGCTGAAAAGAAATTGATGATTTTATTATGCTTTATCTCTAACTTTTTAAAGAATAGAAATAAATAGATTGCCATCAAAATTACGATAGGATTAAGATATCCATAAGGTGAAGAAGATATTCCTATACGTAGTAATACTAAGTTTAGAACGACCATCATAAAGCCCAATCCAAGATAAATCATCATATCATATTTGGCTTGTAATGAAAATATCTTAAGGCTACTTCTCTTCAAATAGGCACCAATGAGATATAATCCACACAAGCTTAAAGCACTCATTCCTGCTTTATATTCATACCATCCCAACAAATATCCTCCAATGCTACTCAAGATATAGAAATAAATGATATATCTTCCGAGTTCCTTCTCATTACATGAATTTATAAAAGCATTTAAGATTGGAGATACAAAGAATAATATCAGATATGATTCAGGGAACCATCCATATACAATCGTACTTAAAAAAGTCTTCACTGAAGGAAGTGGAGACAAGTCTCCTGTAATGATTACAGCTATTGCAATACAAGCGATACACCAGAACAGCATTTGAAACAAGAGATTAGTCAAGGACTTTATCTTATACTTAATCCCAAACCATCCCGATATCAAAATAAAACAATGTACACAAACAATAGACAGGCTTCTTAGCCACAGATTAAGATACACCCCTCCCCCTACAGAAAGTTCATCCATACCAAATTGCGTGTCGGCACATAATGGCATAATAATACCAACATCATTGACACGATGCGCAATAGTTCAAAATTGCTTTGCCGTTGCTTCGGCATTTGCTTTATTACATCCATATCCTATATTCCCTATTTTGATTTGCGACTATTTACCAAAGCCTGCTCATATATCCCCATTAGCGATTTATAGATTTCCTCACGCGAATAGAGTGCATCAGCTTTTGCTTTGCCATCAATGCCCATTGCAGTGCAGAGAGCCACATCGCCCCATAACTTATTGACAGCTTCAGTGAGGGCCTTTGAGTCGGCAGGAGGCACAAGCAAGCCATTCTTCTCGTGATCGATAATAGACTGCATGGCCCCAATATTGGTTGTTATCACAGGACGCTTTAGCAGCATAGCCCGTACGATAACGTTCGGAAAGCCTTCATACCATTTGCTGGGCACTACAATAATGCGAGACCTCAAGTAGAGTTCGTTGAGTGCATCACCCTTGTAGAAACCTACAAATTCGACATTACTTGGGAGGTCATGTGGCATCTTGAACGAGGCATCCAAGTTACCTGCCACCTTGAAGGGAATATGAGGTAAAGCACGCGCCGCATCGATAAACTCATAGATACCCTTTTCGGCACTCACACGACCAACAAAGGTAACATAGTCACCCATCGCCACATCGTGAGCGACATCGCTCACCACAGGCGCTATGCCAGGAAGAATACCGATACGATGAGCAGGAACACCTTGTGACTCAAATTTACGTTTCTGAAATTCTGATTGCACGATAAACACATCCACTCCGTTGCGGATATCTCCTGTGATACGAGCATAGGCATTACGCACTGCGTACCCAAGGCTTTTGAAGAAGCTATTTACGCAATTCTTACGTACACACCAAAACTCTCTCCCTCTACCCCAACATTTCTCACACACCTCTCCCCTGCTGTCGAGACATAGCCCATTGGGGCAGAACAAGCGGTAGTTGGGGCAACGCATAACAACGGGGGCACCATATCTACGCAATGTTTTGAAAATAGATGTAGATATCAACGGATAGAGATTCTGTACCTGCACGATATCCGGTTGGTATTCACGCAACACTTTGTGCAAAGCCTTTGCACTCGAGGGATTATACACTCCAGCGAAGAACGCCTTGATTTGCCCCAAGATACTACCTTCAATCTCCGCCGAGCTACGCTTAAACCATCTCACTTCGTGCCCATGCTCCACCAATAGGTTAGCGATCTCCCCCGAGGCATGCTCCTCGCCACTCGGACGAGCATAGTCGTTATGGATATATAAGATTTTCATAAATAGATTCAGTTATTTACTATTATTCCTCAATTGGTAATTTTATCAAATCACCCAACTTAATATTCCATTCAACAGGAGTAAAGACTCCCATTCCACTTGCTGGATAAAAAGTAATCTCTCCAAAATACACCTTATCGTCAATAACATATAAATCAACTCTAGAAAAAGCGAAGCCTTTAGACAATTTAGTACAAACATCAACCATTTCATCTAAACATGTTGGCCGTTCTACAGGATTAAGCCCATTAGAGACTACAGGATTAAGCCCAACAAATGGCATATGATTCCATTGCATATCATAAAAATCTATCGTCTCCTTACTTGAGCGATTTCGTATTACTTGACAATAATGTGGAATTCCATCAAAACAGAAGAATTTATAATCTGACAAATCCCTACCAGGATCTTGGGGATTCTCCATATACAATTCCGCGATAATTCTTCTATGGACATTTTTATAGGGCCACTCACGCGTGAGCGCATAGAAGTCACGCTCCAACGATTTCGCCATCTCCTTCCGTGCCCACTCTTTATCCAACTTTGATTTATCCTTACAAATAATAATTCGTCCACTATCATGAGTTGCCTTCAGCACAAACTGATTGGGCAGTGCATCGTAATCAATCTCATCAGCATTGTTCCATACCCCCAATGTAGGGATGATATATTGTTCTCCGATAAGGTCTGCCACGATCTTTTTCACCTCATACTTATCCACCAAATTCGTGTAGCGAGGGTTACGATCATACAATTTGAGCCATTGAATCTTCTCACTAAAAGTTTGTGGATTCTTCAAGTTGGGGAATCGATGAAAATTCTTAAAGAACTTGAGCTGTATAAAGAGCTTATCGGGCAGGAGATCAAAGAACTTATAACTGACCCTTTTGATTAAATTGTTCTCGTACATAGGATGTCACATTAAAAATATCTGTTCACTGCAGAAATGATCTTTTCTGCCGTATTCTCTGGATTATATTCTCTTTCAATCTCAATTGACCTCTTTCCCATCTCCTGAAGGTCTTGTGTATGGAAATAGGCCAACGTTTCAAGTATATTATCTCTGTTCAAAGGGTCAAAAGTAATGCCATTCTCATCTTTCTTCACCAATTCAGGATAGCATCCATTATAGATAGAGCACGCAATAGGCAATCCACATGCCATAGCTTCAGGTACAACCAAACTCCAATTATCCTCTAAAGTGGGAATAATGAAAACGTCAGAAATGGCATAATACTTGTATATTTCTGAATAATCTACATTAGATGTAAATATGATTGTTTTATTGTCACCATATTTTTCAAGGAACTCAGGTAATTGCACACCATTTCCAACCAGTAACAATCTATCTTCAGGATATCTCTCGCAATGTAAGTTCCATGCTTCAAGAAGTTGAGATACCCCCTTCCTTGGTATCATCTGCCCCACAAATATATACAAGAGTCCATGACATTCTTTACTGATTATAGATTCTCTCATAGCCACTTTTTCCATGGGCAACATATCCTTTACTTTTTGAGCAAGTCCATGACTATCAGCGCACATTCCTCCAGTAAAAATATTCTCAGGCTTCACTCCTTGAGACACTAAATACTCCTTTGTCAATTGCCCATTCACTATATATCCATCAACAAAAAGGCCAATAAAGCGCCGATACAGTCTACGCCACAGAGGGCAATTGCGTTCCGTATGTGCTGTACGCTCATATGCTATGAGCAAAGGTATACGATGAATAAAAGAATACCACACCGCCCATGGAGTGAACTGGAAGAAACCTTCAGCGATAATTAGATTAGGTTTCGTTTTTTTTATTTTAGCATACAATCCTTTAGGGAATGGTATACGGATTCCTTTATTCGCATAAATATACTCAGACTTAAATTTAAGGATTTTTTCATTCTCAATGTATAAAGCTTTATCCTTTAGTATTTCAATGATTTTGTCATGACAACGTTGAGGAACTCGACTTTTACTATAGAGCAAATAAAACTCGTCATCACATTTATCCTTCAAATTAGCATACAACGGAATCCTATAATCCAAAAACGAGGGATTGACCCACAACACTTTTTTACTATTCATAAAACAAGGATTTTAAGAGTTAAACTTTCTTTGCGTATCTTCCATACACATAGAAACTACATATTAATGTAAATAAGAAGGTCACAGGAATCCATGCACCAAACACACGGGAGCCCAATGCGGGGTTACCCATACAATGCAAGAACCCGACAAAGAAACAACCAATCAACGGTGCTCGATATTGTATCGGTATCTTTCGACTGAAAACTGTAAAAAACATCCTTATTAAGAATATTCCCATAACCAATACACCGATATAACCAAGACCAATACCTGCGCTAAACAAAGAATTATGAGCATTAATCGCACCCAGTCCACGAGAATACAAGACGTCAGGCTCCCCAGCAAAAAAACCGAGTCCCCACGGATGAGTTTCCATTGTTTCAATTGCAACTTCCATTAGTTTATCTCTACCACTTGTTTCTTCCAATGAGACAGATTCCTTATCGTGAAAAACTGTTTCTTTCAGCACCTTCTCTGGACCTATGACAACAATAGTCGTTGCCACTGCTAATACACCTAAAAAGATTGGTACCTTATGTTTCGTATTCGTCCACAGCACACTAATACTTCCAGCTGCCATCCCGATATAGGCCACAGTAGAGCCAGAGAAGAGAGCCATTACCATTATTAGATAGTGGTACCATCGTTTCCTCGGATAATAGAGTGCCAAGAAGAAAAATACCGTACTCATCATTTGGGACGACTCAAGCAAGGCAGATGGGCTCGTTGTCCAACGCAACGTACGCAGTAGGCTAAAAAGAATCTCGACTACAACATACAAAATTACCCAATCGATAATCTTATCAGTTCTACATGTGGTAAATAAAGACTGCATAATGGCCACTATCAACAAAATCATAGCCATGCACTCAAAGGCGCGAAATGCAGTAAGGGTAAAGCTAACACTCCACAGCATACTGATTCCTCCATATATAGTAAATACAATAAACCATACAAGTGGAGTCTTTGTCATCAAAATTCGACCAAAAGGAGATTTTGATTTATACAACGACTTCCATGCCACGATAAAGCAGACAAACGCGTAGGCTATAAAGACCAATGCAGAAAAGTCAATGGAAGAATAGGCATCCAAATCTCTTCGTCGTGAAAACAGAAGATATATCAAGGGCCTAATCAACAACAATACGCCGCATATTCCCCCAGACTTAGCAAATCGGAGACACTGATTAAAATAGTTCATAATGCTTCTTTTATCTTTCTTACAATTTCAGGACTAATCACCTGTTGCCCATTGGCATTCAGATGTAAACGGTCATGAAATAACTCATGTCGACGAGAATACTCGGGATTGAAGTCCCAATACTCCACCAAGTCAAGACTATCGGCATACTGCTGAAACCAGTCTACCATCATCTGATAGCGGTCGGGCTCATAGGCATTGAGCAGATCCAAGGTAGGCGTATTCACCAAAGCGACCTTGATACCACGAGAGGTCAACGTATCCATCGTGGCACAGAACTCGGCCATCAGTTCGGGATTCATCTGGATATGACGCTCATCCCCATTAAGCAATCGCTGCTTATAAGCTTCTACATCGACAACCCCATTCTTGAGGTTACTCCAGTTGTGTAGCCAGCCACGTGCAGCGCCATTCTTCATGCCATCGTCACTATAGCGCATGGTGCGCACCAGCTTGTGCAGCCAGTAGTCCTGCGCCCCGCCCTGCTCACGGATGTAACGGCCAATCTTGGCATCGTCCATGAAGGGATAGAACAGCTTATAGGAGTTGGCACTGAGCCCCTCGCCCGTGAAGGTGCAGAGGTCCACACCATAGAGCACCATCTTCAACGAGTCTCCATAGCCCGAGTCGAGGAACTGCTGTATCATCATCTTACGGTCCGACACGTTGACCCCCTCACGCGTATATTTCGACACCGTCATCCCCAAATCACGTTCCATCTGTTGCTTGTCGGTAGCCAGCATCAGGTGCGAATGTCCCACGAGCAGCACATCGGCATACTGGTTGAGACCATACATCTCATCTACACCATGCTTCATCACCCGCTCCACGACAAAGTCGCAAGCGAAAAATAGGACAATAATTAGTAGTATACCTTTTATTTTTTTCATGTTTGTTCTTGTTTAGTGTTTAAGGTTTAGTGTTTAGAGTTCTACCCGAAGTGTTGCTTTCTTGTTTAGGGCTTATAGTGGAACGTCTGAGACCTGAGATTAACTTCGCAACGGTATTTATAGACTGCTCCAGTTCTTTATTCTTCTCCGTATCAATATAACCTAACTCTGTTGCTATATCTAACTGACAATAGACTTCCATCAGTGAGGCGTATGCAATCTCAAGGAAGTGTGCCTTCTCTTTATCTGAGATTCTGTTCATACCCTCAACGATGTTAGAAGGGACAGATATAACTGCTCTACGCAATTGATCAGCTAACGCATAACGTTCCTCTATGGAAACATCTTTATAACACCATAAATGTCTATAACAAGTTCTTTCGCCTTTATATAAGCATTCAGTTGCTTAAACGAATGTGACTTCTCCTCCATACCCACTAAACTATTTAATCTTGTTTAGAGTTTAGGGTGTAGAGTTTAGAGAGCCATCCGCCTGGAAACACTAAACTCTAAACACTAAACTCTAAACAAGTATCAAAACTGAAAATACACAAAGTTATCAGCCGAGACGCTAAAGAGGCCTAACATCAGCAACAGAGCCACCACCCACACGATGTTCATCAGCGTGGGCTGAGCAAAGTGGTCTTCACGGATGAGACAGTGCTTATAGAGCATTCCATCGAAAACGAGGAAGATAGCCACCAACATCATGTTACACACAAAGGTAAAGGTGGATGCACCTACCGCCACAGGCGATGCGATATCGGTCACTATTCTGCTCACCACATGGGTTGCTGTAGCGAAGTCCTCGATACGGAAGAATATCCACGCTATAGTCACCAATATGAATACCAATAGGGTTGCCGGGACCTTGAGCAGGCGAGGAGTCTGATATTCCTTACGATGTAGTCCACACGCATACTCGATAAGATAGTACACCGCATGCAGGCATCCCCATAATAAGAAGTTCCACGAAGCGCCATGCCAGATACCACTCAGGATGAACACCATGGAGATGTTGAACACCCAACGTGCCTTAAGTCGCACGCGGTTGCCACCCAACGAGAAGTACACATACTCGGTGAACCATGAGGTGAGCGAGATGTGCCAACGGCGCCAAAACTCCTTGATGGTCGTAGCAAAGTAGGGAAAGCGGAAGTTGCGCGTCACATCGAAGCCCAATGCCTTGGCCACGCCCCATGCCATATCGGAGTAACCGCTAAAGTCGCAATAGATTTGGATACTATAGAACACAGCAGCCAAGGCCAATGTAGTACCCGACTGGTACTCAGCCCCCGCATATACCCAGTCGACATAGGCACACAGACGGTCGGCGATGACTATCTTCTTGAACAAACCCCAGATGAAGGTCACCGCGCCCTCGGTGAAGGTATTGGCAGAAAGAGGGTTGTATGCACGAAGCTGAGGGATCAGGTTACGTGCCTTCTCGATAGGGCCAGAGAGCACCGTGGGGAAGAAAGAGACGAAGAGCATGAAGTCGGGCAAAGAGCAACGCTCGGTAATCTTACCGCGATATACATCGATAGAGTAAGACAATGCCTGGAAGGTGAAGAACGATATACCGATGGGCATCGCCAAGCCTTGGAGCCAGTCGGTATGTGGGTCACCACCCAATAGGAGTTGTACATTGGTTAGGACAAAAGCGGCATACTTGTAGAAGAGCAAGGGAAGCAGCGACAACACCACGCCTATACCCAAACACAACTTTGTCCGTTGCCCGTGATCTGTCGTCTGTTGTCTGTCCGGTGCCTTCACTTTAGCAAGGAGATACCCCGTAAAGTAGTTGACAAATGTTACATAGAGCAGAATGAGTAGGAAGCCCACATTGAACCACCCATAAAAGACATAGCTTGCCGCGAGCAACAGTGCATTGCGCACAGCTACGCGACGTGTCGTTAATTGCTCCATCACCAATAGGAGCAACACCACCAGGAAGAATCCGATAAAAGTGAAACTATTGAATAACATAAACGATTATTTACGATGATATTCTCGGTATACCAACAACCGAGATGTGACGAACCAAGTCAAGGAGCATCGAGCAGCATTGGTCAATAATGTTTTCATCTTTCCTTGAGGGAAGTCCTTACCATACTTTAGCACCTGTTCTCTTGCCAAATCGTATCTTCTGGATAGAAGAATGGAATAGGAAAGATTTTGAGCGATACGCCCACGAGCCTTAATATACGATTTCGGCTGAGGATTGGGCAAGCGTTGCAATAGGCGCTGTTCCCAACAAGCAATAGGTACGGCAGCATTCCAACGCTTGATATGCTTCTCTACCCAACCAATTGTTTCTGTCACTTTACTACCGTCACTTACAAAGAGTACCTCAGGAATAAAGCCGAAGTTTCCAAAAGTAGCTAAGTATGCCCAAAACTCCAAATCCTCGCATATACGAAGGTCTTCACGCTGCCCCCCAGTAGACATTGCAATATCTGTACGGATAACGATACTACCGGTACAAACATGATTGTGCTGGGTCCAAAATGAGAAGAAATCGTCCAATACCATAGAAGTCAGGTCTGTGTCGTTCTCCAACATCGAGGGTGCAATATGATTACCCGAAGTGGTAATGTGACGCTGACCTACAGTAACGGCAATACACTCAGGGTGAGAATCAAGAAAAGAGATTGTCTTTTCAATAAATCCAGGCAACCAATAGTCATCGGCATCGAGGTATGCCATATATCGTCCTTTGGCTACGCGCATACCTTTGTTACGTGCAGCAGCAGGGCCTGCATTCTCTTGTTGTAATAGGACAATGTGCTGTTCGGTACGCCCCTTGATAAGCTCCACCGAATTGTCGGTACTACCATCGTCAACACAGATTACCTCTATCTGATATTCTCCTTGCTGAGAGAATATCGAATCAAGACAGCGATCTATAAGAGCTCCAGCATTATATACGGGTATGATTACTGATAAATCCATAATATATTATATGCTAACAGAACATGCGATATAGCCAAACAATAAATCGATTACTATGCAAATAGTTACGATAATAGATACAATTACTTTCTTTTAGAATCTTCTTGAGCTTTTTGCTTTGAATACTCTGTGTTGAAGCACCTCCGTAATGAACGACATGCGTGCCAGCGCAAAAATACTCCCTCTTGCCTAATTCCTTTAAGCGCTCTGCAAGAATAACTTCCTCAGCATATAAGAATGTAGAAGGGTCAAATCCATTAACCGCCTTGAAATCTGTCGCCTTCATAAGAAAAAAACATCCTGAAACCCAATAACAATATGAAGACTGAGGTACTTGGATTCCACTAACTTCAGAATTGGTTCTCTTTTTTTTACGCAAAAAAGGGAGAAATTTCCATCCTAACTGACGCATAGGCGTGATTACCCTATGATGGGGAGACTGTTCGTTACCATCAACGCCAATAACACGAGGGCCGACTGCGCCAATCTCTCTATTATTCAAACATTCGATTAATTTATCTAAAACCATTGTATCCTCTATCAGAATGTCATCATTTGTAAATAACAAATATTCACATTCAAAATTGCGAAGGAGAAAATCTGCGCCTAAATTATTACCACGAGCAAAACCTAAATTCTCCGCCTTAGGAAGAATGAATATAGAATCATTTGAACAAACACGTTCATTCTCATTCGCAACACAAATACCATTACATGCCACAGCCATCATTGCTCCTTGCTGAACATCAGAACAATTATCAACCACAACAACTTTCAATGGTAAAGATATCTTATTCAATTGGTTGTTTATAAAATCAACCGTACCATCAAAATTTTTATATGAGACAATAACTACTCCAATCATTTCGAAAAAGACATTTTTAATCTATTATATGCAAGCGTAAGTAAGATAGGAAGGCCAACTCCTACAATCGTATATAACGGAGACCACCACAATAGATTTTCCTGATATACGGGAAAATCAGATAAGTTTGACCATTGTCCTCCACTAACGATAATCTGTAGAAGTGTCACCAATTTAAATGAGAGAAAATGTAATGCCATTATTTCAAAAGAATAAATTCCACAGAGGGCAAGCCCCCCCCTAATTAATTTACTATTATTCAACAGCTTACATATATACCATATTACAATAGGGCCAACAACAGGAACGATGAAAAACAAAAAGATATTTGATTGATGAGGACTCTGAAGATATACTCCACCTCCCAACAAATAGGGAATAAGGAGTAATGCCAGTGCCATGAATGCTATCCATTTATTAACATATCTCTCAAAAATACGATACTGCTTGAAAACATATCCCATATAGAATATCAACAAGCGCATCATATCATAATATATGCAATAAGGATTTGGAAATTTGAGTCGTAGGAAAGCATATCCAAGCAAGCAAGTCACTAGTACCAATCCGCACAAGATAATATTCTGATACTTTCTACTATAAGACGAAATTTTAGCTAACAACAAGAACAATAATGAGACAAAGAACAAAGAGCTTAAGAACCACATAGCTCCCATAAACAACTCATTGCTGCTAAAGCGCACAGCCATATATACGGCCTGGTGTATAGTTTTTTGAATTGAATATACACTATCAATACTATATAATCCTAATCTACAAAACAGGTTATGCAACAAAAGAAAAGCACCTCCGTAACAGATAAAAGGAATATACAAACGCTTAATCCTTTTTATAACATAGTTCCACGGAGTGTACACATAACTATATTTAAAGAAATAGCCAGCAACAAAGTAAAATGTTGCCAAATGAAACTGATTGACAAATCTTTCCACACAGGGTATACTACAATGCCCTATTACTACAGCAATTATAGCAACACCTTTCATCATCGAAAAAATGTCATTGCGATTATTATTCATCTTATTTAAAAGATTTTCTTTGTGACAAAATATTACATATATCATGCAATATGCACATAGGTATCATATATATATATAATGGGTTTATACGGATTAATTCTACCAAATATTTATAATATTTCTTCTTTCTCCAGACATAACTGCAATCTGTGTATAAAAATCTTTTAATACGTCTGTCTTCCTCTTTTTCCCTCCAAAAATCCTTGTTCTTTAGATATTCGATAAAGTAATATAATTTAACCGCATTAAAATCCAATCTTTTACATAAATCTCCTGACTGAACCATACCCTTCGGATTTATTCGGTATGCACCAGTTTTTTCTGGAAGATAATAAAATTTCTGTTGGATTGCAATTGATAAAAACAGAGAATAGTCAAAACTATACGGAGGAGAAAAACGATTAATCAATTCTTTCCGAAACATCACTGTCAAAGTCTGTGGAAAATTGGCCACTAACAATTCGCAAAATATATCACCTGTATAAGAGCGGTTCATATGGCGCACACTCGGAAGAAACTCAATAGTATTCCCCTTTGTATCTACTGTTTCATAAGCAGTGTATACACATCCGTACTCTTCATTATTCTCAAGGATATCCACCTGCTTCTGTAACTTCAAGGGATCAGTCCAATAATCGTCTCCTTCACAAAGAGCAATATACTTTCCTCTAGCCTCTTGAATTTGAAACATTTCAGCAAAACTCACCCCTTTTGAGTATTGATTCTCTGTTTGATATTTCGGTCTAAAAACATTAGGATATTTAGTTGCATATTCTCTTATTATATCTGCAGACCTATCCGTAGAAGCATCATCATGTATCAACACTTCAAATGCAAAATTAGTCTTTTGCATTATAATTCCCTCCAAGCACTCTCTTAAATATGGCTCATGATTATAGACAATCGTACATACACTTACGAGTGGAATATTATTTTGTCTCATTATTTAATTATCTTTTTTCTTAATGGCTCTTGCAGGTTGTCCTGCTACTACTTGATATTCTTCAACAGATTTAGTTACTACAGCACCTGCACCAACCAAGGATTCACAACCAATTTCTTTTGCCTTATGAGATATTAATACTGCAGCTTGTCCTATATATGCAAAGGGGGATACATGAACTGCAGCACCCACCAATGCCTTAGGGCCGATAAACACATAAGAGTCCACTATGGCATCATGACAAATCAATGCCATATCCCATATTGCTACGCCTTTATCAATTTTCACATTAGACTGAACAACCACCATTGGACTAATAATAACTCCCTCTGTTGATATTGTACAATTAGGAGATATTAAAGCCGTTGGATGTATTAATGTTGGCAGTATTCCACCTGCAGCTATAATTCTCTCCGACAAATTGTGACGAAGCTTTGGGTCACCCATCGTTAACAAGAAATTCTTCTCTTCAATAGCCGTGTTAAACAAATCCTCGAAAGAACCGAGAATCTGCATGCCATTAACAACTTCGCCATTTCGATCACTATTATAGTGATATAAACCTCCTATCTCATAACCACAAGCAATTGCTATTTCGCAAAAGACAGGAGTAGAAGCTCCGACTCCTAATGCATATATAATCTTCATCAACTTACTTTTTCACAATGATACCAAGGACTCTTTCTAAATCCTCCTCACTCAGTTCATGATGCCTTATTTAGATCAATGTTTCAATCATTATATCAATAATTCTATCCATATCCTCCCAAGCAAGTCCTTTGTATAAAGGCAAACAAAGGATTCGTTTCGAGATGTCTTCAGAGATAGGCATTGCTACATAGGGAACGATATCGGTAAAAGTATTGAGGGAAGGATAGAAATAACGACGAGCATAAATCTTATCTGCAGCAAGGGCAGCCTCAACCTTAAGCAAAGTGGACTCAGAATCGAAGATGACAGGGAAATAGCTATAATTGCAATCGTCGATAATCTTTTGAAACTTTAACATAGGACATACACTCAGACGCTGCTTATAGTGCATATACTTCTCTCTACGATCGTCAAGAGCCTCCTGAAGATACTTTAAATTGCAAAGGCCTACTGCTGCATGTACCTCAGTCATCTTGAAGTTAGAGCCCTCCTCAACGACATTGGTCTTATCTTCGGAAAAGCCAAAGAAACGAATACGCTTGAGCTTGGCATCCAACTCGGGATTAGTGGTATAGCAGCCGCCTCCTTCTGTGGAGTTGAGCATCTTGGTTGCATGATAACTGGTGCAAGAAATATCACCATAATTGAAGACCGACTGTCCCTTATAGGTGACACCCACAGAATGGCAAGCATCATAGATGACCTTTAGATTGTGTTTCTTGGCTATAGCATCAATAGCTTCGATATCACACGAATTACCAAAGACATGAACCGGCATGATGGCCACGGTGTTCTCTGTTATCTTTTCCTCTATCTTCGCTGGATCAAGGGTTAATGTTTCGGGATCAATATCGGCATAGACCGGCGTACAACCTTCGTACTGAATGGCCGAGGTTGTTGCTATAAATGAAAAGGGAGAAGTGATGATTTCTCCTTTTAGCTCAAGTGCCTTGATTGCCATTTGGAGGGCAACAGTCCCATTAACGACTACAGTGTGATAGGCTGCATCATGCCACTCCTTCACCTCCTTCTCGAAACGTTGAAGGATGGGACCGTTATGAGTCATCACACCACTTTCCCAAATGGCTTCGAGATATTCATTGACCTCTGACAAGGGTGCCAAAGTGGGCATTGTTACATAAATAGGTTTACTCATATGCTAAACTTTTAAATATTTGCTATTGTTTTGAACTGCTCTACCAATGACTCTTGATGATGAAGAATACCATATTCCTCTTCACGTACTTGTGAAGACTCTATACAATCAACAAAACGTAAGATAGACTTCAAGAATGCATCATCGGCAGGAAGAGGACATGTCACTATATCCTGATTCTTTTTCATTGTATATGAAGGCACGAAACCTGCTGGAGCTGTAAGGATACGTCCCGAGGTGATAGTGCCCTTGCTACCCCAAATCTCAATATCGCACTTATAGTCGTTATCCATGCCAAAGGCAAGCTGAGCAACTTGCCCATCCGCATTGACCATTGTCGCAGAGCCATACATATCGACATGAAAGCCATCGATATAGTTGGACTGGGCTGCCACGACCTTGGCATTGCCTCCAAGGAGATAATTAGCATAACGCATACAATAGCCACCAGCATCAAGCAAAGCACCACCACCGAGCAAGGGGTTGTAGCGGAAGTCATTGGGCTGGCGCAAGGGGAAGCCGAAGGAGATGCGGTAGAGACGCACATCACCAATCTCACCAGAGGCGACAACCTCTTCGAGGGTGCTAATCTGGTCGTGATAGACAAACATATAGTTCTCATGAAGAGCCAAGCCCTTGGAAGATGCGAGATGAATGAGTGTATCGGTATTGGCCAAGCTGATGGTAGAGGGTTTCTCTACAAAGACGTGCTTTCCGGCCTCTAATGCTTTCTTGGCCCATGCGTAGTGAAGAGCAGGGGGAAGTGGAATATAAACCGCATCAATGACATCGGACATAACCAAATGCTCGTAGCCCACGATAACCTCGCCACCATACTGCTGCACAACGGCTTGTGCCTTGGCGAGTTCTCCCGCCTGCTGCTCGTGCACCTGCTGAGGCGACACAGTGGAAAGAGAATCGCCAAACCACTCTTCGGGAGAGGCAATACCGATTGCGGTGAACTGAATCTTATCATTTGCCTTCTGAAGGGCAGGCAAGAACCTACGGAAGGCTATTTCTGAGGGGCAAATAATACCAATTCGTATCATACTACTTATAACTTAATGCGGAGATAATACTGCGCGCTTGGATATTGAGATAATTATTGAAACGCAGGAACTCATAGATCTGGCCTAACGTCATCCATGTATAACGTTCAGGTAGTTCTATTGGAAAATCTTCATCGGCCTCAACCAAAAGATTACGATTCTGCTCATGATAGAAACGCCCTCCTTCTTCAGACTGTAAAGCATCAAGTAAAATGCGTTCTTTGGGAGCATTAACTACATAATCATAGAAAGCAGGACGAGACTTAGGGTCCTCGGGGACATTACCCGTCAAGCATTGTACGGTAGGGGCCAACTCCAAGACATCCAAATTACCACATTCCAATTTTGCTTGTACAAGGAAATGGTAAACACCTTCAATCTTTTTAACAATAAAAGCGCATAATCCATCTTGCATAGGCTGAACCAATGGCTGACACCACGAAGCCACCTCTCGATTACTGATGGTTACATTCACGGCAATGACCTTAAAGTACTTACTATCGGGGCGAACAAGTTCCATCTCATTCCTTTCCCAGCCGGGCATATCGTTGATTGGACAAGGAGAGACCTGGAGGTCATATTTGGATTTTAGCTGAGTCAACCACGAAAGATGAACATCGGTAGCTATATGCACATGATTGGTCGTAGATGATAGCAACCAACCTCGACCAAGTTCGGACATCTCCTTGAGGTCATTAAGCGGAGAAACAAAATTGGATAACTTTAGCCCTGAAAGAACGGTGCGCGTATCCATATTAACCAAGTTATCATAGTGCATGAGTTCCTTGATTTGTCCTAGGGTCATCCAGCGATAATCTTCAAGTACCTCAATATCCTCGTCAACCTTAATAATAATATTACGATTACGCTTACGCAGAAAACGTGCACCCTGTTCGGACTGTAGCTGATCGAGAATGATATTCTCGGGCTTCGCATTCACGAAATATTCCAAATAATTGGGAGATTTACCTTGGTGAATGCGTGAATAGTTACTCTTTGTGGCCTGAAGCGTGGGAGATATCTGTACACAGTTGACATTACCGGGTTCTATCTTGGCCTGCATCAAAAAATAGAGAACACCATCAAATTCTTTGGTTAAAATACCAAGATACCCCACCTCGGGTTGACAGATAATGGGTTGACGCCAATGCTGATTGGTCCCATAATCAGTTTTAACATCGATTCCTACAATAGAAAAGAAACGACCAGAATCGTGACAGATGGAACCATCAGGTTCGGAGTGCCACATCTTCATCTGATTGAAAGGAATCTGCTCAATCTTTACCTCAACCTCGCGATTGCGCTGTTCAATCCAAGACTTTAACTCTTCCGTTGAATTGAATACATTTTCAGTTGTTAGTAGGGATTTTATTATCATATTACAAAGATTCGTTAATTATTCAATAACACACTATTTCCTATGTTTGAGTAATAAAATTAGTTCATTCATCTCGTCAAATTTCATTAAGTAAGCACCGATGATATAATAGGCCATCCCTGCAAGGGTGCCTACGAGAAGTTGTGACCAGAGTGTAGGCATAACGTACACAATAGCCAACACGATGCCATACATCACAAGAGAGTGAACAAGAATGTGCAAGAGGTCTTTCATCTGGTCGAGGAAGCCATAGTCTATTATCTTCTTGGTGTAGTAGGTGTTGATACCTAAACAAACGACATAGAAGATGACATGGCCGTAACACATGGCAACAAGTCCCAGAGGAATGGTCACACAGAGTATGGCAACACCCAAGATCTTCTTTATCACCTCGAGCCTAAGGAAATAGTCAGAACGGCCCTTTACCTGTAGCAGGTTTAGGTTAATGGCATGAATGGGATACCACATCAAAGCAAAACAAAGTATCTGTAACAAATAAATGGCACCCTCCCACTTGTCGGTCAACACCAAACGGATAAAGGGGTCGGCAACGGCAGAAAGGCCTACCATCAAAGGAAAGATGACAAAAGCTGAGATACGCAAGAAACGACGATAGGCATTGCTCAAACGTGTCTCGTCGTCCTGGATGGTGCTGAGAACAGGAAAGGTGACCGACTGCAACACTCCCGTGATGTTGGATGAGGGAAACCGAGCTAAACTATCTGCACGAGAGTATACACCCAACGAACTGGCAGAGAAAAATTTACCAATAACAATGGGATAAATGTTATTATAAACGGTATCAAGCAAACTGGAAGCCAACAACTTGGAGCCAAAGGAGAAGAGTTCCTTGAAGGATTGCCAAGAGAAAATTAACTTAGGCATCCAACGAACGATAGCCCACAGTAAAATGGTGCGTAAAATATTGGATGATAGGGTCTGAAACACCAACGCCCACACACCATAACCACGATAGGCGAGCCACAGACCAATGCCCCCCGTAAACAATGTAGTGATAACGGATATCTTGGCTCGTGACTTAAAGTCGATAGCAATGGTAAGTTGTGCATTCTGTATACCAGCGAACGAGGAGATAATGAGGTTCAAGCCCCACACCTTGGTGACACTCTCGAGCAAGGGAAGATTATAAAACCTTGCAATATAGGGAGAAGCTAAAAAGAGCAGGGCATAGCAGATGCAAGCAACGGCAATATTGAAGTAGAAGACTGTGCAGAAATCCTCCTCAGTACGGTCGTTCTTACGCACAAGGGCTGTTCCAAAGCCACTATCGATAAAGCATTGCGACACGGACATGAAGATAGCGAGCATGCCTATCACTCCATAATCGGAGGGAAGCAACATGCGAGCTATCAGCATGCTGAACACAAAGCTGATACCTTGCGTGGTGAAGCGGTCGATACTGCTCCACATGACGCCCTTGACGGTTTTGCTCTTTAAGGAGTCGGACATGAATTCTATTTAGGGTTGGGCAGCAAAGCTGCAGGTTAAAGTGCCTTTGGCACGGTTAAAGCAACTGGAGGTTGCGGTTAATCGCGGCTTGGCCGCTGGTTAAAGCACGCGGTGCGTGCGGTTAAAGAAGCTTTGCTTCGGTTAAACCTATAACCTATAACCCTTAACCTACAACCTTTAACCTATAACCTTTAGAACTATACATCTCCTCGTAGTACTTCTCGTAGTCACCACTGGTGATATTGTCCATCCAGTCTTGATGGTCGAGGTACCAGCGGACGGTCTTCTCGATGCCTTCCTCGAACTGCAATGAGGGTTCCCAGCCGAGTTCACGCTGCAGCTTGGTGCTGTCGATGGCATAGCGGAGGTCGTGGCCGGCACGGTCGGTGACGTAGGTGATGAGACGTTCGCTCTGCCCCTCGGGATTGCCCAACAAACGATCCACGGTCTTGATGATGACATGGATAATGTCGATATTCTTCCACTCGTTGAAGCCACCAATATTGTAGGTCTCATTGATCTTGCCCTCGTGGAAGATGAGGTCGATGGCACGGGCGTGGTCCTCTACATAGAGCCAGTCGCGCACGTTCTCGCCCTTGCCATACACAGGCAACGGCTTGCCCTGACGGATATTGTTGATGAACAGGGGGATCAACTTCTCGGGGAACTGATAGGGACCGTAGTTGTTGGAACAGTTGGTGACGATCGTGGGCATGCCGTAGGTGTCGTGGTAGGCACGCACGAAATGGTCACTCGACGCCTTACTGGCACTATAGGGACTGTGGGGATTGTACTTGGTGGTCTCGTAGAAGAAGTCTTCACCATAGGCAATGGAGCCTTGAGCATCGAGCGATGAGCGGTGAGCACTGGCCTTGGTGTGGAAAGGTGCTGGGATACCCTCGGGATGGCTGAGCTCCAAAGCGCCATATACCTCGTCAGTGGAGATGTGGTAGAATCTACAGTCAACAGACAACGGACAACCGTCAACAGCCTTTTCCATCTTGTAGGGAGTGGGCTGGCTCTCCCAATAGAGCTTGGCTGCCTGAAGGAGCGACAAGGTACCCATCACATTGGTGCGGGCAAAGGTGAAGGGGTCCTTGATGCTGCGGTCTACATGGCTCTCGGCCGCAAGGTGGATGATGCCATCGACCTGCTCATCCTGCATCAACTGATAGAAGGCATCGAAATCACAAATGTCCATACGGACAAACCGGTAGTTGGGCCTGTCCTCGATGTCTTTCAAATTAGCCAAGTTACCGGCATAGGTGAGCTTGTCTACATTGATGATTTTATACTCGGGGTATTTGTTGACGAAAAGTCGTACGACATGGCTACCGATAAAGCCGGCACCGCCAGTGATGATAATGCTACGCATAATTTTTAATTGAAAATTGAAAATTGAAAATTGAAAGTTAAAAATTAACAGCCCCTCAAATTAGCAATGCATTGCTTGAGGGAATCGGTCCAATAGGGCACTTGCACGCCAAAGACTTCCTTAATCTTGGTCTTGTCGAGCACAGAGTATGAGGGCCGTGTTACTGGACTTGGGAATTCGTTGCTATGACAGGGCTGCACATCGCACTGGGCCATGAGCGATGAGCCTTGTACATGGAGTGCTACCGCTATCTGCTGAATCATCTTGGTGAAATCGTACCATGAGCAGACGCCCTCGTTGGAAAAATGGTAAATGCCACTCTTCGAATAGCCATGAGCGGTGAGCTGCGAGCGGTGAGCTGCGAGTGATGAGCGAACTTCACTTTTGTAGTCTTCAACGATGACAGCAATGGCCTTGGCGAGGTCAAGGGCGTAGGTGGGGGTACCTACTTGATCGAACACGACCTTGAGCTGCGGCTTGGTGGCTGTAAGCTGAAGCATCGTCTTGCAGAAGTTCCTACCGAACTCACTGTATAGCCATGCCGTGCGAATGATGACATGATTGCACCCTGTAGCGGCAATACGCAGCTCGCCATGGAGCTTAGTCAGACCATATACTCCTGTAGGTGTGCCTTGCTGGTCTTCTTTGCAAGGTACGTTATAGGGTTCTTTACCAAAGACATAGTCGGTGGAGATCTGTATGAGCAGACCATTCACTTCCTTGATAGCCTTGGCCAAATTCTCAGGAGCCACAGCATTGAGCTTTTCGGCCAATAGCTCGTTAGTCTCAGCAGCATCGACATTGGTATAGGCTGCACAGTTGACAATAATATTGATATCATGGTCGGCAACCATCTTGCGCACAGCATCCAAATCGGTGATATCAAGATAAATGGTTTCAACCCCTTCTACCTGATTGACATCGGAGAAGAAGTATTTGTCTGCACTATCTTTTGCAACAATGCGCATCTCATTGCCAAGCTGACCATTGGCACCAGTAACCAATATATTCATAATTGAAAAATGGAGAATGGATAGTTAGAACTACAGATACCCATCAATAAAGCACATCGTTGATATCAAAATCAAGGGTAGCTTCATGAAGTTTCGCATGGCATAGGTCCTTTTCGCTGAGAATAGCCTCCTCTACAGGAATACGCCAATCAATACCCAAAGATTCGTCAACGAGCTGGATGCCGGCATCAGCCTCCGGATGATAAAAATTGTCGCACTTATATTGAAACACGGCTACATCACTGAGCACAGCGAAGCCATGAGCAAAGCCACGGGGCACAAAGATTTGCCGATGGTTATCCTCGGTAAGCTCTACAGCAACATGCTGACCAAACGTAGGAGAACCTTTACGGATATCTACAGCCACATCAAGCACGGCTCCCTTTACACAGCGAACCAATTTACTCTGTGTATAGGGCATACGCTGGTAATGAAGACCGCGCATAACACCATAAGTGGACATACTCTCATTGTCCTGCACAAATCGGACAGGACGCACCTTCTCATCGAACTCACGCTGAGAAAAAGATTCAAAGAAATAGCCGCGAGCATCCTTAAAGATGCGGGGCTCGATAATCACAACGCCATCGAGGGACGTTTTAATAACTTCCATAATGATATGACAGGTTGGTTAGCCTAAAATTAACTATCGGAGTATATGTTTATTGAAACTGGAAATGGCAACCTAAAATTATAATTATCCGACATAATAATCACTAATGATTATGACTAAGGTGCCCCAAAGGTCACAGAGACAAAGACATATCACTAGTTCCTGAAGACAAATGTAACACACAAGTCATCAGCATATTACACTCCCAAACATCTGATATTATACTTTTTTTCAAAAACCTCAGACAAAGTGTATACCATTGAAACTATTGCAAAGATAAGAAATATTAACGTATCAATAAAACTTTTCTTCACTCTTTTCAGACACAAAATAAAATATATGGAAGCATGGAGACTACTAACAGAACAACAATGAACAAGTTTCATATTTTTTACAACTATTACACGACAGAATGCTCATAGTGTCACCATTTTTATGTAAATTTGCAACTTAAACAGGAAAAAGAGAACAAAAATCGAAAATATTAAAAACATCAAAAAAGAATGAAAAGAGACGATTTAGTATTCAACTTGATTGAAGAAGAACATCAGAGACAACTCAAAGGTATCGAGCTCATCGCATCGGAGAATTTTGTCAGCGACCAAGTGATGCAGGCAATGGGCTCGTGCATGACCAACAAATATGCCGAAGGATATCCCGGACGTCGTTATTATGGTGGATGTGAAGTGGTTGATAAAAGCGAACAACTGGCCATCGACCGTCTGAAACAGCTCTTCGGAGCCGAATGGGCCAATGTGCAACCACACTCTGGCGCACAGGCCAATGCCGCCGTATTCCTTGCATGCCTCAACCCTGGCGATAAATTTATGGGGTTGAACCTTGCACATGGAGGACACCTCTCACACGGATCATTAGTAAACACTTCCGGAATCCTATATACACCTTGCGAATATAACCTCAACAAGGAAACGGGACGGGTAGACTACGACCAAATGGAAGAGGTAGCCCTGCGCGAACAACCCAAACTCATCGTAGGTGGTGGATCTGCCTACTCACGCGAATGGGACTACAAACGCATGCGTGAAATAGCCGATAAAGTGGGGGCAATACTCATGATCGACATGGCCCACCCTGCAGGCCTCATTGCAGCAGGATTATTAGACAACCCCGTAAAATATGCCCATATAGTAACCTCTACAACCCATAAGACACTGCGCGGTCCTCGTGGAGGTGTCATCATGATGGGAAAGGACTTCCCTAACCCATGGGGAAAGACTACTCCGAAAGGAGAAATAAAGATGATGTCTGCCCTACTCGACTCTGCCGTATTCCCTGGAATACAAGGAGGCCCACTAGAACACGTCATTGCTGCTAAAGCCGTAGCATTCGGTGAGGCACTGCAACCCGAATATAAAGAATACCAAACACAGGTGCAAAAGAATGCCAAAGCTTTGGCCGAGGCACTCATCGCCCGAGGATTTACCATTGTATCGGGGGGGACGGACAATCACAGTATGCTTGTAGATCTTCGTGAAAAATATCCCGACCTGACAGGAAAGGTTGCCGAAAAGGCTCTGGTATCAGCAGATATCACGGTAAACAAGAATATGGTACCATTTGACAGCCGATCAGCATTCCAAACCTCAGGTATTCGTCTTGGAACTCCTGCCATCACTACCCGTGGTGCTAAGGAAGATCTTATGGCGGAGATTGCAGAGATGATCGAAACCGTACTCTCTAATGTAGAAGACGAAGAGGTTATCGCAAGTGTTCGTGCGCGTGTCAATGAGAAGATGAAGAGCTATCCTTTGTTTGCTTATTAATTCCGAACTAAAGTATTAATCCTAAGTGATAGTATAGACTACTACTTAATCTAAAAAAAGACAAGATGAAGAAAGCATTTAATCTGTTTGTAGCCTTGATGGCAGTAGTTGTAATGGCTAGTTGTGCCGGTAAGAAGAATTTTGACGCACTCAATGGCGAGTGGAATGTGGTTTCTGTAGGTGAAATGGCAGTTCCCGACTCTGTGGATGCCTTCATGGGATTTGATATTGCCAAGCAGTTGGTTTATGGTAGCACAGGCTGCAACCAACTGACAGGTGCACTGCCTGCCGAGGTTAATCCCGAGATGCCCATATTTGCCGCTATGGGAAGCACCCGCATGATGTGTGTTGACATGACTGTTGAGGATGCCTTGCTACCTGCCCTCGGCCAGGTTGTTGATTTTAAGGTCGAGGGTGACAACCTGTATTTCCTCAATGCTGCCGGCACTACAGTAGTGTCGCTCGCGAAGCGTTGATAAGGAATCTGACTTGATCAAGAGCTACAAGATTCTCTTCCGTCCCGAGACGAAGCTCAAGAAGGACGTTGCAAGTGGCATCTCGCTCAAGCGCGTGTCAAGCGATGCTATGGCTTAATGCTGTTGGGCCAATTGTTGCGCATTGAAAAAGTGAAGGCGACTGGATTCTCTCCAGCCGCCCTCTTATTGTTTGTTCGTGATGTCATGCTGAGCGTTAGCAGATTCTCTCGCAGAGTGTTATTCAAAGTTCATTGCGAGATTTTTCACTTCGTTGCCTTTGGCCCCTACGGGCGGCGAACTTCGTTTCAAAATGACACTGCGAAGCCTAAATTGTCAAATTACTAAATGGTCTCTTGTCAATTATGAATTGTCAATTGTCACCCAATCATCTCCACACTACGCTTGATAAACCTGCTGAGTGCCTCACCCTTGAGCATACCGTTCTGTAGCAGTGCAAGGTCGATAAGCTGGTGTAGCACGTTGTTGTCCTTGGCAAAGTCGGCAAAGATGGCTTCGCGCTTGTGGCTCTGCTCGTGTATCTTGGTGTGGAGGTCGCTCAGTTCATCCTTCTCGGCAGAGGGTATCTCCTCGTCCTTCATGCTCTTGTGCGATGCTTCCAGTGCCTCCTCGCGTGCCTTGAGGGTAGCTGTCTCCTCATTGATGGGTCTGAGGCTGTCGGCTGTCTGCTCCTTCTCGGCTGTGAGTACGGACTGTATGAGGGGGTGGTCGGTGTTGAGGATGAGGGTATACATGTCGGGCATGTCACCGTAGAAGCTCATGCCTGCATTGATGGCTGCCATCTCTTTCATACGTCGCATATACTCGCTCTGAGTGATGATGATGGGTGCCGAACTGTTGCCGAGTGGCTGTGCATCAACGTGGAACTCGGTCTTCTTCACCTCGGGCATCTGGCTCTTGAAGGCTGCCGTGAGCATCTCCTTCTCCTCGGCGGGTAGCTCCACACGCTGCTTGTCTTCCTTGACAATGAGGTTGTCGATGATGTCGGCATCCACACGTGAGAAACGGCTCTTCTCCATCTTCTGCTCATAGAGGTTGAGCATGGCGGTATCAAGCTGGCCATCGAAGAGGAGCACGTTGTAGCCCTTCTGCTGAGCTGCCTCGATGTAGGTGTACTGCTCGTCACGGTCGGTGGCATAGAGGTAGATGAGGTTACCCTCCTTGTCGGTCTGCTCGCCCTTGATGAGCTCCTTGTACTCCTCGTAGGTGAAGTGCTTGCCTTCGGTGTCGGTGAACAGGGCAAACTGCTTGGCCTTGTCGTAGAATGACTCTTCGGTGAGCATGCCGTAGTTGATGAACAGCTTCAGGTCGTTCCACTTCTCCTCGAACTCCTTGCGGTTGTCCTTGAAGATACCGTTGAGGCGGTCGGCCACCTTCTTGGTGATGTAGGTGGAGATTTTCTTCACGTTCGAGTCGCTCTGCAGGTATGAGCGTGACACATTCAACGGGATGTCGGGCGAGTCAATCACACCATGCAGCAGGGTGAGGAAGTCGGGCACGATGCCTTCTACGGAGTCGGTCACATACACTTGGTTGCAGTAGAGCTGTATCTTGTTTTTCTGCAGGTCGATGTTGCTCTTTATCTTGGGGAAATAGAGCACGCCCGTGAGGTTGAAGGGGTAGTCCACGTTGAGGTGTATCCAGAACAGCGGCTCGTCGCTCATGGGGTAGAGGTCACGGTAGAACTTCTTGTAGTCTTCGTCGGTGAGCTCGCTCGGGGTGCGTGTCCACAGCGGTGTGGTGTCGTTGATGATGTTGTCCTCGTCGGTCTCTACCTGCTTGCCATCCTTCCAATCCTTTTTCTTGCCGAAGGCGATGCTGATGGGTAGGAAGCGGCAGTACTTGGTGAGCAGCGCAGAGAGGCGGCTCTCCTCAAGGAACTCCTTGCAGTCGTCGTCGATGTGGAGGATGATGTCGGTACCGCGGTCGGCCTTCTCCACCTCTTCGAGTGTAAACTCGGGACTGCCGTCGCAACTCCACTTCACAGCCTGTGCCTCGTCACGGTACGAGCGTGTCACGATGTCTACACTCTTGGCTACCATGAAGGCAGAGTAGAAGCCGAGGCCGAAGTGGCCGATGATGGCATTGGCGTCGTTCTTGTACTTCTCCAGGAAGTCGTTGGCGCCGGAGAAGGCAATCTGGTTGATATACTTGTCGATTTCCTCGGCGGTCATACCGATACCGCGGTCGCTGATGGTGATGGTGCCAGCCTCCTTGTCGAGCGATACATGTACGGTGAGGTCACCCAGCTCGCCCTTGAAGTCGCCCTTCATGGCGTATGTCTTGAGCTTCTGTGTAGCGTCGACGGCATTGGATACCAATTCGCGGAGGAAAATCTCGTGATCACTGTAGAGGAACTTTTTGATGATGGGGAAGATGTTCTCGGTCGTAACCCCAATGTTACCTGTTTTCATATCGTTATTTGTTATGTATGATTTTAATATACCTTTATATTATATAGGAGCGTAAATACAAACAATGCTCCGCAGAAATAAGTTGCAAACAAAATGCCAATCTCTCTTGAAAGTCTTATTACTGCCAATTAAATAATATGACTGCCAAGTTGACACTGTTAGTAACAATGATAAATAAGGTGGACAGAAAATACCAGATTACTTTATCTGATACTTTTGTAGTTCATTCATTGACCCGTTGAAAACGTTCAAGTCAACATTCTCATTTATACCTGGCACCGTTCCATAATCCGTGTGTTGCCAAAATAACCATGAACCTTCATACGATAGGGTGTCTACGTAATAATGGGCAATCCAGAAAGGATAGACCTCAAAATCAGGTGTATCAAGATAGCGTGTCTTATACTTATACGATGTATAGATGATTGGTTTCACACCATAGTGTTCCTCCAAACGGTTAAGAAAACGTATCAAATCCGCTTGAAGCAACTTTTTATCGTAAGGTTTGCGTTCAATATCAAGAACTGGGGCTAGATCACCTTTTCTCAAATCGACCTGAGAAATGAAGAAATCTGCTTGACGGATAGGATCTGTATTGGGATTATAGAAGTGATATGCACCACGAATCAGCCCCATCTCTGCAATCTGGGTAAAGTTTTCATCAAATCGCTTATCTTTATAGTCTCCCCCCTCAGTAGCCTTGACAAAAGCGAAACGAATAGGGAAATCCTGTGTATCAGTAGCTTTTACAGCCTTCCAATCAATCTTCCCTTGATGATGTGACACATCAATGCCATGCACCTTGTAGTTAACAGGCAGACAAACCCCATACCCCTTGTAACCATAACAAGGTTTCCAACGATAACTATACGGACGAATGAAGAAATAATAGAAAGACAGCAGCAATGCTATGGAACCCAAAGCCGTAAGCGACCAATGCACCATTGCCGACTGACGAAAACGAATCCACATACGTATACGTGCCTTACGGCGCAGTTCTTTGCGCTTAGCGGCCTCTTTGTTTTTTGCCGCTTTACGCTTAGCCTGCTCCTTTGCTTTGGCTTTAGCCTTGGCGGCCCTAAGCCTTTCCTTTTCCGTCATCACATTTCCTTTTTGGACAGTTTTTGTCTTAGTCTTAGACTTGGACTTGTCTGTCATGCGGATTGTGGTGGTACGTACAGTGGAACTTGTCTTTGCCATTCGTATTATATATACAAGTAGGGGCAGACATGAAGCCTGCCCTTACTTTACAATATGATTTAATTGCCAATTATCAATTGTGAATTGTCAATTATTTAGAGGTCGCCCAACTCGTAACGGAGAGTCATAGTAGGCTGGTCGCAAACCTCACGAGGACCATAGTACTGGATAGGACCAGGGAATACATACTCGGTCTCGCTAGCCCAAGCCTCACGCTTAGCAGCGAATGCCTTGAAGGGTGCACCGTCGAGCTCTACAAGCGCCTTCTTGATTACGGGCTTCATCTGACCGTGACGACGCTCCATGTTCATCATCATAGTTACAGGGATACCACCTGCCAACCACTCCTCAGCAGGACGTGTGGTCTGACGGATTGAAGGCATGTAACCAGTCTTGCCTGCAGCGATGAGCAATGATGCAGCATAGCCAAGTGAATAGCAGTAGTCAGCATCGTAGTTTGAGGGAGCTGCGCAACGACCTTCGTAACCGAAGAAGTGGTGCTGGGCAGAGAACTTACCGTTATACTTGCCGGCAGCCTTCCACTCGTCGAGCTTGTTGCCTACCATCTCAGAGAGCAACTTCTCGGTCTCGATGAGCGATACCTGTACGTTGCCGTGGGGGTCGCGGTCGAGTGAGAGCTGACGTGCTACGCCTTCGGGCAGACTTGCATATACCTTGGCATTAGCCTCAGAGAGGTGGTCGATGATATACTGACGCTGGTTAGCCTCTTCCACAGCAGCAAACTCAGCAGCATTGTGAGCGAGGAAGTCGTTGAGCTCGCTGATGAGCGACTTGATTTCGGGGATGAACTCGATAAGGCCTTCGGGGATGAGCACGATACCGTAGTTGCAGCCATTCTCAGCACGCTTTACAACTACGTTGGCAATATCAGTTACCACCTCGTCGAGAGATTGCTTCTTGGCCTCAACCTCCTCAGAGATGATACAGATATTGGGCTGTACCTGAAGAGCTACCTCAAGCGCAATGTGAGAAGCCGAGCGGCCCATCAGCTTGATGAAATGGTAGTACTTACGGGCAGAGTCGCAGTCGCGCTCGATGTTACCAACAACCTCAGCATATACCTTACATGCGGTGTCGAAACCGAATGAAGTCTCAATCATCTCGTTCTTCAAGTCACCGTCGATGGTCTTGGGGCAACCGATTACCTGTACGCCAGCATTGATAGATGCATAGTACTCAGCAAGTACGCAAGCGTTAGTGTTAGAGTCGTCACCACCGATAATAACAAGAGCGTTGATCTCAAGCTTCTTGAGAATTTCGAGACCCTTGTCAAACTGTTCCTTGGTCTCGAGTTTGGTACGACCCGAACCGATCATATCAAAACCACCGGTGTTGCGGTACTCGTCAACCACCTCAGCGGTGAGCTCGCGATAATTATGCTTTACAAGACCGTCAGGACCCATCAAGAAACCATAGAGACGGCTAGCGGGGTTGAGCATCTTGAGGCCGTCAAACAGACCAGAGATTACGTTGTGACCACCAGGAGCCTGACCACCAGAAAGGATTACACCTACGTTCAGGGGCTTGCTCTCTACCTTGTCGGCAGGAACGAACTTCAACATAGGCATACCATAGGTATTGGGGAACAGTTCCTTGATAGCCTCTTGGTCAGCTGCAGACTGTGTGAGGGCACCCTCCTCAATCTTTACAGCACTTCTCAATACTTGGGGGAGCTTCGGCTGGTAAGAAGCTCTAGCCAATTGCAATGCGCTTTTCTTCATTGTGGTAAAAATGTGTGTATAATTAAAATTACTGTCGTTTCTATCAAAACCGCATTACCCTATATACATATTATACAGGATAAGTTGACGCAAATTTTGTAAAAATCCGTGAAATCCTCAAATATATCAGAAAAAATATCCCTTTTTTGGCATATTTATTTTTATTGCTTACCTTTACTCCATAAAAGCGAAGCACTGATTGCAACATAGAGGTTGCACTTGCATTTTTACAACCATTAAAAAAAGTAATTATGGCAAACAAAAGAGAACTTAAGAAAAGTATCAACTATGTAGCTGGTGATCTGTTCCAAGAGTGCATTGTACTCAAATACATCAAAAAAACAGACAACACAAAAGTGGATGAGGTATTACTTGATATCCTCAACATGCAAAGTGAGTTTCTAGCTCGCGTCAACCATCCCGATCCAGGCAACATCAAAAAATTTTATCGCAGGCTATACGTAGACTTCGGAGATGCCGTAGAGCAAATCATTACCAAACTACAGTCATTCTGATTATTACAAAAAGAGCGCAGCAATCCAACGATTCGCTGCGCTCAATGCTTTGTGAGGATTGTTACTCTTTTGTTTTTGCATGCAGGCACTTTCATCAGGGCATATTACGAAATGCTATTCATACATGTACGTATCCGCTCATACGTTTCTTCCGTAGCCGGAACCAAAGGTAAACGTAAGATATTTTCAGCCATCCCTTTCAAATGAAGCAATGATTTAATACCAGCAGGATTACCGTCAACAAACAGCAAATCATACATATTGCGCAAACGTGCATCTATAAAGCCTGCTTTCTCATAATCACCATTCAATGCCAACCGCACCATTAAAGCAAATTCCTCAGCATATCCATTTCCTATAACAGAAATTACACCATCTGCCCCTTCTTTTATTAATGGTAACGTTATTCCATCATCACCAGAAAACACCTTAAAACCTTCCGGGCGCTTGCGCACGATTTCCTCAATCTGCTCCAACTTGCCAGATGCCTCCTTTATGCCTATGATATTGCTACATTCTACAGCAAGTCGTAAAGTCGTAGCAGGAAGCATGTTCACTCCCGTACGTCCTGGCACATTATAAAGCACGACAGGTTTGTCTGTAGCCTCGGCTATAGCTTTAAAATGGGCATACATTCCTTGTTGGGTAGGTTTATTGTAGTAGGGCACAACTGAGAGGATTGCATCCACCCCATCCATATCATCATTCTTCAGCATATCCACAATAGCTTGGGTACAGTTCCCTCCCACCCCAAGCAATATGGGTAAACGTCCGGCATTTCGTTCTATCACAGTGCGACGCACTTGCTTTTGTTCGTAAATGGTAAGTGTAGGAGTTTCCGCCGTAGTTCCAAGTACACACAGAAAGTTAGCACCACTCGCTATCTGATAATCCACAAGTCGAACGAGTGCCTCATAATCAACACTGCCATCCATCTTAAAAGGAGTAATCAGTGCTACTCCCATACCTTTAAGTTCTCTATTATTCATTTCCGACTATTACTATTCTGGTACAAAATTACTCTTTTTCATCTATTAAGACAAGAATGCACCTCTTTTTCCACACAATTATCGCAAAGTCCCCCCTTCCCTCATCTGTTTTCCGGGAAATTGGGCGATGGTGTATGCATACGCACCATTATACTATCCATTACATCCAACACATCAGGATAAAGTAAAGCAAGATTAGTTGTTTCATTCGGGTCAATACTTAAGCGGTAAAGTTCAAGCGGTGCACCACGCCTTACCGAGACAGCCTTCCATTCACCATATCTAACAGCGCGTTGCTTTCCCGGGAACTCCCAATAAAGGGGTCTATCACCTATAGGCAAACTATCCTCCTCAAGCAAAGGTAATAAACTTATGCCGTCAATCATCGTAGGCATATAATCACTTGCACCTCCTATCTTGGCCAATGTAGGCATCATATCCGGGAAATAGACCAGTTCGTCCACTTCATTTGCTGCAATACATGAGGGCATATTTATAATCAGCGGCACTCGCAAACCACCTTCATACAGTTGCCCTTTCATTCCTCTAAGGCCTCCCACACACCGCAACGTCTCACGTGGAGCCTGACGGGCAGCACCATTGTCAGAAGCAAACACGACCAACGTGTTGTCCCGTAACCCTAAGCTGTCCAACTCATCAAGAATACGTCCTATCGCTGCATCCATATGGGTGATGAGCGAAGCATAACGTTGCGTGTAGGCCTCCCATGGCATATCGGCATACCAATGCGTATCGTCTATATTATAGGGCTCGTGTGGAGCATCATAGGCAAGGTACAAAAAGAAGGGATGTTCTCTATTGCGACGAATAAAAGCTATCGCTTCATCGGTAGAAAGATCCGTATTGTGTTTACTATGCGCTCCATTGGCGTTTTCTTCTATATTGATTAGTTCATGGTTGCAAAAGCGGTAATAGGGATAGTAATAAGGATCGTTGGAGTACGATGTACTAACCAACCAACCATAAAACTCATCAAAACCATGATTCAGAGGAGTCGCGTTAGGATTGAATCCATCCAAATGCCATTTGTTTACAATACAGGTACGATAGCCAGCCTCACGCAAAACCTCAGCAATTGTGGTATCACTCTCCTGCAAGTGCATCCTGCGGATAGCTTGTTGGCCTTTCTTCCCTTCAATACCTCCAGCTAACACAAAGTTGTCCCGTATGGCACTATGCCCTGTATGCTTCCCTGTCATCAAGGTACATCGCGAAGGAGAGCTCACTGCAGACCCTGCATAACAATGCGTAAAACGCACTCCTGTTGCAGCCAGGCAATCTATATTGGGAGTTTGTATAAACTCATTGCCATAGCAAGCCAGGTCAGCATACCCGAGGTCGTCGGCCAATATAAAAAGAATATTGGGTCTATCATCCATATCGCCAGCATAAACCAACGACAAAGATGCAGTTAGCATTCCTATAGTACAAAGAGGGTACTTCATTATTCATGAAAATCAAACTGTTGCAATAAAAAAGGTAGGGCAAGCCTCGCCCACCCTTCCTCCTTTTTTCTCAATTAAATTTATCAGTTGTCTGCAAAAAACTCACTCTACATATTTCACTTTACTCCACTCGCGCGGCTTGGCAGCAGGAGCTTCGTCTGCATAACCGAAGCCTACACATAAGCACAGTTCGTACCCATCAGTAAAGCCCAATTTTTCCACATAGGGAACACACACGTCATTATCAGTCAAGAATCGCACTGGACTTCCTAGACAAATGGAGCCAATGCCCATCGACCATGCCGAAAGCATCATATTCTCGGCCATCAGTCCGCAATCATAG
This sequence comes from Bacteroidales bacterium, assembly GCA_015060865.1. Classification (GTDB taxonomy): domain Bacteria; phylum Bacteroidota; class Bacteroidia; order Bacteroidales; family Bacteroidaceae; genus UBA1189. The sequence continues at coordinate 45,953 of SUXS01000009.1, read as the reverse complement.
GCAGAAAAGTCATAAGACTTATCACGAGCTATAAACACCATTACCGGAGCATCTCTGAAGCACCCCTTCACCATTTCAGGATCCATATCGGGGTGACCTTTGACCATAGCTTCTTTCATGGCATTCAGGAGATTCGGATTATCCACCACACGCACCTCCCACGATTGTTTATTCTGTCCATTAGGAGCATTTATGCCACACCTGAGAATCTGTTCCATTTTTTCACGCTCCACAGGCTGTTGTTTATATTTACGTATACTGCGACGTTCCATGATAGTTTTTATCACCTGATTTTCCTGCGACACACATACAGTTGTCACTTCCTGATTCTTATTCTGGCACCCAGCCAATAAGCAAAGGATAGCTATCCCTAAAGCGAACTTTCTCATAAGCATTTTCATTTTACATTATGTGACTTGTCCAAATATCCTGTAGATGAATGTTTGAACTTGAAATTAATGGGCATTGACATCTTGCAGCGCGCAGGCACTCCATTCTTGCGCGCAGGTCTCCAGTTTGGCATATTTTTTACTACGCGTTTGGCTTCATTGTCCAGGTCTGGATGCAAACCTTTCACCACATTGATGTTTGTTATCACTCCTGTACGTTCTACGTAGAATTCCACTACTACCTCACCTGAAATTTCCAATTGTCGCACATCAGTTGGATATACAATATTCTCTTCCAAATACTTCTGAAGTTCTTTTTGCCCACCAGGATATTCAGCCATTACGATCTTATCCTTTTGCTGAGCCGAGATGCCTCCAGCCAACACGACGGCCAGGAATAGGGTTATCAATCTAAATCTCATACAATCTATATTTTACCATTTTTCTACAAAGTTAACTAATACTCTATCATAAATGATTATTTCCTCGTTAAAAAATGTTACTCAACACGAGCAAATAAAAAAGTTAAAACAAAAAAGGAAGATTCCTGACAGAAACAACTATCGCATACATCCTCTAAACAAAAAAGGGCAGTGTCGGACACTGCCCTCATCTATTATCATGAATATCTTAAGCTAATACCATATCTTTTTCTTGTGACATGCGTCGCATATTGAGCAAAGCATAACGCATGCGTCCCAATGCCGTATTGATACTAACGCCAGTAATGTCAGCTATTTCCTTAAAGCTGAGATCCTGATAGAAACGCATATAAACCACTTCGCGTTGGTTATCAGGTAAGGCATCCAACAACCGACGCACATCCTCCAATGTCTGCTCAGCCACCATTTGTGACTCCACTGTCTCATCCGCCAATTTCACATCGTTAAACAAGTCTGCCTCTACTTCATCATTGGAAATTGTATTCTCATTGCGTTCCTGGCGGAAAAAGTCTATCACCAGATTATGCGCGATACGTGTAATCCAAGCACCAAATTTTCCACTTGCCGCATAACGATCCTGCTGAATCATGACAATAGCCTTAACAAAAGTCTCCTGAAAAAGATCTTCTGCCAAATCCTTATTACGAACAATGAAGTAAATATAATTGTAAAGCTTACTCTGATAACGAGAGAGTAACTCATCGAAAGCCTTATTCACACCCTTTGAATAGAGAGCGACCAACATATCGTCGGTCATCCGACTCAAATTTTCCATTATATTCTTACTTAAAATTATTTTTTAGAGTAAGGGTGTTTCGATAGGCGTTCCGTATTTTAAGTAGTTAATAAATATCTGTACGTGTGTTGCCTCACTATAGATTGCACACATTTACGTTGGCAAAGAAAAGCATAATTTCATTATTATGCAACATTTATCGCACTTTTTAACACAATAAGGGTTGTTTTTCCTCGTTATCACAGCATTTTGCTGCCATTTGGCAGTTTGAATCCACGAAGAAAATCTTCTACACCCATACGTTTCTTGCCTGATAGTTGTAAAGTTCGCAAGCTTAATACGCCTTCAGACGTATGCACATGTATATAATGCCTGCCATCCGTCTCTATAGTTCCACAAGGTAAGCCAGTTCTATGCACTGATACGATAGACGCCTCATAAATTTTCACCATCTGTTCTATTCCATCGGGCACAACCAGCATGGTCCATGCTGCCGGATAGGGAGAAAGTCCACGTACAAAATCATAGATGAGCTTGACAGGCTTGCCCCACCCTATGCGACAAGTATCTTTAAAAATCTTCGGGGCAGGACGTAATGCCTCTTCAGGCATCATTTGCTCCTGTGGAGTTGTTGTAACCGTACCATCAATAATGGCATCTACGGTATCACATACCACACATCCACCAAGCATCATCAAGCGGTCATACACATCTCCTACACAGTCGGTATCACTAATAGGCACCCTCACCTGACGTATCACGGCACCTGTATCAATCTCGTGCTTCAGAAAGAAAGTAGTAACACCAGTCTCCTTATCTCCATTGATTACGGCCCAATTTATAGGAGCGGCGCCACGATATTGCGGTAAAAGCGATGCATGCAGGTTAAAGGTACCAAACCTAGGCATAGCCCATACCACCTCCGGGAGCATACGAAAAGCCACCACTATCTGCAAATCGGCCTGCAATGAGCGAAGCTCCTCGATAAAAGTTTCATCCTTCAGTTTATCAGGTTGCAGTACGGTTAGCCCATGTTCTATGGCATATTGTTTTACTGGCGTAGGCTGCAACACGCTTCCATGGCGACCAACAGCCTTGTCGGGACCAGTCACCACCCCAACCACATTGTATCCACCCTCAACAAGACAACGCAAACTCTCTACTGCAAAATCAGGCGTGCCCATATATACAATACGCAAGTTCTCCTTTTTCATCACTTCCATTCCTTTTATATAAAGATATGCAAATATAGTACAATTCCCTCGATTAAACTCTATTTGATGTTCACTTTTGTTGCATGAGCATCCATCTTATAAGTCACCTAACCATTTTTCAAAACAATCACCATACACGTTACGTGATATAAGTTGACACACGTCTTACAGACCCCCCAAATGTCACCCTACACTTTCCTGTTTACCCCACGCCTTAAATATGGGAGTAGGGCATTGTGAGGTAGTATCATATCCAAACCATAGGCCATGGTCAGCATCAATTGGTAGAAAACACAAGCGTAACGACGGCACATATTCGCCATAAATAATCTCCCACTTTACAGGAGGTTTCATCCTCTTGGTTCGCACCTTTTCTGCAGGGCGTTTCTTGAGCGACATACCAGCTTCAACCCAAGCCACGGTAACATCAGTAACATATTGTGAATAATTGTCACAACAATACTGATAAAGGATTTCTCCACGCCGCTCCAAGCTCATCGGTTGGTCTATATAATTATGTTCGGTGAGGTATCCCAAAAAGTGATGCAGAAAGGTATCTTCACCAAGAATAAGTCGGCGCGTAATCTGCTGCCAGGCTGGCGTATTGTAATAGGCATCTATCAGACGCGATAGTCGACGCGCCTCTTGCAGTTCTACACTATCAATGCTATCAGTGTGCAATACCTCGTAGGGAGGTAGCGGCGAGTACCTTATCCCCCACTCTTCTGCTCTATGGCGCATGACGGTGCCAGGCAGTAGCTTCAACGACTCTATCTGAAGTTCATCTACAGAATATCCCACCAATGTGCATATGTCCTCGTACAACTGTTTCAAAGTATATTGAGGCAATCCTGCTATAAGGTCTGCATGCGTAGCCACATTGGGCAAACTGCACAAGAAGCGTAGCCCATCAAGCGTCTGTTGTAACGAACCTTTTCTTAAGCTACAGTCCAGGACCTCCTGACGAAGGCTCTGTATACCAGCCTCAAGATGCAATAGTCCACGAGGCAATGATGCTAACACTTTGCGCACAGCATGGGGCAACAAGGCTGGATGTATCTCCAAATGGAAGCGCAACTTAGAATGATAAGTCTCGAATAGTTCCAGCAGAGCAATGGCTCGGCTTGGATTACTATTGAAAGTACGGTCGAGAATACGCACATCACGTATGCCACGTTCGCAGATATGATCAAGGCGCTGGCGTATGGTGTCCACATCAAGCAGACGTACAGGATCACCCGCTCCGCTAACACAAAAGGCACAGGTATTAAAACATCCGCGTGTAGTTTCAAGTTGCACGAACGGTTTGTTCCACACAAAGAACGGACTACACTCAGGAGCTTTCATGGCATCAAACTGCATGTTACGTGCCCATCCTCCATCATGATAGTTTCCCCCGTACATATAACATAGTCCCTCCACTATGTGCCACTGTGATGGAGTGTCCCACACATCTACCCAACGCGAAAAACTCAGTTCCCCTTCCCCACGCAACACACAATTTACCTCTGGATAAGAGCGCATATAATTCTCGTTGTCACCCAAAAACTCAGGCCCTCCGAGTATCACCGTCACCTGTGGCAACAAGGCTTTCACGCGCGTCACAATATGCAACAGCTGCTCGTGAGTAAACAGCCAAGCAGTAGCAGCCACCACGTCAGGATGGCACATGCTGATAGCGCTGGCCACCACACCTGGATGTTCTCCAATTGTAGTGCGCACTACCTCCCACTCTATGCCGTTACGATGCATCAGTTGGGCATGCAGTGCCGGCAAAGCTAAAGAACTATGCGAGTAGGAGCAATTGAGATCAATCCAAAGAAGTTTCATAACCACTACAATATTATTTTTTCATCAAACCAATTTACACAACAATAAGTGGAGCTATCTCAGCCTGCACCACGCGCATAAGATCATCGGGAGCAAGCTTTACTTGCAACCCGCGCACCCCTGCACTTATATATATATGGGGAAAATCGGTACAAGTATGATGTATATAGGTAGGAAAATGCTTTTTCATTCCTATGGGCGAACAGCCACCACGGATATATCCCGTAAGAGGTAACAATTGTTTCACGGGAACCAGTTCACACTTTTTGTTTCCCGACACTCTTGCCGCCAGCTTTAGGTCTACCGTGGCGTCTCCCGGTATGACGCATACGAAATACCCTTTCCGATCACCCTGTAGGACAAGTGTCTTGAATACTTGGGCTACATTTTCATCCAGAACCTCTGCCACATGAGGGGCACTGAGGTCATTCTCATCCACCTCGTAAGGTACAAGTTCATAAGGTATCTGTGCCTGATCAAGCAAGCGGGCTACATTGGTCTTCTGTATCTTTGCCATATTATCTAAACAATAAAAGAGACTGCAAAAAAGAAATGAAACATCATTAATAATCGGCTTTCAAAGTCATGCCATAATAGCGAAGCACTTGCATTGCCCCTATGGACGAACAGCAAACATGATGCTTTATGCCTATTTATAGAGATGCCACACTGCGCCATAATAACAAGAGGGTGCTCATACACCCTCTTGACAGACAAAGAATCACTTCGTATTTTTCCTCAATCTTGCAATTAGTCCTATAAGACTAATCACTGCCAGTGTAATCAACATCCCCTAATCGCGTTTTTATTTCTTACTCAAATCGTATACAACTTGCATCACAGCCTCACCTATAGCGTTGGCCTCTTCTGGCGACCCAGCTTCAGAATAGACGCGTATAATAGGTTCGGTATTGCTCTTGCGCAAGTGTACCCACTTGTCGGGGAAGTCAATCTTCACGCCATCTATATCATTCACTTCTTCGTTGGCATAAATTTCCTTTACCTTAACGAGAATAGCATCTACATCCACGTCGGGTGTAAGGTCAATACGATTCTTGGCCATGTAATAGGCGGGATAAGTTTTACGCAGTTCACTTACCGTCATCTGTTTCTTGGCCAAATAGGTCAAGAAAAGTGCGATACCCACCAATGCATCGCGACCATAATGACTGGCAGGATAGATGACTCCGCCATTGCCTTCACCACCGATAACAGCACCCGTATCCTTCATTTTAGTCACTACGTTCACCTCACCTACGGCCGAAGCATTGTACTTGAGACCATACTTGCGGGTCACATCACGCAAGGCACGAGTAGAACTGAGATTCGACACCGTATTGCCAGGAGTATGCTGGAGGATATAGTCAGCTACGGTCACGAGAGTATACTCTTCACCGTACATATCCCCATTCTCATCAATAATAGCCAAGCGGTCTACGTCGGGGTCTACAACGAAAGCAACATCAAGGTCGGCCTTCTTCATTAGTCCCATGATATCGGTAAGGTTCTTTTCCAATGGTTCGGGATTGTGTTGGAAATCACCAGTGGGTTCACAGTAGAGTTTCTCCACAGTTCCTACTCCCAATTGAGCCAGCAATTCGGGAAGTACGATACCACCCACTGAGTTCACACAATCAATAGCCACTTTGAAGCCAGCCTTACGGATTGCATCTACATCTACGAGTTCGAGAGCAAGCACGCTGTCAATGTGCTTCTGGTTGTATGAGTCATCCTTCACATAATGCCCCACATGCTCGATATCGGCAAACTCAAATGCTTCTTCCGCAGCTATAGAAAGCACTTCGTTCCCCTCGGCAGCGTTGAGAAATTCCCCTTTTTCATTGAGGAGTTTGAGGGCATTCCACTGCTTTGGATTATGGCTGGCTGTAAGGATTATGCCTCCACATGAACCAGACATAGTAACAGCCAGTTCCGTTGTAGGGGTAGAGGCCAAGCCTATATCTATGACATCAAAGCCCATACCCATAAGCGTACCACATACACAGCTACGCACCATCTCACCAGAGATACGTGCATCGCGGCCTACCACTATTGTATTGCTTGTATTAGTCGTAGTCTTACGGATTAGCGTAGCATAGGCTGCTACAAACTTAGTAATATCGAGCGGGTTAAGCCCTTCGCCTGCCGTGCCACCGATAGTGCCACGAATACCTGAGATAGATTTAATAAGTGTCATACTGGTATATAAGTGATTTCGTAATAGGTTGGATATACATATTGGGCCGCCGTCGAGGTACCTTCTCCATGAGGCACTATCAGGCGCACCTTTGCCCCTTTGTCGTTCGGACGACCAGGAGTAATATAGCTAAAAGGTACGAGCCATCCTCCGGGTACAGCACTACCATAGATACCATACATGTATCCTTTCGTAAACGAGGCCGAGAAAGTATCTCCCTTTCGTTCGCATGTGAAATAATCGGGGGTAGCAGAAAACAGGTTGCCCGAAATGGTATCTCCCTCTTCAATATTGTATTCCATGTAACGTGCCATGAAAACTCCACGGTCATTCGGTTGCATCATCTCACCTTCTCCTCTGCGTACAATCTGCATGTATACTCCCTTGTCATCAAAAAGTACATACTCGTTGAGCGCCAAGTCGGTGACAGTATCAACGAGAAACTCGTCCATACTGATCACCTTGATGCCGTGCTCACTGATAAAATCGTTAATATGCATTTTTTCACGTTCCTTCATCTCGGCATAGGTTTCGTAATCATCGCACGAAAACAGAGCCAAGAAAAACAAGGCCATGAGACTTGTCAAAAATATCTTTTTCATTCCTGCTGAGCAAAATTTTTCACAAAAGTAATAAAAACAGAAACTAAAACCACTATAATCAAGACATTTTTACTAATAATTAAGAATTTGCCTCATTAATGGGTCCTAGTATTTTTCAGCTGTGCCCCTGTCCATTACAGCAAAATTCCTGAAGTACCTTCTCGAAATGGGCAATAGCCTCATCCAATGTCCCGTGATATTGTCCTCCCGAGGCATTCAGATGACCACCTCCTCCAAAATACTGTTCAGCAAATTTATTACACGGGAAAGTGCCCTGCGACCTTAGCGAAACGCGTATGAGAGGCTTTTCCGTATCTTCGCGCAAGAAGGCCGAAAAACAGATACCCTTCATTTGCAACGGTATATTTACCAAACCCTCCGTATCGCCCTTTATGAAATTGAAACGATTCATTTCATCACGACTCAGCGTTATCAGCGCTGCATGACACGCCGCAAACACCCGCATCTTTTCATACAGTACGTATCCCATCATGCGCAACCGTCCCTCAGAGTAGTTATTGTATACCTTGTTATAGATGCGCTCCTTATTGATACCCTTCTGCATCAGCATACTAATAATGACATACAGATCCTGATGACTGCAACTGTAGGTGAAGGCACCGGTATCGGTCATCATTCCAGCATATAGGCATTCGCAAGCCTGCTTGGTGAGTTTCTCATACCCCCCCATCATATATATGATGCGAAACACCAGTTCACAAGTGGAGGAAAGTGCAGGGTAGGAGAAACTCAACTCACAGAAATCGTCCGGAGCCAGATGGTGATCGATAAGCACTTTTCGAGCCTTTGAGCATGCAATCACAGGCCCCATATCATCTACGCGTTTCAGTCCGTTGTAATCCAAAGCAAAAATGACATCTGCTGCTCCCAATAAGAGTTCGGCCTTTGCACGATGCTTGTCGAAACGCACTATCTCCTGCGAGTCGGGCATCCAAGCCAAAAAGTCAGGATAGGCATCAGGTACTATAACCTGTGCCTCCTTACCCAACGCCTTGAGGTAATGTGCCATGGCGAGTGTAGAGCCTATGGCATCCCCATCGGGACCAGCATGGCAAGTGAGCACGAAAAAACCATTCGTATCAATAAGTTTATGCAGTTCGCCTATGGCTGCTTTTGATAATATTTCGTTTATCATTCCTTATATCTAATAGAACATGAGGCGTTGCCTCCACTTAATTTTGTAAAATGCAAAAATAGTAAAAAAAGCCGATAAGTTCCCTTGTTGGCAACAAAAATAAGCAGTTTCCCATTTACTTGCCGCATCCACACCCACAATCCGTCCCTTTTCTATAATCACGGCATGGTACTGCGCCCGACTTTCGGTCATGCTTCCTGCTTTGGCGCAACGGGCACGACACTTCAACACAGGTATCACACCCCGATCCGCCCTTATTGAATCGGGCAAACATACGTATCAGCCGGCATATAGCCAAAAGTGCACATACGATGAATACCGCAACTACTATTATATCCTGTGTCATACACCCACATCTTATATGGCAATCCGACATTACATCACCCACAGGCCTACCCTATACACGACAAACGATACCATCCACGCCAGCACCGTAGTATAAGCAGCCGTAAATAGGGGCCAGCGCCACGTTCGGGTTTCCTTCTTGATAGCTATCAATGTTGCCAGACAAGGGAAATAGATGAGAACAAAGAACATATATGACAAGGCTGCCGGCGGTGTGGTAACGGTCCTGAGTGCTGCCGCAATCTGGGCTTCACTCTCGGCGGACTCATCCACCTCTTGGTTGGCATACAGCACTCCAAGAGTACTTACAATAAGTTCTTTGGCCCCTACTCCACTGACAAGGCCTATGCCCATTTTCCAATCAAATCCGATGGGAGCGATGGCAGGCTCTATCAACTTACCAATCTGTCCTATGTACGAATGCTCCTGTTGTTGTGCCTGAGTGCCATATTCATGGCTCCGCGGATAATAACCCAGAAACCACACCACAACAGATGCAATCAGAATGACCCCACCCATCTTCTTCAAGTATTCATATCCCTTATCCCAGGTATGCTTGAAGATAGCCCTCCACGAAGGCCGTCTGTAAGGAGTAAGTTCCATCACGTATGGGGTATCATCACTACGCATCACCATCCTATTCAGCAAACGGGCCATCAGTACCGCCAGCAGTATTCCTACCAGATATATTCCCATCAGCACGATTCCTGAATGCTGAGGGAAGAATGCCGCAACAAATATAATGTATACTGGCAACCGGGCACTACACGACATCAGTGGCGTAACAAGCATGGTGATCAGTCGACTCTTACGGCTCTCTATCATGCGTGTAGCCAATATAGCGGGTACATTACAGCCAAAGCCCATGATAAGGGTTATAAATGACTTGCCGTGCAATCCCATCTTGTGCATCATCTTATCCATGATAAATGCGGCACGCGACATATAGCCCGAATCTTCCATTAGAGAAATGAAAAAATAAAGGATGAGTATGTTAGGCAGGAATACGATAACCCCTCCCACACCTCCTATGATACCGTCAATGACCATATCCTTGACTGGTCCCTCAGGAAGATACAAATCCATCAGTCCGCCCAATTTAGCCACCAGCCACTCTATTCCCTGCATCGGGTATTCGCCCAGCACAAAGGTAGCCTCAAACATAATAAAGAGCGATAGCAGGAAGATGACCACTCCCCATACCTTATGAGTAACTATACGGTCAATTCGGGGAGTAAGTTTTCCGGTTACGGGTTTTTCGGCCGGTGCCGGCATATAGGTTTCCCTCAACGCACCCTGTATAAAGCTCTGCTTGGCCGTACGTATAGCTGCAGGCACCTTCTCTCCCATTAAGCGCATGTAGCGCAATCGTTCTTTGTCACGCAAGGCAAAGACTGCAGCGCTATTAGGCATCTCGGCACGTACAAACTGTTCTATTTCCGCATCGCCCTCCAGCAGTCCAATAGCCACAAAGCGGGTCGAGTAACGGTATCTAGTAGCCTCGCTTTGCCACACCTCAGCACGCAGGGCCTCTATGCTCTGCTCCAGCTCACTACCATGATAGATATGAATGTGTCGGTAAGCATGTTTCTTGTAACGCACATTCAGCGTATGGTCACGAGTAAAGTCGGCCAAATGCTCCGAATCTTCATCCTTATGTACAATATTACGATGCCATTCTTGCAACTCGCGCATTACATCGGGATTCACCTCACCATTATCGTCAAGAAAATCTGCCCCCTCGTAAATATTGATAACAAGATGAAGCAGATGCTCCAGCCCCTCACTCTTCAAGCTCATAGTAGGTACCACTGGTGTACCCAACAGGCGGCTCAGTTCCTGATAGTCGAGCTTCGCTCCGGAATCCAGCATGACATCGTACTTGTTGAGTGCAATGATGACACGCAAGTTCATGTCGAGCAATTGAGCAGTCATCTGCATACTACGTTCCAAATTTGTGGCATCAATGATACTAATCACCACATCAGGTTCGTTCCCCACCAAGTGATTGCGCACCGTCCAAGTATCTGCAGCCTGCGACGTGAGCGAATAGGTATCGGGCAGATTGGTAAGATTCAGATAGTAATTCTGAAAATGGAGTACTCCTTGCCGCATCTCGCCATCCGCAGCTCCTCCGTCAGCCACCTCTCCCATAGCAGTGCTAAAGAGCGAATTCTTGCCTGACAACGGCTGCCCCACCAAAGCAATATCTATATGATGCCGATGTTTGTGGGCCAACTCTTTAAGCATGCTTATCGGTACCTCAGCCATGCCTAACTCATGGGCAGCCTCATCAGTAGTAAGCACCTCAATCATCGAAGCCTCTGCAAACGGAAGCATACACGTCGTCCCCTCCACATCTATGCAGAAGGAACCGTCTACCATATCTGACACCTCCACGCATACGCCTTTGTAGAAACCCGCATCCACAGCACGTTTACGTGCACTGCCATGTCCCTTCACCTTCACTATACAGCCCCTTTGGCCTAAGTGCATCTCAGATATCCGCATCTTCGTCTAATCTTTGTAAGTCACAATGATTCACCGCTACACAGGTCACTCATCAGCCTTCATGGAGTCTAGTGATCATGGACGAATTTCTTGCAAAGATAATGCAAACCAACCATTCACACAATACCTATTTATAGTGATTTTTCCACCCAACAACATTCGTTTCCTCACAACAACTGTTCATTTCATACACTCAAACCACCATTTCATACATTCTGCGAAGATATTTTTTGTCATTTGGTCGAACCATATTACCTTTGCCCTCGCAAGAACGACAACAGCACCCGCCCGTTCTGCTTTTGATTTGGAATGAAGAAACAGCTTGTCATATCTACCTCGATTGACCTGGTGCGCATAGCACCGGAGCGCATCATCTACATCGCATCAGACGGCAACTACTCTACTCTACCCTCATGCAGACCGACGGCGAGATGCGCATGCTCACCTTCCAACTGGGACAGATAGAGCGCATGATTGCCGACCAGCTGGGTGCCGAGGGCAACAACTTCATTCGTATTGGTAAGAGTCTAATTATAAATCGCTCGTACATCTACTACATCAATGTCACCAAGCAGAAGCTCACGCTCTCCGATGTGGCAACATTCAGCCACACGGTAACGGCATCCAAGGAGGCATTGAAACAGTTGAAAGAGCTGATAGAAAAGGAGGCAACACTATGATTTTGCTGGAAAAAGAAATCCAGGATACGGAGATTCGTGTCATCGGAAGCGACTCACTTCCCGTGCCCAATCCTAAACCACCCAAGAGATTTAAAAACATACGGCGTTGGTTAATTTTAGGAGCTATTTTTATTATAATATATTATAATAACAGGAATTATTATACATAAAATTTCATCCTATAGGGAAGCAATGTTATATGAAGAGGAGCCAGCTTATTTCGAACCACTTATAGAGTCTGAGCCACTTATAAAGAGACAGCAAATAAATATTGTCCCCAATGATTCTACAACCATAGGTTATACAGAAATACGCGACACTATTATAAATGATATTCCTATCCGAATGTATATTCCCCACCATGCAGAGATGTCGTTACAGATAGGCCGCATGAACCGCCAGGACACCACCATCGTTTATGCCGCCCAAGCGGCCGACGTGAGAGCCGACAATGGCGGCATCGTAGGAGCCTTTGTTTTAAAAGGCGTACCTAAAGCGTGGGGATTATCCAAGAAAGGATATTGTGCCTCTATCGATGGTAAGGTCACCGTGGGCGTAGCCGACAACTCACCCCTCTTCGAGCAGGCTACCGAGCGAGGCGGCTACTTCTTCCGCCAGTATCCACTGGTCGATAACGGGACACCCATTTTTAATGAGCCCAAAGGCAAAGCCATTCGCCGAGGCATCTGCGATATGGACGGTGTAATATTTATGGTAGAGACCCTCGCCAAGGAGTCGTTCAACGACTTTGCCCAAGCTCTCGCCGACATGGGCACCGACAACGCCATCTACCTCGTAGGCTCCACCGCCTACGGCTGGGCCGTCGACCGTGAAGGCATCGCCCACGAATTTGGCTACGACGACTGCTATGCCGGCCGCCGCCGCATGCCCAAGAACACCAGCTATATTGTATGGAGAAGGAAGTAATCGGCAGAATCAACCGTACGTTTATCCGCGTGGATTATTGTACAAATAATATCCATATCATACTGAAGATCTAGAAAAGAACGTCAACAACAACCACATAGATATTAACAAAGGATTCTCACATTATTTACAGTTACATACTACATCGGTAGTATTCACGATTTATTTCCCAACTCCTATCATTAGTTTGTTGACCACATCTTTATAAAGACCTATACCGAAGAGAAGCACATTGAGGTTGTCAGCCAATATGGTTCATGCAAATGCCCCGTAAACAAGCAAAGCCGTTGGGGAGTATGCATAGAATTCATTCCATAGTATGCAAAAGCACTAGGCTACCATACTTGCCATACCTCCCTAAACGATGTAGACCTGCCAATATCAATTTTCTGATAGCAGATCCAAAGCTCCCTAGAAACAATTAACTTTCCAATGGTATTTTCCCTGAAAGGGGTCAGCAAGTACATGTTAGATAAATTTCATGACACCACTATTTATACACTTAAGCATCATATATCCCACCCTCTAGGTCTCAGTTGCGATGCCCCCCTTCATCATACTCATCTATCGTACCGACAACAAATACACTTTAAACTTCTCGAACGCCGCCGTCATGGGTACCGACTGCTTGGTGCCGCTCATGAAAGCCTGCAGCTTCTCGGGGATAGCCACCTCATCACCTATGATGCCCTCTACCGTATCACGGAACTTGGCCGGATGAGCCGTCTCAAGGAACACGCCCTGCTCACCGTCGCGTAAGCCCTCGCTTAGGGCACGGTAACCACAGGCTCCGTGCGGGTCGAGCAGGTAGCCCGTGCGGTGATAGGTGTCGGCCAGTGTCTCGGCAATCTGCTCGTCGGTATAGGCCGCACCGCTGATGAGCTTGCATATATCGGCATGCGAGTGGCCATAGAGGTCGAGTATGCGGGCAAAGTTGCTCGGGTCGCCCACATCCATCGCATTGGCAATGGTCTGCACCGAGGCACGCGGGCAGTACTCACCCGTCAGCAGGTATTGATAGAAGATGTCGTTGCTGTTGTTGGCTGCTATGAAGCGCTTGATGGGGAGACCCATGCGATGAGCAAAGAGTCCGGCACAGATGTTACCGAAGTTGCCGCTGGGCACACATATCACCAATTCGTCCTCCTTGCCCTGACGCTTCATCTGCGCATAGGCATAGAAATAGTAAAATGCCTGCGGGAGGAATCTCGCCACGTTGATCGAGTTGGCCGAGGTGAGCCGCATGTGAGCATTCAGCTCCGCATCCATGAAGGCGCTCTTCACCAGGCGCTGGCAGTCGTCAAACACACCATCCACCTCCAGCGCCGTGATATTCTGCCCCAGCGTAGTGAACTGGCACTCCTGAATGGCGCTCACCTTACCCTTCGGATAGAGCACATACACATGGATGCCTTCCACACCGAGAAATCCATTGGCCACAGCCGAACCCGTGTCTCCCGAAGTAGCTACGAGCACGTTCACCTCACCCGTCTGCCGCACATTGCAGTCTTCGTGTTCGTTAACGTTATCGTTTTTGATAAAGTGGCCCAGCAACCGTGCCATGAATCGGGCGCCCACATCCTTGAACGCCAATGTGGGGCCGTGATAGAGCTCCAGCGAATGGATATTGCCATCCACATGCACCACGGGGGCATCGAACGCCAGCGTGTCATACACGATACGCTTCAGTTCCTCGGCAGGGATATCCTCACCGAAGAAGGCATCGGCCACGTGGTAGGCAATCTCCTGAAAACCCATCTCTGCAATGCCGTCGAAGAACTCCTTCGGCAGCTGCTTTATACGTTCGGGCATATACAATCCCTTGTCTGTGGCAAGGCCACGTACCACCGCCTCCTCGAGCGAGGCCAGCGGCGCCTGTCGGTTGGTGCTATAATATTTCATGCTTACAATCTTTCTTAACTAACCTATACCCAAGAGGCCAAAACGCCTCTACCATTATTTGTGTGGCAAATATACAAAAAGATTTTCAATTTTTGCAATAACAACAATATAGCCTTATTACAAGAATTAAAAATCAAAAAAGAAAAGAAAGATTGAAATGAGATATTAATGACATTTTTTGCAATCTTGAGCCGAAAGCGGGACTCGAACCCGCGACCTACGCATTACGAATGCGTTGCTCTACCAACTGAGCTATTTCGGCTTAAAAGCGGATGCAAAAGTAGAATATTTTGCGCTAACTGCCAAATAAAATCTGCAGTTTTTTTGAAACGTATGGTCGGGTGTGAAAATCTAAAATTTATTTTAAATATAATAGGTGTAGTAGGCATGTAATTTGGATTTTTATTTGTAATTTTGCGCGAACAAAAAAGTGACTTTGCATTATGTCGTGTCTGTATGATAAATGGCTGTCGATGAATTCTCGTTTAGAGGATTTGCAGCAGTATTCTCAAATAAGACGCTCGTCGTTTCCGATGCGTAAGCAGCAGCGCCACTCTTTTGCTTTAATGTGTATTTTTCTGGTATCCCTTTGCAGCCGTCTTTGTCTGTCGCTGTAAGGGGATGTTTTTTATATTGGGCAATTTATAATTGACAATTGACTATTGAAAAGTAATAGGTAATAGTTGGTATAGAAGAAAAAAGTAAAAAAGAAAACAATGGAACCGTTGAATCATGATTGTGGAATCGTAATGATTCGTTTGTTGAAACCGCTGAGCTACTATCAGCAGAAGTACGGAACATGGCAGTATCCGATGCATAAGCTCTATCTCATGATGGAGAAGCAGAAGAACCGTGGCCAGGAGGGCGCCGGTATCGCTTGTGTGAAGATGCACGCAGAGCCTGGCGAGGAGTATATGTTCCGTGAACGTGCACTCGGCTCAAGCGCCATCCCCGAAGTATTCAACACTACATACAAAGGGTATGCCAACAACTATACCCGCGAACAGATTAACGACCCTGACTTCGCTGCGGTGAACATGCCGTTTGCCGGTGAGCTCTATATGGGTCACTTGCGCTACTCTACCACGGGCAAGAGTGGCATCGCCTACGTGCATCCCTTCCTCCGTCGCAACAACTGGAAGGCCAAGAACCTGGCTCTCTGCGGCAACTTCTCGATGATCAACAACGAGGAGGTATATAACGAACTGATAGAAAAGGGCCAGCATCCGCGTCGTTTTGCCGACAGCTACTTCTTGCTTGAGCACATGGGCCACCGCCTCGACCGTGAGGTGGAGCGCGTGTTTGGCATTGCCGAACTGATGGGCAAGAAGAACCGCGAGATTACCGAATACATAGAAGAGAACCTTGATATGGCCAATGTGCTGCGCACCGCATGTCCCATTTGGGATGGTGGCTACGTGATTGAGGGTGTCACGGGGAGTGGCGAGGCCTTTGCCATCCGCGACCCATGGGGTGTACGTACAGCCTTCTGGTACAAGAACGACGAAGTCATTGTCGTGGCATCGGAACGTCCGGCCATACAGACTGCCATGGACGTGGAGGCCGATGAGGTGCACGAGCTGCTGCCCGGTCAGGCACTGCTCATCAATCGTCACGGAGAGTTGCGCTTCGAGCAGATAATGGAGCAGAAGGGATTTGCCCCCTGCTCATTCGAGCGCATCTATACGAGCCGTGGTAACGACTGCGACATCTATCAAGAGCGTAAGCAGTTGGGTAAGATGCTTCTCAAACCTGTACTCAAGGCCATCAACAATGATGTGGAGAACGCAGTATTCTCGTTTATCCCCAACACAGCAGAGGTGGCTTCGTTTGGTCTCGTTGAGGGTTTTGAGGAATACCTCAATGAGCAGAAGATACAGCAAATCGCTGCACTCGATCACAAACCTACCGATGAGGAACTGCACGAAATCCTCTCGAAGCGTATCCGTAGTGAGAAGGTGGCCATCAAGGACATCAAGTTGCGTACCTTCATCACCGAAGGTACCAGCCGTGACGACCTCGCCTCACACGTTTACGACATCACTTATGGCAGCATCGTGCCGGGCAAGGACTATCTGGTAGTAATCGATGACAGTATTGTGCGTGGTACCACGCTGAAGCAGAGTATCCTCAGCATTCTTGACCGCTTGAACCCCAAGAAGATTGTCATCGTGAGCTCATCGCCCCAGATCCGTTACCCGGACTTCTACGGTATCGATATGGAGACAATGGACCACTTCATCGCCTTCAAGGCTGCTATGGAGCTGTTGCAGGAGCGCGGTATGTGGCATAAGGTAATTGATGCATACAATGCTTGTAAGGAGCAGATCAACTTGCCGCTCGACCAGATGGAGAACAAGGTGAAAGACATCTACGCTCCGTTCACCGATGAGGAAATTTCGGCCAAGATTGTGGAACTCTTGCGCCCGAAGACGCTCAAGTCTGAGGTGGAGATCGTGTTCCAGCCCATCGAGGGCCTGCACAAGGCATGTCCCAACCATCCGGGCGACTGGTACTTCACCGGTGATTATCCCACTCCGCATGGTGTGAAGCGTGTAAACCAAGTATTCGTGGAATACTACGAGCAGAAATATAATAAATAATATACATATATATACTTATGAAAGCAACGTTAGTTTTGGACAATGGAATGCGCTTCGAGGGCACTGCTTTCGGCTGTGAAAAGCCGGCGGTGGGCGAAGTGGTATTCTGCACGGCAATGACCGGCTATCCCGAGAGTTTGACGGATGCCGCGTATGCAGGACAGCTGTTGGCGCTGACCTATCCGTTGGTTGGCAACTATGGTGTGCCCTCCCACGAAGTGAAGGAATTAGGCTTGGAGAAATTCTTCGAGAGCAACAAGATACAGGTGCGCGGACTCATCGTGACCGACTATAGCGAGGAGTACAGCCACTGGAATGCCGCTGAGACCCTCGATGCTTGGATGAAGCGCGAAGGGGTTCCCGGTATCACGGGCATCGACACTCGTGCCTTGACCAAGGCTTTGCGTAACGAAGGTGTGATGGGCGGCCAGATTGTTATCGGTGAAGCCGAACTTCAACCCCAAGCTGCTGCCTATGACACAGTAAACTATGTTGCCGAGGTCTCTTGTGAGGCTCCCGTGACCTACAACGAAGGTGCTGCCAAGAAGGTAGTGCTCATAGACTGCGGTGTCAAGCACAGCCTTATCCGCTCTCTCGTGGCTCATGACCTCGAGGTTGTGCGCGTGCCTTACGACTACGACTTCACGGCATTGAACTACGATGCAGTGGTGGTAAGTGCCGGTCCCGGCAATCCCAACCTCTATACAGCTACCGTTGCAAACATAGCCAAGGCTATGGAGACAGCGAAGCCTATCCTCGGTATCGGACTCGGCTGCCAGCTGATGGGTCTTGCTGCCGGTGCAAAGGTGGAGAAACTCAAGTTTGGTCATCACGGTGCCAACCAGCCCTCACGCCTTACAGGTAGCAACAGCTGCTACATCACCAACCAGAACGTAGGCTATGCCATTGTGGAGAGCACGCTCCCCGCAGGTTGGAAGGTGCTGTTCACCAACATGAACGACGGTGCTGTGGATGGTATCCGCCACGAGGAGAAGCCCTGGATAGGAACACAGTTTGCTCCCGAGGCTTGCAGCCGTGGCTACCAGAAGGATAACCTGATGGATGATTTCGTGAAACTTATCTAAAATAATATAGGAGATAAATGGAGTAAAATGGAGATAAAAGGAGATAAAGGCCAACCTTTAGGTCGCCGCCCGCAGGGGCCAAAGGCAAATGTAATGAACGCTCGAAAAAACTATTGGCATTTAACTCCTTAACGAAGCAAAGCGAAGTGATATCTCCCTCTAACTCCCTTTAACTCCCCAAATATAAAATATTATGGAAAAGAAATTCAATAAAGTATTGCTCTTAGGTTCGGGCGCATTGAAGATTGGTGAGGCTGGCGAGTTCGACTACTCAGGCTCACAGGCATTGAAGGCTCTGCGCGAAGAGGGTATCAGCACGGTGCTCATCAATCCGAACATTGCTACAGTACAGACAAGCGAAGGTGTGGCCGACAAGATCTACTTCTTGCCCGTGACCCCGTTCTTCGTAGAGAAGGTTATCGAGAAGGAGCGCCCCGACGGCATCTTGCTCGCCTTTGGTGGCCAGACCGCCCTCAACTGCGGTGTGAAGCTCTATGAGAACAAGGTGCTCGAGAAGTACAACGTACAGGTACTGGGTACTCCCGTTCAGGCTATCATCGACACCGAGGACCGCGAACTCTTCAACCGCAAGCTCGAGGAGATTGATGTCAAGATCATCAAGAGCGAGGCCGTAGAGAATATCGAGGATGCCCGTGCTGCTGCCGAGCGTCTGGGCTATCCTGTCATCATCCGTGCAGCATACGCATTGGGTGGTCTCGGCTCAGGCTTCTGCGACAACGAGGAGGAGCTCAACAAACTTGCCGAGAAGGCATTCTCTTTCTCACCCCAGGTGCTTGTAGAGAAGAGCCTCAAGGGTTGGAAGGAAATCGAATACGAGGTGGTGCGCGACGCTTACGACAACTGCATCACCGTATGTAATATGGAAAACTTCGACCCGCTGGGTATCCACACCGGTGAGAGTATCGTAGTAGCTCCTACCCAGACACTCACCGCCAGCGAGTGCAACAAGCTGCGCGAGCTTGCCATCCGCATCGTTCGCCACGTAGGCATCGTGGGTGAGTGTAACGTGCAGTTTGCCTTCGACACCGAGTCTGAAGACTACCGCGTCATCGAGGTCAACGCCCGCTTGAGCCGTTCATCGGCCCTTGCATCCAAGGCTACAGGCTTCCCCTTGGCCTTCGTGGCTGCCAAGATTGGCTTGGGCTATGGCCTCTTCGACCTGAAGAACTCAGTGACCAAGATTACCACCTCCTTCTTCGAACCCGCCATCGACTATATCGTATGTAAGATACCTCGTTGGGACCTCGGTAAGTTCCGTGGCGTAGACCGCGAGATTGGTTCGGCCATGAAGTCCGTAGGTGAGGTGATGTCCATCGGTCGCACCTTCGAGGAGGTTATCCAGAAGGGTCTCCGCATGATTGGTCAGGGCATGCACGGCTTCGTTGACAACAAGGAACTGGAGATTGCCGATGTTGACAAGGCACTGCGCGAGCCTACCGACAAGCGCATCTTTGTCATCTCCAAGGCTATGCGTGCCGGCTACACCATCGACCAGATTCACGAGCTCACCAAGATTGACCGCTGGTTCCTGCAGAAGTTGATGAACATCATGAACACCTCCAAGGAGCTGCATACATACAATGGTCTCGACAATGTGCCTGCTGAGCTTCTGCGCAAGGCCAAGGTACAGGGCTTCACCGACTTCCAGATTTCTCGTGCCGTAGGCCTCGAGGAGCAGTTGGGCGTCGACGAGGGTCTCATGGCCGTACGTCTCCGCCGCAAGGAGCTGGGCATCACTCCCGTGGTGAAGCAGATCGATACCTTGGCTGCCGAGTACCCCGCACAGACCAACTATCTGTACCTTACTTATGCCGGCACAGAGCACGATATCGACTTTGCTCACGACGACAAGTCCATCATCGTACTTGGTTCGGGTGCCTATCGTATCGGTTCGTCCGTTGAGTTCGACTGGTGCGGCGTGCAGGCGCTCAACACCATCCGCAAGGAGGGCTACCGCAGCGTGATGATCAACTACAACCCCGAGACCGTATCAACGGACTACGATATGTGTGACCGCCTCTTCTTCGACGAGCTCACCTTTGAGCGTGTGATGGATGTCATCGAACTCGAATGTCCCATGGGCGTTATCGTATCTACGGGTGGACAGATCCCCAATAACCTTGCCATGAGCCTCGACCGTATGGGCGTACGCCTCCTCGGCACACAGGCCAAGTATATCGACAATGCCGAGGACCGCGACAAGTTCTCTGCCATGCTCGACCGCATCGGCGTTGACCAGCCCGAGTGGAGCGCACTGACCTCGATGGACGATATCAACGCCTTCATCGAGAAGGTTGGTTTCCCCGTGCTCGTGCGTCCCTCCTACGTGCTCTCCGGTGCTGCCATGAACGTATGTTCCAACCAGGATGAGCTGGAGCGCTTCCTCAACCTCGCTGCCAACGTATCGAAGAAGCACCCCGTAGTGGTGAGCCGCTTCATCGAGAACGCCAAGGAGGTAGAGATGGATGCCGTGGCCAAGGATGGCGAGATTATCGCCTACGCCATCAGTGAGCACATCGAGTTTGCCGGTGTACACTCTGGTGACGCTACCATCCAGTTCCCGCCGCAGAAGCTCTATGTAGAGACCATGCGTCGCATCAAGCGCATCAGCCGCAAGATTGCCAAGGAGCTCAACATCTCAGGCCCCTTCAACATCCAGTTCCTCGCCCGCGAGAACGATATCAAGGTTATTGAGTGTAACCTGCGTGCTTCACGCTCGTTCCCCTTCGTGAGCAAGGTGCTCAAGATCAACCTCATCGAGCTGGCCACCAAGATCATGCTTGGTCTCCCCGTAGAGAAGCCCGAGAAGAACCTCTTCGACCTCGATTACGTAGGCATCAAGGCATCGCAGTTCTCGTTCAACCGCCTGCAGAAGGCCGACCCCGTGCTCGGTGTCGACATGGCATCAACGGGTGAGGTAGGCTGTATCGGTGACGACACCTCTGTAGCTGTGCTCGAGTCTATGCTCTCTGTAGGTCAGCGCATCCCCGAGAAGAACATCCTCCTCTCTACCGGTACGTCCAAGCAGAAGGCCGCCATGCTCGATGCCGCCAAGCTGCTCGTGAGCAAGGGTTACAAGCTCTTCGCCACAGGAGGCTCATCACGCTACCTCACCGAGAACGGCGTGGAGAACACCCTCGTATATTGGCCCAGCGAAGAGGGCATGCAGCCCCAGGCACTCGACATGCTCCACCGCAAGGAGATTGACATGGTGGTGAACCTCCCGAAGAACCTCACCGCCGGTGAGCTCACCAACGGATACAAGATTCGCCGTGCCGCTGTAGACCTCAACATCCCCTTGCTCACCAATGCCCGTCTTGCCGAGGCATTTATCAATGCCTTCTGCACCCTCTCTGTAGACGACATACCCATCAAGAGCTGGGACGAGTTCAAGTAATCAGTAAGTATATATATATGTATGAATAATGCCACTCCTCACGGGGTGGCTTATTTTTTCCCAATGTCTTGTTCTAAAAAAAAGTTGAGAATAAAGAGCCAACCTTTTATAGAACAAGACAAACCAAAATTTCCACGAACCACAAAATAAACATGCATAGCCTTCGAATAACCGAAATTTTATACTAATTTTGTACAAAATTACAAAGCAAGAATTATGAAAGAACTTATCGACCAGCTTATCTCACTATCTTTCGCCGAAGATATAGGCGACGGTGACCACACTACCCTATCGTGTATACCAGACTCTGCAATAGGCAAGAGTCGGTTAATCATAAAGGAAGAGGGCATCATTGCCGGTGTAGAAATGGCACGTGAAATCTTCCATCGTTTTGACCCAACCATGAAAATGGAGGTATACATCAACGATGGAGCACACGTTAAACCTGGTGATATAGCCTTTGTGGTGGAAGGCAAGGTGCAGAGTCTATTGCAAACGGAACGACTAATGCTCAATGTGATGCAACGCATGAGCGGTATAGCTACCATTACCAACGAATATGTAAAGCTACTTGAGGGAACCAAATGTCGTGTACTTGACACACGCAAGACAACCCCTGGAATGCGAATCATGGAGAAGGATGCTGTACGCATAGGCGGAGGATGCAATCACCGTATTGGACTTTTTGACATGATCCTATTAAAGGACAACCATATTGATTTTGCAGGAGGAATACCCCAAGCAGTAAGCCGCGCACAAGCATACTGCAAAGAAAAAGGGAAGAGCCTCAAAATCGAAGTAGAGGTACGCAACTTTGACGAATTGGACCAAGTATTAGATCTTGAAGGAGTAGACCGCGTAATGCTCGATAACTTCAGTGTAGAGAACACACGCAAAGCGGTAGAAATAGTAAATGGACGTCTCGAAGTGGAATCATCAGGGGGCATCACCTTTGACACCATACGTTCATACGCCGAATGTGGCGTAGACTATGTATCGGTAGGTGCTCTCACCCACTCCGTAAAGAGCCTTGACATGAGTTTCAAGGCTTGTTGACCCATAGAGAAACCCAAATACTTTATCAAAACAAGCATATATCTTAAAATGATTCTTTTCTTCAAATCACAGGCTGGCAATATCATCGCTGCGGAGACCGTGCAGCAGGCCAGCGAGGAAACTATCAAGAAACTGAGTTGGCTATTCGGCAATGCCGAACTGGTAGAGGGCGAAACGATGGAGGGCTACTTCATCGGTCCGCGCCGCGAGATGATCACCCCGTGGAGTACCAATGCCGTGGAGATTACCCAGAACATGGGTGTCGAGGGCATCACACGTATCGAGGAGTACTACCCCGTGGCAAGCGAGGAGGCCGAGTATGACCCCATGCTGCAGCGCATGTACAAGGGACTGGACCAGAAGCTCTTCTTCGTCAACATTGAGCCGGCTCCTATTGTATATATCGACAATCTGGCCGAGTATAACGAGAAGGAGGGTCTTGCCCTCTCGGCCGAGGAGATGGCCTATCTCGAAAAGGTGGAGAAGGACCTGGGCCGTCGCCTTACCGACTCTGAGGTGTTCGGCTTCGCACAGATCAACTCTGAGCACTGCCGTCACAAAATCTTTGGCGGCACATTTATCATCGACGGCGAGGAGCGTCCCTCATCGCTGTTCCAGATGATCAAGAAGACCACCAAGGAGAACCCCAACAAGATACTCTCGGCCTACAAGGATAACGTGGCCTTCTCTGAGGGACCCGTAGCCGAGCAGTTTGCTCCCGAGAATCACGCTACATCAGACTACTTTATTATAAAGGATATCAAGACCGTGCTCTCGCTCAAGGCCGAGACACACAACTTCCCCACCACAGTGGAGCCCTTCAACGGTGCTTCAACAGGTACTGGCGGTGAGATCCGCGACCGTATGGGTGGCGGTAAGGGTTCATGGCCCATTGCCGGAACGGCGGTGTATATCACCTCATATCCCCGTACCGACGAGGCACACGACTGGGAGAAGAAGTATGCCGAGCGTCCTTGGCTGTATCAGACTCCCGAGCAGATTCTCATCAAGGCATCGAACGGTGCTTCAGACTTCGGTAACAAGTTTGGCCAACCGCTCATCTGCGGTTCGGTGCTGACCTTCGAGCATCAGGAGAACGAGGCCGACACGATGTATGGTTACGACAAGGTGATCATGCTGGCCGGTGGCGTAGGCTACGGCACACAGCGCGACTGCCTCAAGGGTGCGCCCGAGACAGGCAACAAGATTGTGGTGCTCGGTGGTGACAACTACCGCATCGGTCTCGGTGGCGGTTCGGTATCATCAGTAGACACAGGCCGTTACTCATCAGGTATCGAGCTCAACGCCGTGCAGCGTGCCAATGCCGAGATGCAGAAGCGTGCCTACAACGTCATTCGCGCTCTCTGCGAGGAGGACACCAATCCTATCGTATCCATCCACGACCACGGTTCGGCAGGTCATGTCAACTGCCTGTCAGAGCTTGTAGAGGAGTGTGGCGGACTCATCAAGATGGACAAGCTGCCCATCGGTGACACCACCCTCTCGGCCAAAGAAATCATTGCCAACGAGTCGCAGGAGCGCATGGGACTCCTCATCCGCGAAGAGGCACTCGAGCATGTGCAGCAGATTGCCGAGCGTGAGCGTGCCCCGATGTATGTGGTGGGTGAGACTACCGGCGATGCCCGCTTTGCCTTCGAGCAGAAGGATGGCGTACGTCCCTTCGACCTGGCTGTAGACCAGATGTTCGGCTCTTCGCCCAAGACCATCATGGTGGACAAGACCGTAGAGCGCAACTATAGCGATGCCGACTACACGGAGAACAACCTCACACACTATGTAGAGAAGGTACTCCAGCTCGAGTCTGTGGCATGTAAGGACTGGCTCACCAATAAGGTAGACCGCTCGGTAACCGGTAAGATTGCCCGTCAGCAGTGTCAGGGTGAGCTGCAGCTCCCGCTCAGCGACTGCGGTGTGGTAGCTCTCGACTACCGTGGCACCAAGGGTATGGCTACTGCTATCGGTCATGCACCTCAGGCAGCTCTGGCTGCTCCCGACAGAGGCTCTGTACTCGCTGTATCAGAGGCATTGACCAACATCGTGTGGGCTCCGCTCGCCGATGGCATGGATTCGCTCTCGCTCAGCGCCAACTGGATGTGGCCCTGCCGCTCACAGGAGGGTGAGGATGCCCGCTTGTACAAGGCCGTAGAGGCACTCTCAGACTTCTGTTGCGACCTCCACATCAACGTACCTACTGGTAAGGATTCGCTTTCCATGACGCAGAAGTACCCCGACGGCTCCAAGGTGGTAAGTCCCGGTACGGTTATCGTGTCGGCCGGTGGCGAGGTATCTGACGTGAAGAAGGTGGTATCGCCCGTTGTAGTGAACGACGAGGATACACTGCTCTATCATATCGACTTCAGCGACAACGCACTGGCACTCGGTGGCTCGGCCTTCTTCCAAACCTTGGATAAGGTAGGTAGCGAAGTGCCTGCTGTGGATGCCGAGTACTTCCGCGACACTTTCATCGCCGTACAGCAGCTCGTGGGCGAGGGCTTGCTCATGGCCGGTCACGACATCTCTGCCGGTGGTATGGTGACCACGTTGCTCGAGATGTGCTTCGCCAATACGAAGGGCGGTATGAACATCGACCTCAGCGCTTTCGAGGAGCAGGACATCGTGAAGGTACTCTTCGCCGAGAACCCCGGTGTAGTGGTACAGGTGGCCAAGGCCAATGCCGCTCGCGTAGAGGCCATCCTCGAAGAGGCTGGCGTAGGCTTTGCCGTTATCGGTAAGCCCATCGCAGAGCGCACACTCTATATAAATAAGGAGTACACCCTCGATATCGATGCCATGCGCGACACATGGTACCGCACCTCATACCTGCTCGACCGCAAGCAGAGCTTCCACGGCTGTGCCGACGAGCGTTACAAGAACTACAAGAGCCAGCCGCTCGAGTTTGACTTCAAGCAGACCTTCACCGGCAAGCTCGCTCAGTATGGCCTCAACCCCGACCGCCGTAAGCCGACAGGCATACGCGCTGCCATCATCCGTGAGAAGGGTACCAACGGTGAGCGCGAGATGGCCTATTCACTGTGGCTCGCTGGCTTCGACGTGAAGGACGTTACCATGACCGACCTCGTGACAGGCCGTGAGACTTTGGACGACATCAACTTCATCGTCTTCTGCGGTGGTTTCTCTAACTCTGACGTACTCGGCTCTGCCAAGGGATGGGCAGGTGCTATCCTCTTCAGCCCCAAGGCCAAGGAGACCATCGACCGCTTCTATGCCCGTAAGGACACCCTTTCGCTGGGTATCTGCAACGGCTGTCAGCTGATGATGGAGCTGGGTCTCATCACTCCCGAGCACGAGCAGAAGGGCAGCATGCAGCACAACAACTCCCACAAGTTTGAGTCAAACTTCGTTGGCTTGCACGTACCCGAGAACAACAGCGTACTCTTCGGTTCGCTCAGCGGCACCAAGCACGGTATCTGGGTGGCCCACGGTGAGGGCAAGTTCTCACTCCCCTACGAGGAGAGCCGCTACCACGTTGTGGCCAAGTACAACTACGCCGGCTATCCTGCCAACCCCAACGGCTCGGACTACAACATTGCCGGTATCGCCAGTGCCGATGGCCGCCACGTAGCCATGATGCCCCACTTGGAGCGTTGTATCTTCCCCTGGCAGTGCGGTAACTACCCGCTCGAGCGCCGTGCCGATGAGGTGACACCTTGGATTGAGGCCTTCGTCAACGCACGTCTCTGGGTAGAGAACCAGAAGTAACTGTAAAAAAGTCACAGCCCTTTTTCAAAAATCGGCTGTTAGATTTCCCCAAAGGCATAGCCCCTTTTTCACAAAGGGCTGTGCCTTTTTTAGGCTCGGTAGGAAGAAACAAACCACATCCAAGATCCTATGAAAAAACGAATAGCCCATTTCCCCAAAAGGGCTATTCGTTTTTCTTGATTGACCACCTTTTCATAAAAAACGATCAATTGTAAACTATCAACTACTTTTTGCGGTTGATGCATGCTATAGAATCGGTACATGCATGTACCTTACGAAACGCAAGGCTCGGCTCAACAAAAATCCGGGTGCATGGGTGTACTATTGATTTTAATATTATTAGGAGCGATAGCTTTCATATAAGCATAAAGACAAAACAGTCCTATCATACACTCACGATATCATTCACGGGAGCCCCACCAAGGTCGCTCCCGTGATGATTTATACACCCCGCACTTGCCACGGCACGCCACGGAGGGCGTGGCATGATGCCTATGCCGCAAGCATTAGCCGCTCCCGCTTGGAGTATACAGGAATAATCACTATATTTGCAGGCGGATAGCTCAGGTAGCTCCGAATTCAAATTCGGAGTACTCAGGACCTCCGAGCACTCCGAGAAAAAGAAAACCAACAACTCATCTCACAACAGCTTGCGATAAAGTTCGAAGATAGATACAATTTGCTGTAGATTTGTTATATTTACACCGATAAATCGGAATTTATGCATAGGTCACAATTTAATACAAGAGAGAAATCAATCTACAGAGTAACCTGGATAGGAAGCATAGTAAACATCCTTCTATTAGTGTTAAAGTTCATCGCCGGAATTATAGGACACAGCTCGGCTTTGGTTGCAGACGCGGTACATTCCCTGTCGGACTTCATCACAGATATTATAGTAATCGTATTTGTAAAGATCTCAGGAAAACCTGAAGATGATGATCATAAATACGGACATGGTAAGTACGAAACTCTTGCAACTGCATTAATTGGTATTGCCCTGTTTGCCGTGGGCATTGGACTTCTCATAAATGGAGCCACAAAAGTATCAGAAGTCATTAATGGAGCTGTACTCCCAGCACCAAGCATGATTGCATTAGCTATAGCTGCCATATCAATCTTAGCCAAAGAGATACTATACAGATACACTGTACACGTTGGGCGGAATCTCAACTCTCAGGCAGTCATTGCAAACGCATGGCATCATAGAAGTGATGCATTTTCATCAATCGGAACCCTTGCAGGTATAGGCGGTGCAATTATCCTCGGAGAAAAGTGGAGAATCCTTGACCCTATCGCAGCCATAGCTGTCAGCACATTCATCATCAAGGTAGCCATTGATCTCATAAAGCCTTGCGTTGACGAACTTCTTGAACGCTCATTACCGGCTGAAACTGAGAAGAAAATTCTTGACATCATCGTTTCTTTTTCTGAGATCAGTTCACCTCATCACCTCCGTACACGACGCATAGGCAACCACATTGCAATCGAAGTTCATCTACGCATGGACGGACAGACAACATTGGAAAATGCTCATGCAGTAGCAACAGCTGTTGAGAAACGACTCAAGGAAGAATTTGGTCCCGACACCCACATCGGAATTCATATGGAGCCAATCAAACATACGGTACAAAAGTAAATTCGTATTTATCTAACAGCCTTGACACAGTTCATCTGACGCCCCCGTCAGACACGCTCCTACACCCGCACCCACATGCGCCCCGAGCGGGCAGTGCCCCACCGACCCTAACAACCCCACCGCCCCTAACCGCCAGGCATAACCGATGATGCCCTGCCGGCTGTGCAGCAATGCCTGCCGGAGAACAGCCGCCATGCGCTCGCGTGGCAGCTCGCCGTGGCGTGGCGTGCCGTGGCAAAAACGGAATGGTGTGCGCGGCTGTGGAGGGGGAAGGAAATATTTGAAAAAGAATTTTTATATATAATATATATTATATATAAAGTTTTCTATAGAGAGTTATCTATAGTGACTTTTCTTCTCATGGGCGGCGATGCTCACTTCGGATTTGCCACGCACCGCCACGGCACGGCTGGGCTCGGAAAATGGCCTTTCTCATCAGTTGCGTTCGCAGGGGTCTCCACGGGGAATGGGAAGTGTGTTTTTCTGCGCTCGCAGAGCGCTATGTATCAATCGCTTGTAGCACCTATCGCGCAAGCCCGAGAAATCGGGCTTCGGGCGCTTGACTTTGCCTCGCGGATTTTGTATCTTTGTAGTGGCAATCGGGAGAGGCTTTTCTCGGAGAACTCGGAGGACTCTCCCCTAAACACTAAACCTAAACACTAACCCTTAAACCTTAACCCACTATGATTACCTACGCAGTAAAGAAGACCAAGAACCCCAATGGGGTGGAAGGCACGGACTACTTCGCCGGACGTGCCATCAAGACAGGCGAATACAAGTTTGAAGACCTCGTGGAGGATATCAACAACTCCACCACCGTGACCAAGGCGGACGCTATGGCGGTGCTCGCCAGCATCAAGCCCTTCGTGACCAAGGCGCTGCTCGCCGGACAGGTGGTAGTGCTGCAGGACCTCGGCCGCCTACAGGTGACCCTGCAGGGCAAGTGCTACACGAGGGAGACCATCGACTCCGAAGGATTCTCGCCCGCCTCGATGATCAAGGGACACCGCATCCTGTTCCGCCCCGAGGTGAAGCTCAAGCGCGACGTGGCCAATGGCATTGCGCTCAAGCGCGTCAGCTCCGAGGCGATGGCATAAGCCTCAAAGACTCCGAGGACTCCGAGGACTCAGAGAACTCGGAGTACTCCCTCACCGCTCACCACTAACCGCTCACCGCTATCCGCTCACCACTAACCGCTCACCACTAACCACTAACCCTAAACCCTAAACGAAATGAAAGACACCAACTGGAAACTCCTGCTCAAAATCGTCATTGCCATGCTCACGGCCCTTGCCGGTGCACTCGGCGTAGCAAGCTGCATGTAGCCTTGCTTTTGGGGCGAGCCCTGCCATCGCATGTGGCTTGCTCCTTTGCTTTTTTTTGCCCCATAGCTATATGGTTGGGGC
Organism: Bacteroidales bacterium; assembly: GCA_015060865.1. Taxonomy (GTDB): domain Bacteria; phylum Bacteroidota; class Bacteroidia; order Bacteroidales; family Bacteroidaceae; genus UBA1189. The sequence goes on along the minus strand of SUXS01000009.1, from coordinate 16,073 downwards.
GTAAAAACGAGACGTCGCGCGCGTTCTATTTAAAACTAAGAATCTGTTTTAAAATTATCGCTAGTCTGTTTTTGAATCTGCTTTTCGGTTTATCTGTGGGTCTTTTAGGCATCTTTGCCCTCTCAATTCTTGCAAATAGACCACTATTTGCTGCACCTTGACAGCGCAAATCTACTCTAAAACACCTCTCAGCTAAACTCGAAATAAATTTAAAACAGATTCTAATGCTGCAATATTTTCCCCATTCAATAAATTATCATTACTTTTGTACACATTTATACAAAAACAAACATGAAACCTATGAAAAAGACATCAGCACTCCTGCTCGTTGCTGCCTTGACGGGCATACCCGCAACATCGCAAGACATTGTTACAGAAGAGATGACGACACGCATCTACGATACCTTCAGCACCTCGCTCAATGGTGAAGGCTCTGCGTATGAAGAGAACACCGAAATACCGGCGGAGCAGATATCGGCCACACGCGACAAGGTATGGAGCATATGGAAATCGGCAGTGGAGAACTTCGACGAGGAAAAACTGTTCGAGGTGACCGAACTGGAGAAGAGAGAGAAGAGTTCGTGGAAACTGCCTGCACACCTGGAGGCCAATGCCACCATGCCCTTCTACTGGGGATGCAATGCCGTGGAGGTGGAGCCCGACACCAAATATCCGCTGTTTCTCTACATGCACGGCTCCGGCGACAAGAACCAGGAATGGGAAACGGGTATCGGCCTCAGCCTGCGCCGTTTCTACAGCCCCGGCATCTATTTCGTGCCGCAGATTCCCAACACGAGCGAATACCGTTGGGCCACACGCAGCAAGCAGTGGGCATGGGAGAAGCTCCTGCGCCTGGCCTTCCTCACCGACGAGGTGGATGCCAACAAGATATACTTCTTCGGAATCTCCGAGGGCGGGTATGGCAGCCAGCGTCTGGCAGCGTTCTATGCCGACTACCTTGCCGGAGCAGGCCCCATGGCCGGTGGCGAGCCATTGAGAAATGCCCCTATGGAGAACGTGGCCAACATAGCATTCTCATTGCGCACAGGAGCGCTCGATGATGCGTTCTACAGAAACAAGCTCACCCAGAAGGCACTCGAGGTTGCCGATGAGCTGCAGAAGCAACATCCGGGATACTACAACCACTTCATCGAAGTCATCGAAGGCGACGGCCACTCGATAGACTACCGCCCCACAACCCCTTGGCTCGCCGAGTACACACGCGACCCGCACCCCGACTACTTCTTCTGGGAGAACTACGACATGTATGGTGGCCGACGCACCGGATTCTACAACCTGAGAGTCATCGAGCCCAGCCTCACCAACGACAATCAGGGACGCGCCTGCTATGAGATGACCCGCGAGGGCAACACCGTAACACTCGACGTGAAGAAGGTGACCTACACCACAGTGTATGCACCAAGTGGCATTGAAATCGATTTCACGAAGAAATACGAGACCATCACCAAAGGCAAGGTGCGCCTCTACCTCAACGAGAAGGAGTATGACCTCACACAACCCGTCAAGGTGGTGCTCAATGGCACGGAAATCTTCAACGGCATGGTGGGCACCAATCTGAAGACCATGGTAGAGAGTTGTGCCTACTACTTCGACCCCGAGCGCCTCTTCCCCGCAGCCATCGACATCGACATCGAGGAGATGAGTGCCACACCTACAGCAATAGACACTGTAGAGGCCGAACACGGCAAGGATATGGCTACGGTGGTTTATGACCTTGGCGGGAGGAGAGTAGAGCACCCCGTAGAAAAGGGTATTTACATCCGCGATGGCCAAGCTGTCATGGTAGGCCAGTAGCATCTGTGTTAAGTTTTTTTAGGTCTATATTGACGGCCATTACATACAATTATCGTATATTTCCTTGATTAAGTAAAATTTGGATTTTAACAATAAACACACAACCGATATGATGAGAAAGAGTATATTCGCAGCGTTGCTGGCCATGGGCGCAGCCCTGCATACGACGGTGGCGGCTCAGGAGAAAGCCGTGCTGAGCGCACAAGTGTATGGCTATCAGCAGGAAATGGTGTATTTCGACTGTCTGCAGACACCGCTCATAGCGGCCGAGTTTCACACAAATCCCGGCGAGGAGCACCTCTACAGCTTCGAGTGCGAAGGGCTGATGTGCCTCACCATCAATGGGCGCACGACAGTGATGCTGCTCCCCGGCGACAGCCTGCACGTGGAGATGAACTACGAGGGCAAGAATGCCAAGGTAGACTATAGCGGCACCGAACGTGCGGTACACAACAACCGCCTGCTCAAGAGCATCGACAACCTGAAGCGCAGCATGCGCTACCGCAGCGACCTGCTGGGCTGTGTAGTGCTCGACATCAAGCCGAAGACACGTATCGACGATGCACGCACACTGATGGAGAAGGCCACGGCACTCATCGAGAAGAGCCAGGCAAGCGAGGAGGCCAAGAACTACGCGCGCGCCATCATCGACTACGACGTATACATGTCGTTCATCGAGTACCCGGTGATGTATGAGAGCACCCGCGGACTCTCGCTCGCCGAGCAGGAGATAGGCGACTACTGGAGCATCGCCGAGGGCTATACCCTGCGCACCGACAAGGAGGCGCTGCGCTGCCCCGAATATGCGAGCCTGCTGATGCGCTACTGCTTCTACCTGAACGAGAAGGCAGCCAAGGCCAAGGGCGAGCAGTATGCCATGCCCACGAAGATGGAGGACATGTACCGGGAACTCGTGGCCTGCTACGAAGGCGACCTGCGCGACTATGTGCTGTATACCCTGCTGCGCAACTTCATCATGAACGGCAAGGAGATAGAGCGTGCCGACGCACTGTACAAGGACTATATAGAGAAGTATAATACCAGCACATTCCACAAGGGGATACTGGAGATGCTGCTTCAATAATTATGAGTTATGAATTATGAATTATGAGTTGCCTGCCGGATGCTCCTCAACCATAAATCCTCAATCGCAGCGGAGCTGCAATGACTGTTGTCTGTTGACTGTTGACCGTTGACTGACTCCTTATTATAAAACAACCACAATTATGAAATCATTCCACAAAATACTCATCGCCGCCGTCCTGCTTGCGTGGAGCGTTCCCATGCTGGCGCAGACGGAATGGAAAGACAAGCCCGTGACCCTCAGGGTGAGCAACCAGCCCTTGGGTAAGGTGCTCGAGATGGTAGCCGACGCTGCAGGCGCAAAGATCACCCTGCAGGATGTGTCGCTATGGAACATCAACAAGCCTACGAGCATCGCCGTCAAGGACAAGCCGCTCGACAAGGTGCTGGGCGAACTCATTGGCAACCAGAACGTGGTGATACGCTACGAAGGTGAAGGCCAGATCATCGTGGAGCCCGACCAGCAGTTTGCTTCCGACAAGGTGGAACTCAACGTCTCGGGACAGGTCATCGACAAAGCCACGGGCGACCCACTCATAGGCGCCACAGTGCTCATCACCGACGGCACAGGCAAGGACAAGGGTGCCCGCGGATGCATCACCGACATCGACGGCAAGTTCAGCATACGCGTGGGCAAGAAGGAGTCCGTCAGCATATCCTACATAGGCTACGAAGCTGTGTCAAAGCAGATTACAAAGGAGGAGCACAGCCTCATCATAGAGCTGAAACCCAGTATCGAGCTCGACGACGTGGTGGTCACCGGTATCAGCCGACGCAACAAGAACAGCTTCACGGGTAACTACGTGGAGGTCAAGGGCGATGCGTTGCGAAAGATGAGCCCCACGAACATCCTCAAGGGCTTGCAGTTCTTCGACCCCAGCTTCAAGGTCATCGAAAACAACAAGACAGGCTCCGACCCCAACGCCGAGCCCGACTTCCAGATACGTGGCGACCAGTCGCTCGGCACCAAGTCGATGAACAGCATGGACCTCATGCTCGACAACGTATCGAGCCGTCCCAACACACCGCTCTTCGTGCTCGACGGATTCATCGTGCCCATGAGCCGCATCCTCGACCTCGACCCCGAGCGCGTAGAGACCATCACCATACTCAAGGACGCTGCCGCCACATCGGTATACGGCTCGCGTGCCGCCAACGGCGTGGTAGTGGTAGAGACCAAGGTAGCCCCCGACGGCGACCTCTCAGTGTCGTACAACGGCACGATGACCGTGCAGACACCCGACCTCACCGACTACAACATGATGGACGCCGCCACGAAACTCGACACCGAATGGCGTGCCGGACTATACAACCCAGCCAGTGCAAGCGACATGAACCTATACAACAGGTATCGCCGCAACGTGCTGGGCGGAGTCGACACCTACTGGCTCTCGAAACCCCTGCGCACAGCCTTCCAGCACCGCCACTCGGCCAGCGTATCGGGCGGTACCGAGGTGTTCCGCTACAGCCTCGACATCAATGCAGCCATGCAGCCCGGTGTCATGAAGGAGTCGGCAAACAACACCAAGGGAGTCAACTTCAACATGAGCTACATGAAGGAGAAGTTCATCATGCGAGCCAACGTAAGCCTCAACGAGTCGAACAGCAGCAACTCGCCCTACGGCTCGTTCTCGCAATACACGCGCCTGAATCCCTATTACATCCCCGAAGATGCCAACGGCAACCAGCAGAAAGTGCTCGACAACAATACCGTGAGCGGACAGAGTACCATCATCACCAATCCGCTGTACGATGCCACCTTGGGAATCAAGGACCTCAACAACAGCCTCAACATGACCACCAGCCTCAACCTCGAATACATGGTGCTGCGCAACCTGCGCATCACCGAGCAGCTCTCCTACACACGCGGCATGGCAGGCACCGACAAGTTCCTCCCCGCCGACCACACCAGCTTCGAGCTTGAGGACGACCTCACACGCAAGGGAAGCTACTTCAAAAGCACAGGAGAGATGACATCGTGGTCGAGCAACCTGGGTATCAACTACAACCTCGTGCTGGGCAAGCACCTCTTCAGCACCTTTGCCAACTGGACCATCAGCGAAGACCGCAACGACTACGTCAACCTCTCGGCTACCGGCTACCCCGATGCCCACATGGACGACTTCATCTTCGGCAACAAGATGGAAACCAACATGAGCAACATCGGAAGCGAGAACATCTCACGCTCGATAGGCCTCATCGGACAGTTCTCCTATAGCTACGACAACCGCTACTCTGCCGACTTCAACCTCAGCGGTGAAGCCTCGTCGCGCTATGCCAAGCACGACCTCGTACCCTTCTGGTCGGTGGGCGGACGCTGGAATGCCCACAATGAGAAGTGGCTGCAGGGTTACCTGTCGAACCTCGTGCTGCGTGCCAGCTACGGTATCACCGGCGAACAGAACTTCAGCCCCGCCGACGCCATAGAGTACTACTCCTTTGCCGGCACCATGCGACCCTACCAGTCGTTCCCCGTGCTGGGCGCCCTGCTGAGCGGACTCAACAATGCCGAGCTGGGCTGGGCCAAGACCCACAACACCAGCCTCTCGCTCGACTTCGGCTTCTGGAAAAACCGCATCAACACCACCTTCAACTACTACAACAACATCACCAAGGAGCTGCTCACCAACTACGACCTGGCTCCCTCGACGGGATTCTCATCCATGGTGATGAATGCCGGTGAACTGCAGAACCGCGGCTTCGACGCATCGCTCAACATCATCGCCATGCAGAACCTGCGCAAGGAGTTCTTCTGGACCATCAACGCCAATGCCAACCACAACCGCAACCGCATACTCAAGCTCTCCGACTACCTCAAGAAGGTCAACGAAGAGCAGATGAAGTCGCCCGGAGCACCCCTGCCCCAGTACCGCGAGGGCGAGTCTACCACCACCCTCTACGTGGTGCGCTCGCTCGGTGTCGACCCCGTCACCGGCAAGGAAGTGTACCTCAAGCGCGACGGCACCAAGACCTTCGTGTGGGATGCCAACGACAAGGTAGCCGTAGGCGAAACCACCCCCACGGTGAGCGGAACACTCTCATCGAGCATCAACTGGAAAGACCTCTCATGCACCCTCGGCTTCACCTATAAATATGGTGGCATCGTCTACAATCAGACCCTTGCCGACAAGATTGAGAACCAGAACGTGGCCTACAACCTCGACAACCGTGCCGGACAGGGACGTTGGGAGCGCCCCGGCGACGTGACCTCCTACGTAGGCTTCAGCCCCACAGGAGCCAACACACCCGCCAGCACCCGCTTCATCATGAACGACAACGAGGTGCGCCTGGCCACCATGAGCGTGGGCTACCGCTTCACCGGCGAGGACTTCAAGGCGCTGAGCAAGGCCAGCATCGACGTGCTGTCGCTCAACTTCACTACCAACGACATAGCCCGCCTCTCGCGCATACGCATGGAGCGCGGCCTCGACTACCCCTTCGCACGCTCCTACACGCTGTCGATGTCGATAATGTTCCGTTGAGTTTAGTGTTTAGTGTTTAGAGCCTAGGAAACCCTAGAAAGTCCTAGGAAATCCTAGGAGACCCCTAGAAAAAAAGAACAACAACCATATTATAAAAAATGAAAAGAACCACATACCTCCTCATCGCCCTGCTCACCCTCACCTCGTGTGAGAAGTGGCTCGATGTAATGCCCAACACCGATGTGCCCGCCAAGGAGCTCTTCACCACCGAGAATGGATTCACGAGCGCCCTCGCAGGCCTCTACATCTCCATGACCGAAGAGAACACCTACGGCAAGAACCTCAGCTTCGGGCTCCCCGAGCAGCTGGCACAGTTCTACGACAAGCTCCCCGACGGCACCACCGACCGCAACAGCGTCTACATCTACGACCGCGAGACCAGCGGTGCCTACAACACCAAGGGCACCCTTGCCAACACCTGGCAGGCACAGTACCACATCATCGCCAATGCCAACAACCTGCTCAAGTGGTGGGACCTCAATGGCGCTACCGTGCTCACCGACCCCACCACCCGTAGCATGATACGTGGCGAGGCACTTGCCATGCGTGCCTACCTCCACTTCGACCTCCTGCGCGGATGGGGCCCCATGCACTATGCCGCCAGCGATGAGGCCAAGAGCGTCAAGTGCATGCCCTACCGCACCGTGGCCGACCACTCCAAGCAACCCCTGCTCGCCGCCGGCGAGGTGGTGAGCCGCATCCTCAGCGACCTGCACGAGGCACGCGAGTGCATGAGCTACGAGAAGGAGCTCAACCTGAGCGACCCTACTAACGACCGCCAGTTCCGCTTCAACTATCACGCCGTGGGTGCCCTCCTTGCCCGTGTATACAACTATGCCGGCATCCGCGACAGCGCAGCTATGTATGCCCGGATGGTCATCGACGAGTGCGGACTTGCCCTGCAGAGCGGCAACAGCAACGACCCCATACTCTCGCGCGAGGTCATCTGCGGACTCAGCATGCACGAGCTTGAGGACAACCTCTCAGCCTACTTTGCCTATGGCGAGAAGATGAACACCAAGTACTACCTCGACATCTCCACCCTCAACGCCCTGTACGAGACGGTAGGCTCCGAGAGCGAGGACATGCGTGCCCAAGGCACCGCCTTCCACCGCAACAACGAATTGCAATATGCCATATCGCTCAAGTATATCGACAACGACAATGAGGTCATCCCCCTCATCCGCCTGCCCGAGATGTACTACATCGCCTGCGAGTCCACCGAGGACAATCGCCAGGCAGCCACCTATATCAATACCGTGCGCAACAAGCGAGGCATCTCGAAGGCCAAGGACGTAACCTGCGACACCCCCGAGCAGCGCATTGCAGCCCTCAACCGCGAGTACCGCAAGGAGTTCTACGGCGAGGGGCAGTACTTCTGGTTCCTCAAGAGCCACGGCCTCACCGGCACCCTCACCCATTGCCCCGAAGTGACGCTCGTGGAGGAGAATTTCATCTTCCCCCTCCCCGATGCCGAGGTCGAGTATGGCTGGACACAGGAGAACGAGGAGGACGGCGAAGGCAACGAGAAGTCTGCCGACAATGACAATACCATCACCCCCAAAGCATAAACATGTGACACTATGAGAAAGAATATTCCCCACATAGCCTGCCTGCTGTGCCTTGCCTTTGGCCTGGCAGCTTGCGAGAAGATAGAGCCCGACTTCTACGACGAAGGGGCCAACGGCGCCTACTTCGACTACGGGTATGCGTCTGACTTTGAGCGCGTGCTCAACTTCAGCGACCACATCGTGGGCCACCCCGACACGGTGAGCCTTCCGCTCAAGGTGAAACTGCTCGGCTACCTCAAGGAGGAGGCCCGCACACTCGCCATCAAGACCAAGCCCATCGAAGGGTATGCCCTGGCCGACGTCACCATCGATGAGGTCATCTTCTCCGGCAACGAGTATGAGAAGACCATCGACATCAAGGTGTGCCGACCCGAGAAAGAGGACTCCACCTACGCCGTATGCATCTACCTCGACGGTAGTGGCGATCTGGGCACTGGCATTGCCGGCAAGGATGAGGTGAACCTCTACGTGACCGAGTCGTACAGCATGCCCTCGGTATGGTACAGCCACATGGACACCTACCTGGGGCAGTGGACGAAGGAGAAGCACATCTTCCTCGCCCAGCACACCGGCAACGACCAGTTCTATGCCACCCTCTACGACAGCAATCTCGGCATGCACCTCTTCGACGCCATCCTCGCCCTCAACGTGAGCGCCGTGAATGCCCTGTTGGCCCAAGAGCCCACCGAACCCATTGTTGTAGACCTCCCCATCCTGAAGGAGAGCGACTACCCCGACTACCACATGCCCTACTTCTGGACACTCCATGAGGGGCAGCTGGGCATGTATAGAGCCAGCAAGTTCTGCCGCTTCACCACCATGCTCGGAGGCTCCAACACCCGTGACATCGCGGCCCTCTATGCCAGCGAGGCTGGCCAGCAGAAGATGCAGGAGGAGGCCAGTGACTTCCACAAGGACGATGTGCTCTACATGCTCAATGAGTATTACACCTATGCCCCTCAGGGCTACCCCATAGCCGAATACAGGAACCTCTGCTGGGTAGAGATGAAGAGCAATGTAAACTACAATGTGCGCATCCCCTACTGGTGGGACGACCCCAACGGACTGGGCACAGCAGCCATCGTGAAGAAATACTTTGGCGACTACGAGGACGAAAAATACCAGTTCATGCTGAAGACCATGATGAAGGACGATGGTGCGGACACATTCATCGCCGCCTCCATACTCCCCTTCATGTACGACACGGCAACCGGCACCTACACCTGGGACCCCACACCGCTGGGCACCAAGGAGCTGGCTGGTGAGGAGCGCCTCAAGGAGTGCTACCGCCTCATCAAGGCCGCCAACGACAAGCGCCCTGCATCACGAAGATATGATATACCGGAAGTGGAACTTGAAAATTGAAAATTAAAAATTGAAAATTGAAACAGGCAGATAGTGTCATCCTGAGCAACGCTCATCTCGCGTTGGCCCCTTAAAGAGGGACAGTGCTTTCAGATAGTCTGCACACGCGATGAAACTAATCAAAGAGAACTGTCGCCCTTTAAGGGGGACGAGCGAAATGAAGCTTTAGCAAAATGGAGCGGAGGGGGTAAAACTCCTAACTCCTAACTCCTAATTCCTAACTCCTAACTAATAAAAAGAACTCATGAAAAAGATAACCCCCTACCTCCTGCTGGCCCTCCTGCTCACAGGCTGCTACAAAGACCAAGGTAACTACGACTACACCTTAGGTACAATGAACGAAATACGCTCCGTCACCTTCACCCCCTCGGCGACAACAGCTGCCGGAGGCGATGTCATCGAGGTGCAGCAGGCACTCAACGACTCAGACAGGGTGCGCCGTATCGAGGCCACCGTGGAGCAGTCCATCGCCACCACCCTCGACGAACTGGACTTCTACTGGTGCCGCACCTATGCCAATGAGCAAGGCAGACAGGTGCGCGACACGCTGCGCACCAAGGGCTACCTCGAAGTGACACTCCCCGTAGGCCAAGCCATGGAGTACAACATCTTCCTGCAGATCTACGACCGCTCCACCGACCTCTCACACTACTCCTCGTTCAGGCTCGCCACACGCCCCCTGTTCAAGAACAGCCTCTTCGTACTCCACGGACAGGAGGGCCAGCGCAAGCTGGGCAACATCGAGGTCATCGGTAACGAAACCAAGATCTACACCGACGTCAAGCACGTCACCAACGACAACAACCACTACGAGAACGCCACAGGCCTCGGCTATACCACCTATTACAACATCCCCGAAAATCTGGTTAATATCGGCACCACCAGCACCCTCACCCTCTTCGGCAACCAAGGCGATACCCGAGGCTACAACCCCCACGGCATGAACGTGAAGTTCACCTCCGAACAGATGTTCAAGCCCGAAAGCGAGACCTTCGCCTACCGCCGCACCATGCAGACGGGCGACCCCGCCAATTACACCCAGTACAAGGTCGTACTCACCGAGACGGGCGAGGTATACGTAGGCAACTACGTACACGCCCTCTACAAGCCCGGCCTCGCCTGCGAGGGCAACCCCGACCTGCCCCATCAGACCGACTACGACATCACCGCCGCCACCATCACCCACAACCGCTTCCTCCTATGGGATGCCAAGCATGGCCGTTTCCTCTATGCCGCCAAGGAAGACCAAGGGTTTGCCAAGGACGAAGGCAACTCCATCAAGCCCGGCTACATGTCGCAGAGCCCCCTGCTCGATGCCCATGTCAAGCTCGCCACCCTGCAGCATTCGCCCGCCACGATGACCGCCGTGATGGGCTACATCAACTACCGCGACAGCTACGACCAGCAAAACGCCTACTTCATCTTCAAGGATGAGACCACCGGCCACTACTACCGCTACGAGCTCCGCATGGAAGACATTGGCGACGGCAGCAAAGCCCCCCAGCGCCGCGGTGCCCCTGCCGAGAACGAGCCACTTGCCGCCTACACCATCATCAGCGAGAAACAGCTCACCGGCCTCACCCCCACCCACATGAGCACCATCACCTACAACGCATGGTTCACCACCTCGAACCTCTTCTTTGCCGAGGGCGGCACCGTATACCGCTACAACGTCTCCAACGGCGACAAGTATCCCGTCTACCAAGCCCCCGAAGGCTATGAGGTCACCCGCATCAAGTTCCGCACCGAGGAGAGCTCCACTTTCAGCGACGACCTTGGCCTCCACCTCACCATCGCCCTCTACGACGGCACCCACGGCGCCATCGCCGAGGTGAAGTTCACCACCGCTGCCGACATCGATGAAGACTTCCCCACACTCTTCTACGACCGCGACAACGACGGCAACCGCTGGGGCGAAATCCACGACATGCAATTCGTGTACGACTATATATACAAGATGGTATATTGATAACTATCGAACAACAATAGTATAGAGAACAGTCCCTACCAATAATATCACGTAAGATATTTCTTGGTAGGGACTGTTTTGATATTCCTATATACTCTTATACAGGAGATAATTCGTAAGGATTAGCAATAGTGCGACGTCCAAATCGACGTAAGAGTGTGATTATATCCTCCCGTGGCATATCTTTATCCAACTGTAGTTGGGCATTACTCGGAATACGCGATGTAAAGAATGGCCACAGCTCCCGAGTAGAATACTCCTTTTCTTTGGAGGGGAAGTTTGCCAAAGGCAATATCTTGTTCTGTATTTTGAACTCGTTGCTATAGGTAAACACCCAGATACCTTCACTATAGTAAAGCGTACCAATGCACAACTTACCCAATTTTAGATTAAACTCCGCTTCGTCATTGGAAGTCAACACCACATCTTGTTGGCTTTCCGACCAAAATAAACGGGTAAATATTTTCTTTATTTTTGTCATAACATCTTTCTTAAATAATTAAAACGGTATTCTAAACACTTACAAATCATTGTGGTTCGATTCGGGCTGATAAGATCTCCAAAATTTTGTTTCACTTCAGCAATCATCTCTTCCAATACAGTGGGGTCTAACAACGTCCTTATCTCATCTGCTGAAATATAGAATTCGTTCTTGTATATCCTTTCAAATAAGCTAAAATGGTTTAACTTCGGTTCGCCATCCCAACCTATTTTAGGTTTTGATTCTTTGCAATACTTTTTTATATGGCTGTCTATAGTTTTGTTTACCTCAATGATTTTTCTTAGTTTCTCTTCCGAATCATTCCAAAACAATCCCCTGGCTGTATCATAAATAGGCGAGAAATAGGGTTGGAAACGACTGTCTATAGATCTGACAACTCCCCAATTGAAAAAATGCCTATCATTGTTGCCTACTACAGCATCGAAGATTATAAGTTTCGAAAGGTTGTACATTATCTCCTCCTTTTGGTGAAGAAACATGTTTTCGACGGCCTGTTCAATCAGTTGAAGTGTAAACCACTCATTAGTCAATTTTTGTTTGTCAACTTCTTCCACAAACAGTGGTGAGTCATTCAAGAATCCCGCCAAGATATCAGCTCCGTGCACAAGTTCCTCTCTTTCTGAATTCAAGAAATATCGACTAAGGAATCTTAACTGTCCTCCCAACATTACTACTCTAGACTCGGCCATATTCAGACCAAAAATAAGACCAAGCTTATTGAGCAACAACTCTGTAATAGACTCTACAGGATACCATTTGTGCCCCGTCTTAGCTATATATCGAATCCAATTCTTTCGATTTGCACGACGCTTGTGTTCAAGCAACCCATAGTCATATATTCCAACAAATTTCTTGGGAGCATCACCATCTATGGTAATGGAATCATCAACAAAATAATCCTTACGTTTTACAACAAACACCTTATGAATATTCATTTGGCGTTTGCCTGTAAAATGCTCAATCTTGTGGATAGGTATTTTGTCAAATCCCATATTTACTGCCTTTTGAAAGGCAAAGGTACGTTTTTCCAGAGAAAGATACAAGAAAAAACAATAGTAAGGGGACTTTTTAACGTGTCTTCATACTATTTCTAATATTAACGACACTTAATCAGAGAAAACAAATTTAAATGTGTGCAAAAATATCCGTTTTCCTCGAAAGTATTCTGCACTCGCGAAATAATATCAAGCTTGCTTAATTATTTTCTCAGCTCCAACGCGAAAACGAGTGTCAGGCGGCAGGGTAGTTCGGTTTCGTGGTTTCTTTTTGTTATGTCGGAATAATTGTTTACATTTGCCTCACAATCTCGTGTGTACAGAATCAGAGAGAAGTTAAACGGTGTTAAAAAAACGAACGATTAGCAGACTCGCGTGTATGTTGATATGAAAAAAGGTATTTAAAACATAAAATAAGACATCATGAGATTTTTTAGCATTCTTTTTTTATCACTTTTTTGCTGTTTATACTTGCAAGCCGAAAATCTTACGGGAACAGTGTGCGGCGAGGATAACGCACCTATAAGCGGCGTGAACGTTTCTATCCGTACGACAAAGAGCGCCAAGGTCGTGGCTACCACGTATACTACCGACAATGGGACTTTCGTACTACACGACGTTGAAGCAGGAAAGTACATTTTATCGTGTACTTATGTGGGCTATTCCGACTACACAGCAGAGGTGCAAGTTGCCAAAGGTTCAGATTTGGATTTGGGAACAGTGGTGATGTACATAGAAAGCGTGCTGATAGGCGAAGTGTCTGTCTTGGCCGACCGCAACGTGTTCACTACAGGAAAACAATATATCTACCCTTCTGAGCAGCAAGTGGAGAAGTCCAGCGGTGGATTGGACCTGTTGCAAAAACTCCCCATCCCTTTACTGGATGTCAATCCTATCAGTAGGACGGTCTCTTCAATGGATCCCACAGGAGGCGTAGCCTTGCTCATCAATGATATCCCGGCTGATGCTAACGACATATCTATTCTTGACCCGAAACAGGTAAAGCGTATAGAGGTTATCCGCAGCCCGGGGATGATGTATGGAGCAAACTTAGCGATGGCTATCAACGTTGTAATGAAAAGGACACAAGACGGTGTCGCCTTGGGTGTGAACGCAACAAATTCCACCAAAATTACTTATGGTTACAATAATGTATTTGCCACATATAACCGAAAGAACTCTCAACTGACCATTAACCAAAGCGAAAATTACCAGAACTTCTCAAACCAGACTTCCGATGACTTGCGCCAATATCTCCTGCCCAATGGCGACTGGCACACGGTACACATCCAGAGCCTTTCGGCTCGTACACTTTCGGCTACTCACGGAACCACACTGAAGTATAATCTCACCTTGCCGGACAATCTTGTATTTCAAGCACAGGGATACCTCAACTTGCGACGCAATCCTCGGCAGGAACGCTCCTATCTTGTTAGTGAGACGGGAAAAGATGACTATACCAGCCATATCCGAAGCAAGGACCAAAATGAGTCACCCGCACTGAACCTATATCTCAAGAAATATTTGGCCAATAACCAAGCGCTTATTTTCAACGTGGTGGGAACGCACATAAATTCCGATTATGATTACCTCTACGAACTGGAGGGAAGTGGCTTTCGAACGGCTTATGGTGTAAGAGGACAAAAGTCTTCCATAATCGGTGAAGTGAAATACAACAAGAGTTTCCAATGGGGTAGCTTCACTTCCGGTATTCGTTCTTTCTACGGCAATACCCGGAATCACTATGTCGGGAGCACTGACAACTCATCGCAGATGGTCAATGTAAACTCCAATGCCTATGTCCAGGTAGATGGGCGTTGGAAACAACTTTCGGGAAGCGCAAGCCTATCCTTGGATGACCAGTATTATAACCAGAAGGACGGCCAGTATCATAAGCAAATACTCAATCCGCAGGTCAACCTCAATTATTGGGTTTCGTCCACCACCAGTCTGGGCTATCGATTCAGCCTTGCTCCCCGTCTGCCATCTTTGGCTTCAATGAATGACATTATCATCCAAAAAGACCAGTGGGAGCGTAGTGTAGGCAATCCCTTCCTCAAGCCTTTCAATCATATAGAAAACACGTTGAGGGCAGCCTACTATAAGGCTAACGTATATGCCTTGCTGAGTGCTACGTACGCATCCAACAGACATGCCATCATGCCAACAGTGACCCGCACTGAGATTGACGGACAGGTGTTCTTTGACAACGAGGCTCAAAACCAACGTGATATGAACCAGCTGGTTCTGACGGCCTACCTACGCTATGCAGCTTTCAATAACAAACTGATAGTCAGCGGTACGGGAAGTTACAACCATTTTCATGCGAAAAGCTATCTCTATACGAACAAACGAGGTTTCTTCTCTGGCAATATCGCATTGGAAAGCTATCTCGGCAAGTTCTATCTCTCAGCCCGTTGTGCGAGCCGCTACAACAGCCTTTTTGCAGAGACCATTTGGTACAACGAATACACAAGTTCCCTTAACGCCACCTACAATTGGAAGAATTTCAAGATAGGCGTGACCTGGGAGCAACCATTGCAGCCTGGAGGTACAAACAATCGTGTAGAGACACTCAATGATGTGGTGCACAAAGTTGTCCGCCAAAGCAATCCCGAAGCAGGTAACCATTTCCTCTTGACGCTCTCATGGCGTTGGAATCACGGTTTCAAACCCAAGATACAAGAGGCCGACTTGAATAACAAGGACACCGATGCCGGTATTCTAAAATAAGCCTATGGGCTACCCCATCACCACATCCGCCAAGTCTCATACCTCACGGCGTGGGACTTGGTGGTTTCGTTCCATCGGATGTTTATCCGATGGTGCTGAGGTAGGGGTTTACAACCCCTCGTTTAACAGGTCACAGACCTTGATATTCATTAATGGCAAATAAGGTATATCCGCCGTAACGAAAAATATATCTATCTTATACTTAAATATATCTATCATTATGTACCAAAATGTACCAATAGAATTGATCGAGCGCATAGAGGCGCTGGAGAGGAGAATGGAAAAAAATTGAGTTCTCAATTTTTTTCAACGATGACGATAACGAGAACTACCATCCGAAGGGTAAACATCGCGAAGCTCAGTCTTCGTCTTCGTTAGCGTCTTCGTTGGAAAGGCTGATGCACCACCATACGCCCGATGGGCGTTACCTCGTCACGCGCAAGGTGCACTGGCAGGCGATATTCCGCATATTGGTAGACCGTGGTATCTATCCCGATGGGACAGACTACCGCGGTTTCTGCTGTTATATGGAGGAGGTGTTTCCCACAGAGGAATGTC
>SUXS01000008.1 GCA_015060865.1 Bacteroidales bacterium | reverse complement strand
AACCAATTCTTTTTCATTGTTTATTAATGTTTACGTTTTTGCGAAATAATACATTGAACAATTCGTACTAACTGTCCATTTATTTGGCACGGTTAATTATAAATTCTACACTATAGTAATCAAAAGCCTTATGTGGGAGGCTATCGAATAAAAAAAAGAGACACCCTCGAAAGGATGTCTCTAAAATCGACTGAATCTCAATAGATTACTTGTTCAAAGCCTGAGCTACGTCAACGGCGCAAGCTACGGTGCAACCTACCATGGGGTTGTTACCGATGCCGAGGAAGCCCATCATCTCTACGTGTGCAGGTACTGAAGAAGAACCGGCAAACTGAGCGTCAGAGTGCATACGACCCATTGTGTCGGTCATACCGTATGAAGCGGGACCGGCAGCCATGTTGTCGGGATGGAGGGTACGGCCTGTACCACCACCTGATGCTACTGAGAAGTAGGGCTTGCCAGCGAGCACGCGCTCCTTCTTATAGGTACCTGCGGTGGGGTGCTGGAAGCGTGTGGGGTTGGTAGAGTTACCGGTGATAGATACGTCTACGCCTTCCTTCCACATGATGGCTACGCCTTCGCGTACGTCGTCGGCACCGTAGCAGTTAACCTTTGCACGGGGACCGTCAGAGTAAGCGATGCGCTGAATCTCCTTGAGTTCGCCAGTGTAGTAGTCAAACTTGGTCTGCACGTAGGTGAAACCGTTGATGCGTGCGATGATCTGTGCAGCGTCCTTACCCAGACCGTTGAGGATTACGCGGAGGGGCTCCTTACGTACCTTGTCGGCCTTGGCGGCAATCTTGATGGCGCCCTCAGCAGCAGCGAATGACTCGTGACCTGCGAGGAAGGCGAAGCACTTGGTCTCCTCGCGGAGCAGCATGGCTGCGAGGTTACCGTGACCGAGACCTACCTTACGGTCGTCGGCTACTGAACCGGGGATGCAGAATGCCTGCAGACCGATACCGATGGCCTCAGCAGCCTCGGCAGCTGTCTTCACGCCCTTCTTGATGGCGATAGCGCAACCTACTACGTAGGCCCACTTAGCGTTCTCGAAGCAGATGGGCTGTGTCTCTTCACATGCCAAATAAGGATCAAGACCATACTGGTCGCAAATCTCGTTGGCCTCTTCAATTGATTGGATACCGTACTCGTTCAATGCAGCGAGAATCTGTTTGATACGGCGGTCCTGGCTCTCGAATTTTACTTCTCTAATCATAGTACTTTCCTCCTTATATTATTCGTGACGTGGATCAATGTGTTTTACTGCGCCCTGCTCGGCGGTGAAGCGGCCGTATGTGCCAGTAACCTTCTTCAAGGCCTCGTTGGCGTCGGTACCCTTCTTGATTTCGTCCATGAACTTGCCCAGGTGTACGAACTCGTAACCACAGATCTGGTCGTCCTTGTCGAGTGCTACGCGGCTGATGTAGCCCTCAGCCATCTCGAGGTAGCGGGGACCCTTGGCGAGTGTGCCGTAGAGTGTACCTACCTGTGAGCGGAGGCCCTTACCGAGGTCTTCGAGGCCGGCACCGATCATCAAACCACCCTCAGAGAAGGCGCTCTGTGTGCGGCCGTAAACGATCTGGAGGAAGAGCTCGCGCATAGCGGTGTTGATAGCGTCGCATACGAGGTCAGTGTTGAGAGCCTCGAGCAGAGTCTTGCCGGGAAGGATCTCCGATGCCATAGCAGCAGAGTGTGTCATACCAGAGCAGCCGATGGTCTCTACCAATGCCTCCTGGATGATACCTTCCTTCACGTTCAAGGTGAGCTTACATGCGCCCTGCTGGGGTGCGCACCAACCGATACCGTGTGTCAAACCTGAGATGTCCTTGATCTCTTTTGATTGTACCCACTTACCCTCTTCAGGTATGGGAGCGGGACCGTGGTTAGGACCCTTCTTTACAACACACATGTGTTCTACTTCATGTGAATAAACCATTGTTTTTCTTGATTTAATAAGTGAATGAAAATAAAATCTTCTATTTCGTGTGACAAATTTAGTGCAAGGCGAATGAAATTCCAAATTTATTTGAGAATTTCTGAGCCGCCGCCTAAATTCTGTTTGTGCAAAGCGCAAACTAAAGTAGTGCAACTGACGCTTGAGCGAGCAAGAGCCAAGCTTGTTTGAGCTCTTTCAGCGAGCGAAAAGGAAGAAGGCGAAGCCAAACCGAATGAAATATCAAATTTATTTAACTAAAGTTTTCTTCCTTCGCACTTCGGTATAGCTTAAGCAAGCTTATCTATACGCTCAGTTTGGCGTCAGTTGAGTTTTTCCGATCCGCCGCCTAAATTCACCACTCATATTCTCACTGTCGCCACACCTTCTTACCGTTCCGGATGACGATAGACGGATATGCTTTGTCTACCCGCTGTCCGGCAAGATTGTAAGTAGCATCAGTATGGCTTTGGTCTGCGGCCATAGGGCATATAGTAGTGATGATATCTCCCAGGAGCACCTCATCGGGCACCTCCGTCTTGCTTGATGCGAGATAGGCTTTGTGTGCGGGGTTCACAAAGGCGCCGCCATCTACCTCTTCCCACCTCCAGCATAACTCTCCGTTATCCGTTTCGGATAGTCTATAGTAGCACTCGCCACCGCGTGTGAGTTCTGCCACATCTGATCCTCTCAAGCGGTTACGGGCGTCTGCCGTTTTCTTCTTCGTGGTGGGCACCATCTCGTACACTCCAGGATTAGCCTTCAACACCACAGCCTGTCCAGCCGTGAGCACAGAACCTGCTACGCTGATATGCAGTCCTTGTTGCAATCCTTTCGTCGTCTGCCTGATGGTGTAGGCCTCCATGCCTTCGGGTAAGAGGAAGCTTTGGTTGCTATAGTAGAAGGTGGTAAAACCAGATTGGGGGACCTCAACGGTGACCAGTGGCTGGCGATAAACGAGAGTGAATCCCTGGAAATTAACCCACTGCGTACTGCTCTTCACCGTTACCGTGAGCGTCATCGTATGGTTATCAACTACGATACCCTTCAATACTGTCTGCGCCTTGTCGCTAGTAAGCGTCTGTGCAGCACCGGCTGTATTCTCAGCGGTGACCATCATCACCTCATTGTCCACTACGCTGGTGCGTGTCACCATATTGCCCGTCACAGTGTTTGCTGCCGTGGCCGTCACGGATGGTGCTGCATCGCTGCCGTCGTTGCGGTAGAATCCATGGAACACCACGTCGTAGATACCGGTGGGCAGGTCGGTCTGCGTCTGTGTCAGCGTGAAGGTCTTGTGGTTCATCAGTATGTCGCCATCCCTAATGGTCGTGGTGGCCTCGGTCCAGTCGGCTGTGGTGTTGTTGCCCAGCATGTCGGCATTGACAAACAGCATGGTGGCATCCATATCGTGCATGCATGAGGCAGCAGCGATGAAGAGCTGCCGTGCGGCATTGCGCAGTTCGTCTACCGTAGCTTGCGGGTCGAGGTATACCTTGCTTGCCTGCTCTATGTCGCTAGCATAGTAGTCCTCTTGCTGAGCTGCAGCTATGGCTTGACGTATGGCATATAGTCTCTTCCGTTCCTTGTACTTGGCATAGGCTTTGGTGGTAGATATGTCCTTGGTGCTCACGAAGGCCCATTGCGTGAATCCGCGTCCGTGACGTGTAGTGAGCGGACCGCCATACGCGTACGACACGTCGAGCGGTGCCTTTTGGCTTTCCGATATCAGTTGGTATTGTGTACCTTCGGGTGTTGATATTTCTTGATAGGTGAATGTACCATCTGTAGCCGAGCGATCGGTCCACACGTTGTTAGCATCGGCCAGGCAGCCTATGTACACGTTCGACTTGTCGTACATCGAGATGCGCACCTTGTTGCTACCAACCTTTGTCACCTTCACCCTGAAGCGTCCGTCGACACTGCAGTCGCCTTTGGCCAGACGCTGTGCCACGGCTTGGGTGTTCCAGTCCATGCCATAGGTAACGAATGCGTCAGCATTCACATTGTACAGGTATATGGTCTCTGTGCTGGTGATGCTTCCCAGCGCCTTGCCGGGTGCTACGGGCATGGGCCAGCTGCTCTCGCTCTCGGGCACGCTGCCGGCCTCGCTCATCAGCTGGGCTATGTCGGCACGAGCCAACGCATGATTGTATATGCGCAGGTCATCGATGGCACCATTCATCAGGGGCACCTCTTTTGTGTGTGCACGGCCGACGTAGTTGCATACGGGACGTATGTGGGTGAGTCGCACGGGTATGCTGGTGTCGCGTCCTCTCTCCTCGGCATCTACATAAAGGGCTATTGCTTCATCGTCCATGGTGAGCGCCACGTGGTGCCAGCCCTCGGCCAGGGTACCGGCATCGAGGGTGTATGTGTGGTCGCCCTCTCTCAGGGTGAGGCAGATGCTCTTGTTGTGGTTCAGTGCGAGGTGGGCATAGTGCGTGTCGTCAGACCAGAGGTCGAGCAGGCGACTCTCTGCGGCGATGGTGCCGGGGTTATACACCCATGCAGCGATGGTCACCTGCTGCAGGTTCACAGCCGCGGGAGCTATGCTCAGGTAGTTGTCGGTGCCGTCGAGTTGCAGTGCGTAGCGGCCCGAACGGCCCGGGGCAAAGCCCTCGCTGCAGCCCAGCACACCATCGAGGCGGTTCTCGGTGAGGTCGGCAGCCGTCTGTTCAAACTCATACCGCGCCACCAGCGCCGAAGTGCCCGATACCGATGCCGTCACGGGCTCGCACTTCGGTGAGCGGTTTTGCGAGTAGTCGGCACACTGTATGGCATAGTAATAGGTCGTGTTCTCGCGGCAGTCGTTGTCGATGAAGTGGTTGGTCAGCACGTTGCGTCCTATGACGTCATACTGCACCTCTCCGCTGTCGTCCATCTCGCCGCGTAGCACGATGTATCCGTTAAGGTCTTTGTCATGCGTGTTGGCATCCCAGTCGAGCGCTACGGAGTGGCTCTGTGGTGTGGCTTCGAGTCCCGTAGGCACTGCGGGAGCCTCTTGTTCGCATTCCGCATCAATAGGCAAGAACCTCCATAGCTGGTGGTCTTCGGTCGCCTCGGCGCATAGTCTGATGCTCATGTTGTCGCTGTTGCTCTTGTTGTAGACCTCGAGGTACAGTCCCGATTGGTAGTTGCGTATCTTGTAATAGCCGTCGCCGGCATATACGAAGTCCCAGCGTTGGTTCTCCAGCTTGGTAACGGGCCACACGCTCACGGTGCCGCCCACCTTCACCTGGAATCCTCCCGTCTCCATATTCATGTTGGCATTTCTCAAGCTATGCACATAGTATCCCCTGAGGTCGCCGCCATTGTCTCTCAGTGCCTCGAGTGTCCATTGCTGGTATGGCTCCCCCTTGTTGGTGCTCTGCACTACTGCAGCGCCGTTGCTTGTGCCTCCTGAGAATATCGTCAGCACCTTCTGGCTCTTCTTGTTCATGATGATGTAGCTGCCTTCGGTGAGCGGACACAGGGGTACATCCTCGCCCTGACATATCTGCACCGTCTGCTCGGCGCTCTGCTGGTACTTGTCGCCATAGCGGTATCCACCCGGCAGGTTCACCTGATAGGTGTAGGCCGGACCGTGTCCGTCAAAGTACACCGCCTTGTCTCTGCTCACATACTCGTAGCTGCAGGCCGATGCCTGTCGTTCGCTGACACCGGCAAAGGCCTTGATGCCTCCGTCGGGCATTCTGTATACGGCTGCTCCCGACCATGCGGGGCGGTTCTCGCCATATCCCAAGCGAGCTCCACCGGGGCTGGTAGCAACGCAGAAGTCGCCTCGTGTAGGGCCCACCGTTCCCCACCAGATACCGTTCTCCATGCCATATTGTGCGCCCACGATGCCCTCCATCACGTTGTGCAGCTCGTCGTTGGTGGCGATGTTTCCATCGGCCTTCACGTGCGTGTAGAAGTCGGCGTAGTGGTCGAAGTCGCCAGCCAGCTGGTGCGTGTTGCCCTCACTCACGTAGGGCTTCATGTAGTCGTACCACTCCTTGGCGCCATCGTTGTTGCAGGTGTTGCCCGCCACGATGCGTATGCCCTCGAAGAAGGGGTCTTCGCATATCAGCTTGGACACGGCCTTGAAGTCCGCCATGGAGCCCTGGTTGCTGGCTGTGATGTCAGGCTCGTTGAAGGGACCTATCGACACCACGTCCAATCCATGCTCCTCGATATACTTCGTGGTTGCCTTGATCACCTTGTGCCAGCGTTCGGGATGATGGGTATATGCCTCCACGTTAATGTCCACGGGATCGCTGTTAAGCATCACACCGTCGGGTTCGCTGAGCTTGATGTGCTGAATGCGCGAGTTGAGGAACTTGAGCTGACGTTCCGAGAGGGTGCCGTCGGCATTCAGCGTGTCCATCACTTGAAACGAGATACGTCCATACGTAAGGTTATCCTTACCGATGAAGTTGATGCCACGCAAGACATTGCCCTCATCGTCCCACGCTGTGTCCATACCCCATTTAATAGGAGTGGGAGTACCTGCTCCTACGCTACTGAAGGGTACCTTTACGGCATCTTGGCTACTGATGCCCAGATACATGGATGAATGAGAGGTATACTGCTCCTGGGCAGTCGTGCTGCTACACAGCATGATTGCGGCAGCCAGGTAGAGAGATATTCTTTTCTTAATCATATTGAATTGAAAGATAAAAGTTCAAAGTTGAAAGATGAGAGTTGAAAGAATTTAAAATTAAGGATATTGCCATCCGGCATTCCTAATTCATAATTTAGCGCAGCTGGAAGTTCGCCTTCAGTCGCTCCAGCTCCTCGGCGGTCACCGACATGATGGTGCCGTGGCGGGGGAAGAAGTCCTTGGTGAACGATTCGGGCTGCTCGGTGAAGGTGTAGAGATCCGTGCTGCGCTGGAACTCATAGCGTCCCGAGCCGTAGAGGTCATACATCAGGATATACTCCTCCTTGTCGTTGAGCTTGAATACGCCACTACCCTCCACGGCCGTATGCGTGTCGGCATAGGCATCGAGATACTTGAAGTCCTCCACCCACGGTCCCATCAGACTCTCCGATGTGGCCTGCTGTATGCCATTCTTGTATTCGTGGCCATGCTCATCCTTCGTGTTGCCCTTGTAGAAGAGATGATACACTCCATCCTTGTAGATGATATCGTTGTCGATAGATCCATACTTGGCAGCGAAGAGTTGTCGGGGTTCGCTCTCAAATCCCGTGAAGTCCTCATTGGCATAGGCATAGTAGGTGATGAGCGAGCGGCGGTCGCTGCGCTGCAGGGTGAAGTAGATCATATACTTCTTTGCCTCGCGGTCGTAGATGCACTGCGGTGCCCACACCCAGTAGGCGTCGCCGAAGTTCTCGGGAAAGTCGTTTGCCAGGTGTATCTTGGCGTGGTCCCAGTGGATGAGGTCGGCCGATCTCAGTAGTACGATGCCCGGGTTGCTGCCCCATCCCTGTGCTGGGTCGTGGGTATACATATCGGTAGCTACCATATAATAGTAGCCCTCCTCGCCGCGCATGATATAGGGGTCTCTGATGCCTCCGCTATTGCTGATGGTGTCGCTGGCTATGATGGAGCGATTGCCGTTCAGGGCATGCCAGTTCATGGCATCCTCGCTGATGGCAAAGCGCAGCTGCTCCTGCTGGTGCGGGTCGCCGCCTCCTTCGAAGTAGGCAAAGAGGTAGCCTGCGAAGTCAAGGTTTTGTGTACTCTTCGTGGTGCACGATGTCATCATCGCCATCACGGCACCCCATAGGGCAAGTAGGCATGTGCGTTTCATAACAGTGTTTTTTATAAATGTCAATAAATTAACAGGTGCAAAGATATGACTAATATCTATACAAAGCAAGTCTATCTCTGTATATATTTGCCGGCAAGTCCTCCGCATGGAGTGTCTACTCCTTTCCGTTGCGTCTGCGATACTCCTGCGGACTGATGCCCACGGTTTGATGGAAGAGTCGGATGAAGTAGGAGTGGTCGCTGAAGCCCAGCCGGTAGGCCACCTCCTTCACGGGCACCTGCTCGGTGAGCAGCATGAGCTGTGCACGCTCCATCTTCTTGCGGTTCACATAGCGCACGGGCGACATGCCCATGGTGTGGGTGAAGAGGCGGATAAGGTAGCTCTTGGTGACGCAGGCTATGGAGGCCAGTTCGTCGAGGGTTATCGTGTCGGTGATGTGTGCGCGTATGTGTAGCATGACGCGGATGATGCGCTCGTCCTTGTTCCACACACGTGGCTGGGCATGTTTGATGAATCGGGCGAATAGTGTGAGCGCGAAGCCTCGCAGGCGCATCTTGTCGTGGAGCGGCAGTGCGTGGTAGCGCTCTATGCTGCAGGCCATGCCGGTGGTGTTGTCGTAGATGGCGGGGTTGTTCGATGGCAGCGCGGCATCTTGGTATGTGTGGCAGATGGCGGCAAAGGCGGCCTTGTCCAGTTCGTCGGCACAGACCTCGGTGGGGAAATCGAAGGCCTCGAGTATGCCTGCCTCGCTCTTGAACTCTTCGTACACGTGCAGGTAGTAGAGTGCAAAGTCGCCGTGGCACTCGTAGCTGTGGGGCACATAGGCGGGTACCATATAGGCGTGTCCCGGGCGCAGGGTCACCACCTCGCTGGGCAGATGAATCTTTGCCTCGCCCTCGGTGACCAGAAACAGACGGGTGAAGGGCGACGACACCCCCTGCCAGTTCCAGTCGGCATGGTGGCGGGAAAATCCTACATGGAGCATTATCAGGCTCAGCGATTCTATAGGTATATTCATGGTCGATGGGTATCTGATTATGCTACAAAAGTAGACATTTTCTGCGAAACGTCATAGTAGCAGTGTAATTTTGTCCTATTATTGTTCACTTTTTTAATATATAGGCTGCGCAGATATTTTATAATTTTGTAGCGAAAAAGATTCGGTTGCTTGCAAAAAGTGTATAATATATGATAAAACTATGAAACGAAACTACGGATTACTACTTTTGGTTGCGCTGCTGGGCATGTTGCCCATGCAGGCGCAGTATGTGAAGAATGGCAGTTTTGAGGAGGGTCTCAAGAACTGGAAGTACACGAACCTGGAGTCGGAAGACAACAAGTCGTTCGAGCTAGTCGATGGTGAACTCTTCATCTCGCGATGGGTAAGCTCGGCCAACCAGGTGGGCAGCTTCAATCTGGAGCAGACCATCACGGACCTCCCCATGGGTGAGTATACGCTCACCATCGCGGCGCAGAATAACAGGCAGTCGGCTGCCGATACTGAGCAGACGGGTGCGTGGATCTTTGCCGACAACTACACCAAGTCTGTGTGGAAGGCGGCGGATTACAGCATCACACTGGTGGCCTTTGGCGGTACGCTTACCATAGGCTATCGTGGCGATGGCGCCACGGGCAACTGGGTGGCCTGCGACAATGTGCGCCTTGAGCTCACCAGTACCGACCCCGAGCACATACGTGCAGGCTTCCTTAAGGAGGTTGAGGCACTGGAGGCTTATCTGAAAAGCCCCATGTATGATGATGCCAAGGCTGCACTTGAGGCGGCTATCCTGCAGGGCCGACAGCTCTACGAGAGCGGCAGCCTCGAAGGTATGGCCGAGTGTGTGGCGATGATGCGCCAGGCCGCCGAGGAGGCCAAAAACGCTATCCGCGACTATGCGGCCGACAATGCTGATTTGGACAAGCCCTTCGATGCCACCAGCTATGTGGTGAACCCCAGCTTCGAGGGCGGCACCACGGGATGGAGCATCAAGAACCTGAGCCGTCAGAACAACGGAAACTTCAAGAAGACTGACGGCAGCTGGTATCTCGACAAGTGGCACTCCAGCTCGGCAGCCGGTAGCTTCAGCCTGGAGCAGACGGTGACTGGCCTGCCCGTAGGTGAATATACGCTCACCATCGCGGCACATAACACCAAGCAGTCTGACGCCGCCACCAAGCAGACAGGCGCGTGGATCTTTGCCAATGAGGCGAAGACTACGGTGCAGGAACTCAATGACTACACCGCAAAGGCGGTAGTCGTCAATGGCGAGCTCACCATCGGATTCAAGGGAGAGAACGCTACGGGCAACTGGGTGGCCTGCGACAACGTACGCCTGGTGCGCACCAGCGTAGACCTCGAGGTGCTGCACCCCGCCTTCCTCAAGGAGATAGAGGCGCTGGAGGTGTATCTCGATATCCCCATGTATGATGAAGACAAAGCCAAGGTGCAGGCTTGCGTGGAGGCAGCGCGTGCACTCTACGAGGAGAATACCGTCGTGGGCATGAACCGTATGGTGCGCCGTATCGTGCAGACCATCCGCGAGACAGAGGCAGCTATCCATCAGTACAACCTGGACCATGCCACCCCCGACAGCCCCTACGACGTGTCATCCTACATCGTCAACCCCAGCTTCGAGGATGGCACCACGGGATGGGTGAGTCAGGGCATGTCGACACAGACCAATACGGTGTTTTCCATCAAGAAGGACGCCACCTACCTGCAGGCATGGACATCGGCAGGCAACCGCATCAGTGACGCATCGGTGATGCAGACCCTCAGCGGACTGCCGCGCGGCAAGTATCGCCTCGCCGCAGCGGCACTGCATATACAACAGACCGGTAGTGGCAGCACCACCAACAAGGGAGCTGCACAGACGGGCGCCAGCCTCTTTGCCGGCCATGCGCAGACCACCGTCACCGACATGAAGCGCTACTCGGTGGAGTTCTCCATCGTGGACGATATGGGCGAGGTGGAAATTGGCGTCAAGGCCGAGAACCCCACTGGCAACTACCTGTGTGCCGATAATTTCACCCTCGAGTATATCGGCGCTGCAGGGCAGACCGACTTTGCCGCCGAGGTGAAGGCATTGGTGGCCGAGGCCGAGAAGTATACCGCACTGAGTGTACAGGCTACCGTGAAGCGAGTGCTCGAGGAGGCCATCGCGGCAGCCCAGACAGCCCTCGAGGGCACAGGCACCGACGAGGCAGGCAATGTAGTGTACGATATGGAGGCACTCGCCAGCGCACACACCCAGCTGCAGGCGGCGCTCGATGCCGCCATGGCCTCGAACCTCCTCTATGACGCCTTGCAGCAGAGCATCGACTATGCCAACAAGGTGATAGGGTGGTGGACCGACGAGCCCACCAAGGCAGACGCCATAGCAGTGCTCAGCGACAGCCTTGCAGCAGCACAGACCCATCTTACCGACTATACACTCACCACCGAGCAGCTGCAGGCTGCCACCAACCGCGTGGTGCGCATGACGTCCACCGTTGACAAGGGCGTGTACTGCAGCGGCAGTGCCTGCGGCTCAAAGGACAAGCTCGAGGACGACAACAACCACTGGTCGTTCAAGCGCTCGCTGCAGTCGAAGCACTGGGTCATCTTCTGGGAGAAGGACTATGGCACACAGGTGCCCGCCAACGTAGAGGAGATGCTCCAGATGGCCGACGAGTGCTTCGAGCTCTATGCCAACCAGCTGGGTTTCATCGCCATCAACAAGGGCACATCGAAGACCGACAAGTACAAGATGATCATACGCCTCTACTCCACCAGCGAATGGAAGGCCGAGGGGTCGGGCATCGACAATCAGATAGGCATGCTCTCGCTCTCGCGCTGGGCCTACAACTCGCGTGGCGGACAGACCGTGGCCCACGAGATAGGCCACTGCTTCCAGTACCAGGTGCACTGCGACAATGGCGACTGGCGCGGCTGGATGTTCAACTGGGGTCAGTCTACCCAAAACCCCTTCTGGGAGATGTGTGCCCAGTGGATGGCCTATGTATACCTGCCCAACAAACTCTTCAACGACAACGAGTGGCTTGGCAACTCGCTCAACGGAATGCACCGCCACCCCATGGCTGGCTACCTGCGCTACGAGAACATGTTTATCCAAAACTGGTTTGTAGAGAAGCACGGCTGGGACGCCGTAGGCCGCCTGTGGAACGACTGTGACTATGGCGAAGACCCCTTCCAGACCTATATGCGCACTCGCATGGAGGGCACGAAGGAAGAGAAGATCAATCAGCTGGCCGACGAGATGTGGGAGTGGGGAGCCCGCATGACCACCTACGACTTCGAGTCCATCCGCGAGCTCGGCAAGAACAGCATCAACAAGCGCAAGCAGACCGCCCTCACCAAGGATGCCGACGGCTTCTGGATGCCCACGAAGGCAAACTGCATCGAGAACTACGGTAACAACGCCATCCATCTCAACGTACCTGCTGCAGGCGACACCGTGTATGCTGAGTTTGAAGGCTTGGCCGGCAAGGAGGGCTACACCGCCCATAACGTGACCAAGGCGGGCTGGAAGTATGGTTTCGTGGCCCTGCTCAAAGATGGTACGCGCGTTTATTCGCCCATCACCACCTCTACCTATGCCGACTCTACGGGCATAGCCTCCTTCAAGGCACCCGCCAACGTGAAGAACCTGTGGTTCGTGGTTTCGGGCGCCCCCACCAGCTACTGGTCGCGCGACCTCATCAACTGGGTCGAGAGCACCGCCGAGCAGTGGCCCTACCGTGTCAAGTTCTATCAGACCAACGTCTATGGTAAGACCAATCCGCAGGGCAATCCTACCGCTATTGATGTAGTGGTGTCACCCGAGGCTCCTGCCTGCGTATATTCCGTTACCGGCACGCTGCTGCGTCAAGGCACCACCTCGCTCGAAGGCCTGCCCCACGGCGTATACATCGTCAATGGACGTAAAGTCATCAAATAACACAAAAACTCATGATACAAACCAAGACACTGCTGCTCGGCCTGCTCATGGCCCTGTCTGCCTCGTCGCCCTGCCTGGCTGAGGACGAGCGCATCAGCCTTGCCGGCACGTGGCAGCTCGCCACCGACTCGGCCCAGTACCGCTACACCATCTCGCTGCCTGGCTCTACCGATGAGGCGGGCGTGGGCAAGGAACACGTTGCCGGCACACCACTTTATATAGGTAGGCCCGAGACCTGGCAGTTGGCACGCAAGCGAGTGCATATAGGTCCGGCATGGTATACCCGCGAGGTAGAGGTGCCCGCCAGCTGGAAGGGCAAGCAGGTGACGCTCTCGCTCGAGCGCTGCATGTGGACTACTGCCCTCTGGGTCGATGGCACGCTGGTGGGCGAGGCCAACAGCCTCTGCGCTCCCCACACCTATGACCTCACCGGCTACCTCACCCCCGGCACCCATACGCTGCTGCTGCGTATCGACAACTCGCCCTACGTGAACCTCGGCTCATGGAGCCATGGCTACGCTCCCGGCATACAGACCATCTGGAACGGGGCCATCGGCGACCTCTACCTGGAGGCCAAGGACGAGGTGGCCATGTCGGATGTGCAGTGCTACACCGCCTGGCAGGAGCGCACGCTGCGCGTCACCGGCAGGCTCGACAACCTCACCGGTAAGCACCGCAACGGCACGCTGCTGCTCACCCTGCGCGATGCCGAGGGACGTGCCGTGCTGCGCCATAAGGAGCGCATCGCGGCGGCTGCCGGTACCTCAGACTTCGACCTGCAGCTCACCTCCGACGAGGCACTGCAGCCCTGGGACGAATATTCGCCCTACCTCTATACCC
Organism: Bacteroidales bacterium; assembly: GCA_015060865.1. GTDB lineage: Bacteria > Bacteroidota > Bacteroidia > Bacteroidales > Bacteroidaceae > UBA1189. The sequence goes on along the minus strand of SUXS01000008.1, from coordinate 125,305 downwards.
TCACCGTAGACTACCGCTTCGGCAAGAGCCGTGGCACCGAGCAGGTGCGCATCGGCTTCCGCGACCTCTCTACTGCCGATGGCAAGCTGCTGCTCAATGGGCGCACTCTCTACCTGCGCGGCGAGCACGACCCCGGCAGCTTCCCCCTCACGGGTTATCCCTCGATGGACAAGGCCGACTGGCTGCGCATCTTCCGCATAGGCAAGGAGTATGGGCTTAACCACTGGCGCTTCCACTCCTGGTGCCCGCCCGAGGCTGCCTTTGCCGCTGCCGATGAAGTGGGCATATACCTGCAGCCCGAGCTGGAGCTCTTCTCGCAAAATTGGGAACACACCCGCGTGGGCGAGGACAGTCTGCGCGATGCTTTCCTCACCGATGAGCTGCAGCGCTTGCTCGATACCTACGGCAACCACCCCTCGTTCCTGCTCATGTGCATGGGCAACGAGCTCAAGGGCGACGCATCCGTGCTCGAGCGCTGGGTAGCCTATGGCAAGCACTACGACCCGCGCCACCTCTATGCCAGCAATGCCAACCTCGAGGCCATGGGCAAGTTTCTCCCCCTCGAAGGCGATGAGTTCCAGGTGGCCCACGCCGCCAGGGTCAACGGCCGCCGCTACGAGCGCCGCATGGGCAGCTACTACAACCACGAGCGCCCCGCCACCACCAACGACTACTCACACACCATGCAGTCGCCCTACGACCAGTGGCCCATCATCAGCCACGAGCTGGGTCAGTGGGGCGTATACCCCGACTTCAGCGAGATAGAGCGCTACACCGGCGTGTTGGCTCCGCGCAACCTCGAGATCTTCCGTAGCCTGCTCCAGCAGAAGGGCATGGCCGATATGGCTCCCCGCTTCGTCGATGCCTCGGGCCGCCTTGCCGCCCTCCTCTATAAGGAAGAGATGGAGCGTGCCCTGCGCACTCCCGGCATGGATGGCTTCCAGATTCTCGACCTCCGCGACTACCCTGCACAGGGCAGCGCCTACGTGGGCCTGCTCAATGCCTTCTGGGATAGCAAGGGAGTGATCACACCCGAGGAGTTCCGCCAGTCGTGCAACGATGTCACCCTGCTGCTCAAGATGCCCAAGCGCACCTGGCTCACCGGTGAGACCTTCAGCGCCCAGCTCGTGGTGCCCAACTACGGGCAGCACACCCTGTCAGGTACGCTCATCCGTTGGCAGGTGCTCCACGGGGGCAACGTCCTCCTTGCCGACAGCCTCACCACGGGCACCCTGCCTCAGGGCGAGGTCACCCCGTGCGGCACGCTCAGCTTCGCCCTGGGTAGCCTCGTGAGCCACGCCGCCCAGCTCGAGATACAGCTTTCGGCTCCCGCCTTGGGCATCAGCAACCGCTACAACGTGTGGGCATACCCCGACACGTTGCCTGCTGCCCCTGCCGATATCCTCATTGCCCAGGAGGCCACGCCCGAACTGCTGGCACAGCTCGAGGCCGGTGCCACCGTGCTGCTCGTGCCCAAGCATCAGCCCGATGCCGAGCGCATCACCTTCGCCACCCCCTTCTGGTCGACCCTCATGTTTGACTACCAGCCCAAGAGCATGGGCCTCGTGTGCAACCCCGAGCATCCGCTCTTTGCCCATTTCCCCACCGCCTCGCACACCGACTGGCAGTGGTGGGAGCTCACCGCACATGCCTACGCTGCCCGCATCAACGACACGCCGCTCGCCTACCGCCCCATCCTGCAGGTTATAGACCACCCCGTGCGCAACGACAAGCTGGGTGCCATCATGGAGACCCGAGTAGGGCAGGGTCGCCTCCTCGTGTGCATGCTCGACATACTCTCCTCGCCCGACAGTCGCCCCGTAGCCCGACAACTGAAGCATAGCATACTGCAATATATGGCTTCTCCCCAGTTTGCCCCAGCCGAGGTACCAGGCCTCATGGAGTGCTTCTTCAGCACCCTGCGTGTAGAGCGCCCCTACCAGTCGGTACGCCTCGATGGTGAGAACCCTGAGCATCCTGCTACGAACCTCACCGATGGCCGCAGCCACACCCGCTGTGCCCTACCTATCGATTCGGCCCGTGCCACCCTGCTCATCACCCTCAAGGGCGAGCGCTACATCACCGGCTGCACCCTGCCCGTAGTGCCCGAAGGCATCAGCAGCTTCGATATCTACATCACCGACGACCCCGCCCAGCGTGGCGATGCCATCATCAGCGGAACAGGTCGTGAGGGTATCTACGAAGCCCGCTCATGGGACAATGGCTTTACCGTGCAGAAGGGCAAGAAGGGCCGCTACGTCATCCTCGAGGTGCGCAAGCAGGCAGGCCAGGCAGCCGCCCTGCACGAGCTGGAGCTCATCTTCGGCGATTGATAAACATCTATATTATAACCTTACAATAAATAGCAGCACAAAAATACGAAATATAATGAAAGCAACCTATATGAAGAGATGGATGATGACCATAGCTTTGATGCTATGTATGGCCATGTCGGGCCAAGCGACAGCTGCACCAAAGGTGCATACCTTCGAAGTAGGCAAGGGGCACTTCCTGCTCGATGGCAAACCCTTTGTCATCAAGGCCGCTGAGATACACTACCTGCGCATACCGCACCAGTACTGGGAGCACCGTATCAAGATGTGCAAGGCTATGGGTATGAATACGATATGTGCCTACGTGTTCTGGAATATCCACGAGCAGGAGCCGGGGAAATATGACTTTACGGGCGACCGCGACCTGGCACACTTCGTGAGCCTGTGCCAGAAACACGGACTATGGGTAATCCTGCGCCCCGGGCCCTACTCGTGTGCCGAGTGGGAGATGGGCGGCTTCCCTTGGTGGCTGCTCAAGGACAACGACATCCGCCTGCGCTCGCAAGACCCCGACTTCATAAAACCAGCCATACGTTTCCAGCGCGAGATAGAGCGCCAGCTACGTCCCTACAAGCTGGAGAATGGCGGCAACATCATCATGGTGCAGGTGGAGAACGAGTTTGGCAGCTATGGCACCGACAAGGGCTATATGGCCGAACTGCGCGACTCGCTGCGCAGCATCGGATGGGGTGGCGTGCCGATGTTTCAGTGCGACTGGTCGAGCAACTTTGAGAACAATGCCTTGCCCGACTTGACGTGGACGCTCAACTTCGGCTCCAACGCCGATGTGCTGCGCGAGTTTACCCGCCTCAAGGAGCTGCGCCCCGACATGCCGCTCATGTGCTCGGAGTACTGGAGCGGATGGTTTGACGGATGGGGACAAGCCCATCAGAAACGCTCTTCCGAACCCATGGTGCGTGGCATAGGCACCATGATGGAGCATGACATCTCCTTCTCCCTCTATATGACCCACGGAGGCACATCGTTTGGCCAGTGGGCAGGAGCCAACAATACCGGATTCGTGCCCGATTGCACCAGCTACGACTACGATGCGCCCATCGATGAGCAGGGCAATGCCACAGAGAAGTACTACCAGCTGCGCGAGGTGCTGCAGCGCTATAGCGACACCCGCTTGCCCGCTGTGCCCAAGCCGTTGCCCGTGATCAGCATCCCCGAGGTGGCGTTCACGGAGTTTGCCCCACTGATGGCGGGCGACAACCTCCCCGAGCCCATCGAGTCGGAGGTGGTGAAGCCCATGGAGATGTACGACCATGGCTACGGCTCCATCATATACGCCACCACACTGCCAGCCGTAGGCGAGGGCTCGCTGCTGCGCATTACCGATATGTGCGACTATGCCCGCGTATACATCGACGGCCAGCTCATAGGACAGCTCTACCGCGGCAATGGATACGAGACCACGCTGCGCCTGCCCGCCACCACCGAGGGCCAGCGTCTCGACATCTACATCGAAGCCATGGGACGCATCAACTACAGTCGCCTCATACACGACCGCAAGGGCATCACCGAGCGTGTGGAAATCATTGCCCTGTCCGCGCAAGGCCATCAGCTGACCTACGACCTGCGCCATTGGCAGGTGCGCCTACTGCCCGTTGACTACGGCTTCGTGCAGTCGCGCCACTACGGCCATGTGGAAGCTGCCAGGCAGGAGGGCTACTACCGTGCCCACTTCCGTTTGAAGCATACGGGCGACACCTATATCGACATGTCCTCGTGGGGCAAGGGACTGGTATGGGTCAACGGACATTGCCTCGGCCGCTTCTGGCAGATAGGTCCGCAGCAGACACTCTTCTTGCCGGGATGCTGGCTCGAGAAGGGCGACAATGAAATCATCGTGATGGATATCGTAGGTCCCGAGGTTCCTGCCCTGTCGGGACTCGACCACCCCATCATCGACAACCTGCGCCGCGAACTGCTGCCCACAGATGCCGTGAAGGGCGTGGCACTGCCTACAAGGAAGGCCAAGTCCGCCAAGCCTGCAAATGAATCGGTAGGCAACGACGCGGCACCGGGAGCAAAGTGAAATCAGCCGCGTATCTGCTACCATATCCTACGATACGATAGTTCACTTCGTGCACGATTGCGGCTAACGATGTAGTAGCAGGCTGTCTGTACAAAGATGTACACAACATGTACAAAAAGTGTAAATGTTTGTGTACATCTTTTTGTTGTAACTACTTTGATACTCAGTGGACTGTGGAGTATAAAGTGTAAATCCTCAGTTTCGCACAATCGATGCTTTTATACCGCGTTAGTGCTTATTTCTAGAGAAGCTTGCAGATTGTTGTATTCTCCGCCATCACAGCAGTTTGAATCGCACCTTGGCCACCACGTTCATCGGGCGCAGCTGGCACACGTTGCGGTAGATGTTGAGATTGCTGTAGTTGACCTGCGTGTAGGCTTGCTGGTTGAAGAGGTTGCTGGCCTCTACTTCGAGGTCGATGCGCTTCATCTTGTACTTCACCTTGGCATCGGCAAACCAGTGGTGGCGGTTCTCGTCGGTGAGGTTGTTGTAGCTGTCCTCGGCCGAGGCGGAGAGGGTGAGCTTCTTCGTCAGGTGCAGGTTCATCGTCAGGCGGTGGGTGGCGGTGGTGATGGTGCGTGCCGTAGCCGCACCGCCCTGCACGTAGCTCTGGCTCATGCCGCAGCCCGAGCTGAAGACGAGGTTGATCTGGCGTATGGGCGTGACGGTGCCCGCGCCGCCGAACGACAGGCTGCGGTACTCCATGGGGTAGATGATGCCGCCGATGTACTGCTCGTCCTGTGTGAGCGAGGCGTTGGCGAAGAGGCTCATCGTGGCCTGCCACCAGTTGAAACCCTGGCTGAGGCTGGCTCCGGCGCGGTAGGTGTCGGAATGGGTGTCCTGCTCTATGCCCTCGACGATGGAGGTGACCCCGTCGTAGCGGTAGCCGTACACGACATTCTCGTCGAGGCGGGTGTAACCGAACTCGGCATTGGCAAAGGTACCCGAGAGGCTGTTGGCATAGCGCACATCGGCATTGGCGGCGAGTGTGCCGCGATTGAAGAGGCGGTCCACGTAGTCGCGCTGGAAGGTGCGGTAGTTGGTCATGATGGCTCCTTGATAGATGGCATTGGGGTTGCCCACGTTGCGGTGGTAGCGCACGCTGGCTCCGCCCGACAGTTCATTGCCCGTGTAGCTGAGTGCCAACGACGGCGCCACGAGCAACTGCATGTGGTGGTAGTTGCCCGAGTGGATGCGGTCGTCGAGGTTCTGCGTGTTGAGGTTGAGCGGCAGGGTAAGGGTAGCCTTGAAGTCTTCGTACTTGTAGGTGTACTCCTGCCCCAATACCAGTTCGTAGAGGCGGTACCACACATCGTTCTGTAGGGCGCTGCCCGTGAGCGGGGTGTAGCCGTCGAGGTCGCTCTCCACGTGGTGTATGCCGCCCACGAAGTTGATGCCGTAGTTGAGGCGGAAGTTTCCGAGCCCTATGCCATAGCCCGTGTGGAACGTGGCGGCGTAGTGCTGCGAGGTGATGTCCTGCGTGTAGCGGGCGGTGCTGTCGATGCTCACGCCGAGGGTACTCGGCCTGTGGGCAGCGCCCACGGAGAAGTTGAGACGGAAGTTGTTGTCGCCGATGCTGCGGATGGTGTTGGCCGTGTTCTTGATGGAGAACTCGGGACGGTCGAACCGCTGCGTCACGCGCTGCGCATCGCTCAGGGCATTCGAGGTGAGCGTGCCCGTCACGGCATCGCGGTTCCACGAGCCCTTCACCTGCAAGCGGTTGTTGAAGAATCCCTCGTCGGCATTCCACTGGTAGTATGCCTGGGCATTGAGGTTGTGTACGTGGGTTTCAGATGTGAGCGTCTCTTCCGTCACGAGGCGTGTGTCGGCAGTCACGAAGCGGTCGTTCATCGTGTAGCCCTCGCGGCGTATATCGTCGTTGTGGTAGGTGGCGTTGAGCGTGAACTCGGTGTCCTTGTTGAGCTTCTCCAGATGGTTGAGCCCCATCGCATGGGTGCGGTTGTCGAGGTAGCGCCGCTTGGGCAGTCCGGCACTGGAGGGCATCACCGCGCCCATGGGGCAGAAGGGGTAGAGCCCCACGCCTCCCATGGTGTACTGCTCTACCAGCTCGGTGGATACGTCGTTGCCCGCATTGTCACCCTTGTAGACGGTCATGTGCTGGCGGCGCTTGCCGAAGTACATTGCCGTGGCCTCGCCAGCCATGAGCGGATTACTGCCTACGTTACCCTGCAGCTGCGCACCGCCACCCAGCATGGCGTTGACGGAGAAGGTGCCCTTGGCCTCGGGGCGCAGCTTGAGGTTGACGGCCACCTTGTCGGTAATCTCCTTCCCCTGCAGCGACTTGATGGCCTGGTGGTTCTCCATCACCTGCACGGTGGCCACATCCTGTGCGCTGACGTTCTTCGTGGCCAGTCCGTAGCGCGATTCCAGCATGTCCATGTCCTCGATGTAGAACTTCGAGATGCTCTGCCCGTTGTACTTGATGCCTCCGCTCTCGCTCACCTCCATGCCGGGCATACGCTTGATGACATCGGCAATCACGCGGTCGTCCTGCTGCTTGTAGGCGGCCACGTTGTAGTTGATGGTGTCGCCGCTCCGCCGTATCTTGTCGGCCACAATGCTCACCTCCTTGATTGTTATCGATTGTTCCACGGTAAGGAAGTCGAGCCGCTGCGAGCGGTTGGGCACCATCTTTATGTTCTGTCCGATGGCCATACCTGCCGCCGTCACCGCCACGGAGTCGGTGTCGAAGGCGAACTCCACCTTGTAGTAGCCGCTCGCCACATCCACATCGGCAAAGCCGAGGATGATGCCCTTGCCCTTGGGCGATACGGTGACGTAGGCATCGGCGGCCTTGCCGTCGGCTCCCTTCACGTAGCCGTCAATAACCGTTTTGTCTTGGGCAACGCTATCCAGCGCTATCGCCGTCAAGAAGGCGACAAGTAGTATGTGGTGAAGTTTCGTGTTCATCGTGCTTTGTTTTTATGGGTTGGTTATTCCAGCTCAAGGGGTTCGTAGGGGGTATGGATGGAAGTTATCTCATCGCTCAGTTTTACGCTTCCATCAGGCATGATAGTGCCTTTTCTCCATCCTACGCTTTTGGGCCAGTTCTCGGTGAATCGTTTCTGGTTCTTCTGTATCTCTGTGCGTGGATACTCCTTATAGTCTTTATATTCATAGCAGATAATCGGGTGCTTGCCTGTCTCTACCTTAACGGCCTCAAAAGTGTATAGGCTATCGGTATCGTGCGCTTTGAGGATAAGCCCGGGTAAACCGCCGAGTTTCCACGGTCCTTGGCGCACAGGAATGTCGGGAGCAAACCATGCCACATAGTTGCGCCCACGGAAATGACATGTAGCCTTTTGGCACGTATAGCCCAATAGCTCCTGTATCTCGAAGGAGATGTTCCAGTTCTGCAAGGGATATTCTTCCGTATACCGCCCGTTGTAGCGTTCCAGACGGGAGGGCATACAGGCGTATTCTGTAAGATGACCGTTCTGGATATACAGGTCGGAATACTGATATTGTATATAGAGATTCTTGTTCTTACCTCCCGGTCCTCGCCAAGAGGGGACAGATTGTGCTTTGGGATTTTGCTTTCTCCATTCTTTTATAAGTGAATCACTATTAAAGACGAACCAACTGTAATATCTGGATATACTATCCCCAACATCCAAGCGTTGATAGTCTACGTACGTATTCATATCCAAAAGGCTGTCGGCATTCATGGCATACCATACACGCAGTTTGGTGGAGTCAATGACGGACATTTTACCGAGATTCTTCTTGAATGGAGCACTTGCATGGCCTTGTTTTTGCTGGGCCACCACCGATGCAACAACCAATACAGCCGTTGCAGTAACCAATAATCTTCTTGCATTCATAATTGTATTCTCTTATTTATTCCAGTTCAAGGGGTTCGTAGGGGGTGTAGATGGAGACAGCTTCTTTCTTCTCTATCTCACCGTTAGGTAGCATCTCTGCCCGATGATAGTCAACCGCCTTGTACCAATTCTCGGCAAAGGAGCGTTGCATTTTCTGTACCTTCTCACGACTTTCTTCCTTGTATTCCTTGTACTCGTAGCGAATAATTGGATGCCTGCCAGTTTCAATTTTTACTGCTTCAAAAGTATAGAGACTATCTACATCGTGCGCTTTGAGGATGAGGCCTGGCAAACCGCCGAGCTTCCACGGCCCTTGGCGTACAGGGATATCGGGTGCGAACCATGCCACATAGTCCCGCCCACGGAAATGACACGTGGCTTTTTGGCAAGTATAGCCCAATATCTCTTGCATCTCAAAGGATATAATCCACGACTGGCGGGGAATAGGCTCGGAATACTGTGAGTTGTACTTATGTAGCCACCCTGGCATGCAGGCGTATTCGGTAAGCATACCATTCTGCATATATAAATCGGAGAATTCATATTGTATCCATGTGCTTTTGTCCTTTCCACCTGGCCCTTGCCACGATGGAGCTGACTGTGCCTTGGGGTGTGCTTTGTGCCATTCGCGCAGTAACGAGTCACTGTTATATACAAACCAACTGTAATACTTGGAAATGCTGTCACCCACATCCAGACGTTGATAGTCGATGTAGGTGTTCATATCGGCTATGCTATCGGCATTCATGGCATACCATACACGGAGGCGCGTGGAGTCTATGACAGACATCTTGCCTTGATTCTTCTTGAATGGAGCACGCGCATAGCCTTGCTTCTGCTGGGCAAATGTGAAGGTTGCAGATAGAGCAATCAGAGCAAAAGAGATAAGTTTCTTTACATTCATAATCGTAGCTTTGGGGAGTTTGTGAATGTAAAGTTATCCCACCTGCGCTAAAGGGGCAAGAAATCATCCTTGCATTTTGCTTGCAATTGATTTTGGGGAACAAAAGTTCCTTGCAAGATTCTTGCAAGGAAGTATAACGGATTGTTAAACAATGGATTTAGTTAAACCAATCTCGTCACAACGAAAGGATAAAGTAATCCCATTCCTTGGCTCCTCCGTTAGGGCCAAGGATCTTCTTGTGCAGACGGCTACGTATGCTTGATACGCTATCGGGAGCACGATGGGTGATGGCAGCAATGTCCTTGTGCGGTATGCGCAGCTTGATGAGCAGGCACACCTGGTACTCCACGTCGGAGAAGTCATAGAGCGAACGCAGCTTGCGGGTGAAGCCCGACGATATTGCATTCACCTGACGCTCCATCTCGTGCCAGTCCTCATCGGTCATATTGGAACCTTCGGCTATGCGGATGCGCAGCGCAGTGTAGTAGTCCGACTGGAAGAAATCGTCCTCCACCTGCTTGATGGCATCGGTTATCACCGCAGGACGCAGATTCAATTCCTCCTTAATAGCTGCAAGGTTCGCTTCGGCACGACGCTTGCGCTTGGCAAGCTCTACTGCATAGATGATAATGACTAGTATGACGGACAGCAGTGCTATAAACAAGTAATGGTATATGCTGATGGTGTGCTGCAACTTGCGTTCGCCGGTCGAAAGCACGTATTCAAGCAGCGGCTCCTCTGCTGTAGCCTTCTTTTGGTGGTAACGGAATATATTGCGAATTTCCTCTTTCCTACTTTCTGTCATGGTAGTAGAGCGCCGCCAAGTCTCAATAATACCCATGAAAGCAGTGGTCATGGTGCTGTCATCAATCACGCTGAAAGGCGTAGGACGTCCGTTTTCTACATAGAGAGTATCGTGCAGCGAGAATCGTCCTTCTTCGTGAGGAGATACGAAAACATCACCTCCAAAGAATTTTAGCTGTACACAATAGTAAGAACTGTCAGAACCATAAATCTTACAGCGTGAGTAGTCTTTGAGATTCGTTTCAACGACTCTTCCACTGGGAAGCGTTTGACTAATAAGCACCCAAGCCCCTGTAATGTCAAATCCTTCGCCTGCTTGTGGCGCATCGCCCTGCAGCTTCTCCGAGCAAGAGGAGAACAGTGCCAGCAACGTGGAGAGTATGATGAAGAATCTATTCATAGATGCCTTTGTGAGTATAATCGTAGTTTAGACAGCAAAGATAGTCGTTTTTCGGCAATGTGCAAAGGCTGCGCAATACTTACGCAAAAGTTTACGCAACAATTACAATCGTAACTCTTGTGTAAATCAGTGCGTAATGTGCCAACTTGCGCAAATCTTTGTTTTGCTACTGTTTTTTTTGTTTATGGGGTATAACTCCTACCTCCCGAAGTTTCCCTTCGTAGGGCGGAAGCAGCCATTGACGCGAGGCACGCGCTCCATCTCGCCGTGCGCCACATAGTCGTTGAGCTTCTGGTACGAGGTGCTGGTGGCGCAGAATGAGGAGCAACTACATACAGGGCGCAAGACTGATGATGAGGATTTCCTCATTGAGCACACCCGACTGGCCATGGCGGCTACGGGCACCATGTCGTCGGTGCGTGAGTTTATCCCCAATCTTGAGGATGGACTCTCTACCCGCTTCCTCTACCATAACCTGCCAGCCAAGAGCACGGTGCGTGGCGAGATGGATGAGGCCACGGCCGAGGCCTTCATCGATGTGTATGGCCATCACCGCGGTGTGCTTACCGATATATGGAAGGAGCTGCGTCCGTTTGAGGGGAAGGCCGATGAAGAGCTGCCACGCTTGATTATCACGGATGAGCAGCGCAAGTATATCGACGAGTATTACCGCCAGCTGGTATCGTTCGTGGCCTTGGCCCTGCCGGACAAGGACCTGCGTGCTCCCATCCTGCGCAGTCGCCTCAACCTCTACCGTATGCTGATGATCATTGCCGTGCTGCGCCGCTATGAGGAGCTGGGATGTGTAGAAGGAATGTTTACCGAGAAGCGCTTCGCCATCGCAGAGGCCGACCTGAAGTGGGGCCTCGCGTACATCTTCTATTGCATGATGCAGACCTCCACCATCTACGACCGCCTGCGCTGTGAGGAGTACGAGGAGCCCAAGCGTGTCTACATCAGTGCCCTGGCCTTCCTGCAAATGCTCCCCAAGCAGTTCACCACCGCCGAAGCCGTGTGCATAGGTGAAGAGATGGGCATCAAGAAGAATGCCGTAGCCAAGAAATTGGCCAAGCTGAGCAAGGAGTATTACATCGGCAAGGTGCGTCAAGGTGTGTTCGTGAAAACCTCAAAAATGGAAAGGAACAACTGGAAGAAACAATGTACACTTTCTGCCGCCTAATCCGCTGAGCATCACGGAGACTAAGCCAAAAAGATTTACACAAAGATTTACACTTTTTGTACACTTTCTATGGCTATTTACACTTCACGGGAGCTGCCCAGTGGGCGGCTCCCGTGAATGTCTGCTATAAGTGTATTGCGACTTGATAAACCCCTTGATATGTGTTTCCCCTCAATCAGCGCAGCTTGAAATAATAGGTAATGGTCCCCGATTGAACATCTTTTCCGTCAATTTTATTGAAATTTGCTCGCTTTGCAGCATCTTCAGCTGCTTGACGCAATTCAGGGCTTACAGTGTTGGTACGTCTGTTGATACTGGTAGCTATCACTTCTCCTGCGGGATTTACAGTGATGTTTACCACTACACGTCCTTCGTCTTGTGTTGTATTGGTGGGTACAGGAAGCCCACTGCCCGAGATGTTGCGTCCGTTGAGGTCAAATGTCCCCTGTATGCCTACTGACTTATTGGCTTCTGCTTCAAAATTACTGAATTTATTCCATGGCGATGTTGTCTTATAGTTATCAATGCAGCTTGTTGATACATGCAAAATGGCACTTCTGAGATTGGAGCCATCGAAAGCATTTGGCTCAGCTGAAGGTGCGTTCTCGGCATAGCAATAGACTTCTCTGAGCATGGAGCAGAAGGCAAAGGCCGAAGAACTTATTTTTTCCAATCCCTCGGGTAGTATAATTGTCGTAAGGGTTTGGCAATTGTACAATGCGTTGCTCCCTATACTTTTCACTCCTTTGGGGATAATGATGGAACTAAGTGAATGACACGCGAAGAACGCGTTGTTGCCAATTCGCGTTACCCCTTGTGGAATAATAATGGAACTAAGCGAACTGCAAGATGCAAATGCATTGTTGCCAATGCTTGTCACATTATATTCTTCCTCTCCGTACATCACGGTTTCTGGGATAACCAAATCGCCACTGTATTTCGTGGGCGACGATGTGATTTCTGCAGTTTTACTTTCATTTGTAAGGTTATACCAAATCCCGTCAATCTCAACTTTCTCTGCACTTACCAATAGGGGAAGCAGTATAGCAAAAAGGAATAAAAAATGCTTTTTCATATCAATATTTATTTTCCATAGAATTGTGATTATTAACCAATATCTTATTCCGCAAAGGTAACGATTCCTTGTCAAAGTGCAAAACGAATACAGGGGAAATGTGTTTTCGCTCGCTGCAAGAACCCAGACAAGCTTGCTTCTCACTTGCCTGAGACTGAATGTATCTGGTGATGAAGTCTGGGCTGTTCGCTGATAGATTGTGGATAAGCTTGCATTTAGCTACTTGATTCGGACTTTCTCACGCTCAACAATGCAAGTTTAACTATATTGTTTTCGCTAAATCGATATTTTGCACTAATTTTGCACGATATTACGGATATTATGGATAAACTGATTACAGATGAACAATTGCAGCAGGCGGCTGCGGAGGGTATGGATGCCTTCCTTAAGGTGTTTGCCGATGCCTATCTGCGCCGTGTGGATGGTGAACTGACGGCCGAGACGATGCCGCGCCTCACGGGAAGCCAGCATGTGTTGCTGGGCTACAGTATATTGCACGAGGAACTGATGGACGGCGGCTTCTGCCAGCTGATACAGAATGGCTACGGCCCTTATATCTTCGATAACCCCTTCGCCAAGGCGATGCGTATGTGGGAGCTGAAGGAGTTCTCCAAGGTTATCTACAAAGCCAAGGAGGTGTACGATGAGCATAAGGCGGACCTTACGCGCGAACGCACCGACGAGGAGTTCATGGCCATGTATGAGCAGTACCCGCAGTTTGATGATCTGGAAGACTACTTCATCGAGAACGAGGAGGAGATAACAGCGGCCATCGCCTACTATGTGGATGAGCATATTGAGGAGTTCTTGATTTAATTGACAATTCACAATTGACAATTGACAATGAAATAAATATCTGTGGTAATCCGCAAAAATCCGTATCATCTGTGTGCTATAAAAACATTGCCGTTGACCGAAAAAATTAAAAACTCTATAACAATATTGAATATGAAGAAGAATTTGTTGTTGACTATTGTGTATGTATTGGTGGGGGCTGGCCTGCTTGCTTCGTGTATGCCTGATGAGGGGTATAGTGCTTCATCGACCTTCAACCGTATAGTGACGATTGATACGGCGAGTGAGAAGGTAAAATTGAATGCCGACTGCACTGGTGAGGTGTTCCAACCTATAAACCTGGTTGACAAGGGTCAACTCAACATGGCAGGACTTGGGGATGCCAAGCGTGCTTTTGTGAATCTGCGTGTTGACGTAGATGCTTCGTATAAGCAGACGCTGACTTTCCTGCAGGGTACCAAGATTGATGTAAAACCTGTGTTGAACCACTCGCTTACAGACTCGATAAAACCATTGAAGGGGCTGCATCTCATCTATATGGACGGGTATAGCGCTTATCCTTCGGTATGGGTGAGCAACGGATACCTGAATGTGGCACCGATGATAATGTCTAATGGTAAAGGCAAGTATTATCTGAGTGCCGACAAGGTAAGGGGGGATACCCTTTATTTCAATTTCCATGCTACCTATGAAAACGGCTCGTATGAGTGCTATGATGATTTGCAATGCTTTGACTTGCGTACTTTGCGCGATACGGCCAATGCCGACAAAGCCATGCGCGACAAGATGAGTGAGGTATTGCAGGCATTGGATGAGCATCGTGGCGATTCGGTGTGTGTCATGTTTGTAGGAGAATTTGCCACGAAGGGCTATCTTGCCAATGATACGATTGTAAAGAAAGGCGTACTGACCAATTACTTTAAGTACAACTTTTAATAATCAAGGTCTTAGCCTCGGATGAACTATAAGGAACTGTTTGGACGCCTCTTTTCGCTCATGGCTTCCCCCAGGAAGACGTGGACGGAGATTACCGTCGAGTCGCCCCGACGCGATGTGTTGGCTACCTTCGTGTATCCGCTCATCGCGCTGTGCGGACTGGCAGTGCTGCTCAGTGCGTTCATGCACGAAGGGCTGAAACGTGAGGTGTACCAGCCTGCGCTGATGGATATGCTCAGCTGCTGCATTGCCCTGTTTGGCGGCTTCTTCCTGGCATCCTATCTGCTCGATATGGTGTCGCAGAAGTACTTGGGCCGGAATGCCGACATGCCGCTGGCGCAACTCTTCGTGGGGTATGCGATGGGGGTGGTGTTCGTAGCCGAAGTGCTGGTGGCGTTTTTCCCGCAGTACTTTATCTTCAAATGGGTGCTGCAGTTTTACGTGTGCTATATCGTATGGGAGGGCAGTGACGTCATCTGGGATGTAGATGAGGACAGACGCCTCGTCTTTATGGCAATCACGTCGGCGGCTATCGTGTTCTCTCCCGTAATCATCCAAATGGTGTTCAATACATTATCTAATCTGTTAGGCTGATGGAAAAGAAAAAGCAGACACCTGCTATCAACATAAAGAACAAGAAGGCGTCGTTCGACTATGAGTTTATCGACACCTACACCGCGGGCATCGTGCTCACGGGTACGGAGATAAAGTCCATCCGCCTGGGCAAGGCCAGCCTGGTGGATACCTACTGCTACTTCATCAATGGGGAACTGTGGGTGAAGAACATGCATATATCGGAGTACTTCTACGGCTCGTACAACAACCACAACGCCCGCCGCGAGCGCAAGCTGCTGCTGAGCAAGAAGGAACTGCGCAACCTGCAGAACGAGGAGAAGAACCCCGGATTCACCATCGTGCCCACACGCCTCTACATCAACGAGAAGGGGCTGGCCAAGCTCGTTATCGCGCTGGCCAAGGGTAAGAAGCAGTACGACAAGCGCCAGTCGCTCAAGGAGAAGGACGACCGTCGCGAGATGGACCGTATGTTTAAGAGATAATCCTAGGAATTTCTAGGCTGTCCTAGGATTGCCTAAGATATCCTAGGAGCCCTAGAAAACGACATTTCATGGCAAGCAACCAACTTTTTCACCGCCTCCTCAAATGCCTGCGCCTGGCATTGCCGCGCTCGCTCAGTATCTGTCTGTGGCTGCTCAAGGTGATGCTGCCCATCTCGCTGGCTGTGCGGGTGCTGCAGTATGTGGGTGTCATCGACTGGTTGGCAGGCTATCTGTCGCCCGTGTTCTCCTATATCGGGCTTTCGGGCGACTCGGCATTCGTGTTTCTCACCAGCATCTTCCTGCCGCTCTATCCTACGATAGCGGTGATGACTACGCTCACGCTCACCCTGCGCGAGGCTACCATTCTGGCGGTGATGTGCCTCGTGTCGCACAACCTGCCCGTGGAGTGCTCCGTGGCGCATAAGACCGGCTCGCGCTTTGGCGAGATTGTGGCTTTCCGCATCGCCATGTCGTTTGTGGCGGCTGTGGCGCTCAACTGGCTGTTGCCGCAGAGCGATGCTCCCTTCAGCTTCCTCGCCTCGGGTACGGCGGAGGTCACTTCGTGGGGGATGCTCCTGATGCAATGGCTCACCTCGTCGCTCTCGCTCATCGTCACTATCGTGCTCATCGTGACGGCTCTGATGGTGCTGCAGCGCGTGCTCGAGGAGTTTGGCTGGATGCACCGCATAGCCCACTCGCTGTCGCCGTTGATGCGCCTTTTCGGGCTCCCCTCGGGCTGCTCCCTGCTATGGCTTACGGGCAACGTGGTGGGCATGGCCTATGGCGCTGCCATCATGATCGATGAGGTGGAGGAGGGTAGGCTCACGCGCGAGGAGGCCAACCTGGTGAACCATCACCTCGGTGTGTCGCACTCGTTGCTCGAAGACACCATGCTCTTCGTGGCTATGGGCATCAGCTTCTGGTGGATATGCCTTACCCGCCTGATGCTGGCTATGATAGCGGTGTGGACGATGCGACTTTGGTGCATGATTCGCGGTTGATGGTCAACAGTCAACGGTCAACAGACAACATACTCATCAACCCTCAACCATCAACCTTTATCCTCCCAATGGAAAGGCTCGAAGTTGGTGTCAGCATCTTTCCACGAGGGTTTGCGCATAGCATAGATGATGAGCGGAGCAGCTACCACCACCACACATCCGATGACGAGCACGGCATACCACATGGTCTTGCTACCCACGGCAATCTGACCGGGAGGAATGAAGCTGAGGATAAAGGCTAAGAGCGAACCGAGGAAGCCTACACCACCCACAATCCACATCAGACCGTTGCCCTTCGAACCGATGCGGAAAGGACGGTTGGCTTTCTTCATGCTGTAGCGCAGATAGATGGCGGCGGCAAACATCAGCAGGTACATGATGAGGTAGAGCAGCACGGTCAGTTGCGAGAGTATCTGGTAGAAGCTCTGCACCGAAGGCATCACCACGAACAGCAGTCCCAAGAGGGTGACTATACCGCCCTGGATGAGCAGGATGTTGCGCTGCACACCCAGCTTGTTGGTCTTCTGGAAGAAGGGAGGCAAGTAGCCCGCACGGCCTACGGCAAAGATACCCTTCGAGGGACCCGACACCCAGGTGAGCACACCGGCCAGCACGCCGAAGGCAAGGGCCACGGCAATCACGGGCGACAGCCACGAGGCACGGATATAGGCAAAGTAGCGGTCGAAGCCCACAAGCAGGCTCTGCGTGAGGTTGATATCGTCCTTCGGGATGATGATGCCCAACGAGTAGGTACCCAGAACGAAGATGAGCACCGTCACGAACGAACCGATGAACACGGCCTTCGGGTAGTTGCGCGAGGGATTGTCCACATCTTTCACATGGATACCGCCCATCTCCATACCGGCATAGAAGAGGAAGATGCTCGATGCCAGCACGAGGTTGTTGAAGTTGCTGAGGTCGGGGAAGAAGCTGCTGTGGAAGTCGAGCTGCGAATGTCCGCCCGTAGCCAAGTACACGACGGCCAGCACCACCAGCAGGCCAGCAGGGATGATGGTACCCACCAAGCCTCCAATCTTCGACACCTTGCCCACCCATGACATACCTTTAAGCGAGATGAAGGTAGCCAGCCAATAGATGGCCAGCACCACCACAAGGGTGTAGATGCGGTTTGAGGCCAATGCCATATCGTGCGCCCCGTTCATCCCGATAAAGGCGAGCGACACGGCGCCGAAGGTCAGCACCGTAGGGTACCAGATGGTGCTTTCTACCCACTGCAGCCAGATGGCGAGAAAGCCCATACGCTTGCCGAAGGCTTCGCCTACCCAGCGGAACACACCGCCCTGTTTGTCGGAGAACATGGCCGCCAGCTCAGCCGCCACGAGGGCCGTGGGGATGAGGAACACGATGGCCGCAAAGAGATAATAGAATGCCGAGCTCATGCCATATTCGGCCTCGGCAGGAAGTCCGCGCAACGACACTACAGCCGTCACGTTCATGATAGCGAGTGTAGCCACACTCAGCTTGGTTGCTTTACCTATATTTGCCATAGTCAGTAGTTGGTTTTTTTGATTCTGCGAGGTATAACAACGGTAAGCACGGAGTTGTTTAGGGCCATAAATCCACTAAAGGCCTTCGAAGTGGTGTTAAAGCACATTCTATAGGTGCAGACGTCGCAATGCTTGCGCTCGGCTAGTCCGAGAACCGGCGCCAAACCGAGAGCTATCAAGCTTGCTTGAATAGCCGAGGTGCGAAAGAGGGAAACAAAAAGTTAAGCAGCGCTTTCATATCGCGCTGCCTACTCCTATTCTTCGAAAAACTTCTGTGGATTTGTGCTATCATCTCGGGGCACACCCCTGATACTCAGACACGGCGGATAGGGCATATCCGCCGTGACGGGACATTTATATTGCAACTTTCACGGTCTTACCGTCCAGTTTGACGATATAGATTCCATTCGCCAAAGGAATTCTCATCGAATTTGATGTTGCTTTTACCGTCTCAATCAACAGACCAGCATCATCATATATCTGTATGTTTTCACCTTCATTCGCACCTGAAATCACAATACTATTATCTGCACCATAGACTTTTGCACGACTTGGATTAATGGCCTTTACTGATGAACCATTAGACTCAAAAGTGATAGAAAGAGTCGTGTTTTCTGACATTTCACTTAATTTCAATGCGCCATCATCGCCAATGCGGTTGGTTATATCTTCTCCATTAAGCGCAACAGAATGCAAAGTCCATCCTTCTGATGGCTCTATAAAGAACTTATACGTTTCCCATTTATCCACCACCATTTTAGTGCAACCGTTTTCTGCTTGCTTGATAGTCAATAATATCGGATTGGGCTCTACATAATCCCAATCAATATCAATGGTCATATTACCTGTTACTTCCACAATCAACTCATTATTCACAACATTCGAAGTTACATCTTTCTCATCAATAGTGACACTGCCTAATTCATAATTTACTTCTTCATTTGACCAAGGTATAAATCTCAGAGTGATTTTATCCCCTTTATTTGCAGACATTACATATTCATTGTCTTTTATCCGCAGGTCACCGATTTCAACATAGCCTCCATATGAATCAGAACATCCCTCAATCACAACAGAGTATACGTTGTCTGTTATATTTGTATTCTCTTCAATATTGAAAAAGTTTTTCCAATTAGTAGCACTGAGATATTCGTCTTTTGTACCCGCAGGAACTATCAATGTCGTGTTTATGTAGGTTTGGGCATCAAACGTCGTTTCACCTATAGCTATGGGAGAAGAAGCATTCACTGTTAACGATGTGAGATTAGGGCAATCAGCGAACACTGAACTATGTTCTATATTGTTTACATCTCCTATGTACATAACACTTGCAGGTATTGTTACGGACTCAAGAGATTCACAACCCATAAAAGCCATAGTTCCGATACTGAATAGTCCTTGTGACAGGACGACATTTCTTAAACTTTTGCAATTTTGGAATACTCCCCATCGATACGTTCCCCATTGAGAGTCTCCATTGTCAATTACTTTAAGACTTGGAAAGTTGAACGATTCCAAAGAAGTACAATTATTAAATGCCCCGGTTTCTATCAGTTCGATACCCTCTCCGGAAATGGTCTTTAATTTAGTACAACCATTAAAAGCTTTATTAAATATGCTCTTTATGTTACTCGACAACTCTACACTTACGAGTTTTGTACATTCTTCCAACATACCTCCTGGGATATATGTGACGGAATCACCAAATACAATACTTTCTATGCTCGAATACGAGAAACTATATATGAGATGATTCCACGGAACATTAATGTCACGCCCCATATATACATCTTTGGCAGGTTTTGCAGATAACTCCTCTAATGGTATTCTGCTATCTTCTATGATTAGTTTTTCCACCGAAGATGCTGAGATATTTGCTTTCATTATATTCTTTGGAATAGTTAATGTACCCAATATCGACTTAGAGAAAGTTGAACTTTCGATAGAGGTTATGGTAAAAGTTTTTCCTGAGTATTCAACGCTTTTAGGAATTGTTATATCTCCACTGTATGATGCCCCTTCATTCCCAGTCAAGGCAACGGTTAAATCACTCAAGGACGTGATGTTGTAATAGAATTCATTTGCTTCAAAATCATAAGCCTTGCCCAATAATGCAAAAGCGGCAAGCGCCATTGACAAAATAAGTTTTTTCATTTTTTGATTTGTATAAGAAAAGGCGTGTACCATTCGATGCTTATTTGTCCTTAGGTACCGCCAAGTAACCTCACACGTAACAAGCAAAGAATAGTTCACGCCATAGCGCGAACCTTCTTACTGCTTGTTCTCACGTGTTGAATTTTGGCGGTTTCAAGGACAGAGAACAAGAGCAAAAGCTCCAAATCTATATTAATTAAGAACGAACGGAACGCTTTTCGGGTTAATGATTTGTTTTTATTTGGCTTAATTTAAGCCTTGAAAGCAGTAATGCCTCGCATCACAAACCTTCGCGAAAGCGTCTGTCCGGATTTACTTCATAGGCTATTCGTTTTTATCGTTAATACTATATTTATTTACTAGTTCTGCAAAGATAAAGATTATTTCACAAAAAACAATTGCTGCATGGTCATTATCTTCTTGGAGCGCATCAATTAGATGCGTGACACTTGTAATTCATGTCTAATAAGAAGAAAAACAAGAGTAGCGAAATAGGTTGGAAGAACCATTCGCAATAGCCTATAAGGTCTGAAAAGAATAGGCGTAGACGTACTTTGAGGCCTTATAGGCTTTGCGCCCAACAATAAATTTTGGCAATCAATAGTGTGATTTTTACTGAACGCACCGTCTGTTTTTTCGTCTCCACTAACCGAATTCTTAAATCAGAGCTTATGTTTTAATAAACAAAGCTTGTGAATATATAATCATAAGCTTTGTTTTTATAAACCGAGCTTATAATTTAGTTTTCTGATGAATACTTTGTAATTTCACAGACGCTACAAAAGAAAAAGTCTGACCTACCATTATAATTAAAAAACTGTAAGGGGAATACTTTGTGGTTGGTGCAGGGGAACATTTGGCAACAAGGCATTGTTACTGATGAAACTTAACCCCAAATCTCAATTTATTCATTTTATGGAAAAAACCGATTTCAGTACCGACGTATTCGGGTCGAAGGAGATGCTCCAGCCCTCTCCCGTAGACAAGATCCCCCAGCAGGGCACACGCCCCGACATTGCTTATCAGATGGTAAAGGACGAGACCTTTGCGCAGACACAGCCTCGTCTCAACCTCGCCACCTTCGTCACTACCTATATGGACCCCTATGCCACACGCTTGATGAATGAGGCCATCGCACTCAACTATATCGACGAGACGGAGTATCCGCGCGTGGCGGTGATGTGTGCCAAATGCATCAATATCATGGCCAACCTGTGGAACACGCCCGAGAAGGCGCAGTGGAAGACGGGCGCCCTGGCCATCGGCTCCTCTGAGGCCTGCATGCTGGGCGGTGTGGCTGCATGGCTGCGCTGGAAGGAACGTCGCGAAGCACAGGGCAAGCCTACCGACAAGCCCAACTTCATCATCTCCACAGGCTATCAGGTGGTGTGGGAGAAGTTTGCCGACCTCTGGCAGATAGAGATGCGTACCGTGCCCCTCACGCTCGACAACATCACCCTCGACCCCAAGCAGGTGATTGAACTGTGCGATGAGAACACCATCTGCGTAGTGCCCATCCAGGGCGTCACCTGGACAGGGCTCAACGATGATGTGGAGGCACTCGACGCCGCACTCGACGAGTACAATGCACGTACGGGGTACGACATTCCCATCCATGTGGATGCAGCCTCGGGCGGATTCATACTCCCTTTCCTGCAGCCCGAGAAGAAGTGGGACTTCCGTCTCAAGTGGGTGCTCTCCATCAGCACCTCAGGCCACAAGTACGGCCTCGTATACCCCGGCCTCGGATGGGTGGTGTGGAAAGACAAGAAGTACCTGCCGGGCAAGATGTCCTTCTCGGTCAACTACCTTGGCGCCGACATCACGCAGGTAGGACTCAACTTCTCCCGCCCCGGTGCACAGGTGCTGGGCCAGTACTACCAGTTCATCCGCCTCGGTTTCGAGGGTTACCGTCAGGTGCAGCACAACTCCATGGAGATAGCACGCTACCTCCACTCGGAGATTGGCAAGATGGCACCCTTCAAGAACTACAGTCAGGACATCGTGAACCCCCTATTTATATGGTACATGAAGGAAGACTATGCGAAGAAAGCCAAGTGGACGCTCTATGACCTGCAAGACAAACTCAAACAGGGCGGATGGATGGTACCTGCCTACACCATGCCCAAGGATATCGAGGACAGCGTAGTGATGCGTATCGTGGTGCGCCAAGGCTTCAGCCGCGATATGGCCGACATGCTGCTGGGCGACATCGGAGCCGCCATCACCGACCTCGAGAAACTGGAGTACCCCACGCCTTCGCGCATCGCATGTGAGCAGAAGAAGCCGGTGAAGCCTACCATCTTTACTCATACGGGGACCAAGAAACGAACGTAGGCAGGAGTCTATGTAGACCTCATGCTGCTATTGCCATTCTGCATGCTCTGTGGAGCTCAGAATGGCATTTGCTTTGTAAATTGCGCATGCTGTATTTGTGTGTATCAAATATTTATGCGAACTTTGTACTCTGTTTCCAAAAACGAGCTGCAGCGCGTGCTCGAGGAGTTTGGCTGGATGCACCGCATAGCCCACTCGCTGTCGCCCTTGATGCGCCTCTTCGGCCTTCCCTCGGTCTGCTCCTTGCTATGGCTTACGGGCAATGTGGTGGGCATGGCCTATGGCGCTGCCATCATGATTGATGAGGTGGAGGAGGGTAGGCTCACGCGCGAGGAGGCCAATCTGGTGAACCATCACCTCGGTGTGTCGCACTCGTTGCTTGAGGATACCATGCTCTTCGTGGCTATGGGCATCAGTTTTTGGTGGATATGCCTCACCCGACTGGTGTTGGCCATGGTAACGGTGTGGACGATGAGATTAAAATCCATACTACTAGGCCCAAGGTAGCTGATAGGCAGGATTGGACATGACTATAACTATACTTATCATATTATAATCAAGAAAAATATGTTTGGAACAATGAAAAAATGCAGGTTTTACATGACATTGGCATTGGCTTGTGTGCTTTGTAGTGCTCGTGCCGATGAAGGAATGTGGCTGCTCCAGATGATGGAGGAGCAATATCTGGTCGACCAGATGAAGCAGCAGGGATTGCAACTCGAGGGTACCGATTTATATAATCCGGCAGGACCCTCAATCAAGGACGCTATAGGCATCTTTGGCGGTGGATGTACGGGCGAGATTGTCTCTGCAGAGGGACTCATTCTTACCAATCACCATTGCGGCTATGGCGCCATACAGCAACACAGCTCGGTAGAGCACGATTACCTTACCGATGGCTTCTGGGCATTGACCCGCGCCGAGGAGCTGCCTACTCCAGGCCTTGAGTTTACCTTTGTGGAAAGAATCGTAGACGTCACCGATAAGGTTAATGCCCTTATCGCGAACGACAGCATCACCGAGGTAGAGGCATTGTCATATCAGTTCCTTGGCGAGATGGCCAGCGAGGAGCTCAAGGCCAGCGAGTACGATGGGAAACCTGGTATTGAGGCCATCGCCCGTCCTTTCTATGCCGGCAACCGCTACTACCTGTTCTTCCTGAAAGTATACTCTGACATACGTATGGTAGCCGCACCTCCTTCATCGGTAGGTAAGTTTGGCGGTGAAACCGACAACTGGATGTGGCCGCGCCATACGGGCGACTTCTCCATGTTCCGCATCTATGCTGATTCAGAAGGTAATCCTGCCCTCTATAGCGAGGACAACGTACCCCTGAAGACTCCCAAGCATCTGAGTGTCTCCATCAAGGGATTGAACGAAGGTGACTATGCCATGGTGATGGGCTTCCCCGGCAGTACGCAGCGCTTCCTCACACGCAGCGAGATACAGCATCGTATGGATTGCCAGAACACTCCGCGTATCCAGGTGCGCGAGGCTCGTCAAGAGGTGCTTAAGCGTGAGATGGCAGCCAGCGACAAGGTGCGTATCCAATATGCCGGTAAGTATGCAAGCAGCAGTAACTATTGGAAGAACTCTATTGGCATGAACAAGGCTATCATCGACAACAAGGTGCGTGAGGCCAAGACCGAGCAGGAAGCCCGCTTCGCCCGCTTTGCTGCCGAGAAGGGCAACGATGAGTATGCTGCCGTGGTGGCAAAGATTGATGAGCTGATGGCCAAGACATCTGCTGATGCTTATCTTCGTATGGCCTTTACAGAGACTTTCATGATGGGCATTGAGTTTGGTGCCCCATACCGCGTGATGGATAGCCTCAAGGTAGCACTCAAAGCGAAGGATAAGGAGGCGGTAGCCAAGTGGAGCGACGAACTGCGCAGGTCCTATGCCCAGGTTCACAACAAGGATTACGATCATGAGGTCGACCGTAAGGTAGCCAAGGCCCTTTTTGCCCTTTATAAGGAGATGGATATCGAGTTGCCCGCCTTCTATACGACCATTGACAAGGACTACAAAGGCGATATCGACCGCTATATCGATGCTATGTATGACAACTCTATCACGGCCAATGAGCAGAACCTGGAGCGCTTCCTCAAGAAGCCTTCGGTAAAGGCTATCGAAAAGGACCTCGCCACAGCATATTCACGCTGCAAGTGGGAGATGTATGCCCGTCTTAGTGTTGCCAGCGCTGCCGACCGCGATGAGCTGCAGCTGCTCCACAAGACCTACGTCCGTGGTCTCTGCGAGATGTATGCCCCCACGCCCAAGGCTCCCGATGCCAACTTCACCCTTCGCCTTACCTATGGTACGGTGAAGCCCTATAGCCCCAAGAATGGTGTCAGCTACGACTACTACACCACGCTGGAGGGAGTGATGGAAAAGGAAGATGCCACCAACCCCGAGTTTGTAGTGCCCGAGCGGCTTAAGCAGCTCTATGCCGCCAAAGATTATGGTCGCTACGCCTTGAGCGATGGCCGTCTGCCGGTAAACTTTATCACCACCAATGATATCACCGGTGGCAATAGCGGTAGCCCCGTGATGAATGCCCATGGAGAGCTCATCGGAGCTGCTTTCGATGGCAACTGGGAATCGCTGAGCGGCGACATCAACTTCGACAATGACAAGCAGCGTTGCATCGTGGTGGATATCCGCTATGTGCTATTCATCCTTGAGAAGTTGGGTGGTTGCAAGCACCTGGTAGATGAAATGGATATAGTAGAGTAAATATATATTCTATGGGCCGGGTAACATGTAGTTGCCCGGCTCTTTTTTTAGGAAGGTGGATCCGATATTTCTATATATTGGCATGTAAGTGTTGCCTGTAAGCTACACTTTCGGCTTTGAGGTTGTCATATAGGAACACACACATACAGTAAAGAATATGTTGTAGCTCTTGGCCAGTATGGGAGCTTATCTCTTCCTCGTTCATGGGATGAAGCCCATAGGCTGAGGCAGCTTGGGTGATGGCTGGGTAGGAATAGGTGATGTATTTGTTGCAGGCAATGGCTACCTCCTTGTCGTTGAGTTCGTATGCCGAGATTACATGGTTGATGTCGTGTGCCAATTTGCGCATTCTGGGAGTAGAAATACGATAGATGCTGGTGATTGACTTGATGACCTTGATGGAATAGGCTTCGTTGGTGGGATGGGCAGACATATCTTTTGAGTTTTAATGATATCATTAAAACAAGATTATGCCAGAAATGTTTACGGGAATAGCATATATGGCTCCAGCCAATGGAGCTTACAGAGCAGACTATGATACCTTTAGGATTGGATATCCGTATTGGTACTTATAAATCTTTCAGTAAAATGCCGTTGTTCTTTTGGTATATGTCTTCCTTGTACCCGATGAAGGCTTCCCATTGGCTACTGAACTCTTTGGAATGGTCTATCTTAAAGTCTTCGCACCCCGCGCTTTCGATGCTTGACAGCAATCGTCCGACAGATAGCTTATTGATGTCAATAGCTGGTACAAAATGCTCTGTCTCAGACTTGGCGTCGGAACTGAATCCATAGATAAGCCCGATGCGTTCCAATTCCTCGAGTAATTGGTTGGTGAGACGTATGGGGATTTGCCCGGCATCGGATAGTTCGTTGGCTGTATAAGGTCGCTCGCCTGTTTGGAAACGCTTGCAAATGAGCGACATTACTATTACGCACATGAAGTCGTGATAACGCCTGCTTACATTGTCGACTTCCTGCCCGAAATTATATTGTTCGATATTCTGGCTTACGTAACTCATCTCTGCTCCAAATAGGATAATGCACCAAGATATGTCTGCCCATAGCATGAACATCGGGATTATGGCAAATGAACCATAAATGGCGTTGTAGCTCGATACTGACATCTGTATCTGAATATAGATGTACAGGAATGCCTGGAAAATAATACCCGTGATTAGTCCTGGAATGAAGGCGTAACGAAACTTGACTTTGGTGTTGGGTATGAAAATGAATAAGCCGGTCATGATGAGTGCTGAAAGCGCATAAGGAGCCAGCTTAATGCAGATATGTACGAATGAACTGATAATGAAGTAATCGGCCAGCTGCTGGTAAATGGTAGTCATGAAGATACTTACACCGGCGTACAGAACGATGATGATGGGAAACAGCACGAACAGAGCCATGTAGTCTGTCAGCTTACGAAAGTAGGAACGTGGTTTCTTGACATCCCATATCGCATTCATATTGCCTTCTATACTGTCGGCCAAGTTGATGATGGCCCATAGAAGCATGGCTATACCAACTCCAATGAATACACCGCTCTTGGCATATTCCAGGTAATTGTCAATAAAGGTCATCACCATGTCCATCGTGCCGTTTTCTATGACTCCACCCCGGAACAGACGTTCCATTAGATTGGAGAATCCGAATCCCTTGGCTATGGCGAAAAGCAGCGCCAATATAGGTATGATGGAGAATAGAGTGGTGTAGGAGAGGGCTGCAGCACGTATCCATACACGATCTCTAATAAAACGCAAGATGGTTTGATAAAGTACCTTCAGTAGGTTGTAACTGGTGTATCGCCTGCGGCTGACATCTTCTTCGGTAACTCGCCATAGTTGTCGAGTGAGGAAGTGGATGAGTTGCTTTATCCTTCTTTTCATGGTGGTAATTGGAACATTAAAAAAGAAAAACAGTTGGCCTGTAAGCCGGGTTCTGTACTCTTGACATTTTTGCAAGAGCGTCTGTCATTTATCTGTGCCTGCCGTTGCCGACATGCTATAGCGGTCTACCCTCCGGCTTGGACGAGCAACCCTCAAACGCCGGTATACATGACCTTGCAACTCCCGGGACGCACGGCCATAGTGTCACCACTTGGCCAGTGAGCTCTTACCTCACTTTCTCACCCTTACCTCGCCTGAACGGGGCGGTTATTTTCTTCTACGTTACCCTGCCGTCACCGACACCTTGCACATTAACAAGCGGGATGCTCTGTGTTGCCCGGACTTTCCTCATACTCTATAATGAGTAAGCGACAGACCGTCCAACTGCCTTTCAAGGGGCAAATTTAGTGTAAAAAATCGATTACGCAAAGAAGTATAAATGCTTTTCCCTAATAGTTGTGAAAAAAAAGAAGCTGATAGTTGAATTACTGTTAATGGTGAGGATGCTGTGTTAATTTGTAGTAAATATTGATGGCATTTGGGTGTAACGTGGAAATAATACTATTATCTTTGCTGTTGTGAAGTTAAAAACGACAATTCAATTAACGAAAATAAAAAGCTTTAGTTATGAAAATGGTAATTAAGAAGATCTTGGGGACAACGGCAATAGTGGTAGGTAGTGCTGCGGTAGCCGGGGTTACAACGTATGCATTGATGGAGCAACAACAGCAGACTGTGGTTACCGTAAAGCCGGAAAGTTCTTTTACGATGCCGGTAGCTATGTTTGGCAATAAGGATGGGGGGCAACCAGTTGACCTTACCGTTGCTGCAGAAAACTCGCTGCATGCAGTCGTGCACATCAAGTCTACACAGTTGGGAAAGACACAGACCGTAACTCAGATGCCTGACTTGTTTGATTTTTTCTTCGGTGACGGCATGGGACGTCAGCAGCAGATAAAATCACAGCCCCGAGTTGGATTTGGCTCTGGAGTCATTATTTCTGAAGATGGCTACGTGGTGACCAACAATCACGTGATTGATGGTGCTGATGAAATTGATGTCAAACTGAACGATAATCGTGAGTTCAAAGGAAAACTTATTGGCACAGACCCCAATACGGACTTGGCCTTAATCAAGATCGAAGGTGATGATTTCCCGACAATTTCCATCGGCGATTCGGAGGCTCTGAAAGTCGGCGAGTGGGTGCTTGCTGTAGGAAATCCTTTTAACCTTACCTCTACGGTAACTGCTGGAATTGTGAGTGCCAAGGCTCGTACACTTGGTGTGTATAATGGAGGTATAGAGTCATTCATCCAGACCGATGCAGCCATCAATCAAGGTAACAGCGGAGGCGCTTTGGTAAACGCCCGTGGTGAACTGGTGGGTATCAATGCCGTATTGTCGTCGCCTACAGGTGCTTATGCCGGTTACGGATTTGCCATTCCTACCAGTATCATGACCAAGGTGGTGGATGACTTGAAGGAGTTTGGAACCGTACAGCGTGCTATCCTTGGAATCAGTGGCCATGATCTGGGAGACGATCGTACCAAGGACAAAGACTTGGGTACTGTAGAAGGTGTATATGTTGCCGAAGTGACCGATGGAAGTGGCGCCAAGGCAGCTGGTATAGAGTCGGGTGACGTCATTGTAAAGATTGCAGGTAAGAAGGTGCATAATATGGCCGAGCTGCAGGAGAATATAGCCAAGCACCGCCCAGGTGATGAGGTGAAAGTAACCGTGATGCGTGATAAGAAGGAAAAAACCTTTGATGTTACCCTAAAGAATATGCAAGGCAATACGGAAGTGGTAAAAAGGTTTGATCTTGACATGTTAGGTGCTGCTTTCCAACCCATAAGTGATGATGTGAAGCGTCATCTTGGGGTGAGCTATGGCTTGCAGGTGACTGGCGTAGATAAAGGAAAATTTGCCCAAGCAGGTATCAAGAAGGGCTTTGTAATCCTTAAAATCAACGGCACCAAAATCACGAGTGAAGAGGACTTGGCCAACGTACTAAAGTCTGCCAATCAGTCGCCTGAGCGTGTGTTGTTCATCTCAGGTTACTATATGTCCGGACGCAGAGCCAACTATGCGGTAGACCTGTCGGATGTGGGATAGAAGCGGGATATATGAGGCATGACAGAGGTGTTTTAGCCAAAAATATCTGACTGCCATGCCTCTTTCCTGCAAATTAGTATAAAAAGAGCGGTGATTTCTCTCAAAAAAGAGTAATCACCGTATACTTTTTGAAAGTTTTTTCGTTGTTGAATGGCGGGTATATCAAGAAAATGTGTTATCTTTGCAACTAATTTGGTTTATTGACTGAAATAGCTATTTTTCGATGAGACAACTTAAAATTACAAAGAGTATTACCAATCGTGAGAGCGCTTCATTGGACAAATATCTCCAGGAGATTGGTCGTGAAGAGTTGATTACGGTAGAGGAGGAAGTGGAATTGGCCCAACGGATTCGTAAGGGAGACCGTGTTGCTTTGGAGAAACTAACTCGTGCCAATCTACGTTTTGTGGTATCTGTAGCAAAGCAGTACCAGAATCAGGGACTGAGCCTTCCCGACCTTATCAATGAGGGCAATTTGGGGTTGATCAAGGCGGCAGAGAAGTTTGACGAGACTCGTGGATTTAAGTTTATCAGCTATGCTGTATGGTGGATTCGTCAGTCTATCCTTCAGGCTTTAGCCGAGCAATCACGCATTGTACGTTTGCCCCTCAATCAGGTGGGTTCACTGAATAAGATAAGCAAAGCTTTTTCTAAGTTTGAACAGGAGAACGAGCGTCGTCCATCTGCTGAGGAACTAGCTGATGAGTTGGATATCCCGGTAGATAAAATTGCCGATACACTTAAGGTGTCGGGACGTCACATCTCGGTAGATGCCCCGTTTGTGGATGGAGAGGACAACAGTTTGCTCGATGTGCTTGTCAATGACGATTCGCCGATGGCCGACCGCTCATTGGTGAGCGAATCACTTTCCACAGAGATTGACCGTGCACTTTCTACGCTTACGGAACGTGAGAAAGAAATACTGCAGATGTTTTTCGGTATTGGTATGCAGGAGATGACTCTTGAGGAAATAGGTGACAAGTTTGGTTTGACCCGTGAACGTGTACGCCAAATTAAGGAGAAGGCCATTCGCCGTCTTCGTCAGAACTCACGCAGCAAATTGCTGAAATCGTATTTGGGATAGTCTCTATACTTTATTAGGTAATATATGAAGGGAAGGATGAGATACTTATTACCCTTGTGGTGTATCGTGATGTTGTGTTCGTGTGGTGCAACCAAGACTATGAAGTCTAGCGAGCCGAAACGGGTATATATGTATGGCGTATCAATGGATTTTAATGATTCCACTGTATATCTTACCGATTTGCAGTTTTTGGACAGTATAGTGGTGAAGTCCGATGCCTCTATCGTTAATCTCAGTTCCTATCCATTGCAGATGAAGACCTATTTGGAAAGTAAGCTCGGTGATTATAACCAAACTTGTGCTCTCTTCTACTCTCCTAAGAAAAGAAGGCTTGAAAAGCGGTATCAGAATGTGCAATATAAGTTTAAGAACGATAAGGATATAGTATTGAAGAAAATAGGAGTTGATGAGTTCCGCTTCTATAAAGAATAGCTACTGTAGATGAACCGATTATTGTTTCAAGCAGCATGGTATGTATGTGCGGTAGCACTGATACTATGCTGTTTTTCTTCATGCGTAAAGATTGATATAAAACCATCTGATAATGATGAGGCTGGTCGTAGGACTGTGCTTGTGTATATAGGTGCAGAGAACAGTCTTTCGTATGGACATTTTCATGAGCAAGACCTGGATGAAATGTTAAGGGCAGCGAGTGATATCCCTTCCGATTGTAAATTGCTGGCTTATATTGATGACAATGAGTTGCCCAGAATAGTATCCATAGAAAAAGGGCCTGATACCGCCGTCTCCAAGCTTGTGAAGACTTATGCGGAGGACCACAACTCAGCTTCGCCTCAAGTGCTGCACGACGTGATGAACTGGGCGGTTGATACCTATCCTTCAGAATCTTATGGTTTGGTCATGTGGTCGCATGGCGAAGCATGGCTTCCTGCTCGCGCCCCGCAACGCAGCATTGTCATTGATAATGAGGATAATGGTTATTCGAACCATGGTAGTAAGATGGAGATAGCCGAGATGAGAGAGGCTTTGTCCAACTTGCCCCGATTGGACTTTATCCTATTTGATGCCTGTTTCATGCAATCGATAGAGGTTGCATATGAGTTGCGTACTGTGACGCATTATATTATAGCCTCTCCAGCCGAAATTCCTAATCCGGGTGCACCATACGATCTGATGTTGTCGGCAATGTTTTCTCAACCGATTTCCTTAAGCGGCATCGTGGATGGCTACTACAATTATTACCAGGACAACATGGTTCCCGTATATGCTTACGGTACCGATCGGTATGGTATATCCTTATCGGTGGTCAATTGCGACGTGCTTGAGGACTTGGCTGCACTGACAGCGGAGATGGTGGTTAAGTATGTGGATTCGGAGGAGGCTTTGGATTTGGCAGGCATACAACGTTATTATCCTATATCCTTCAGTTCGCGCCCTGAATACTTTGATATGAATGGAGTCATGTCTCGGATTATCTCTGATGATGCAGATTATATCCGTTGGAAAAGGGCTTTTGATGCAGCTGTCCCTTATCGCCGTACTACATCGTGGTGGTATTCTAATGATGCTTACATGCAGCAAGTCGATACGGTTCGATATGGAGGTGTGTCTTGTTATGTACCTCAGCATGACAATATCTATTCGAAACTTAATGATAAGTTTCGTCAAACGTCCTGGTATAAAGTATCAGGGTGGGCGAGGGTAGGATGGTAGCAGCATCCGCTCATAACAGTCGATAACCAGTGCCTGCAACGAATGCTTTAGTGGCTATACGAAATTTTACTATTATCTAAAAAAAGATTGTATCCAGTATACTAAACTTGCAATAGGTATCGTTTAAGAAAATGTATTGAGGTAATAATATTTTTATATTTTCTTTTTGCCTATGGATAGAGACTTTACTCCATTATCTGTTACTTCTGAATTTGCAGCTCTTGTGAGACAGGCAGTGTGTGGTGAAAAAACACATGAACCCAGAGAAACCACCTTGCAGTACCTGAAAGCCGTAGCTCGTACTTTGAAGGTAAAGAAGGATTTGCCTCGCGGAATACAGGAGTATATGCTCAGTTAAACCGTTTTGTAAAAGAAACGTAAAGTACAAGGAAAAGGTGTGGTGATAAAGAAATTTGTCTGAAAAGTTTTTTTATCCGCACCTTTTGCCTATTTTTGTTGTATATATTAATGTATCATCTCAGAGTTGTAGTATATGTATCCGTTTATAGCCCCTTCGCTGCTGGCGGCAGATTTTTCCAATCTGGCACGCGATATTGAAATGATAAACCAAAGTGAAGCCGATTGGTTGCACTTGGATGTGATGGATGGTGTGTTTGTGCCGAACATCTCATTTGGGTTCCCGGTGTTGGAGCATGTGGCGCGCTTATGTACAAAACCGCTCGACGTGCATCTGATGATTGTTAATCCAGAGAAGTTCGTTCGCGAAGTCAAGGCTCTGGGAGCCATGATGATGAATGTGCACTACGAAGCCTGTACGCATCTGAATCGTGTAATCTATGAGATACATGAACATGGGATGAAGGCAGGAGTTACCCTCAATCCTTCAACACCGGTGGGTGTGCTCGAGGATGTGATAGGTGATGTGGATATGGTATTGCTCATGACGGTAAATCCAGGTTTTGGCGGACAGAAATTTATAGAACATTCCATTGAAAAGGTTCGTAAATTGCGTCGTCTAATTGAGGGCACTCGTTCACATGCATTGATACAAGTGGATGGAGGGGTTAATCTGGAAACTGGGAAAAGGTTGGTAGAGGCAGGAGCCGATGTACTGGTTGCCGGCAGTACTGTTTTCAATGCATCGGATCCTTTAGGCATGATACATGCTCTGAAAGAGCTATAAGGCAAACTATAGTCTATAGTTGCAGATTGAATATATAGTGCCTATAAGAGATAGCATACAACGTATTCCGCTGTTGCAACCGGTAGTACCTTTTATTGGAGGGGTAGCTGTCGGTTGCTTGTATTTTAATGTGCTTATAACACATAGGAACAGCCTTTGTCTGTCCTGTCTGTTTATTTGGGCTGTGATGGCTTTGTTGTGTGTGTGGCGAAAACCGTGTTTTCGGATCTTTCGGGGAGGGTGGGCGATGCTCATGTTCTTTATGTTGGGAACGACGTATACTACCCTGTGCATGGAAGATGTCGTTTACGAATGGCCTCAGACAAAATGTGTTTATAAAGCTCGTGTGGTAGATTATCCCCGCGAACGTAACAAGAGCATGCTATGTGTGGTGGAAATTACCGCAATGAACGACTCTTCGGGATGGCATGGCGTAGATCGCAAAGTCTTTGCCTATATGCCAAAAGACTCGCTGGTAAAGGCTTTGAAGCCCGGTGAGATGTTTTGTTTCTATTCTCAAATAAATCCTCCACGTAATTTTTCAGAGGAATTGTCTTTTGACTATGCGCATTATGTTGCCATGCAGGGAGCTGCAGGTACAGTGTATATTCCCGTTGACAGATGGAAAATCCTAGGCCGTTCTTGTCCCACACTTCGTGAGCGCATGCTGTGTAGGCGACAATCTCTGATAGAGGAATATATGTCTCCTGCTTTTTCCGGCGGTGCATTAGGCATATTGTCAGCAATAACCCTGGGTGAGAAGAATTCGTTGGCTGACGAAGTGCGTGCCTCTTATGCCGATGCAGGTGCGGCTCATGTGTTGGCGTTATCGGGCTTGCATGTAGCGGTCATATATGCTTTGTTGTCATTTGTCATGCAAGGCATCATACGCAAGAGGCAATGGAGATGGTTGAGCGATTTGATAACGGTGGGAGTATTGTGGGTATTTGCTTTGTTGGTGGGGCTGTCGGCATCAGTGGCGCGTGCCGTTGCTATGTGTACAACGTATACCATTGCTCGCTGGGTGAGTCGTGATAGCTCGTCGATAAACGTCCTGTTGCTTGTGGCATTTGGCATGCTGATATTTGATCCTCTCTATTTGTTCGATGTAGGCTTCCAATTGTCATTTACGGCCATGGCTGGCATATTGTTGGTGGTGCCACACCTGGAGATGCTTTACAGACAACCTTCTATA
This sequence comes from Bacteroidales bacterium, assembly GCA_015060865.1. GTDB lineage: Bacteria > Bacteroidota > Bacteroidia > Bacteroidales > Bacteroidaceae > UBA1189. The sequence goes on along the minus strand of SUXS01000008.1, from coordinate 91,094 downwards.
CATCCTGTACCCGCTTATTTGTTGGGCGTAGTGGCGATGTCTTTAGCGGCACAATTGGGCACATTTCCGTTGGTCCTTTATCATTTTGGTACATTCCCAACATATTTCCTTCTTACCAATATGATGGTGGTGCCTTGCCTTTATGTGGTTTTGATTATCAGTATTGTGTGGTGGATGTTTGCGCTGTTTGATGTGTCGGTGTCTTTCCATATAGCTACTATATTGGAGTTTTTGGTGAATGCGATGAATGAAATGTTGTCGTTTATCGGTAATCTGCCGGGGGCAGTCGTTCATGTAGGTACGTTGGGAGCATTGACGGTGGTAATGATTTACCTGACAATGATTTTCGTACTTCTTTTTCTTCTCAAACGGTGGCCCAAAGGCCTGCTGTATGCATTATTTTCGTTGCTTTTCTTGCTCATATCTTTACTGTAGAATGTGCTCATTTGTCGTAAACTTGTATGCTCGACATTGCAAATAGTTACATAATTCTGTAGACAATTAAATTAAGTGTAAAAACTACAACTGTTTTATAGAAAACACTTGTATCCCTTTCTAAATCGTCAAGTTTTTTGTACCTTTGCGCTTTGAAATTTTGAAAATAGGTAATTTAATGAGTGTACACAAGACGACCCCCGACTTTATAATAGAGGTTAGTTGGGAGGTGTGCAATAAAGTAGGCGGCATCTATACCGTGCTCTCGACAAGAGCAAAGACAATTTTGACGAAGACAGATGCCCAATTGATGTTTATAGGTCCCGACCTTTGGAAAGAAACGGCGAACCCGCTGTTCAAAGAAGATAAGCGCTTGATGGCCGGATGGCGCAAGAAAGCAACCGAAGAAGGTCTCAATATACGTATAGGACGGTGGATGATTCCCGGTGAGCCGGTAGCCGTACTTGTAGATTTTACTCCTTATTATAATATAAAGAACGATATCTATGCCGAGGCATGGAATCTCTTTAAGGTGGATTCACTGCACGCATACGGCGACTACGATGAGGCCAGCATGTTCTCATACGCAGCAGCCAAGGTTGCCGAGAGCTACTACCGCAACGAGATTGTAAAGAAAGCTAAGACCAGCCAGGCAGACAATAATTGTCAATTGCCGAAGGTAATCTACCAGGCACACGAGTGGATGACAGGTCTCGGTGCCCTCTTCCTCAAGCATTGGATACCCTCTATCGCTACGATATTTACAACCCACGCTACTTCGATAGGCCGTTCTATCGCCGGCAACATGAAGCCTCTCTACGACTATATGGAAGGCTACAATGGCGACCAGATGGCCGATGAGCTTAATATGCAGTCGAAGCACTCGATCGAGAAGCAGGCTGCCCATCGTGTCGACTGCTTCACCACGGTAAGTGAGATTACCGACCGTGAGTGCGCACAGCTGCTTGAGAAGAAGGCCGATGTCATCACAGTCAATGGTTTCGAGGACGACTTCGTACCCAAGGGTGCAGCCTTCACTGCCAAGCGCAAGGAGGCCCGCAAGGTGATGTTGAACGTAGCCAGCAAGCTGCTCGGTCAGGAGTTTGCCGACGACACCATCATCGTATCTACCGGCGGTCGTTACGAGTTCCGCAACAAGGGAATCGATATCCTGCTCGAGTCGCTCAATCGTCTCGCTCATGAGCCTTCGCTCGACCGCGACGTATTGGCATTCATCAACGTGCCCGCTTGGGTAAAAGGTCCACGTATGGACTTAGTTGAAAGATTACAGATGAAAGAGGAAAGTAATTGTCAATTGTCAATTGTCAATTGTCAATTAGAAAACCCTGTCATCACCCACGAACTCTACAACATGGATGACGACAAGGCCCTCTCGATGATGCGTGCCATCGGACTCAACAACGCGCCCGAGAGCCGCGTGAAGGTAATCTTCGTGCCCTGCTATCTCAATGGTGATGACGGTATCTTCAATCTCCCTTACTACGACCTGTTGCCTGGCGACGACTTGGCGGTATACCCCTCTTACTATGAGCCTTGGGGATATACTCCGCTCGAGAGCGTAGCCTTCCACGTACCCACCATCACCACCGACCTTGCAGGTTTTGGCCTTTGGACAAACTCACTCAAGGGCGAATACAGCCAATTGGAAGATGGCGTGAAGGTGATACACCGTACAGATAGCAACTGGGACGAGGCAGCCAACGAAATCAAGAACAGTATCCTGGCCTTTACCAAGATGGACGCCAAGATGGTGACTCAGCTTCGCCGTCGCGCAGCCGACATCTCCAAGAAGGCGTTGTGGGACAAGTTCGTAAAATATTACCTCGAAGCATACGAGGTAGCATTAAGTAAATAATAATGTAATTGGTAGATAAAGGAGTTAAATGGAGATAAATGGAGTTAAATGCCGATAGCTTATTTCGCGCGAAAGAACATTTGGCTTTTATCTTCCGAAGAGCGAAGCGATAACTCCCTATGACTCCCTTTACCTACACAAAATAGAATAATAACTTATTAACCATTATAACTCATATGAAGATTAAAGTTAGTAATGCAAATTCACCCGCATGGAAAGAGGTGAACGTAAAGTCGCACATCCCCGCTGAGCTTGCTTGCTTGAGCGAGATGGCGCGCAACATCTGGTGGTCTTGGACTCCCGAGGCCCGCGACATGTTCAAGAGCTTGAACCCTACTCTCTGGAAAGAGTGCGGACAAAACCCCGTGCTGCTGCTTGAGCGTCTCAGCTACGAGACATTGGAAGAACTGGCTAAGGACGAAGCTATACTTGCACGCATCAACAAGGTGTACAAGCAGTTCCGTGCATATATGGACGTTAAGCCCAACGCAGAGCGCCCCTCAGTGGCTTACTTCTGCATGGAGTATGGTCTCACACACGTGCTGCGCATCTACTCAGGTGGTCTGGGCGTGCTCGCCGGAGACTACTTGAAGGAGGCTTCTGACTCTAACGTCGACATGTGCGCTATCGGCTTCCTCTATCGCTATGGCTACTTCACACAGAGCCTCTCTATTGATGGTCAGCAGATTGCCAACTACGAGGCTTCAAACTTCGCCAACCTCCCCTTGGAGCGCGTGATGGACGAGAACGGCAAGCCCCTCGTGGTAGCTGTCCCCTACATCAACTATCAGGTATATGCATACGTATGGAAAGTACAGGTAGGTCGTGTGCCCTTGTACCTCCTCGACACCGACAACGAGCTCAACTCTGAGTTCGACCGTCCTATCACCTTCCAGCTCTATGGTGGTGACTGGGAAAACCGCCTCAAGCAGGAGATCCTGCTCGGTATCGGTGGTATGCTCACCCTCAAGGCTATGGGTATCACCAAGGATGTATACCACTGCAACGAGGGTCACGCTGCACTCTGCAACCTCTATCGCTTGACCGACTATGTAAAGCAGGGTCTCAGCTTCAACCAGGCTATGGAGCTCGTTCGCGCTTCAGGTCTCTACACCGTACACACCCCCGTACCTGCCGGTCACGACTACTTCGACGAGGGTCTCTTCGGCAAGTACATGAGCGGCTATGCACAGCAGCTCGGCATCAGCTGGGATGAGCTCATGGATATGGGCCGCATCAATCCCGGTGACAAGGGCGAGCGTTTCTGCATGTCAACCTTCGCTTGCAACACCTGTCAGGAGGTTAACGGCGTAAGCTGGCTCCACGGCAAGGTATCACAGGATATGTTCTCTGGCATCTGGAAGGGCTACTATCCCGAGGAGAACCACGTAGGTTACGTAACCAACGGCGTACACTTCCCCACATGGGTAGCTTCAGAGTGGAAGAACCTCTACACCAAGGTATTCGACAAGACATTCCTTAGCGACCAGTCAAACGAAAAGATTTGGGAGGCTATCTACAACGTATCTGACGAGACCATCTGGGAGACCCGTCAGGGCTTGAAGAACAAGCTCATCGCATACATCCGCGAGGAGTTCCGCAGCAGCTGGTTGAAGAACCAGGGCGATCCCTCACGTGTAGTATCACTGATGCAGAAGATCAACCCCAACGCACTGCTCATCGGTTTCGGACGCCGTTTCGCTACCTACAAGCGTGCACACCTGCTCTTCACCGACCTCGACCGCTTGGCCAAGATCGTGAACAACCCCGACTACCCCGTACAGTTCCTCTTCACCGGTAAGGCTCACCCCCACGATGGTGCAGGTCAGGGTCTTATCAAGAAGATTATCGAGATCTCACGTCGTCCCGAGTTCCTCGGCAAGATTATCTTCCTCGAGAACTACGACATGCAGCTCGCCCGTCGTCTCGTATCAGGCGTAGATATCTGGTTGAACACACCTACCCGTCCTCTCGAGGCATCAGGTACATCTGGTGAGAAGGCTTTGATGAACGGTGTTGTAAACTTCTCTGTACTCGACGGTTGGTGGCTCGAGGGCTATCGTCCCGGTGCAGGTTGGGCACTCACTGAGAAGCGCACCTATCAGAACCAGGATTACCAGGATCAGCTCGACGCTGCTACCATCTACAGCATCCTCGAGAACGAGATCGTACCTCTCTACTACAACAAGAACGCCAAGGGCTACTCTGAGGGTTGGATTCAGGTAGTGAAGAACTCAATCGCACAGATTGCACCTCACTACACCATGAAGCGTCAGCTCGACGACTACTACACCAAGTTCTACAACAAGCTCGGCAGCCGCTTCGCTGCACTCTCAGCCAACGACAATGCCAAGGCTAAGGAGATCGCCGCTTGGAAGGAGACAGTAGCTGAACGTTGGGATTCTATCGAGGTAGTATCAGCTACCAACATAGCCGACATGGAGGTTGTCAGCGGTGACGATGTGAAGCTCACCGTTGTACTCGACGAGAAGGGTCTCGACGATGCAGTAGGCGTAGAGGTAGTAACTATCGTTACCGACACCGAAGGCAAGGAGCACATCCACAGCATCGACACCATGAACCTCGTTAAGCGTGAGAACAACATCCACACCTTCGAGGGCACACATGAGGTGAACAATTCCGGTACCTTCAAGGTTGCCTACCGTATGTATCCCAAGAATGTAGACCTGCCTCACCGTCAGGACTTCTGCTACGTTCGTTGGTTCTAATCGGGACACACCCGTATATGAAAGAAGGGCTCATGACTCGTGTCATGGGCCCTTCTTGTTGATTATCCAAGGCAGCTTATAAAGCCCTTTTACACCTCTTGGAACTCCTCTATAAGTTGACGGTATAGAGTGTCCTGAGCAAGTACTTTGGGAATACCTATGACAAATAGTTGGCATCTTGCCCGGGTAAGTGCTACATTCATTTTTCGATCTATGATACCATGCTCATGCGTGCATGGCTCTACTAAAAGTTCTAATTGCGAGTTGGAGCTTATGGTAGTACAATAGATGATAATGTCACGTTGACTCCCTTGATAGCGTTCAATGGTATCAATACTGATATCTGAGGTTTCAGGCATACCATATTTGCTGAGAGCTTGTCGTATACATGCACCCTGACTCCGGAAAGGAGCGATGATGCCTATACTTCGGTGAGCATCGAAGGGGATACCGTTCTTTTGATATAGAGTAATGATGCTGTGTACCAATGCAGCGGCAGCATTGGCTTCGTTGCTATTGGTCTTTGTCGGCTCCTCTTTACTAGGAGGGTCAACCGCAATGAAGGCTGTGCGTCGTGTAGCTATGATACTTTCCCATCGGTGGTCTGCATCATAGGTCTCATAAGGTAACTCTGCTGTCTGATGGGGAAGGGGAACTGCATATAGACGGCTGTTATAGAAATGCCGGTTGGCAAAGTCGCATACCTGTGGGTGCATACGTCCTTGCCTTTCTAAAGTAGCTATGCAGGATTGGCAGTTGGCTGTTTTCAGTTGATGGTATAAACGTTCGAAAAGTGACTGTTTGCAACTACTGAAACCTGCCGATAGGAGTTGAGGAGCTGAAATGCATGCCTCTTGGTCCGATGAGAGAGCTACAGCAGGCAGTTGCTTGTGATCACCAATCAGTACAAACTTCTCGATGGCACAGCGGGTGGTGTCCGATGGTAGGGTAGCGGTAAGCAGTCCGGCCAGGTGAGGTTCCAGTATCTGCGATGCCTCGTCAATAATGGCTATACCAAACTGTTTAATGGCAAATAATTCGGTGTGTATGGTAGCTGACGATACGGTGCTTACATAGATGCGTGTGGCACTGACCAGTTGTTCTATCTCTTTTCGATTGCTACATGTTGCGGTCTGATACTCCAGCGTATGTTGCAGATACTGCTTGTTGCAACTCTGCATACTGCCAATACGGATATATGCTGGATGTTCTTCAATATGTTCCAATGCCTCACAAATTTCATCTACAGCCCTATTGGTATAAGCAAGAAGTAGTATGTTATCGTGGGTATGCTGGTGATATTCTTCTACTATAGACCTCAGTACGACAGATGTTTTACCTGCTCCGGGTGCTCCTACGATGAGTGCATAGTCCTTGGCCTGTTTTACGGTACGGACGATTTTGTTCGTATTGTCATCATTGTAATAGCCTGCAATGTCTTGACTGGTATCGGTAAGTGGCATCCGTAAGCCCAAGAAGAGTTCACGTCGCTTCTCGGTGGTGCATAGTAAATGGTACAGCCCCTTGTACAATCCGGTGAATACACTGTCAGAGGAGTCGTGCTCAATAGCATAGGTCACCCTATTGTCAAATATCCCGGCATGACGCTGGTCTTGTCTCAAGGATAAGGTTATCTGTTTATGGTTGGTATCCGTCAATATTCCTTTGTGCACCTGACGATTGGTGACACAGTCCGTTGCATCGTTTTTTTCATAAAACAGCACCATATCCCCTTGCCTGAAGTTAGGGATGTAGCTTTCGTCAGTTTCCGGCAGATTGAAGACGATGTTTGCATATCCGTCATGATAGACGAATGATTCCATATGAAGATCCTCTACCAGATCACCTTCCCGCATTTTATCCTCGTTGCTAAGTCGCCAAGTGTTGGCAAATGGACGATGACGTGAATCATTTCCTGCTTTGCTCAGAAATTGCTCGTGGGCAACGAAATGCAGGAAACAGTGCAGATACTCTTGGGTAAGGTCATCGCCATGGTTGAGTATGGAGAGATGTTTCGATAGTTTGGGACGTATGTAGTCATTCCATAATCTCCCCGATAGATGAGCGGTGTTGAGTGTCTCGGGAGTAGTCTGTCTGAACAGCTCTTCCGATTCGCCTGCAGCCATCTGTTGCATTATATGTACGATGTCGTTGCGCAGGATAAATGCTTCGTCAATTAGTTGTCCAGGCAATTGGTTGTCAACGAAGAATTTAGGATAGCGTGAGTATAGCAACATTCCATGAATCTCATCGTATGGTGTTCCACTATTGGTATGCAACATCTCCTTATACAGCATCATCTGTATGGCATGGCTTTTCTTGGGTCCGGTAGGACGCGAGTAGTTTTCTTCACATTTGCCGGATTTCAATTCCACTAAACAGCGCAGGTTTTGTTGCAGATAATCGAGACGACCCTGTATGCCTAATGTAGGGCATATGAATGACGGTTCCAGCATCGGTTCGTTACCTTTCCCTGTTGGGTACCGCTTATGCAGCATTTGCACAGCCTCCCGGATATTGGCAAATTGCTTCTTTGCATCTTCGAAAAAGCTGGCATTGATACCTTGGCAGACGGTGAACTTCAGTGCTTCATTCGTGAAGGCCTTCTTGATTGAACTCTCATAGCTACAGTTTCCTTCCACATCGTTGATACAATCGTCAAGAAACTGGTTGGCTGTGTTACCCAGTAGGATATATTTGGTGAGTTCTTTAGGGGTTAGCAGACTTAACAGATAATGAAACGGATGTGCCCCGGATTCTGTAAAGCAGGCCGATAGCGAACTTATGTCGATGAGATAGTCTGGTTCATAAATGATTCGCGATGCTTCCCAAGTGCCATCGTCCTTTATTCGCATGTCCGGCAGAGATATCTTTGCTCCTTTACACAGATAAGATAATGTTTGGCTATAGGCCGCGTTGGAAATACGTACCTCATACATCGTACTATCGGTCGTAACTCCTTGAATAACATCCTTGTTGCAACTTTCAATCCTTAGAAACATCTTTCTGTCCGGTCTTTTCAGAATACACGAGCAAAGTGTCTGATAGTAAAGGCACCAGGGTAGGGGGTAGCTGCATATGCCGCTCTTCACGTAATAGGTAGTCCTTGTGTTTACGTGTTACCTTTTTCACGAATGAGCAGGTTTCCAGTCCCATAAACTTTCCGTTTCTGCATAATGAGTCTGTATAGTATACCGAATCATTCTTCAGCAATAGGTATGTTTCTACATTGTCATACCATACATAGCGGTTTTTTCCGTACTTCTGAGCTAGCCGCATGGCATCCTGTATGTGTCCGAATCCAGCATTGTATGATGCCAGGATGAAGTGTATGCGCTCTTCATTCGGAATACGCCGAAACATATGACTAAGGTATGCAAAGTAACCTACAGCTCCCCGTATGCTCTGTTCCGGATCTCTCTCACATCCTTCAGGTATGCCCATGGCCAAGGCTGTTACTGGCATCAATTGCATCAGCCCTTTGGCTCCGACCTCCGAGACGGCAGCAGTATCGAATTTTGATTCCACATAAGCCACAGCAGCCAGCAATTTCCAATCCCATCCCAATGTGTCGGCATATACTTTGAACAAGCTGTCATAGGGTGAGATACAGAAAGGCACAGGCACTATGGTATCTTGTGCCTCAGCTTCTATCGTTTCGTGAGCAACACGTGGTACCGATACGATAATAAACAGCACTGCAAGCAGAGCCGCCACAATTATACCATATAGGGTTTTCTCACGTTTCCTCATTGATAGAGAGAGGTTATCTGCTCAAACACTGCTGTATAAACAGTCGTATCATCTCTATAGCTTTATCGTTGTGTCCGCCATTGGGTACAATGATATCAGCATATTGTTTGGTCGGTTCAATAAACTCATCATGCATCGGTTTGAGTATGTTGCGATACTTGTCAATGAGCATTTCAAGAGGATGTCCACGTTCGGCAATATCACGTGTAATGACACGTAGGAGACGTTCGTCGGGCTCGGCATCCACAAATATCTTGATATCCATCAGGTTACGCATATCTTTATCGTACAAGGCCATGATGCCTTCTACGATAATTACCTCTTTGGGATCTACGTGTACCGTTTCTTCCAGTCGTGTACATGTGATGTATGAATAGGTCGGTTGTTCAATAGCCCTTCCTTGTCGCAGCTCGTTGATCTGATGAGCCAACAGCGACCATTCAAATGCGTCAGGATGGTCAAAGTTGGTTTTCTTGCGTTCCTCCAAAAGCATGTCAGACTGGTCATTATAGTATGAGTCCTGAGGAATCACAGCAACTGATCCTTCTGGTAAACTTTCTACTATTCGCTTTACGACGGTAGTTTTCCCTGATCCAGTGCCTCCGGCTATACCTATTATTATCATGGTGTCTTAATTATTTAATGAATACTACATAACGGGCACGATGTTCTTGCCACTAATCGTATCAGTTGATATCGCTACTTTATGTTTGTTCGGTTAGGTGTGTTATCCGCAGTGGAAGTAGCGGTGGACGAGCTTGAGCATCTCCTCCTGGTTACCGTCGATGTCGGCACGTAGGGTGCGGTCGCCATAGGAGCGCAGGCGCTTGATGATGCCGTCAATCATGGCGGGGCTGAACACGTTGTGCTCCTCGAAAACGGCACGTTGGCGCTCCAGACAGTCGGCCGACGCCTCGCAACTGTCGGGTAGGCAGGCCAGCGAGCTGAGCTTGTCGGCATGCTCCTTCTGGTGGATGTTGACGTTCACGTAGGTGCGCTCGGCAATCTCAAGGGCGTTGGCAATCTCGAATCCGTGGCGGCAGGCTACGGCAAGCCCGGCAATGAGCTGGTAGATGTCGGCCGAGCCGTCGGGCGAACGCATCTCCACGGTCTGCTTCTGGGTAGTGTCGTAGTGGCTGGCGGCCTCCAGCGGGTTGGCAAGCTGGCACATGTCGCTCTTGGCTGCCCACCCCAAAGGTACGCGCACGAGCACCGAGCGATTGCGGTCGCCCCAGCAGATGTTGGTGGGAGCCTCCTGGTGAGGTACGAGGCGGAAGTACGAGGTGGGGTTGGTGTTGCCGAAGGCGGTGATGGAGGGAGCCAGCTGCATCATGCCGGCGATAGCCTTGCGGGCTGTGGCGGAGAGCACGCCACCGTCGAGCATCTGGTTCTGTCCGTCCTTGACGATGCGCATGTGTATGTGGAGTCCCGAGCCTGCCTTGCCCGCCGTAATCTTGGGGGCGAAGGTGATGTCGTAGCCGTGCTGGTAGGCTAGGTTTCGGATGATCCACTTGGCAATCATGAGCTGGTCGGCAGCCTCCTCGGCCGGCACGGGGAGGAACTCGATCTCGTTTTGCTCGTAGACACGTCCATCGATGGTGAAGTTGCCCACCTCGGAGTGGCCGTACTTGATCTGTCCGCCTGCCTGGGCGATGTAGGCCATGCACTGGGTGCGGAACTCATTGAACTTGGCATAGGGGGCTGACTCGTGGTAGCCCTTCTGGTCGGTGGCGGCAAACATGCCGCTGTCGGGGGCTATCACATAGTACTCCAGCTCGCCCATGGCCTCGAAGTCCATGCTCGTCACTTCATGGAAGGCGCGGCAGGCCTTGCGCAGCGTGTTCTCGGGAGAGCTCTCGAGCGGCATGCCGTCCTTGTTGAAGTAGGAGCACAGCATCGAGAGGGTAGGAATCTCGGCAAAGGGATCTACAAAAGCGGTGCTGAAGCGGGGCAGCACGTAGAGGTCGCTGCTGCCTGCCTCGATGAAGGGAAACAGGCTGCTGCCGTCGACACGCTCTCCACAGGTGAGGATGGCGTCGAGATAGGCCTCGCTGTTAATGACGAAGTTGAGCGTTTTGAGACGGCCGTCACCGGCAGGGTACATGAAGTTGACCATGCGGATGCCGTTGTCGCGTACGAAGTCCATGATGTCGGCCTTGGTGAATGCGTTGCAGGGCTTCTGCAGGTAGGCCACGAGCTTGTTGGGGTTGAGTGAAAGTTGCTTGTTCATATATATAATATTTATCTTATTCTCGCATGTGTGATTCTATGTCACAAACATCTTAAGAAGAGTCTTATTGTTTTTTCTGTTCACTGCAATGTGAGGTGTTGCACGTCACCCTCATAGGGTTCTCAGCCACTTTTCCAGTTCGCCGGTCCATTGGCGTTTGTAAGTGAAGCTATCGCGGAATCCCCATCCATGTCCTCCTGTGGGGTAGCAATGGAGCGATGCAGGTACCTTGTTCTTTACCAATGCCTGATAATAGCGTATACTGTTTTCTACAGGTACTGTTCGGTCATCGCTGCTATGCATGATGAAGGCGGGAGGGGTCTGCGCATTCACTTGCAGTTCGTTGCTGTATCGTGTCACGAGGTCGTCCGACGGATTCTTTCCGATGAGTCTCTCACGCGAACCTTTATGGCAAATTCCCATATCCATACTAATGACGGGGTAGAAGAGTATCTGAAAATCGGGACGGCTGTCGGGGGTATAGTGTGTGGCAGCTGTACTGGCCAGATGTCCGCCAGCCGATGAGCCCATGATACCTACCGAAGTGACCTTCCACTCGTCGCTATGGCTTCGTACGATGCGTATAGCCTGCAAGGCATCACTTAAGGGAACCTCATGGTGCTCGTTGGGCATACGGTATTTGAGTACGGCATAGGTGATACCTTGTGCATTGAACCACTCGGCCATATCGTGTCCCTCGTGGTCCATGGCGAGGTGTACATATCCGCCTCCCGGACAGGCTACTATTGCTTTCCCATTGCTGTTCTTGGCCACATACACGGTGAGGGAAGGTGATGAGATGTTGGTAGGACGGTTGGGGCGTGCTTCCTTCTCCTCCTCCATAATCCCGTTGGTGTTGGGAGCACCATCGGGCCAAAGAGGCAGCTCAATCTTTGTCTGGGCAGTGGCACATAGGCTCGCCATCAACAGTATTCCCAGCAAGGTAAATTTCGGTGACTTGTACATGCGGTATAATTCTTTTATTTCAACACCTGTTTCTTAAACTTAGCAATCTTCTTCAGCGCCTTCTGGTATGCCTTGGCATTGCCCTTGCCAGCCATGACCTTATCGGTGTATGCTTGCAGAGCTTTGCGCTGTTCCAATTCATCGAGGGTATAGCACGGCACGGCAATCTTGTACAACTCCTGCATGGCTTCGCCTATAGCTGACCATGATTCAAGGCGTTCACGCTCAGCATCTGTGATATGTATCACTGAACCGTGGCGTGGAGTAAAGTTTCCATAAGTCTTGGTATCTTGTACGTAGGTGAATTGCTTCAGGTCGCTGCTCTTGCAGAACTGGTAGTATCCGTTGGCATAACAGTCATACATGAGGACATACTCATCGCTTCCTATAAGAGGGAACACGCTGGAGCCCTCTACAGGAAACTGACCTGGCTTGTGCAGATGACGGTATTCCACGGTATAAGGGCCTGTAAGCTCCTTACTGGTGGCACGCATGACACCTTGGCGAGTACGGAAATTCCCTTTTGGATTCATTACCGAGCGTCCCTCGTCCTTGAAGAAGAGGACATATTCCTTGTTCTTGGCATCGTAGACGATGTCACCATCGATAGCTGCTGTCCCGAAGTCAAATAGGAGTTTGGGCTCAGTAATGTCGGTAAAGTCCTCGTTGGCATACGAGTAGAAGATACGGAAATAGGGCTGGTTGAAATGGGGATCCTCGGTCGGATATTCCCAGTCATGACGGCCTATTGAGTAGTATATCATATATTTCCCCTCTTTCTCGTCCCAAATGGTTTGAGGAGCCCATACGGCGTGTAGGTTCTTCTCGTCAAAGCCCTTCAGGTTGGGGAATCGGGTGGGGAAGTGTATGGCGGTGTGCTCCCAATGGAGTAGGTCGGTACTCTTGAGCAATACCAGTCCGTCGTTGCTCTGCCAACCCTCATGTGAGCGCATGTCGGTAAGTACCATATAGAAGGTCTTGCCATCCTGTGCACGTACGATGTGCGGGTCGCGTACACTTTTCTTCAGGGCTATGGTGTCAGATGACAGCACGGGACGACCGTCGTTGAGCGCTCGGTAGTTGTATCCGTCATCGCTTATGGCATAGCGCACTTGCTCGCCATCAGGATGGTTGCCTGAGAAATAGGCAAATAGATAACTTGTGTACTCCTGTGCCTGCAGCCCCATTGCTACCATGAAGCCTGCACATAATGTGAGAAATCTGTTTTTCATTGTTGTGTCTGGGATTATGTTATTCGTTTATTTGATTCGTTATTTGATGGCCAACTTCTCCTTCAAGAACTGTCCCGTGTACGAGGCTTCACATTGGGCCACCTCCTCGGGAGTGCCACACGCTACCAGTAGGCCTCCCTTGTCGCCTCCTTCGGGGCCTATATCAATGATGTAGTCGGCACATTTGATAATCTCCATGTTATGCTCTATGATGACAATGCTGTGTCCGCGCTTGATGAGGGCATCAAATGAATCCATGAGTTTTTTGATATCATGGAAATGGAGTCCAGTGGTAGGCTCGTCGAAGATGAATAGGGTAGGATCCGACTTCTCCAGGCTAAGGTAATACGCCAGCTTCACTCGTTGGCTTTCGCCTCCCGAGAGGGTCGATGAGCTTTGTCCTAACTTGATATAGCCCAACCCCACATCCTGCAAGGGCTTGAGCCGACGTACAATCTTCTTGTCGCCATGTTCTGTAAAGAACTCTATAGCATGATTGACGGTCATCTCCAGTATGTCATGTATATTCTTCTCATGATAGGTGACCAGCAGTGTATCTTGCTTGAACCGTTTTCCGTGACACGCTTCACATTCCAGTACGAGATCGGCCATAAACTGCATCTCTACGGTGATGGTACCCTCTCCTTTACACTCTTCGCACCGTCCACCTTCGCTGTTAAACGAGAAGTATCCTGCCGTGTAGCCCATCTGCTTGGCCAAGGGTTGCTCGGCATATAGCTTACGTATCTCTTCGTAAGCTTTCAGGTAGGTTACCGGATTGGATCGTGTAGACTTTCCTATGGGGTTCTGGTCTACAAACTCCACCGCCTTCAGCATGCGTATATCCCCTTCCAGTGACAGATGTTCGCCTGGGCGTTCGCTTGTCTCGCTATATTCGCGTCTCAGCGCATTGTACAGTACGTCGCGCACCAATGAGCTTTTGCCACTTCCGCTCACGCCCGTCACTACGGTCATCACATTGAGCGGAAACTTCACGTCAATGCCTCTCAGGTTATGATGGCGTGCTCCTTTGATTTGGACGAAATTGTTCCATGGCCTTCGGTGCTGCGGCACGGGTATCACCTCTTCACCCAGCAGGTAACGCACTGTATGGCTGGTGGTGCCAGCCTGCAAGTCGTGCATGTCACCTTGATACACGATTTCTCCTCCCAGGCGGCCGGCGTTGGGACCTACATCGATGATATAGTCTGCTGCCCGTATGATTTCCTCATCGTGCTCCACTACAATTACCGTATTTCCTGCCTCCTGCAGTTGGCGCAACACACGTATCAGTTTGTCGGTATCGCGGCTATGCAACCCTATCGATGGCTCGTCAAGGATATACAGCGAACCTACGAGCGGACTTCCCAGCGAGGTCACCAGATTGATGCGTTGGCTTTCTCCTCCCGAGAGCGTATTGCTCAGCCGGTTCAGTGTGAGGTATCCCAGTCCCACATCGAGCAGGAACTGCAGCCGGCTATTGATCTCCGTGAGCAGTCGTTTGGCGATGGCTGCATCGTGCTCATTGAGGCTCAGGTTGGCAAAGAATCGTTGCAGGTCACATACTGGCATATCCACCAGCTCGCATATATTCCGTCCACCCACCTTTACGTAGGTAGCCTCTTTCTTCAGTCGGGTACCATGGCAGGTAGGGCAGAGCGTCTTGCCCCTATACCGTGCCAGCATCACACGATACTGTATCTTATACTGGTTTTCCTCAAGCATCTTGAAGAACGAGTCGATACAAGGTTTAGTCCGTGGCCCATGCCACAGATAATCTTTCTGTGCTTGCGTCAGTTCATAATAGGGAGCAAATATGGGAAAATTGTCCTTTACGGCATGGCGGATAAACTCATCGCGCCAGGCACTCATCTTCTCTCCTCGCCAACACACCACACATCCGTCATATACGCTCTGCGCCGTGTTGGGTATCACGAGCTGTTCGTCAATGCCAATGACACGTCCGAAACCGCCACACGTGGGGCAGGCACCTACCGGTGAGTTGAATGAGAACAGTTGCTCATTGGGCTCCTCAAAGAGGATGCCATCGGCCTCAAACTCCTTGCTGAAGGTATGTAATATGCCGGCAGGGTAGAATCGCAGGTGACAGATACCTCCTCCCTCATAGAATGCAGTCTCCACACTGTCGGTCAGGCGGCTGATGGTCTCGTTGCTGTCATCTACGCTCAGGCGGTCAATGACAAGAGAGATGGAGGGGTTCCCTTTGCTATTCTCACGTGAGGAAGTAGCCAAATGGGAAGCCAAGTAATCTTCAATGCGCATAATCTCGCTGCCCACCGCATTCATACCAGCGTGTACCTCTCCACCTTTCAATGGGGTAGAAGAAGACACCTCAATACGTCCGAAACCCTGTTGGAGGCAGATGGTGAGCTGCTCTTCCAACGTACGTCCACTACGTACGATGAGTGGCGCCAGCACCGTGAAGCGTGTCCCCGGGCTATAGGACAGCATAAGTGCCACTATATCTTCGGTGTCGTGCCGCTTGACCAGCGCACCGCTTACGGGTGAGTAGGTCTTGCCTATCCGTGCATACAGCAACCGCAGGTATTCGTATATCTCGGTCGATGTGCCTACGGTAGAGCGTGGATTACGGCTGCTCACCTTCTGCTCTATGGCAATGGCGGGAGGCAGTCCTTTGATAAAGTCACATTCAGGCTTTTTCATACGCCCGAGAAACTGGCGGGCATAGGATGAAAGGCTCTCCACATAGCGTCTCTGTCCTTCGGCATACAACGTGTCAAATGCCAGCGAACTCTTTCCCGAGCCTGACAATCCGGTAATCACAATCAACTTGTTGCGGGGGATGTCTACGTTCACCTCTTTCAGGTTGTTCACCCTCGCACGCTTCACCTCTATATATTTCTCTTCGCTCATGTATATCTTCTCCAATATTTTACAAATTTAGTGCAAGCTGGATGAAATATCAAATCTCAGCGGGTGAAAGTAGCGAAAAAAAACATTTTTTTTTCTTTACAGAGGGGTCACCTGTCGTAGCAGATTTCGACGTGTACAGATACGATTATCTTAGTTCGTACCGCTTCTCACCTCCACATTCGGCACTGTTGTAGCTTCCTACGATACCCAGTCCGCCACGGATGTTGGTATGCACGGGGGTAGGTTCGCCCACAAAGGCACCCCCCGTCATGGCAAAGGCCGTTGCATCCTCCATATATTGGTAATAGTCTTCGCTGAGACGTTCCAGGGTGAAGGCATAGTGATAGGTGGCACGGCTGGCAGTATCGGCTGGTGATATATAGTTGTCGTCCCATCCGTCGCCCTCGCCCCATCCGCTTTCGGGGTTATAGTCAGGAGAGGCTGGCGACTCCAGCAGGAATAGGAAGTCCACGATAGGCTGTCCATCGGCATTGCGCAGGTTCTGGTCAGTAAATAGGAAGGAGTTGGTGCTCGACATGTAGAGCAGTCCGCTAAACATTTGCGACATGCTTTCGCTCGTTGTCAGCAGTCGGGTGCTGCTCTCGGTGAAAAGATAGTGCGGAAAGAAGGCCTCTGCCGTAGTGTGGTAGCCACGGGTGTATATGTCATCGGGGCGTGTCACCTCGTAGCTCCCCTCATAATGTATCGTCAGTCGGTAGTAGTTGGCCTCTTCGGCAGGGTCATCAATATAGATGCTCACGAGCAAGGCACTATCCACCTCGTTCAGCAGTACGGCGCTCAATGGGTCGCCAGGCGGAGTGAACGGCAGCATCGTGGTGTTGGTAACGGCAATGGGCGCAGGGTGCATCACATGCTCTGTAGCGCTGACGGTACCCAATGCATGTGTGGCTGTCAGCGTCACCTCATCGCCTGCGTTAAGGCCGTAGTAGCTGAGGTAGCTCTCGCTGGCTTCATCGTAGACAAGGGTGAAATCCTCGCCATTGATGGTGGCTGTGACGGTAGCATCGCTCAGGCGCTGAGGCTCCTCGGTATCGAGGAAATGGGCGGTGCGCCCTACGGTAGCCTTAAGTGTGCTGTCGGCTCTGAGCATGGCATTGAGCACCAGTTTGGGAGCGCCTATCTCGGCATCGTAGGGGATGTCGTTGACGCAGGAGGTGAGCATCGTGCTGGCAAGCACGATGATAAGTTGAAAGTTGAAAGATGAAAGTTGAAAGTTTTTGGTATGTCTTGTCATCATCGTTATCGTTGTTTTAGTGTGCCTTTTTTAGAGTACTATCCGGATGGCAACTCATAACTGCCTTTAGCCCCTTTGGGCGGCGAACACGTTTCATAATTCATAATTCATAATTATTTTAGCTTCCTGCTAAAACTGCACCCCATAGCTGAAGGATGGTATGATGGGGAATATCGTTACTTTGCGTAGGGTCTTGTAGTGTCGGTCGGTCTCCCAGTCATAGCCGTCGTAGAGGTATACCATGAAGGGGTTCATGCTGTTGTAGGCATTGTAGACGCTGAGGTTGATGGTGCGCTTGATGCGTGGGTGGCGGCGGAACCGTTTGTGGAAGTTCACCGAGAGGTCCAGTCGGTGGTAGGGCTCCAGGCGGTAGTTGTTGCGGTCGGGGAAGTAGCCGAGTTTCCCGATATAGTCGTCGGGTGTGTGGGGTTGGTTCTCGTAGTAGTGGGTATAGAGGGTGCCGCAGTTGCCCGTGGCATATACCCAGGTGGCCGAGAGGTCTATGCGCTCGTTAAACCTGTAGTTGGCCGTCACGTTGATGTCGTGGCGGCGGTCATACTTGGCATGGAAGGGGCGCCCGCCATTTATTATATGTCCCTCGCGGTCGAACTGGCGCATCGCTTTGGCCCATGTGTAGGCCACCCAACCGGTAAAGTTGCCGATAGAGCGCTGTGCCATCAGCTCCAGTCCGTAGGCCCATCCGCGACCCATAGCCACCTTGTCTTCCCACTCGGCCGTACCCGCCATGAAGGAGCTTCCTTCGCGGTACTCGAGCAGATTGTTCATGTGCTTGTAGTAACCCTCTACGGAGAGGTCGCACAGTCCCTCCAGCTCATAGTAGGCACCGGCAGCCACCTGGTGGGCATGCTCGGGCACGATGCGCTTGGTCGAGGGCACCCACAGGTCGGTGGGCAGACTGATGCTGCTGTTCGACAGCATGTGCACATACTGCGTCATATAGGCATAGCCCGCCTTGAGCGACAGGTGGTCCGTGAGTAGCAGACGGCTGCTGAGGCGCGGCTCCAGCGAGTGGTAAAACTTGCCGCCTACGGTGTAGGTCGAGTAGTTGAGGCCCGCATTGAGCTTCACGGCATCGGCCAGCGTCATGTTGTCCTCTGCGTAGAGCTGTGTCTCGTGGGCAAGCACATCGGGCTGTCCCAGCTGCTGGCGATTGGTGTCGTGCCCCGTCTTCTCGCTCATGCTCACCACCTCGGGGCGGAAGGTATGGTACGTGTAGGCCATGCCCATGCGCATGTCGTGCTGCGGGGTGGGGCTATAGTGCAGCTCGGCCTTTCCCGTGAGGTCAAAGATGCCCGACTTCATGTCCAGCTGTGCCTTGTAGGGCTTTCCCTGAATCTTGTCCAGCTCGTCAAATCCCATGCCTATCTTGTGGCGATACTGGGTGTAGTTGACCGATGCGTCGAGAAACATCTTGGGTGTGATGACGTGGTTCCACCGCGCTGCCGTGACGATGTTGCCCCACTTCCATCCCAGCTTGCTGTCGCGGCTGTAGTCCTTGTTGTCCGCCTCGTTGATGGAGAAGTATATCTCGTCGTCGCCCGAGTAGTAGCTCAGGTACAGGCGGTCGCGGTCGCTGAACTTATGGTTCACCTTCACGTTCAGGTCGTAGAAGTAGTAGCCCGCCCCATAGTCGGTGTCGTCCCCCTCTATATTTGTCATATACCAGATGGCTGCATTGGTGACGAGGTCCGAGTAGGTGCGTCGTGCCGAGATGTTGAACGAGGTCTTGCCCTTCCATAGCGGTCCTTCGAGGCTCAGCTTCGACGATACGGCACCCACGTGCAGATTGCCGTGGTAGTTATACATGTCGCCCTCTTTCATGCGCACGTCCACCACCGAGGAGAGTCGTCCTGCATAGTGGGCAGGGAAGCTACCTTTATACAGGGTCACGTTCTTGATGGCATCGGCATTGAAGGCCGAGAAGAAGCCAAACATATGGTTCACGTTGTATACGGGCACGCCGTCGAGCAGCATCAGGTTCTCGTCGGGACTGCCACCACGCACGTAGAGTCCTGCCGTGCCTTCCGTGCCACTCTGCACACCGGGGAGCAGCTGCAATACCTTCAGCACATCGGTCTCGCCAAACATTGCCGGCACGGCCTTGATCTGTGCCACGGGGATGTCTACGGCACTCATCTGCGAGCCTCGCACGCCCAGGTCCAGGCGGTTGCCCACGATGGTCACCTCCTCCAGTTCTGAGTGTGCCCGCATGGCGATATTCACCACCGTGTCGGCCGTGAGCTGAAGGGGGAGTGTCTGTGGCGCATAGCCCACATACGAAGCCGTCAGCTCCACCTTCCCCTCGGGCAGTGTGAGCGAGTAGAACCCGTAGGCATTGGTCACCGTTCCGCTTCCGCTCACGTGGTCATATACCGTGGCTCCTATCATCGTCTCCTCGGCAACGGCATCAGTCACATAGCCGCTGATGGTATACCGTTGGGCAGCAATAGGTAAGGCCAGCAGCAGTAGTGCCAGCAATACCCATCTCTTATTGTAAATTCGTTGTGCGATATTCATCTCTGTCGGTACTGTCATTTGAATCGTACCGCGAAGGTAATGATAAATGACTGAAATGCCAAGATTGCTCTTGCATTTTGCACATTTATTGCGGCATTTGCTTCACTCTAATGCAGCAACTACTATGGAGAACAGTCATGTCTGACAATAGGAACCAACTGTTTTCCTGTTTTGTGTGTAGGTATCGGTAATACGTTGTAAAGAGTTGTATTACTGAACTTTACCGACCGACACCCCGGTGTCGGTGGTATCGGTCGGGTGTCGGTAAGCAGGGGTGTAAGCATTAGCCTGAAAAAGAAAGCAAAGTGTCACAAAAAAACCTGTCAAGGTAGCAAAATGTCAGATTCCGAGAGATCAAAAAAGGCTGTTTTTGAATTACATGCATGCATTTTTCAAATTGGACAAAGAGATTTTTTGAAATGCAAGGCTCTGACATTTTGATCAGAGCCTTGCAATAATTCCATTAGCTACAGGTAACTTGTATAATCTGTTACTATAGGTACACGCAACTTACCTTGCAGGTACAATAAATGTTGCTCGCCACAGGGTATGAAACACCGACACCCCGCAACGGGGGTGTCGGTCGGCAAACAGCAGCAATACAGTTTATTACGCCCAACTACCGACACCTTGACTCAAAAAGGCCAAACACCTCTTTTTACATCAAATCCCCTTAATCCATCGCATCAGTAGCTTTGCAGCATAATTATCGTTTTTGTCCACGCTAAGCGTGTTCCGCAAAGCATTCCACCACACACGTCCCCTCCACATCGGCCTGCCCCATCTCCACCATATGGATGGCAGTGAGTTCCGCCTCCTCGGGCGACGATGCTGCAATCTGCAGCACCACCGTCTCACCCAAATCCGTGGTTATTTGTACGTCGTAGAAGGGCATGAGAAGAAAGAGTTCTTGGAGTATTTATATTTATCTTATTGGAGCTGGTGGGGTACAGATTGCAACCACTTTTGTTAGGTACATATTGCCATCAGCAACCCCAAAATTTTCAATTGATTATAATTTATCGGCGCTTAATTTCCTTCTTCTGAGAGAGATTTTTTTCTTCATTGTATTTAATGATTATTCTATTTTGTATGCGAGTTTCACTACTCCTGACCTTTGGCATCCACTTCTCGTAATTACTAAATCGATGATAGCAGTTCGGGAGTCTTGCTTTTTGATTGGATATTCATCGACGAATCACATCATTAAATGTGATTTCTGGAAACGACAATAGATTCAACTTATACGACAAGTTTTCCACACAATCAGGAACGTCTACAAAGGGATTAATATCAATAGCACGATAGAAACTTATCTTCCTAAGTGCAAATCGTTTGCTGCTTATTTCTGAAGGTGATATACGCCTCTTCTCTTTCTCAATGTTGATACTAAATTGCATGCCATTGCATATTTGTGAATCTTGTAGCAACCGCGTTATTACCTCTTCAAGTGTTCTGCCTGAATTATTCTCTTCTATTCTAACAGCAACGAGAACATTATCCTTTAAATCCACAAATAGTTGATTATGTTTGATTGTAAAACTCAAAGAATCGCTTGCTGTAGTTTTAATTTCTAGATTAGCGAAGGGGCAAGTAAAATCCAGTCTGGACGACGTTCCATTAGTATGCCAAAATGGAGACAAATCCTCATTGTAGTTTTGATAGACATGTTCTATTAACAACAATTCTCCCATAAGCCCAACTAGATTTTTATATTGCTGTTCTCTTGGAAGTTGGAATAGTGACACAAGAGAATCAAAGAATGGCATAAAATCCTTTCCGTGAGTATATGTAGCATGAGCCAAACATAAGTTGACAAATGCATTTAGATTTGCCTCAACATCATTTAGCGCCGACAATTGAAGTTCTATGAAGTTGTAGTAACCATCCTCAAATGAAGATACTGAAGGATTAAATGCTGATACGAAAATATTGGTCTCTACCCATAAATACTCAGTCTTGATACTTAATGGCATACAGCCTTCATTATTGGGCACTAAATAAAGGACCTTTCCATTGGAGGCAAACAAACCAGTTCCACAGGGGAATGTTTCTAATAGATAAAGGGTACAATCCCGTGGAATAATCTGTATTTTCTCGAGGAGTTTTTTTATTTCAATCATTATCTTTTACGAAATAAACTTTATTTTTGGGAATGTATATTGCAAACATATACTGATCTTTCTTTATACGATTCGTTTTTGTTAAGCCTGGAGAAATATAGTGAATCTGAATGTTAACTTTATCTGGATCTACTACAACCTTTTGGTCGCCAAGATATGTCAGTCGACTTGAATCCGTGGTATTTGCGCCTTGATGTAGCGCTTTAATCCTGTCATGTGCAGCATCATTGTAAATAGAACGATAGCGTACTTTATCATTTTCATCTGTCCACATTAGGATAACAGGAATATCGGATGAGCCCATCAATTCAAGTACAGGCCTCTTGTTAAATGGTTCGCGATCAAAAGCAGTGTCAATAGATTCTATGAGAGTTATTAACTGCTCAGCCGTAAACATTGCATACTTGGCTGTTTCTACTCCGGTTGTACTACCTGCATTTGTTGAACGCCAAGTTGTTATTGATGAGATGAGATCATTAACGCGGTTGTTATTAGACGAAATTTCAACATCATCCACCACCAAAAACTTCTGTTTTATCCAACGATTCTTAAATGATATTCTTTTAAATTTGGCTTTATTTTTAGCCGTTGGTTTTTGTTTCGTGCTTTCAGCTTGTATAATAATGTCTTTAATTTCCAGAACCCCATTTCCTACATCGTCAAATTGTTCCCATAAGTCATCTTCAATTTCTGCAAGAGCAGTGAATTCTTTGGCAATTTCAACTGTTGTGAATATTTTGCACAAATCTAAATACTTACTTCTATATCCAAACCACCGCGCTCTTTGCAATGTGGTATCCATATTACCACCACTTTTAGCAAAACGCGTAAAATAGGAAACTATTAAGTTGGAGAACGTCAAACCGCGTTGAAGAAGATCACCACCAATATAGATTTTATGCAATTTTGTTAATTCTATTTCTTTCGTATGCTTCCCTATTCCATTTTGTAGTATTGCACCTGTTGATTGTATCGCTTGGGATATTTCAGAAATGAGAATATTATCTAATGGATATTGTTTGCGAACTTCTTGTGGAAGATATTTATCATAACACTTCCTTATGATATTAACATAAAAATCTACAGAATCCTCTTCAAGGAAAGCTTGTTTTATCTCCCCTAGCATATCATGAATGGCTGAATAAATACTACCATGAGCCACTACTGTTCTATCAACATGAATAATCATATCGGAGCGTTTGTCTTTTTTGCTAGGAAATCTCAACCTTTTAATAGCACTTGCTATAAAAAAGTAGTAAATTGCCTCTTTCAAAGAATTTGATATCCGCAAGGGTGAGTCCGTATCTGAGACATCCTCGATAATATCATTTTCCGATAGGTGGTATATACTTGCGCCATCATATCCTGTACCAGGTTGAACCGTATGAATTGAAGCGGGATTTAAAGCACTGATATCTTCTTGAAAAATATTGGCTTGAGGAGTTGCTGTTACTGAAAGATAGAGAGGGTTTCCCAATACCTCCTTAATCTTTACAATTGTCTTATAAGTTGGAGTTGAATTGCGAGCCTTGTCTTTTGCTGTATTTAAACTGGCTTGATCCCCTTCATCATCGATGATAAAAGGTACTATACCAGATACAGATTCCTGAATTTTGCTTATAACTTTCAGGGCAATTTGCATTGCAGGTGGCCGTTTAAGGCAAGTAATGATAATTGGCCGCTTTTCTTCAATCAATTGCTTTGCAAAATCTGAATCTAAACTATTGATGGGAACAGATTCCTTAGTTGGATCATTCGTGGTAAATAGAACAGGATTCTCTGAATAAAGAACATCTTCACCTCCTGCTGTTTCAAAAGTGGTTCCAAAACGTTCCGTACTTTGACGCAACAATTCTTTGTCATATCCTCCAAAAATAAGCAAGAAATTATATCCATTATCAAAAGCTAATGCTGTCAACAACTCCAAATTAGAGGTTTTTCCAGATTGGACTTTACCTACTAATAGAGAATTATGATTCTCGTACAATCCTGCACGAAGCTGATGCATGAGTTTTCCATATGTTGCACGTACATTCTGAACAATATTATTTGCACCTATCTCACCATAAGCATCAATTTGCCTTTGATGAATACGTGTGAAATATCTTCCTTCGACGACAGGTTGTATTGCGTCTGTTCTCTTTACGTTATATTGTTCCATACTATTCATCTGTTAATTCTCTTAAGTAATTATTTATATGAGTTCTAAAAGCGTTAGGGCTTATCCGACCTTCCGCATCTGCATTTCTTTTTGCACGTATTTCTGCTAAAGCAAATGCTATTGCAAACTTTTCCAGTACAGATTTGAAATCCTCTTTTTCGGAATATGGTTTAAAGAAAGGATGGTTTATGTTGAGTTGTATGTCGGCCTTACTTCCATCTTCTTCTGCATCAACCTTAATCCATGTAGAGGAATTACCCAATGTCCAGCGAACAGATATAGTACATTTGCTAGCACCATCCATTTGGATTGGATATGTGCGGACTTTGTCATCTATGACTTCTGGCTGATTATTTTGTTCTGCTTGATATTCTTTGTATAAATCAAGTTCAGATTGTCCATCTTCAGGCTCTGTATTTGAAAGGATATCAAAAAACGATGGCTCTGGCGTTTTAGTCTGTTTTCCCAATGAATGTTCTATCGCATCTTGAACCTGACTCTGCACATTGTCCGATACGCTTTTAGAGGTGGATTCTTCTTTTTCTCGGTCTTTATTTGTAATCTTGGCAATCTCAATATATTCTTTGATATGAATTTTTAGTTGATTGATAAACTCTTCTTCAAGTCCATCATCCCAAACGAAACCGTCTTTTGCTTGATTGATTGGAAAGTCATCCAAGTCCAGTTCCCCAAACAATTTGTGAGCAATAGTACTTTGAGCCTGTCCGAAGATTTCATCAGGTTTATAGTTAAACTCTTCCCCACCTACTACTACTCGATTTCTCCGGAACAATGCAAATCCAGCTCGTCCGAATCCACCATGTGCTAATATTCCAACAAAACCAACGACATGATGGTTATGACCGTCAAATTCAAATTTGAAGTCTATGTTCTTTCTCCATGTTTGATTTCTGAACGATAGGCAATCGTATTCATCATAGAACAAAGGTTCACCATCGTATAAGATACGTACAAGTCCATTATTCAAATCGCGGCGATACATACTTTTAAGTAATTCCGTTATTTTGTTTTTTGTCCTTGCAGAGCCTATTTTTTTAGTGACTTCTCGGATAATTATTGTCGTACCATGAGAACTAGGATCAACAATGGTACGTTTGATAGTAACGCTGTTAATATTATTGCTGCGTAATTCTGGTATGTTGATTTCCGTATAATATTCATGGTTAGAACCGAATTGTGTGGAACGCACAGACCAAATGTTGCCAAACCATGATGCAGCAGTCTTTAATCCCATGCCAAACTCGTTACG
Organism: Bacteroidales bacterium; assembly: GCA_015060865.1. Taxonomy (GTDB): domain Bacteria; phylum Bacteroidota; class Bacteroidia; order Bacteroidales; family Bacteroidaceae; genus UBA1189. Next base: position 65,631 of record SUXS01000008.1, on the reverse strand, counting down.
TCCTGTTTTGTCATCTGGTGGTGAATCTATCTTTACCGCTCTGGCAAAATCTTCTATTTCCATGCCAAAGGCTGTATCCATAATTATAAGTACATCGTTCTCTACATCATAATTTATTGAAACCACAATGTCATTAATGCCTGCATCAGCAAGTTCTTGTTGATGAGAATAGAAAGACTGCGTAGAATTATCTACAAACTCTGCAATAGCATACCACGGTTTATAGTTGAGCCTTGAGAATACACCGATAACGCCAGCTTGAGGCTGAATATTCAATTCCTGTATTTCAATGTTTTTTTCCATACTCATCATTTAACAAAATCCATTAAATCTTCTGCGATAATACGCACTATTTCTACATTTACAGCATTTCCAAGAGCCTCAAAACTTCTTGTTGCACTCATTTGATAGTTTTCATTCTCAAAAGAAAGTTCTTCCATTCCTTGTATCTTTGCAGCTTCTTTGACGGTCATATATCTACCTTTTAAATCGGAATCAGGAACATGTGCCCAAGGAAATATAGGTATTTGCGTTCCGACTAGGTTTAATGCTGGTGAAAAAGTGGGTAATTTCACCCTAATACCTGATGCTCTAAATTGGATTATTTTATCTTCCAAAGTCATATCTGCATCACTTCCGCAATTCCACTCAAACTTCATGTGGCTATTTTGAAAGTTCTGTATTTTATCAATCCATGTGTCAATCCAATTCTTATTATTTGCGTAGAATTCTCTATTCTGTTTAATGTAACGAATCTTCCAGTCTTGGAATTTTTCACCTTCTTTTCGTATATCTTGCGCATATATTGGAAGTTGAGCCATCATCTGAGAATGACTTTTGCCGGTAATTACTCTACCGAGTTTTCCCCGTTTCCCCTTCAATTGCTTTGCTCTTTGATGACAAGGAGGAACATCTTCGTAATCGTAGGTTGCCCCAAATTCCATTGCCCATATGGGAAATCCTGGAAGTTTACAATGATTTTTTGCAGCAAGTTGTACAAATTCATTCCAAATCTCTATATATTGACGAGTTTCTTCTTTCAGTGGTATATATTCACTTTCATTTTCATCAATAATATCATGTATGTCACAAGGCTTATTCGTTGGTATGGGAAACTCAAATCCTTCTAAGTTGCCGATATCTTTTCGAACACCAACAATGTATATGCGTTTTCGATGTTGAGGAATACCAAATTGATGTGGAGAAAGAACCTTCTTGTCAATCTCATAACCAACATCATGGAGTTCTCTCTCAATGGTTTTCCATGTATGGCCATTGTCATGACCTTCCAAATTTGCCACATTCTCCAAAAGGAGAAATCGAGGAGCCTTTTCGTGCAAAATATCCCTTATGTAATAAAACATATTCCCTCTTTTTTCGTCATCGAATCCCATTCGGAATCCTGCTTGACTAAAAGGTTGACAAGGGAATCCTGCGCAAAGGATATCGTGGTCAGGAATATCTTTGGGGCTAATTTTTGTTATATCCCCTTCAATTCTTGTTCCTGGATAGTTTATTGCGTACAGTTTTCGTAGGTCTTCTCGTAATTCTGAGGCAAATACACATTCATATCCCAATTTCTTAAGCGCAAGATGGAAACCTCCTAATCCAGCAAATAAATCAATAAATGTATATTTATTCTTATGCATAATAATATAATCAAAACTTTTCTAACCTTTTATAAGACAAAACAAATCCTTAATATTCCTATCAAAGGTTTAGCGGCAGTAATTTATTTCGAAGGCATAATTAGTTCTCGGATATCCACATTTAATAATGTGGCGATTTTGTCTAGGGTTACCAAGTCTGGCTGAGTAGTGTTACTGCACCATTTACTGACAGTACATGTAGACTTTCCCAACTGCACTGATAGCCATTTACCAGTTTTCTGCTGCTCAACAAGTACTACTTTTATTCGATTAAGATTTGCCATATATTATAACATATTTAATTACTATGTAAATATATTTACATTTTACAACTGCAAATCTACAAAATAATATCTAAAGTCAGCCTATCACACAGCGGATTTATTTTAACAGTTCGAGAAAGCAGCTTGGTTATCGGGTCAAACAGTTTACTGCTTTAATACACCTCCCGAAACTCCATAATGTCGAGCATTGTGAAGAGCACACCCTCAATGGAGTTGTGCCACGACTGATGGAAGTGCCCATAGAACCAGTGCGTGATAGGGTGGACATCGTGGATAAGGCGATTGTAAATATCGGTCATCGTATTGCGTTCAGCTTCTACATCAGTAAGCAGTGATTCATCAGACGTTGCAAAAGAGAGTAATCCTCGCTTGCTCAGTAACTGACAGAAGGTGGGAGCCGTATGGCTGACAACAATATCTACAGCAAAGGACTCATTGATACGCGAGAGCATAGCGTCATCATATACTGGCGGCTCGTCGGCCCAGTAATAATGACGGGCGAGGCGAGTATCCTTAGGAACAGCATGCTGATGAGTACGGCGATTGTCCTCCTCCCACTTGTGAAGACGATAGTTGCGGTCGATGGAGATGGCACCACCCACACATAATATGGTGTGGCGACAAGCTTGTATGATGGTATAATCAGGAACAGCCATGAAACGACGATGATGGAAAGTACGTCCATCGAAATAGGCGGGATTATCGTGATTGCCTCTGACGAAGATTATCCAGTTATTAGCCTCAGACATACGGCGACTGTTCTTCTTGACCATCTCGTCGTAATAGCCTGGACTGTCAAAGCCGAAACCACAATCACCGGCAACAATGAGCAAGGTGTCGCGCATGGAGTATTGTACACAGAGCTTGAAGACAAGTTGATTGAACTCGCCATGTATGTCGCCTGAAACCAAAACGCTCTTGGCTTTGGGGAAACTAAGAGTATATATGTCGCTTGACTTTGTCACTGATACACCTTATTATTGCCACACTCATTGCTTCTACAAATATACCCAAAAAATCGGATACTTCCAATTCTGAGAAGGAGAAAAATCCTGACAAAGGAAATCGGGGTTAAAAGGATAGGGGATAGGAAGTTATCGTGAAAAATGGCCTCTGAGAACCTTTAGGTCTCCGCCCGTAGGGGCTAAAGGCAATTCGATATTTCCGCTCGCCCGACCATTCATACGGAAATATCGCAAGGAACACAGCCCATTCTCGCGTAAGCACGGAGGGGAAGGCTGCACACACCCCCTCTGCCTATGTAAAAAGAAAAAGCCGACCTTCAAGGCCGGCTCTTCATATTAAAATTACAACTTTTCAATTACGCTCTATATATGCCACGGCATCGCCCTTCATCACGGTGGCTCCCTGTGGAGTCACCTCGGCCAGACGGCCGGAAAAGCCTGCGTAGACAGGAACCATCTGTCCCCAGCGTGTGGCGATGTGGCACATCAGCTCACCCTCCTTATAGGTGCGCCCTACGTTAGGGGCTGATGAGGGACCTTCTACAGAGATTTCCCAAATTACTTGTCCATTCTCCGGTGCGCAGATGGCATCGGCCTTAGCATGCTTGAGGGCCTGTAGCTGTTCGGGAGTAACACCTGTGCCGCCGAGTGCTGCATCCTTGGCTTTCTGCAGCTCGGTCTCGAAGCGCTGCTTGGCTACGCCTGAGCGGTAGTCACGGTACTGACGGTCGTGCATGGCAAACTCGAAGAGCTCCTCGTCGTCCTTGCCAGTATCCCAACCCAGTTCTTTCATCTCCTTGCGGTAGGTGTCGAGGGCATCGGGGTAGTAGCTCTGCGGGTCGGCATCGGTGAACTCGCGGCCCTGGCTCTTGGCCAGCTCGATAATCTCGGGTGCCAACGGTCCGGGCAGGCGGCCACACTTGCCAAGAATCATATCCCACGCATTGTTGTCAATCATGGAGAAGCGCTCCTCACCCTTGATGAGCTGCATGAGGTTCATCAAGGCGATGTTCTTCACGTACTGGCTATAAGGAGTCACGAGTGGGGGATAGCCCAGCTTGGGCCATACGTATTCTACCTCATCGAAGAGCATGATGACAAGATCGTCGATGCTGAGCGGAGCTTTGCCCTGTCCCTTGAGGATAAGGTTGATGCCGGCATGCACACCCTTCAGGTCGGCCATCATGGAGCCCATCATGCCACCAGGGAGTCCGCACTTGAGCAGCAGTGACGACATGTGCTTGTTCGTGGGGTCCATGAAGTAGCCGAGGAAATCGTCCATGAACTCCTGTGTGAGGCTGCGTGCCTTCATGTAGGCGTTCATATTGATCTCGGGCACTTGGAAACCGGCATCCTTGAGCATGGCCTGCACGGAGATGATGTCTGGGTGCACCTTACCCCACGACAGGGGCTCGATGGCGGTGTCGATGATGTCGGCACCATTCTCGCACACCTCGAGGATGGAGGCCATGGAGAGACCCGGGCCTGAGTGGCCGTGGTACTGCACGATGACTTCGGGGTGGCGGGTCTTGATGTTCTTGACCAGCTGGCCCAGCATCTTGGGGCGCCCGATGCCTGCCATGTCCTTGAGCGCTATCTCGGTGGCTCCGGCAGCGATGAGCTTGTCGGCCAGCTCGGTGTAGTACTCAACGGTATGGATAGGGGAGTGGGTGATACAGAGCGCAGCTTGTGGTATCATGCCTGCCTCGAGAGCATACTTGATGGAGGGGATAATGTTGCGGGCATCGTTGAGTCCGCAGAAGATACGGGTGATATCGGTACCCTGGGCCTTCTTTACCTTATACATAAGACGACGAACGTCGGCAGGTACGGGGAACATACGCAGACCGTTGAGTGCGCGGTCGAGCATGTGGGTCTGTATGCCTGCTTCGTGGAAGGTCTTGGTGAAGGTACGCACGGCCGTGTTGGGATTCTCGCCATAGAGCAGGTTTACCTGTTCGAAGGCTCCACCGTTGGTCTCTACACGAGCAAAGCAGCCCATCTCAACGATGACGGGGGCTATGCGGGCGAGTTGGTCGGCACGGGGTTGGTACTTGCCTGATGACTGGAACATGTCGCGGTACAAAAGGCTGAATTTAATCTCCTTTTTCATGGTTGTGTGTTCTTTTCGGTATTAGACAATGTCAGCTGCAAATGTAAAAATATTATTTGAATTATGAATGATGAATTCATTATTTTATTGCAATCAGCCAAAACATTCTATTTTTAGGCTCATAGCCCACAACTCACAGCTCACAGCTCATAGCTCACAACTCATTACTTCTGTTCCACCCAAATCAGTTTGGAGGTGTCGTAGCCTCGTTTCTGAAGGTTCTTGATAATCTTGCTCTGCACATCGGGCTTCAGTTGTGGTGTACGGCTAAGTATCCAAAGGTATTTGGGGCTACTACTGCCTACGACCGAGTAGGAATAGTCGGGCGCGAGGTCGAGGATGTAATAATCGCTATAGAAGGGACCAAAGAAACTGACGCGCAACTGTCCTGGCTTGCCGTTCTTGTTGGGCTTGGCTTTACCTGTGCTTTCCTTGAACTTGCCGTCGAGGGTGTAGAGATGACCGCTGTTGAGTACCTTAATCATACCATTGTCGAGCAATGTGTACTCAGCGGTAGCACCTACAAGATCACGCTCGAAAGCATGGTCGTAGCGGGCTATTTCGTACCATTTACCCAAATAACGGTTGAGGTCAAACGAAGTGATAGTGCTGTTGTCTACCTTTTGCGCATGAACTGCCATACTGAGTCCACAAAGAAGGCTGGCGAGAATACCTATTTTCATAAGATATATATATATATGGTTAATACCTCTTATCAACGTATGGGAATATGATTTGTTTGTACACTGTGATAAAAATATCTGAGATATATCGATTAAGTAACAAGAAACTTTTGTACATTTGCAAAAACTGATTGTATGATGAGAGAAAACGATAGTAACAAAAGTAAGGAAGTAGCTCAGCAAGAACTTCCGGAGGCTGGAATGGGGCCCGCAAAGCGTAAGTTTAACGGATTCTCAATGGGATTCTTACTTATATTGTTGGCGGCAGTAGTTGCACTATATGTTGTGTGCACGATGCTGGCCGGCTAAGGGATTTTTTTATAGGAATGAAAAAACAATATAGGGGAGCAAAGGGTTATAGCATAGTGGAAACAAGATTTCTTGCAATAATACATGATGAAGCAATGTGAGGTTCCCATCTTTGCCCCTTGGATTGATTCGCGTTTCATATTAAGAGCAAGTTAACACCCAAGATTGGTTTTGACTATTACTCGATAGATGAAATGTATTTGCAGGTATGGAATTTATACCTTAACTTTGTCGTAGAAAAAAGAAATTAATAACCTCTTAAAACTATAAAATTATGGCTGTAAAGTTTTTTAAATGCGAACATTGTGGTAATGTAATCCAGAAGATTGTAGACTCTAAAGTTCCCGTAGTTTGCTGTGGAGAGAAGATGAAAGAGTTGACAGTGAATACAGTAGATGCCAGTGTGGAAAAACATCTCCCGGTAGTGACACGTATCGACGATTGCCACATCAAGGTGGAGGTTGGTAGCGTAGCACACCCCATGACGGAAGATCACCATATTGCTTTCATCTATGTAGAGACCGAGAATGGCGGCATCCGCATTGACCTACCTCACGAAGGCAAGCCAGAAGCTGTGTTCTGCGTATGCAACGACAAACCCATTGCCGTGTATGAATATTGCAACCTGCATGGTGTGTGGAAAACAGAGATCTGAGCCATCTATCAACTCTAAACATTGAACTCTAAACTCTAAACATTAAACTCTAAACATTGAATAATATGTTAAGCAAGAAACTACACGAAGCTATTAATGCTCAGATCAATGCCGAGCTATGGTCGGCCTATCTATACCTCGCCATGTCAATGGATGCAGAAGCCAAGGGACTCAAGGGCGTAGCAAACTGGTTCTACGTGCAATTCCAAGAGGAAAATGATCATGCACGCATCTTCATGAACTACCTCAACTCACGCGATGCAAAGGTTACACTGCTCCCCATTGAGGAGGTGCCTACTACATGGGATAGCGTATTGGCTATGTTTACCCAGACTCTTGAGCACGAGAAGAAGGTGACCTCACTTATAAACAACCTTGCAGCTATTGCCAATGAGGATCGCGACTTTGCCTCTATCAACCGTATGGTATGGTTTATTGACGAGCAGGTAGAAGAAGAGGAGAGCGCTCGCGAAATGATAGCCGCAGTAGAAGCTGTGGAAGGAAACAAGTATGGCATGTATATGCTTGACAAGGAACTTGCCACACGTACTTATACACAGGCTTCACCTTTGAGTACAGCAGAATAAATAAATACTATAGAAAGCAGCAAATAATAGCTGGTAATTGCAGGTGCACGGAGATTTCTGTGCACCTGTTTTTTTTGTTTAGGTCTTTTGTTGCTCTTATATAAGGCATGTGTCAAATAAAAATTGTACTTTTGTCTCCAATTGAAACTAAAATTCAAATTAAAGTAAAGCTAATGCTTCTGGTAGAGAATCTGTCCATTCGTTTTGGGGAGGAGAACGTGATTGAACACTTTTCTTGTCATATCAAGAAAGGGGAGTGGGCTTGTGTAGTAGGTAAGTCTGGATGTGGAAAAACCTCTCTCTTGAAAGCCTTCATAGGGCTTACACCAACCGTTGGAGGTACAATCATGGTAGATGGTGTAAAAATGAACGAATTTACCTGTGAATCTGTACGCAAAAAGACGGTGTATCTCCCTCAAGACCTGGCGTTTCCAAACGAAACGGTTCGCGAACTGGTAAACCATACTATCCGTATGGGTGGAGGGGTGAAAAACGTACAATCATCCACGGATTTGCTGCATGAGAACATGGCCTTATTGGATGTTGGGGTAGACCTGTTGGAGAAGCGTGTTTCGGAAGTGTCGGGAGGACAACGGCAGCGCATCATATTGGCAGCACTGTCGGTGAGGAATAAAAAAATATGGTTATTGGATGAGCCTACGGCAGCTTTAGATGCGGAGTCACGTAACCGAGTAATGGAATTCCTTCAGGTACAACAGCGCAAAGGAACAACAATTGTGGCGGTATCGCACGATAGCAACTTCATTTCAGGCTGCTCTAACGTGATTTCGCTGGAATAAAAGATGAGATAGCATAAAAATGGGCACTATAGATATATCGTATACAAGCTTGGGAATAGGATTGCTGCTATTGCTAATCCCAATCTATTATATATGGAAGTATGAGACAAAACTACTGAAGGGGATTTGCGAAGGCACTATACGCATGGTATTGCAAATGCTTTTTATTGGGGTTTATCTGCGTTATCTGTTTGAATGGGACAACCCCATAATAAATTGCCTTTGGGTAATAATAATGGTTTTTATAGCTACGGAAACGGCTATCACACGGACTAAGATCAGGCGTAAGACCTTGATGATGCCGCTTGTTGTTGGCTTTATGGTAGCAAGTGTGCTGGTGGGACTGTATTTCTTAGGAATTGTGCTTAAACTAAACAATGTATTCAGTGCGCAGTATTTTATTCCTGTCATGGGGATATTGCTCGGCAACATGCTTTCTGTAAATGTGATAGCGATAGGAGCTTTCTATACCACACTGCGCCGTGAACAGAACTTGTATTATTATATGTTGGGAAATGGCTCATCTCGCAGTGAGGCCTTGCAGCCATTTGTGCGACAAGCAATCGTAAAATCGTTTAGTCCGGCCATAGCCAATATGGCGGTAATGGGACTCGTGTCGTTGCCTGGTACTATGATAGGGCAGATTCTAGGTGGAAGCAGCCCTAATGTTGCTATCAAATATCAGATTATGATTGTAGTAATTACTATGGCGGCTTCTATGCTGTCGCTTATGATTGCCATTTGGCTCTCTGTGCGTCAGGCCTTTGATAGCTATGGCAGATTGAAGAATGTGATGAAAGAGTAGGGAGTATTGCAATAATAGCTTAAGGATTAGAATATATGGGGCAGCGATCTATGGTCGCTGCTTTTTTTGTAAGCTGCTCCGAAGCTTTCATATTCGTCAGTAGCGAGGCCTTAGACTCCGTTCGCAAACTAACCGTTCATTCGCCCTGATCCCTTAGGCGCAAAGGGGAGAGTTGATTGAATGATACCAAACATTACCTCTTATATTGACTCACGCTATTTAATATGGAATAATGGAGGAGGTGAGGAGGCTATTTTCAGAATGAAATTTTTGCTTACAGATATATTTTTAATGTAACTAATTGTTTATATTATAGTTATGCTCAATTTTACCCGTTTTTAGCCTTATTTCCTTGCGTTTTTTTCGATTAGCTGTACTTTGGGACGTAAATATGGGATTCTGGCGGAATTTAAGCAAAATTCTTTCGTTGGTTTCTATATAAGGTAACAAATGTAAACATGAAGCTTTATCTCTATAAAATCTACACCACATATTGTTACATTTGTCAACTCTAAAATTTACAAAAGATAGGTGGAAATTATATTACAATACAATTAGTTTAGATTTGTAATTACATGTAGGGTGGGAGAGTGCATGACTTGTAAACTCAGAAATTTCAATTATATGCAATCATAATAATAATTCATATCTTGCTAAATATCAGATATATTAGCATATTTTATTAAAGTTTTTTATAAGTAATGGGGAATTTAATGTATATTTCCTATACTTGCCATCCATAATGAGTAAAATCTACTTATAATATTAAATATATCAATAGAATACATTTAATTTATGAAGTAAAATATAGGCAAAATAGTGGCGGATGGTGAATTTGAACTATTTTATTGAATTACATTTGTTATTTGGTGTAGATTTACTGCCAGCATAATTGATTATAATTATAAATTGTATTTGTAAATAATAATATTTAACTTTGTAATCTCTTAGTAATAACAAAATTAATCTTGATAAGGAATATGAAATCGCGTATTAGTGAGATGATAGAGCGTGAAGGAATGACGCAAAGTCAATTTGCTGACTATATTGGTGTAAATAGACCTACCTTATCTCATATACTAAGTGGACGTAATAACCCTAGTATGGAGGTGGTGATGAAAATACATCAGAAGTTTCCTAAAATCAACCTGTATTGGTTGATTGACGGTAATGCTCCATACGAGAGTGCCGTTGGTGAAGCTTATCCCTCAATGATACAACATACAGAGGATACAGCGACTGCCCTAAACCAGGTGGTGAAAGATGACAACAGAGATGCACTCTCTCATGAAGATGGAGATGAACAGCGTATTGCTCCCGTATTTTATCAAGGTGAATTATTTGCTGAGAATCGCATAAATGCGCCCAAGGATACGGCTAATGCAAAAAAACGCAAGGAAATGCCACTTCAAACACCCCTAAATGAGGGCTTCGGTACTAATAATCAGACAAGTATAATAAAAAAAATCTTGCATAGGAAAATTGATGAAATAAAAATTTTCTATGACGATGGTACCTATGAAACATTTAAGCAACCATGAATTCATGGTTGCTTATTTTTATAAGAGAAAATAGTTATTTAACGTGAGTTAGATATTAAATCAGCTAACTCATGAATTAGTCTATTCAATTAGTCCGCTTTATCGGCATGGGGAACTATCCATCCTTTCTTGTCAAAGAACAACGGGCGGATAAATAATTTGGCTCTTCCGTGCTGGGCTTTCTCGTATGCATGGGAGACGAAATAGTCTTTCCCTTCAAAATGGTATACCGAACAGTGGCCTACTCCAAAGTATTCTTCATTGGGACCAAAGAGATAGGTACCTCCACCCTCATCCATTCGGCGTCCTTCTCTATCATAATATGGACCTTCAATATGCTTGGAGCGTCCGTAGACGGTTTTGTAGGTTGAACTCTCTCCCCGACAGCAATAGTCAAAACTTACAAACAGATAGTAGTACTTTCCTTTCTTAAAGATAAAGGGGGCCTCTATAGCATTCTCGCCCGCCTCAATGGTATCTTTTCCCTCAACGGTGAAGTTGATGTTTCTACCATTTACATATTTCTTCGCGTATCTGCGAGCAATGGTTACTGGTTTATTTACGGGAGTCTGGAAATCTTCTTTAGATAATTGTACCAACTGAATGCCATCCCAGAATGAACCAAAACTGAGGTATGGGGTGCCTTTCTTGTCTACAATAAGGTTGGGATCAATGGCATTCCAATTGTCTTTGTTGCGATGTGATACAATCACCATACCTTTGTCATGCCATTTGAAATCAGGGGAGCTTGGGTCTAGTGTTGAGTTTATTGCAAGCCCAATGGCACTTCCATTCTTTCCAAAGGTGGAACATGAATAGTATAGATGCCATAACCCATGATGATAACTGATATCGGGCGCCCAAGTGTGGCCTTGATAACCACGTACAGAGTCTACGGCCCAAGCTGGTATCTCGTTTAGCACGGCCGGTTCTATTTGCCATTCTTCCATGTCGGCACTTGACATTACTCCTACGCCCATCCCTGTTGCAAAAATATAATAACGTCCATCTTCTCCTTTGGCCATGACGGGATCGTGAACGTCGGGCTTGGCTGGATCAAAATAGGGACGACGTACACGGGGGGGCTTTTGCATTTGCTGTTTGCTGGTATCTCTCGGTAGAGCTTCATTCTGTGCAAAAGCACAAGTGAAAGATGATAATAATAATACCAGAATTAGAGTCTTCTTCATTCGTTTGGAGATTTACATGAAATAATAGGACAAATATAAGACTTTTATAAAATAAACCATGTGTAATTATTGAAAAAAAGTATTAGTAAACCTTATTGACTGCATGATTACAAAAAAAATGATTATTTTTGCATCATATTATAAATAGGTATATGAAAAAACATATTATGCTATTAATGTTCTGTGCTTGTGTATGGACTATTGCAGCACAGAATACAGATAATGCAAAAGCTCCGCTCGAAGATGTAAATAAGGTGCGTGACCTCACGCTCGATAGCCTAAACAAGGCCAACACGGCTCGCCCTATACCCGGCTCGTCGCGTAAGGGAACCAACCCTGTGCTGTTTCTTGTGGGAAACAGTACCATGCGTACTGGTACGTTGGGCAACGGTAACAATGGCCAGTGGGGCTGGGGATATTTTGCCCACGAATACTTCGATGAGAACCGCATCACGGTAGAGAACCATGCGCTTGGTGGCACCAGTAGCCGCACCTTCTATAATAGATTATGGCCTGCCGTGCTCGAAGGCGTGAAGCCCGGCGACTGGGTAATCATCGAGTTGGGACACAACGACAATGGTCCGTACGACCATGGTCGTGCTCGTGCATCCATTCCTGGCATCGGCACCGACAGCATGGTGGTGACCATCAAGGAGACGGGTGCGGTAGAGACCGTCTTCAGTTATGGCGAGTATATGCGTAAGTTTATCCGCGACGTGCGCAGCAAGGGGGCTTATCCCGTGCTCTGCTCACTCACTCCTAGAAATTCATGGGTCGGCGCGGATGGAGCGCCGATTGCGACGACGGAAGATTTATCTTCCCAAAGGAGTTTGACCATCACTCGCAAGCGTGACACGTTCACCAAGTGGCAGCAAGAGATTGCCAGCGAGATGAATGTTCCCTGGATTGACCTTGAGGGTACTACCGCACGCAAGTTTGAAGCTTATGGTCCTTGGAAGGTAAACTACATGTTCTACCTCGACAAGATACATACCAGCGAGTTTGGTGCGAAGACCAATGCCCGCTCGGCTGCCGAAGCCATTGCTGCTTGCGACGGCTTGGCGCTGAAGGAATATCTCCTTCCGCTCGACCTTCCCAAGGAGCAGTTTGTGCGCGAGCCAGGCAAGCCCGTCGTGTTCTTTACAGGCGACAGCACCGTGAAGAATGAAGATAAGGACGAAAACAGCATGTGGGGATGGGCCAGTGTGGCTCACACCGTGTTCAACACCAAGAAGTGTACGCTCGTCAATGCCGCCAAGGCTGGCCGCAGTGCCCGCACCTTCGTTGAGGAGGGCCGTTGGGAAAGGGTGTACAACAGCATTGAACCCGGCGACTATGTACTCATACAGTTTGGTCATAACGACATGGGCGACATTGCTGGTGGCAAGGCTCGTGCCGACATCCGTGGCGTGAAGGACAGCAGCCATGTATACCGTCTCGAGAAGGACCGTACTTATAAAGTGGTATACTCATACGGCTGGTACTTGCGAAAGTTTGTAGGTGACGTACGCGAGAAGGGCGGTACACCCGTCATCGTGAGCATGACTCCGCGCAACGAATGGCCCGGTGGCAAGATGGAGCGTCGCCCGAGCAGCTGTGCCACATGGGCCAAGGAGGTGGCCGATGAGCTCGGCGTAGCCTTCGTGGATATGCATAACCTCACTGCCGACTACCTCGACCGCAAGGCAGGCAGCAAGGAGAAGGCCGCCAGATACTACAAGCGCGACCATACACATACCTCGCTCCTCGGTGCCCAGCTCAATGCCAAGATGTTCCGCAAGGGCATCAAGCAGACCGACTGCGACCTGAAGAAGCTGATGAAATGAAATAATGAGTTTGAGAGTTAAATATAATATCATTCTCTACATAGCGTGATAAAGGTGGGTAAAAATATCATATGGAAGATATGCACAGGGATAATGCTTATGGCCTTATCTTCCTGCTCCGTATCACGTTATCTGCCAGAAGGTAAGTATTTGTTGGATGAGGTCAGGGTTGTGTCGGAGGATAATCCGGCAATGGCCGCAAAACTGAGACCAAATGTCCGTCAGCTACCCAACACACGCATTTTGGGTGTAGTACGATTACCATTGCATATCTATTGCCTCTCAGGGAAAAGCAATTCGTATGTAAACCGTACCCTGAAGAAAATGGGTGAGGCCCCTCATATATATAATGACACTTTGATGCACAAGAGTTGCTCTATACTTCAGAACATATTGGTCAATGAAGGTTATTTGCATGCTAAAGTAGAGGCTAAAGCCAAATATGATGGGGAAAAGGCAAGTGTCACTTATTACATCCAAACCAAGCAGCAATATAAAATAAAGAGTTTGCACTACACGTCGCTTGATACACTGTTGTTGGCCGAAGTGAGAAAGGATACAATGTTTTCCAAACTCCATGTAGGAATGAGCTTTAACTCAGACCTCCTTAAAGAGGAACGCGCACGCATTGCAGAATGTCTGCATGATAAAGGCTATTATACTTTTCGTAAAGATTATGTAACATTTATTGCTGATACTGCCCGATACTCGCATGACGTGAATCTTACGGTACGTGTGCGTAATGGGAATGGAATGGCGAGAAAAGGGGAATCCGGCACTTATGCCATAAATCCTATCCGTAAATATAAGATCGAAAATGTGACATATACTACTCACAGTGATGAAGGGGGAAGTAATGATATGGTGATAGTGGATAGCATTCCCTTTTATTTTAGAGATGCATTGGTATTGCGACCCAGCTTGCAGAAAAACTACTCGCTAATTGAAAAAGGAAGCTATTATAATGCCTCCGATGTAAAAGACACCTATATTTCATATGGACGTTTGGGAGCACTGAAATATACGAACGTGAGCTTTGAGGAAACCAGTGATAGCACGCTGAATAGCCATATTGTACTATATCCGGCTAAGAAAGTTGCTATTGGAACGGAAGTGGATGTCACTCATACGCTGGGAGATTTTGGTGCATCGGCCTCTTTGTCGTTCAGTGACAGAAACCTGTTTGGTGGCTCCGAAATGCTTACGGTGCAGATCCGTGGTGCTTATGAAACAATTACCCAGCTGCAAGACTATGATGGTAGATACTACCTAGAATATGGAGCCGATGTGGGGCTTACCTTTCCGAAACTCGTCTTGCCTTTTATCCCCCCTGAATATCAGAGGAAAAGTAAGGCTGTTACGCAGGTCGGTTTACAGTATAATGCTCAGCGGCGCCCAGAATTTCACAGAAATGTGCTTTCAGCATCATGGAGCTACCTTTGGAATTCCAACCAGTGGATTCAGCATCGCTTTGAGCCTATAGGAGTAAACTTGGTATCAGTTCCTCAGAAAGACCAGCACTTTGTAGACCATTATTTGAACCAGTATAATAGTGCCAACTCTATCATGAAGTTCAATTATGAGGATTTGATGATATTAAGAACTGGCTACTCGTTCTATTATTTGTCGAAGAACTCAGGTGTCCGTGAAAACTTCTTCTATACATCAAATACCATTCGAGCAAATGTAGAAACGGCAGGTGGATTATTGTCCATGGCCTCTCGCATGTTAGGCTTGCAACAAGATACACTTGGACAATATAGAATATCCAATATCGCTTTTGCCCAATACCTTAAGGCCGATGCTGCATGGACCTTTAACATGAATTTTGACCGCAATAACTCATTGCTGTTCCATTTGGACATTGGTGTGGCGTTTCCTTATGGCAACTCGAGAATGCTCCCATTTGAGAAACGTTATTATGCAGGTGGCGCAAATGGAGTGCGCGGATGGTCGGTACGCGGATTAGGACCAGGTAGCTATGTAGGGCGCAATGGTACTATTGACTATATCAATCAATCTGGAGACGTTAAGTTAGATATGAGCCTTGAATATCGCATGAGGCTTTTTTGGAAACTCAATGGCGCACTCTTCGTTGATGCCGGTAATATATGGACCATGTATAATTATGATGACCAACCTGGCGGCGTATTTGCATGGAATGGATTCTATAAGCAGATTGCCGCCTCGTATGGAGTGGGAGTGCGCGCTGACTTGAATTTCTTGGTGTTGAGATTTGATGTTGCCATGAAGGCCATTAACCCTGCCTATGCGGAAAAAGAATTGCGCTATCCTGTCATATGTCCTAAGTTCGGTAGGGATTTTGCCTGGCATTTTGCGGTAGGCTATCCTTTCTGATTTTTATGCGATAGGTATAAAAAAATGTGATAATTAAGAAAAAAGATATGAAGATAAAATTTATTTGTTTGGCAAGTGGTAGCAGTGGAAACTGCTTCTATCTGGGTACCGATGATTTTGGAATCTTGATAGATGCAGGCATCCCTGTACGTACGATAAAAGGAGCACTCAAAGAGGTTGGGTTGGATTTTGACCGCATTATGGGAGTTTTCGTAACTCACGATCATGCGGATCACATCAAATCTCTTGGCACACTTGGTGAGAAGTATAATATCCCCATTTACGCTACTAAGGCTACCCATGTGGGGATCAATAAGAATTATTGTATGACCCAAAAACTGGTGTCATGTATGCGCTATATAGAGAAAGAGGAAACTATACGGTTTCGTGATTTCAACATAACCGCATTTGAGGTTCCACATGATGGAAATGATAATGTAGGCTATTGCATAGAAACCTCAGCGGGTACGTTCTGCTTTATTACAGACATAGGGCATATAACAGCAAAGGTGGCTGAATACATAGATAAAGCAAATTATCTGATTCTTGAGGCAAACTATGATGATGAGATGTTGGCTAGAGGACCATATCCACAGCATCTGAAGGATAGAATCAAAGGCCCCAACGGGCATCTGAGTAATAAGGAAGCTGCTAAATTCTTGGCTACAAACATTACCGAACACTTGAAATATATATGGTTGTGCCATCTTAGCCGTGAAAACAATCATCCCGAATTAGCTTATAAGACGGTAGAGTGGGAGCTTCGTTGCTCTGGACTTATTCCTGGTAAGGATGTACATCTGTCTGCACTAAAACGGACGACCCCTTCGGAACTATTTGAATTTGAGGTATAAAACAAAGGAGATGCTTGATATGTGCCATTTTCAGAAAGAATTGTAGATAATTTTTTACAGGAAAGAAGAAAAAAAGTTGTAAAATAATTTTGTCGAATCAGAAGAAAGCATTACCTTTGCATCGCAATTGAAAAAGAGATGCACTCTTAGCTCAGTTGGTAGAGCAATTGACTCTTAATCAATGGGTCCAGGGTTCGAGTCCCTGAGGGTGTACTTCAAAAGGCTGATTAATAATCAGCCTTTTGTTTTTGTGTAGATCTACTTGCATGTTTCATGCTCATATTTTCCACATTATTTATACATATGTTTATGGTGCTTATAAACAATTTCTCTTAAAAATTTATATTAACTTTGCAGTGAATCCTCTAACTTCTGATAAATATCATCAGTTACAATGACAACTAAAGAACAAATAGAACATCTACGTAGCGAACTTCATCGCCACAATTATAAATACTATGTGCTTAACGATCCCGAGATAACGGACTTTGAGTTTGATTGCATCATGCGTAAGTTACAAGAACTCGAAGCAAAGCATCCGGAATATTATGATTCCATGTCGCCCACAATGCGTGTAGGAAGTGATCTCAGTAACGAGTTTGTTCAGGTAATGCATAAGTATCCTATGTTGTCATTAGGTAATACCTATTCATTTGATGAGGTTAAAGATTTTTATGGTAGGATACAACGTGCATTGGGTGGCGAACAATTTGAATTATGCTGCGAGATTAAATACGATGGTGTATCAATCTCACTAACATATGAGGAGGGACGTTTGGTGCGCGCCGTAACGCGTGGCGATGGAGTACAGGGAGATGATGTGACAGCCAATGTAAAAACGATCAACAGCATACCACTCGTATTGCATGGTGAAGGATTTCCCCGTGAATTTGAAATCCGGGGCGAGATTCTGATGCCTTGGGAGCAGTTTGACCGCCTCAACCGGGAACGTGAAGCCCAAGAGGAGGCACTCTTCGCTAATCCACGTAATGCCGCATCGGGAACACTAAAGCTACAGAATTCTACAGTAGTTGCTTCGCGCAAACTGGATGCGTATCTATATTATATGTTAGGCAATACATTACCTGATGTTGGGCACTATGAGTGCTTGCAACAGGCTGCTAAGTGGGGATTCAAAGTGTCGCCTGCTATGCGCAAATGTTCTACACTTGACGAAGTGTTTGAATATATTAACTACTGGGATACTGAACGAAAGAACTTACCTGTGGCAACGGACGGCATTGTCATTAAAGTCAACTCCCTGTCGCAACAACGTATGCTCGGTTATACAGCCAAAGTACCTCGATGGGCCATTGCTTATAAGTTTCAAGCAGAAAAGGCTGTTACCCGTCTTAACGAGATCACCTATCAAGTAGGGCGTACGGGAGCTGTAACTCCCGTAGCCAATTTTGAGCCTGTGCAACTTTCGGGTACCATGGTCAAACGTGCGACACTGCACAATGCAGACTTTATGGAAAACCTCGATCTCCATATTGGTGATATGGTCTTTGTGGAAAAAGGAGGCGAGATTATTCCCAAGATTACGGCGGTAGATCTTACAGCACGTTCGTTCATGATGGGAGAGAAAGTGCGTTTTATCACCCGTTGCCCTGAATGTGGAACATTATTGATGCGCGTAGAAGGCGAGGCGGCAATCTTTTGTCCCAACGATGCAACTTGTCCACCACAGATTAAAGGCCGTATAGAGCACTTTATTAGTCGAAAAGCAATGAATATCGACGGACTCGGAGCAGAGACAGTAGATTTGCTTTATTCGGTAGGGTTAATACATAATGCCGCTGATCTCTACAATCTGCGCATTCCCGACATCTGTCGCCTTGAACGTATGGGTTTTAGGTCTGCTGAAAATATAATACGCAGTATCGAACATTCACGTACGGTACCATTTGAACGTGTATTATTTGCTATTGGTATACGTTTTGTGGGTGAAACCGTGGCTAAGAAACTGGCTCGTGCTTTCGAAACTATGGAACGTATTGAAAATGCCACGTTTGATGAACTCACCGCGGTAGATGAGATAGGGGAGAAGATAGCCCAAAGCATCCTACATTTCTTTGCTAATGAGGAATGCCGCACTCTTGTTAATCGTCTTAAAAATGCAGGTTTGCAGATGCAAATCATTGTAGATGATAGCATTAAATACACCGACAAGTTGATAGGAAAGAACATCGTCATTAGTGGCGTTTTTGCACAACACTCACGAAATGAATATAAAGCCATGATTGAACAACATGGTGGCACCAATGTTTCTTCCATATCAAGCAAGACCAGCTTTGTTCTTGCTGGGCGCGATATGGGCCCAGCCAAGTTAGAGAAAGCGCAGAAACTCGGTATACGTATCGTAGATGAGGATACTTTCCTGAAAATGCTGGAATAAGATTCATTGTTTTAGATTATAGCGCAAATTTAACAACAATACTATTTTGTTATATAATCGGTATTATTAAGTAAAAAAAAATATCGGGACGGCCTTTTTTATCAACTTTTTAGATGATATAAAGAAATACGCCCCGATTTTTTCAATTACACTTTACAAAATATTGACTTTTCAAACGCTTTAATTCCTGCGAAATAAGGCTAAACAACAAGCGCAAAATTACCCGATAATTGTCAAAGAACAATTTTCTAACCTTTGGAAATATCCAATACATACGCAAAGATAGTTAAATTTTTGAACATTCTATATATATAGTGTTATCAGGGAATTTTGCGTAATCGCAGAAGAAGCCCAAACCATCGGGCAACCAAACACCCTGCCCACGCAAATAAAAATTCCTATCTTTGTAGCTTCTTTCTAATTTATAATTGTCGCCCTCTGCTACTATTTTACTATATGCGTTGTCCGACTGAACAACAAAAAGCACCTTATCAACACATTCGATTTCCTCGCCTTTATAACCTAATTTAGTGCGTAACACTATATGGTTTGAAGAGGTTTCGAGAATTTGCGACGCAATTTCCTTAATATCATCTTTTGTGAATAACGTTGTCATGTTCTTTTTTCTCTATTAAATTCATTATTACTTTAGTCAATACTGAAACAAGCACATAAACAATAATATTTGTTATGTCCTCAACAACTGAAACCCATTGCCCGACAAAAAAAGCAGGCAATAGGTCTGTTGTCAAGAATTTTTGCGCATCGTTCATTTTGTTGCACTTTCATACAACAATTGCCATTTGGCATACTCTTTCGCAGACAGCTCCTTTTTTAGCCATTGATTCAGATTTAGCTTTATGCCGACAATATCCGAACCCACAAGGCAATAACGCTGCATTCCGAAGGCCTCATGCACTTGCAAAACTGCTCGCTTGTGCTTGCTCAGTTCCTCAAATACTTCGTTTATTACGTCTTCATCCGTGCCGATATTCTTCATACCATCGAAGAGACGTTCTGCCAAATACTGCGCTTGCGCTTCACTTATTTCGCCATTGCCTTTTACGCCATAGGTGGTAATCTTTTTGCGCTTATTGGTAAACCAATACAGCAACACGGCAACAGCCGCCAAAACAACGGCAGCTAATACACTTTTTAAGGTGTTATCCTGCAACAATCTTTTATTCTTCATATACGATTTTTTAAGGTGTGTTTTTCATGGTATTTTTTAGAGGTTGGCAGTCTGCGCAGCCTTTGCCCATACTTGCACATCGTAAGGCTGTGCGCCTATTTCCATAATGCACATTGCCTGCAACAATGCTGTATAACTTTGTGCGTCCTGCTCTACTTCGTCACTGATGTTTGCGCCTAACTTCTTACAAACAAAGTCAATGTAATTTTGTGTATTGTTTTCGGTAGGCGGTGCCCAACGGCTAACGATGTCGCCAATGGTAACAACTCCCTGCTTGCGGTAACTCTTCAAATTGACCATCGCGGCACGTATGCCGTTTTCGGGAGTATCAAATACACAAAATCCACTTAATTCACCCGTTTGTCCTTTCCAATTATTCGCGCTTGAATATCGGATATTTAGCGGATTATTTATCCGATATCCAATAGCTTTTGTAGGCACATTTACCGAGGTATCGCCACCGACCGAAGTGGGGGAATTTTCCCCACTTTCGGTGGTTGCCTTTTTCTTCTTCATGAAGAACCAGGCAACAGCGGCAACACATACAGACAAAGCAGATACTAACAAAATCCAAATGTTTTTACTTTTCGTTTTCATCGTCCTCAGCTTTTTTAAGCGTGTCACGCACGGCCTCGATAGCCGCGATAATGGCACGGAGATATACAACAAACTGCGATATCTTTTGCACAATTCCAATTACGGAAGATAGACCTTTTGTTTTCATATTCTTTTTTTAAGGTGTGTTTTTCATGAATTAGAAGTTATCTTCTGCGAACTGCAGAACACCATGTGCCGCCCTTGCCGTTTGCGGTGACAATCTCCCCGAAATCGGGAATTAAAAGGCGTCTATCATCGGGATATAGCAGGCCACTTGTACGAGTTACGTTATAGTTGCTCTTGTTGGTAATCGTTACAAAATAGTTGTAAAAGATACCGCGCTTTCCCTCATGGGTAGCAGTTGACTTGTAAGGGCGAGCGTATAAAACGAGCAATTCGCCTTTGCGATTGACGCGCCACGCGCTAACGATGGGTATAATACCATCATTGCCCTGCACCTTGGTAAACTTTGCGCCCGAACGTTTGCGCGGCTGCTGCTGATATTGGCGAGAGTAACCGCCATTGCTACGGCTGTAGCTGTTATAGTTTCTATTATATGCCATTTCTTTATTGTATTAGTCGGATGCGGCCGCAGGATCTAAAAGATACCTTTTAAGCCTGCGGCCTTTCCGAATGTTTTTGTTTTGATTATCTGCGGAATTTTCTCTTCCCGCCCTTGCGAGTACAGAGCCAAACAACAAGGCCAACAAGAACAACGCCTGCGGCAATGAGATAGTACATGTATTTCTTAGCAAAGGCCTTGACCTTTTCCCATGTACTAACCTTTACACTCGCTTCGTTATCGTTTAGCGTGGTTTTGGTTTCCTCGCTTACCTTCTGCGCGGCAATCTTGGTTGCGGTATTGATGGCCACTACATCGGTAATGCCCTGCGCTGCTGCAGCAGCTTGGACAGTTTCTTCAACCTTGGCGACCTTGGTTTCGCCATCTCGCGCGGCTGCTGCTTTCATTTCTTCCACCTGCTTATCGGGGATAAGTGCATCAACGACAGAGCCAACACCCGACAAAAGCAGATTATTACTTGTAGCCAACTTCTTTGCAGTGTTATCTACTGCAGTAGAAATCTTTTTGCCGACATTTTTAAGGCCTTGGCCTATTTTCTTCAACAAACTCATGGCTTTTAACTTTTCAAGGTGTCAATCAAAATAAATTCAAACGCAGTGTTCGCAGATGCGCGACGTACATCAAAACTCTCAACCTCAGACACATCAAGACCGAACATTGAACGATATCCAAACTGAGCGATAAACGCTTTTGTCACACCATCTGAGAAATGATAGTCACTAACCGAAACAATGTCATTCTTTGCCATCATCAAAGACTTTAGTTCATCCATCAGATAGTTACAGGTTGAGCCGTTGTGGTAGTGCAAAGAAACTTCTTCGAAAGAATCTTTTGGCAAAATGAGATTCTCATTTTCGCCAACACTGAAAGTCTTTTGTAATTCTCCGGCAGACATGTAGAATTTATTGTATCGGCAAACAAACTCCTTATCAATGTTGGCAGTTTCAATGCCGTAAACAATTGTTTCGGCAGCAGAATCAAGACCCTCAATATCTACTTCAAGGAACTTGTCATTTGAAAGGTAGATACTTGCCGATGGATGCAACATTACGTTAACGGCAAAAACGTTGCCTGCATCGGCTACGCCGCCCGAGTTACGACCTACAAAGAAACCTTCATTCATTGAAGCGACTTCGCCCAAGACATCAAGCGCAATAAATGGGATAATTTCATCAACGCGGCCGCTTTCGGAGTTAACGAGACGAACGCGAACGCGAACGGCTGAGAGGTTTTCGTGATTGCCTACAATGTGCAGATACTGCACAGGCTTAAAAATTTTCATACCGCTGTGTTTTTCCGCGGTAAAAGATGCAATTTTCATTTTCTCTTTTTTTTATTGTTAATACTAAATTTTCGGGCAAAGATAAAGCGCACCGCTTTTGCAGTGCGCCCGATATTAGCTTATTCTGTTTTTATTTGCGCTAATTTTGTCCGATTATTGCTTTTATTTCTTCAAACGTGCAACCCTCATATTGGCAAAGGTGGCGGAGTTGCAGACGAGTAGGGGAGCAGTCAAAATAAGCCATGATTTCACGTTTGCGAGCCTTGGCGGTATTCTCGCAGCAATGATAGAATAAAGAAAGCATTTTCAAAGTGAGTTTTTCAAATGGTGTCATAATTCAATATCTTAATTGTTTAACAAATTGCTTGGTTTGTTTGTCGTACAAATTGATAGCCGTAACCCTCGAAAAGTGAAAGCTGAACCACTTCGCCAAATTATCGGGTTTCGTCACGTTCCGATACTTGCAAGGGCGATATCCCTCACTAAATACAATCGCAGTATATTTCCTCATATTTCCGTTTTAATTTATACATTATTAGTTCTTTTTTTCTTCTCGTTGATTTCCGCTTTATTTGGCTGAGTTCTGCCGAAAGGCGGTTAATGTTGTTTTCCAAATAGGATATTTCAAAATCTCTTGATATTCGGTTGTTTAACTCGTTTATCTTTTTGCGACAAGTGTCGGGAAGGTTGAACCAACCCGAGGATGTTCTCACGTTGAAAAAATAGATATCTGCAAAGTCGTTTTCGTACTTGCGCAGTGGCAAACGTGCAAATTCCCTTTGTAACATTAGACTTGTTTCCGCATCTATGGCGACAGAAGTAAACAAGGCCGACACGCTTTGTGAACATCGCCAAGGCGCACGCTTGTAGGTGTGATTTTCGCTTTTACTTATGTACTTCGTTAAATAGGCATTCAGCGCACCACGATTGGATGTTACGCGCTTAACATCTACACCATTATATTTGTCAATTGTCAAATCTCCAAGCATACCTTGATGAAACAAGGCTATACCCATAGCACGATTTACGCGCTTGATATTCATAAATACGTTAACAAGTAAATGATAGTGCAGCGTTCCGTTTTGCTGATACTCGGCAACCCACAAATAATCACGCAAACCATATGTTTTGCGCAAATTGGTAAGCCAAGAATTCCAAACCTTGTAAATATCTTCTTCTTTGCTCCCTGCAGGAAATGAAACACTATAAAAGGCGCAGAACTTGCGCGAACGCTCCAACTCAAAGAAAGCTGTACATTTGTCGCGTACTTTGGTCTTGTTTAATGTATAGCCATTGGCAGTTTTCTCGCTTGTCTTCTGGTTGTTTTTACGATATCGCAAAATATAGTTTATTTCGCTTTTAAGGCTGTCGCGGTCGTATTCACACATCTTAAGCGAATGGCAAAGCGACAAATACTTTTCCATATCATCACAACCGAGCAAATTTACTTTCTTAACCTCGAGCAGCAAACCACGATAACGAGTATTTACATTATACAAATTTTCCTCCAATACTTGCAAATTAGTTGTGGATGGCTTACGGCCAATATCTACACCATCAAAAACGAACGAGGAAGAACCGCGAGCAGATTTTTTGCTAAATCCGTACGTCATTTTAGGTGTAACGACACGATTACCAAATAAATAAGACCCTTGAAACATTACAAAAAAGTTTGAAAACAAACGTATATAATAAATCCAATAGGCGGACAGAGTCCGA
Source organism: Bacteroidales bacterium (assembly GCA_015060865.1). Taxonomy (GTDB): domain Bacteria; phylum Bacteroidota; class Bacteroidia; order Bacteroidales; family Bacteroidaceae; genus UBA1189. Next base: position 41,241 of record SUXS01000008.1, on the reverse strand, counting down.
GCGTCAACGTGTTTTAGTGATGAGTACTTTACCCATGCAAAAAGGCTTTGCAATGTTGGCAAAGTGTACTTCATAGAGTTTCTCCCATTGCTTTTGTAACCGCTTGCAGTTCATGACATTGCGGTATATCTGTATCAATGACGCGACAGCGCAGGCGCAAACTCTTTCGTATCGCTGAAAATCTTCGCGATAATCGGGATGTTCAATAAAGTATTGAATTTGCTCAAGAGCGCGATGTAATGGTAAATCGCGGTATTCTTGTTGCATTACAAGCAAAACGACATCGGAATAACTATCTAAAACGCTGATATAAAGATTTTTCAAATCTTTTGTCCTTTGCTTGCAGAATTTTTGCGCATCTCGTTGATTGGAAAAGTTGAACTTCAAATGGTATGTCCTTACTTGATAAGGATAGCGCAAATTACTCGTTTTGGTGTAGTTACATTTAATCTTTAAGGCCATATCTCAAAATATTTGCTTTTTAAGTATGGCCCAAATATAAATCTATTTTGTTATATAATCGGTATTATGTTTAATTGCATGTGGCTAAATCAAAAATATAACCGCATACACCACCTACTTTCTATAAATTGCCTATATATCGTATATTCCATTATACTCCTTCTCTAACTCTTTGGCCCGCTCCTGCAACCATTTTTCCAATCGTCTGGTACCACTCTCGAGCGTCTCGCCAAGTCCGCGTAGCGACTTCTCCAATCCTTCGGCAAGACCATCGAGGTAGCGCGAGAACTTTTCCTCGTCAATGCCCGTGCCTTCATCATTCATGATAGCTCGCATAAAGGCATTGGTTACATAGAGACGCGTCAGCGAGGGAGCCGCCACGTCACTGTCTACAATCACCAGATAGGCATACTCCTCCTCTGCATTGTTCGCATACACCGAGCGGTATCCCTTCTCCTTCAGCAACGCATAGTCACTGGGCACTGCGTCAATCACTCGGTCCACAAAGCGTTCGCGAGTAGACTCCTTACACTGGTCGAGCTTGAGTGTCATCCACTCCTCTACCCCCATCAGCACCATCGTGCCGCTCAACAGCCGCTGAGCTTCAGGCGACATCGTCCCGTCGGGCACGTCATTGAAATGGTAGTCTCTATTCAGCACGCGGCACTCAGCGCCCTCCTTTTCCTTATACCGGTTGATGAATCGTTCTAGCGAGTCAGCATAGGTCAGCGAACACGCAAGCAGTAAGCAGGTCAATACATAAATCTTCTTCATAGTTTCAATAATCAATCGGACAAATATAACAACTTTTACCAGAAACAGCAAACGATAATAGGCAATAATAGTTAATCTATCCTCTGCGAGACGAAAGGTGGAGAAATCCAGTACAAAAAAATCGTAGCATAATGTAATGAAAACATGCGCCTTACTTACTTGATGTTGAAATCGGAGGTATAGACTTCTCCATTCACGAAGCAAAGTGCCACCACTTCCCCACTCTATGCTAACTTCCTATATTTTCCTAATCGTTCATGGCTGCGTTCTTTTCGTTCGCATTGGATTAGGCGAGAAAACTGCAAGAATTTCTCTATTCTTTTTCTCTTGTGCACATGAAACGAGGTTTGCCTAAGGGGTAAGGCTAACATTCTGCATCGACCTCCTATCTTAGAATGCTAATCGTAAGTATGGTAGCGAGAGTCGTCCTCTTCATAATAGTCCCTAAGATATGCAATAGCATCTTCATCCCCAAGGTCGGCAGCAAAACCGACAAACTTGGCTATAAGTTCGAGCATCTCGGGATGCTGCTCTGCCACAGAATCTGCTACACGCATCGCAGCCTCGGGGTCGGTAAGACTATCTTCCAGGTCCTTGGTGTCTACGATACATAGCACTGGTTTCTCCTCTATCTCGTCCCATTCAGTAATGATGGTAGAGTAACTTTCCAGACTTAGGGTTACATCAGGCCTCTGCCTTGGGCCCTCCTTCAGGCTCACATAGAAGAAGTCAGAGCGGTTTGCACCGACATACAGTCCCAAGCGGTCGCGGGTCATATAGAACACCACTAGATCCATCCCTGGCATTGGAGTGCCATCCAGAGCTGGGCGCAGCCCTGACAGATTCGTCCCTTTCTCCATCTCGTCCCTGGCTATCATTGATGTAGCTCCTCCGTGCGTTGCCAACAGTACATCCCAACGCTCACGAAGATACGGAACGAAAGTAATGCTCACTTCGCAACAGGCATAACTCAGCCCTATGGTTCCCGAATTCCAAACACTTTCCTCGTGTATTGGAAACTTTGCCGACCCATATCTACTCTTCACCTCCACATGCTCACCGTCGGCACAGGCCTTCACATAGATTTCCTTCACATACTCGCGATACTGAGCAGGTAGTATCCAGTCCACACGCACTCCCTTTTGTACCGCATCGGGTGAGGCATAATAATGGTCAGTAAAATAGTTCCTGTCGGCCCTTGTGCTCAAATATATTTCAAGAATCATAATTAGTGTTTTTTAGTCGCAGGTTCATACTACAAGAAGAATATGTGTCGACGTTATTTTCTATGAATATCATTCACCTTAGGCGGATACTATAGTAGCCGTCACGATAAGGCATCACGTTTTTTACAGCCACCACCACCGAACTGGCCGTGGATGCCAATCCTTTAGTGGTCACTACCCCGTCGGCTTCAATGGCTTCGACATACACGTTGCCCCATCTGGTCCATCCACCTTTTCTGTCCAATCCCTCAAACAGGGCCATACCCACACGCAGTTTGCTCCTCGGTATGGTCAGCATCTCGTCCAATTCGTACTCTCCCGTACCGTTCTCGATATAGAAATTCACTCTCAGTTCGTACCAAAATGTGCTTGCTTCCTTGATTTCAGACATGATTTGAAGATTGAAAATGTTAATATCATTCTGCAAAATTACGAACTTTCGACTTTGGACCCTCTGGCACTTTCTCTCCAGACAATAGTGGGGAGAATAAGGTCCTCTCTGTAGTCTGACGACCATCAATGTCGATGGGTGTTGAAATCAATGTCTTAAGATATGCTTCATTCTCAAGGGTGCACTCATACATTTCGTCCACAGCCGCTTTGAGTTGCTTGAACAACCTGTTGGCTTCCTTATATATCTTACCATAAGCTATAGCCCCCAATCCCAGTTCTGCCAATCCGGCTCCGGCACTTATCTGCATTATAGCCAACTCGTTGACCAGCTTTTTCATTTCCACCACTGACTTTACATTATAATCATATTGACTAATGGTGTAGGGGATTCTCATGTCTCCACCTTGTTTGCTGATCAGTTTTACAGCCTTGCATATCTGCTTTGCCTCTGTTTCAAGATAGTATGTGTGTACATCAAAATCAGGAGCACCGCCCTTGAGCGCTTTTGATGCTTTGTAGTGCAAGTTCTTAATGCCATAAAAATAGTTGTCCACAGCCGCCACACCACAGTTGTCAGGCTTTTCCCATTTTTCGGGCAGCGTGAGATCGGTCCATCTAAGTTCGGTCACCACTGCCTCCGCGGTTCTCATGTCTTCGGGGACCTCCAGTTCACACTTCTTCTTGGACAGTTTTATGTCGTGGAATACATATGCCGCCGATGTGCCATTGGTATTGGCCAACCAGAACATCAACTGCTCGCAACCATTTATGGGCACCGTTACCGTCTGAGGCTTCATCCCTTCGAACACAGCCAGTTCGGCCATCACGATATGGTCAGCACCAATGAGCAGTTTCTCCTTTCTCTCACTGATGTCGGGCTGATAAGTGTCTGTGCCAAAGAACTGCGTATCGCCCTCTGTCCTGAGACACTCTACAGTGAAGGTGACACTGTTGTACTGTCCGTAGGTGTTGAAGGCAGCGCATGAGTTCTCCACAGCCTCGCCGCCAGCCGCCAACATCATCAGTGCTGCCACGCTCATCAACGAGGTGCCCACCACAGCACCGCCTACAGAACCGATGGGCACAAAAGACGCACCTACGGCAGCTGCACCGATAGTGCTTGCCCCCACAGCATCAGTGCCTGACAGCACACCATGATCAAGCGAGAAGTGAGTGCTGGTCTGCAGTACAAACCCCTTATATATCCTACTGTTGTCGTATCTGGTGAAGTAATCCTTCTTGGACTTGCCATCAACAAAGCCGCCCGACTTAGAGGAACTGATATAGTGCAAGTATGGTGCTCCCAGGTCTATCAGGTCTATCTCCTCGGGACATTCGGGTGTAGGATGTGTGAACAGGTCATTTTCTACAGGTTCACCACGATACACCACCAGGTCGGCCACGCCATAGGCCGCCACATCCATTGTGCCCTGTCCCTTGCTCTCGAACTTCAGCTTGCGGCACTTGTTCAATGGCAAGACATGCTTCTGGTTGGGATAGGTGGCACAGAGTGGGATGGTCTTTATCAGCTGGTCGTCGGCATAGACATACAGTTCATCATTGTTCATGTACCAGCTCTTGCTCACATAACCGGTAACAAAACTCACATAGTCAAACTCGTTGCCCAGGTCGAATATCGCATGCGACTTGGCATCATCGCTCAGGATGGCTGCAAAGTTGTAAATCAGGAAACCCTCGTTGAACTTTGTGCCTCCCATCGAGAAGGTTACATAGTCAGATGTGCCATCATAGAGTTGCTTGCTTACATTGCCTCGCAACGAATATGGAGGAATGTTGCTGATAAGTTTGCACACATCGGGCAGCTGCTTCAGGCGTGAATCGGGCTTGCCCTCGCTCTCCTGAGCCGTCTCGGCCGGTTTCTCTCCCTTGGGATATATCCATGCATCCACAATGCCTGCCCAGTGGCTTCCATGCGATTGCTCGCTAGCGAATGCCAGTTTCTTCACCCCCGTCACATCCAGCGTCACCTGTCGGGCAATGTGGTGCTGCTCTATCTCGTATTCATACAGTATCTTGTTGTCTCCCAATACGGTAACCCAACCCTTACCGTTGCGGGCATCGTCGGTCACCATCGGCCCCACGGTGAACTGCAATGTCTCGTACTGCCCGTTCAGGTTCACGAGCGTTTCGGCCGCTCCGTTACCGCTGAGCTGCATGTCCATAGTCAATATCAAACCATAGTCCCATGTCTTGTTGCCTATCTTGATGGACTTGACCTTTCTGTCTGGAGCCACCCACTTGTGGCTTCCGTCTTGCAAGTCGGCCGAACGGCTCAGGTAATATGGATTCAAATCTCTGAACAACATCTTTTTCTTGCCATCCAACTTGTATTTTTCTTCCAGATTGTGCACCTTCTGTCCCTTGGCCCACAAGGCCACTTCGCAGAAAGCCAGATTCATGCCTTTGTCCACCAACGAGAACTTCAACGACTTCACCCCGCTCACATTCAGTGTAATGTGTCTGGGCAGATCGTCCGTCTTCACCGGACTATCGAAAATCTTCCTTCCATCGGCATGTATCAGCACAATGTTGGGGTCCTTGAATACCTGGTAATGCACAGGTGCCATGACGAACGAGATATTCTCATACTTGCCACCCAAGTCGAATGTTACCTCTCCAGCATCCCACAAGGTGAAGGCATTATTCCATGTCTGGTGACCACGCACTTGCACTGATGCCTCTGCCTCATAGCCCTTCGGGTCAATGGGCTTCAGCGCCTTGGTAACATATACAGGACCTTGCGCAAAGGATACCGCACACAGCATCAATCCCATCACCAGTGTAGCAAAACGTTTCGCTTTCATACTCATAATTATATATTAGTCAATCTATTCACGACAAAGATACCATATCATAACGAGAAATGCAACACCATACGTCTTTTTTCGTTAAAGGGAAATATCATAGCAGTCTCTCTCCCTCTCAAGACGAGTGCAGGACAAGTATGCATTCGTCGAAATCGCGCCTCAGCAAAGCCTCAAGGGGCATCATGAAGTTTATCGTGCCACTATCAAAGAAGCGCATCATCCACCTCTCCTCCTCGTCAAGCTGAAGGAGCGACACCAAGCCCTCGTTCTCATTCTCATACCCTTCGGTCATTGCTGGCATGCCTAAGAACTTGAACCCGAATTCTTCCTCACTCTCCGAAGGTTCGAAACTCATCCTCTCTGCCTCGAGCACAGCTACAGCAGTGCTCATCCAATCTATTGGTTGTCTGCTATAATCTGTTTCAGACGTTCCACCACATCGGGGTGTTCAGCTGCAACGTTATGCTGTTCACCAAGATCAGTAGAAATATGATAAAGTTGTGGTTGGCGATCATTTCCCAGTTCGGTATTGGTCAATTTGTTATAAGCATACCCATTCGATGGAGCTATATATTTCCACTCTCCATCATATACGGAGATAGATCCAGCCTTTTCAATCACATATTCGCGTCCTTCGGTATCGTCACCCAATAATGCCGGCAAGGCGTTGCGACTATCCGGTGCTGCACCTTCCTCAGGCAATACGCCAAGCAATGCAGCCATGGAGGCAAAGAAATCAATTTGCGACACCAATGCACTGCTCACCCCACTCTTCACCTTGCGCGGCCACGAAACGATAAGAGGCACACGTGTACCAGCCTCAAAGTTACTATACTTACCTCCTCTCAAATCACCCCATGGCCGATGATCGCCCAGGAGTTCAACAGCCCGATCGGCATAGCCATCATCTACAACTGGACCATTGTCACTGGTAAGGATGATGAGTGTATTGTCGGCGATACCCTCTCGTTCGAGCACATCGAGCACAGCCCCCACGGTGTAGTCAAATTGCAAGATAGCATCACCACGGGGTCCCATACCGCTCTTGCCCACAAAGCGAGGATGAGGATAGCGAGGTACATGGATATCATTGGTGCCGAGATAGAGGAAGAAGGGCTCGTCGGCATGCTCTTCAATAAACCGAATGGCATGTTCGGTGATACTGTCGGCAATATTCTCGTCTTCCCATAGTGCTCCTCGCCCACCCTTCATATATCCTATACGCGATATACCATTTACGATAGCCTGATTATGACCATGATTAGGACTCGGATGCAGCTTGGTAAGAAGTTCAGGATGTGTACGTCCTAAAGGCTCATCCTCAAAGGGTGTATGATAGCTCACAAATATCGAGTCTGTGGGGTCGAGCCCAACTACACGTTCGTTTTCAACCCATACACAAGGTACACGGTCGCCCGTAGCCGCCATAATATAGGAATAGTCGAATCCGATATCAGTGGGACCGGGAGTGATGTGTCCGTTCCAGTCTTGTGCACCTGTCTTGTCGGCAAGACCAAGATGCCATTTGCCTACAGCTCCCGTTGCATAACCTTTCTGACGGAAAAGGTCGGCCACCGTCTGCTGTTCCGGACGTATAATCATACCTGCATTACCAGCCGCTACGCCCGTATCGTTGCGTCGCCAGCTATAGTGTCCCGTAAGCAGTGAGTATCGTGAAGGCGTACTTGTAGCAGCCACAGCATGAGCATCGTTAAAGCGAACACCGCGCTGTGCCAAACGCTCTACCTGTGGTGTGTGAATGGTAGGTTCACCATACGGACTTAAATCTCCATAGCCGATATCATCGGCAAGCAATAGAATCACATTGGGGCGAGAGGTATCTGAACCCGAAGAGCAACTCATCAGCGCTGTTGCGCCAATACCGAGGCATATCAACGATTTCTTATTCATGGCATACAATTCTTTTCATTGGCAAATATACGCAAAAACGAGCGAGAAATATGAAGTTCACTTCAATATTTTTCACAGCGCCGATGCAAAATGTGCATCGGTTGCGACGAAGGAAGCTTTAGCTTCCCCTGCTGTACGAAAACGATGACTAAGCAGCGGAGCTGCGGTTGATGGTTGATGGATGACGGTTTAGAGTTATAGGGTAATGTTGTATCGGTAGCAAAATGAAGGTGCCTTTCACAAAAAATCCATATAAAACAAGTGTTGCGGAATAGGTTGTTTGGCTGCCATTGCACGGCTAACGCCTTGTATACCAACCTACAAACAAGGACAACCCAGGTTATCCTTGATGACTTAACAAAAAGCGTATAATGAAGATTAATCCATGTAAATTTGTACAATATTACATAAAAATATGTACAAAATCACCAGCCTTTTCCCCGCTACCTATAATGCGTTTTCGCTGTTTCGTTTGATGGATTCATTTGCTGTTCGCGAAAGGCAGCGCGGTCGTTCGCGAACGGCAAATAGATTATAAGTGTACAAAACAGGGAAAACGTATTATGAAATAGTCTTATATGAGTCTTGATAATTTACACACAAACAGTTCTTTCTCACGCTAAACCTTTAATTTTCACGCAGGCCCCGCAGACTTACGCAGAATGGGCTGCATTACTTCGCTCGCAGCTGTCGGCTGTGCCGCCGACGCGAATGAGCGTCGGTTGCGACGAAAGGAACTTATAGTTCCTCCGTGGACGATGATTGCCCAGAAGTTCAACGGCATGATCGGCATATCCATCATCTACAACTGGACCATTATCACTGGTAAGAATGATAAGTGTATTGTCAGCGACACCCACAAAAATAAGATTACTTCACCACAACCTTGCGTCCATCGATGATGTAGATGCCGGGAGCGGTGATGCGAGCGATGCGTTGTCCCATCAGGGTGTATATCGCTTTGGCCGTTGGCTTTGCGGGAGGTGTGGTGATACCAGCCTCGGCCTCCTTGTCCAGTGCGTCGAAGTAGACGCGCGACCCCTCGTCCTTGCTGCCATCCGCATTGTAGAGTCCCATTTGAGGGCCCGACGAAGACCAGTTGCCGTAGTGGCTCAAGTAAGAGGCTCCGTCATCGGTGCGGAAGGCATAGCATCCTGCAGTTTGGTCGAGCTGCCACACATAATGCTTGTTGGTGAGCTCGGCAGACAATTGCATAAATACCTTCTTACTGCCATCGGTGGTATTCTCCACCGTAACCATGCGTCCCTCTATGGCAGAAACAATCTTGACGCCATGGTCGGCAGCTACGAAATACCACAGTTGGGTAGAGTCGACCTTGTAAGGGTTACGGTACACGATGTCAAGTTTATATTGGGTATCGCCATAAGGTATCTCACAGGCAAAGACATACTCCTTGTCACCGCCCACCTTACTGCCGTCGCGCCCGCTATAGATGTAGTAGTATATGGGGTTGGACGTGTCGGTTGTAAGCACAAAGGGATAGTCGGTCACGGTGGCACGTGATACAGCGTTGCTTTCCTGAGCAACAGAGACGAGCATCAGCAACGATGCGGAAAACAAGGTAACGATTCGTTTCATAGGCGATATTATTCTTTGCTATGTTATATAAATGTTGTCATGGCAAATGCATGGTAGGATACAAAGATAGTATATGTCAATTAAAAAAGCAAATATTTTACTGAGGGTGGTGTCCTCATCATATTCATGAAAGTTTATGGATATTGTCTGCCAGTTAAAAGTCCGTATACATATTGCCCAAAAGTAGCGCAAGAATCTACAACTATCAGCAAAAAAGCATATCTTTGCAAAAAATATGAATATGAGAAGGATTGTGTGCACAATGTTGCTGATGTGGAGTGTGGCACTTGCTTTCGGACAAGCCGACAGCACTGTGGTGCGCATACAGGAGTATCTGAAGAATATACACGCCTTCAACCAATTGTATCCGCAGGAGAAGGTGTATCTGCACCTTGACAACCGCAGCTACTTCATTGGCGACACGATATGGTTTAAGGCATACGTGGTGAATGCCACCACTCTGCAGATAAGCAACATCAGTAAGGTACTCTACGTGGAACTGCTCAATGACAAGGGCGTTGAGGTAGCAAGGCGCAAGCTGCGCATCGAGAACGGACAATGCCACGGCGAATTTACCCTGAAAGACAACTTCTACACAGGCTACTACGAGCTGCGTGCCTACACGCGCTATATGATGAACTTCGGCAACGAGCGGCTTACACAGTTTGACTTCATGGACAGGTATGAGCGTGCTGCAAGCCTGCTGACAGAGAGGGAAGCACGGCAGGACCTAGTGCCCGACATCAACCATAGCCAGTTTACCCGCACAGTACCCGTATACAGCCGTCCCGACACGGCTGGCGTGTATAAACGCGAGTTTGAGTACTACCCTATCCACACTCGGCTGGCCATCCCCGACGAGACCGACCCGAAGCTGCGCAAGGACAATCTGAAGGTAAACTTCTACCCCGAAGGCGGCAACCTCGTGGAGGGCATACCCTCCATAGTAGCCATCGAGGCTACCGACCAATGGGGACGCGAGAAGGAGATTACCGGCATGCTACTACATAAAAATGCGCCGATAGGTACCTTCACCACAGGCCATCGCGGGCGCACACTCATGCTGGTGACCCCAAGCGACGATAAACCCATCAAGGCACTAGTGGAATATAAAGGAAAGGAATATAGCTTCATACTCCCCGAAGCACAGAAGCAGGGATATGTGTTGAGCATGAAACCTACATCGGACCACAAGGGCTACGAAGCTACAATACATGCTTCGCTCACCCAACCTGCCGAGGTGCTGGGCTGGAGTCTGCAATGCCGAGGAGCCCTCACCGCTTTCGATACATTGACACTGGGCAACGGGCAACGCATGCGACTAAGGTTCGACGCACAGGTGCTACGTCCCGGTGTGAACCAGCTGACGCTATTCAATGCCGAGGGACACATATTGGCCGACCGCCTCTTCTTCGTGCAGCCTCCGACGAGCACGCCCACCATCCACGTGGAACTTCCGACCGACTCGCTGACTCCGTTCGAAGAGGTGGAAGTGCCTCTGCAGATACAGAACACGTGGGGAGGAGGCACACGAGGCTACCTGTCGGTAAGCATTACCGATGCCGATGAGGAGGCACCCACCTTCGACAAAAGCGACATACGCACGGAGCTGCTGCTGACATCGGACCTCAAGGGATTCATCAAGGACATCGACAGCTACTTTGCCCACACCTCGCCCCGAGCCATGCACACCGATATCGACCTGCTGATGCTGACACAAGGATGGCGGCGCTACGAGTGGGTGACCATGGCGCAGGGCAGCAAAGCGAAGCCCCACTACGTGGCCGAGCAGGGATATGTCATCGATGGCTACGTAGCCGACCAGCTAGTAGCCAGTGAGCATAAGGAACACGCGGACGAATATAAGCGCATAAAGAATCCGTGGGTAGCCATCGAGTTGAAGTCAGAGCAGGTGGAATATCGCGACACGGTGCAAGCCAATGAGCAAGGCGAATTCAGCATCGACATCCCCCGGCACTTTGTTGACGAGGCTGGCCTTACCATCGAGATATGGAAACCTGATGGACTAGGCAAGAAAGGGAAAAAGGGAAAGTACCGCTATGTGTTCCCCTCGCTCTACCGAGCATTCTCGCCTGCCCCTACCCCATACAACTACTATGAAAGCCACTCGCCCGAGGATGACTATGAGCTGCAGGTGCTGGAGAACGTGGACTTTGCCATGGAGGGCCTCATCGATGAAGTCACCATCAAGAAACGCAACAAACAAAAATATGAGATACACTACGACCGGCCCGACATTGTCATCGACTTCGTGAAGGAGTTCAACACCATCATCGACCGTGGCGTACACGCTCTCACCGACCCACCTCCTATGAAGGGCTATTACGACCCGGCAGTGCCCTACACGCTGAGACGCGCACGCATTCCCGACTTTCTGCGATATATCTTTCTCTACAACAACAATGCCACGAAGGACAGCCTTACCTATGCTTGGTATGATAAATACCGTTTGCAAGAAACTGATTCTGAGAGATTGAAAGGCGCCATCAGCAACGGAGAGTATTTGCTTCCTGAAGGTAATGAAGGGCCTTATTTAAACTTCTACCAACTACCCAAGGAGATACGCATATACAGCAACCTCGTGTCACGCGAACGCACCCCCATCAAACAGGATGGCGATACCGACCACCGCCGTCTGCTATGGGCACACACCATCTATTATCCCAAAGAGGAGAGTCCTACTACACCTCCCTACGATATGCGCGACGGCACTCGCTACACTTACTTCGAAGGCTATAGTAGGGTGAGCAGCTACTATCATCGCGACTACTCGGAGATGGAGCTTCCCGACACGGCGGATTACCGCCGTACCCTCTACTGGGAACCCGATATAGAGACCGACCACCAAGGACGGTTTGCCTTGAAGTTCTACAACAATGCCCGTACCAAGCGCATTGCCGTCCGTGCCGAAGGTATCACCTCGTTTGGCGACCTAGTGACGGTGACAAAGGAGCAATAGTCTTATAGGGAGCACCAATAAAGCCATAAACCAAAGCTATTTGCACAGACTATTGATAGAACGTATCTTTGCAGTGTCAAAGAAGAACAATAGAACATGCAAATACGTTAACAACAAAAAGAAGAATATTATGGCTACAACAAAATTCAAAGGAAACGAAGTGCATCTTGACGGCACTTTCATCACATTAGGCGCTATAGCCCCACAAGTAGAATTGATAAAGAACGACCTGTCGGCATTCACGCTCGACGAGCACAGAGGTAAATATGTGGTTCTGAACATATTCCCCAGCATCGACACGGGAGTGTGTGCAGCATCGGTACGCAAGTTCAACAAATTGGCCGCCTCCACCCCCAACACGGTGGTACTGTGCATCTCGCGCGACCTTCCCTTTGCACAAAGCCGCTTCTGCGGTGCCGAGGGAATTGAGAATGTGGTGACACTCTCGGACTTCCACAGAGAGAGTACCTTCGGCAAGGACTACGGTGTGCAGATGGCCGATGGCCCATTGGCCGGTCTGCTGGCTCGTGCGGTAGTGGTCATTGCTCCCGACTGCAAGGTATGCCACGCTGAACTGGTGCCCGAAATAACTACCGAGCCTGATTATGAGGCAGCGATAAAAGTTATTAAGAACTAAAACGGGAAACAGGTAATCAATAAAAGTTGAGGATGTGCATGCACATCCTCAAACTATAGTTATTCATGTATCTTATCGGCGTACGTTCCACATGTTGGCAGTACCCGTGTTGCCTACCAGCACATCGATGTTGGCTCCATCCTTCTTCTCGATGATTTCCCAAGCTTTCAGCTGGATAAACTGGTCGGTATTCAGGCCCAACTCTTTCTGATAGGCTTTGTCAGCGATGGCACGCTGGCGCTCGGCTGCCTCTTTTGCCTTGAGCATCTCGAGACGGCTCTCCTCGGTACGCTTGGCCTGTGTTGCTGCTGCTGTATTGTCCATCTCAGCCTTCTGTTTCTCATTGGGGATGGCACGTCCTACCACCACATTGACTACCGTTACAGGCAATTCGCCACCCTTCTCTGAGAGTTCGGCGATGTAGGCCTCCATATCGTTCTTCACGGCATAGTTGATGGAGTCGAGTACCTCGCGATTACTCATCAGGTCAAACGGGCCAAACTTGGAAATGTAGTTACGCACGGTGTTTCGGTATACCTCCTGGATGACGTTCACATACCAGTTGGGACCATAGTTCTTGATGAGCACAGGTGATTTGTTGTCCTTCACCTGTAGCTGTATTTGCGTGCTGAAGTCGAGCAGAGTGTTGTCGTTCGATGCGGCATCGTCGAGCCTCTCATCGAACTTCTGAGGCAACATAGATACGATAACAAATTTCGTAGAAATCCATTCGTATTGACGACCCGTCTCTACAGGTTCGTCATCGACACCGCCATGTCCAAAGAAATAGGGTTGATGGATGAGTACGGCCTCTTCGCCCGCACCTGGAGCCACGTTCACACACGATGTGATACCACACATCATAGTTGCTACAAGAGCACATTTTACCAAATTTTTCATCATACTAGGTATTAATAGTTACTATCGTTTTTATTGTTTCTCCTTTACCTGCATCACGCATTGCTTACAGTCGAACTCCAAGGCAAAGCGGCGTCCATCGGCCGACACCAAGGTACATGGCTCGCGATAGGGCGACTGGACGCCTCCGTGTCGCGGACACCAGCCCATAGCATAGCGCAAGCAGTGACGACAAAACATCAGCGTGGCCCCACGCGGTGCCTTGAGCTCGTAGGCTGGAGCTATCTCCTCGGCTCCTCTTGAATGGTAAAACGCCTCGGCACGGTGGTTGGCGACATTGGCGAGATAAGACAATTGACAATTGACAACTGAGTTGGCATCGCTCTCAACTTTTAATTTTGAATTTTCAATTTTCAATTTACAGGCTCTCCCAAATGCCTCCACCGCAGTGCGGCGCATCTCGGTAAGCACCGACGAAGGGATAAACCAGTTGTCGGTGAAGTCTACCTCAACACTCTTGGCAACAAAGTTGGTGCCTCCAAGCTTCGAGAGTTGGGCTTCAATACCTGCACGCTGCTCGGTGCGGGCCTGTTCCTTCTCACGGGTGAAATTGACCGTAGAACTGTGCCCCTCATCATCGGATAGGGTGAGCGAGAAACCGAAGGAAATCTCGCGCAAGCGTATGTCTATAGGGATGCGACGTTCTGCCGAGGGGCGTGAGAGCAGGCGTTCAAACTCCATGTCGTAGTTGCGGAAGAGCGGTGTGCGGACACGAAGCGTACGCGGCATATCCTTGGGATAAAGACGTATGCCCTCTACCCTATTCACGCGGAAACCCTGCAAACGTCCTTGATTGTCAATGTAGCAAAGCCCGTCGCCATTGTGGAATGCCTTGACCGACGACACGGCGATATAGCCGCGCCCAACCTCCTTGACATGACCTACGGGCTCGCCCACTGATTTTGGAGTGTCGAAAGAAAATACATCGGTGCGCCGTCCCGTGATGAAGTAGTCGGTAAAGCCACGATTGAAACTCTTGTCGAGCTGCGGGGTGAAGGTATAGGTGCTCACACCCTGTGAGGCACGCTTGTACTCAGGGCGGCGAGCCAGAATGGCATCAATGGCTTGACGGTAGTAGGCGGTGACATTCTTGACGTACGACACATCCTTCAGGCGACCCTCAATCTTGAACGAGCAGATGCCTGCATCCATCATCGCCTCGAGGTGGGCACTGCGGTTCATGTCCTTGAGCGAAAGCAGATGGCGCTGCTCCTCGATAACACGTCCGTCGGCATCCACAAGGTCGAAGGGCAAGCGACAGAACTGGGCACACTCTCCCCTATTGGCGCTACGCCCGAAACAGGCTTGCGAAGCGTAGCATTGTCCGCTATAGCTCACGCAGAGAGCACCGTGCACGAAGGCTTCGAGCGGCACAGGACAAGCGCGGTGTATCTCCTCAATATCCTTCAGTGAGAGTTCGCGTGCCAGCACCACCTGCGAGAATCCGTTGGCATAGAGCCACTGCACCTTCTCGGGAGTACGATTGTCGATCTGTGTGCTGGCATGCAGCGCTATGGGCGGCAGGTTCATCGTGAGCAGAGCCATATCCTGCACGATGAGGGCATCGATACCGATACGATAAAGTTGCCATACGAGAGCCTCCACCTCAGCCAGTTCATCGTCGTAGATGATGGTATTGAGCGTCACGTATACCCGAGCACCAAACTGATGGGCATACGTCGCCAGCTGACGAAGGTCGTCTATGGAGTTGCCTGCAGCAGCACGAGCACCATACTTGGGCGCACCGATGTATACGGCATCAGCTCCGTGACGGATGGCCTCGATGCCACACTCGAGGTTCTTGGCAGGTGCGAGGAGTTCGATTGGTGGCCTCATTTAATATCTTCAAGTCTATAAGGTGTAGCCTGATATACGTAGTAGTTGAGCCAGTTGTTGAAGAGCAAGTTGGCGTGGCCGCGCCATGTCACCAAGGGAGGCTGCGAGGGGTCGTCGTTGCGGTAATAGTGACGGGGCATCTCGATGGGGAGTCCCTTGGCAAGGTCGCGTTTATACTCGGTATCGAGCGTCAATGGTGAGTATTCGGAATGTCCCGTGAGGAATATCTCGCGGCCTCCACGTGCCATCACCATATATACACCGCTCTCATCACTCTCGGCCAAGATATCGAGTTCTGGATTGCGTTCTATATCCTCGCGGCGCACCTCGGTATGGCGACTGTGAGGAATGGAAAACTCATCATCAAAACCACGGAAAATGGGAAGTTCTGGATTGCTCACCCGATGCTTGAAGATGCCGAACATCTTCTTATCCAACGGATATTTGGGTATACCATAGTGATGATACAACCCTGCCTGTGCTGCCCAGCATATATATAAAGTGGAGGTCACATTGTGGCGTGCCCAGTCGAATATCTCAGTCATCTCTTCCCAGTAGCTCACCTCCTCGAAATCCATGTGCTCCACAGGAGCTCCAGTAATGATGAAGCCATCATACTTGTGGTGGCGCATCTCCTCGAAATCGGTATAGAAGGCTTGCATGTGTTCAATAGGTGTATTCTTTGATGTATGGCTCTTCACCTTCATGAAGCTGAGCTCTATCTGCAGCGGCGAGTTGGAGAGCAGACGCACAAGGTCAGTCTCGGTAGTAATCTTGAGCGGCATAAGGTTAAGCACAGCAATGCGCAGGGGACGGATGTCCTGTGAAGTGGCACGGGTGGCATCCATCACGAAGATATTCTCCTGCTTCAACAGCTCTATTGCTGGTAACTTGTCTGGTAATGTTAATGGCATATATGAGTCTTTCTTAATCTAAATTGATGTATAAGAGAATATTATGATTACATATTCATTGACAAATAGGTGATATATGCTATATAAGCAAGAAGGAAGATGACGCCCTCTACCCTATCGAGTTTTTTCTTCTTAAACGTAAATGCAGCAAGCCACAACAAGACTACTACCACGATCACCATAGCCATATCTACTGTAGAGATACTCTGAATCACGAAAGGCGAAATGGCAGCACTGGTGCCAATGATGAGCGCTATGTTGAAGATGTTTGAACCAATGACATTTCCCAGCGCCAACTGGTTCTTTCCCTTCATGGCCGCTACCACACAGGTTGCCAGTTCGGGAAGCGAAGTGCCCACCGCCATCAGCGTGATAGAGATGAAGGCCTCAGACACATGGAACCTCTCGGCGATACTCACCGTATGGTCCACAAACACTTGTCCGCCAAAGATAAGCCCAGCCAATCCCAACAGGATAAAGATGATAGCCTTGCCCATCGGCATAGGCTTCACGCCTGCCTCCTCCTCTTCAGCACCATTCTTGGCCGACTTGAAGGAATCTATCATAAACACGGCAAATATCAAAAGGAGATAGAGAGCATCTACACGCGAGATACCCGGAGTGCCCATTTCCCCGAACAGCCCAAAGCAGTTGTAAAGCATGACTATCAAGAACAACGACACGAGGATGGCAAACGGGATATCCTTGCGAATATTGCTCCTTGTGTACTTGATGGGCGCGATCAGTGCCGTCACGCCCAAGATGAGCAGGATATTACAGATGTTCGACCCCGTCACATTACCCAAAGCCATGTCACCATGTCCTTGGATGGCCGAGATCAGGCTCGACACCAATTCAGGCATCGAAGTGCCGATGCCGACAATAGTCATACCAATAATAAACTCACTAATACCATATTTACGGGCTACCCCCGAAGCTCCTTCAACGAGCCAGTCAGAGCCAACAAGGATCAACACCAAGCCAGCTACAATCCAAAGAATATCAATCCACATTATAATATAATGATTAGTTTCAAATTTGATCTATTGAATTTCTTTACCAAATGGCATTAAGGACAATATAGCTAATTTAAAATGCTGTATTCCAAATGGGATTCCCACTATTGTAATACAGAAGAATAATCCTATTGTTGCATGACAGATAGCCATTTCGATACCACCAAATATAATCCAAAATATATTTAACAGCATGGTCCAACATCCCATTTGGCTATTCCGATCCGCTATGTTATGTCCAAATGGACATAAAGAAAGACTTGCCATTTTAAATAGTTGCAATCCTACAGGAATACCTATTATGGTTATGCAATATATGATACCTAAAAGGAAATAGGCAACTGCCATAAAAATACCACCAAAAAGAATCCAAATTAAATTACCAAAGAATGACATTGTGAATACAAATAAAAACAACTACAAAATTAGTGTAAATTTTTGATTATACGAAGACATGATTCTTTTACTTGCATATAAACAGGAAACAAAACAAGAACAAATAGTGGTAAATAGAAGAATAGGCCTAAATAAAATCTCATAATTCTTGGAAAAACCAACAATTAGCATTAATTTTGCACCGCTTAAAAATAGCGGATTAGGTTGGTTCCGTAGCTCAGCTGGATAGAGCAACTGCCTTCTAAGCAGTAGGTCGAGCGTTCGAGTCGCTCCGGAATCACACAAAAGGTTAAAAAAAATACTTGATAGTATTATCTGAATTCAAAAAAAAGTATTACCTTTGCACCGCAATTCCAACAGGGTACCTTGGCCGAGTGGCTAGGCAACGGTCTGCAAAACCGTGTACGGCGGTTCGAATCCGCCAGGTACCTCTTTAAAAAAGAGAAAGAATATTCTTTCTCTTTTTTCTTTAGCAGTAATTAGATGTATTATTAAAAAAAGAAGAGACAATGCCTTTTGGGTACTGTCTCTTCTTTAGACTTTATTCCTTCCGATGCTTACTCCTCAGGCTTCATGTTGGTGTACACATTCTGTACGTCCTCATCCTCTTCGAGGCGCTCTACAATCTTATCGATAGTAGCACGCTGCTCCTCGTTGACATCCTTCAGGTCGTTGGGGATACGGGTAAACTCGGCACTGCGTACCTCGAAACCGCACTCCTCAAGATGTTTCTGAATCTGTGAGAATGACTTGGGATCACCGTAGATGGTGATTTCGGTACCCTCTTCCTTCTCCTCCTCATCGTACTCATCCTCTACACCAAAGTCAATCAGGTCGAGTATCAACTCATCCATATCCACATCGTCCTTCTTGGCGAAGGTAAACATTGACTTGTGGGTGAAGATGAAGTCGAGCGAACCAGATGTGCCGAGAGTACCGCCAAACTTGGTGAATACGCTACGCACATTGGCTACGGTACGGGTGGTATTGTCGGTAAGTGTCTCTACATAGATAGCGATACCGTGAGGGCCATAGCCTTCGTAGTTCATCTCCTTATAGTCCTTCTGATCCTTACCGCAGGCATTCTTGATGGCACGCTCAATATTGTCCTTGGGCATGTTCTCGTGACGTGCAGTAGCAATGATAGCACGGAGTGCTGCATTGTTGTCGGGATCAGGACCGCCAGCCTTCACGGCGATGGCAATCTGCTTACCGATACGTGTAAATGTGCGGGCCATGTTGCCCCATCTCTTCAGTTTTCTTGCTTTACGGAATTCAAACGCTCTTCCCATAATTCTTTTATATTTACTATTTAACTATTTACTATTTACAATTTATTTACCATTTAGCGATTTTACAATTTACCGACTCCCATGATGATAATTTATCAAATAATCCAATCTTACATCAATAGTAAATCGTAAATTGTAAAATTGTAATTTGAGGTTATCTCAACTTCGCACCCAGCTGTTTTTCGTATGAGGCGATGAGCTTAGCCATAATCTTGTCGATTTGCTTGTCGTTGAGGGTCTTCTCCTCGTCCTGCAGGATGAAGCTCACAGCATAGCTCTTCTTGCCAGGCTCGAGGTTCTTGCCCTCGTACACGTCGAAGAGTTCAACAGCCTTCAGCAACTTACGCTCACAGTCGTAGGCGATACGCTCGATGTCGGCAAACTGCACGTTCTTGTCGAGCAAGAGAGCGAGGTCGCGCTTCACAGAAGGATACTTAGAGAGTTCTGTGTAGCTCACCTTTACCGACTTGATGGCCTGAAGCAGGTTCTTCCAGTTGATATCGGCATAGTACACCTCGTTGTCGATATCGAAAGCCTTGGTCAGCTTTTTGCTAACGATGCCTACGGTAGCCAACAACTTACCACCACGAGTGTGGTAGCTGAGGGCAGCAGAGTAGATACCATCGGTAAGGTTACCTACCACCACACTGCGGAGGTTAAGGCCGAGGCGGGCGAAGATATTCTCCACGTATGCCTTGAGCTCATATACAGTAGCATCCTCATCGGCATGTGCCCATGAGCCAGCCACACGCTTACCTGTCAGCCAAAGGCCGAGATGATAGTCCTCACTGTAGCAAGCAAGCACCTTCTCGTCGTTCTTCTTCTCCTTATTATAATAGTAGCAGTTGCCATACTCGAAGAAACGTAGGTCGGCACTCTTGCGGTTGGCATTGTGTGCTATGCTCTCGAGACCACCGAAGAGGAGTGTCTGACGCATCACGTTGAGGTCGTTGCTCAAGGGGTTCATCAGGTTCACCAGATTCTCGGGCTTATAGGTCTCGTTGCCGTCATAGTAGGCCGCACGAGTAAGCGAGTTGTTGAGTATCTCATTGAATCCGCAACCCACCAGCTGCTCGGCTACTACCTGCTGCAAGCGGTGTGAGCGGTCTTCCTTGTTCTTGGTGGTGAGGCTCGACTTCAGTGCCGAGGGAATCTCCACATTGTTGTAACCATAGATACGGAGGATGTCTTCTACCACATCGCAGGGACGCTGCACATCCACACGGTAGGGAGGAATGCTGAGGGCAATACCCTCGGCAGACTCGTTCTCGATAGTCATCTCAAGGCTACGCACGATGCTCTTCACTGTCTCTGCAGGGATTTCCTTGCCGATGAGAGAGTTGACGAAATCATACTTGAGGTCTACCTTGAAGTCCTCGATGGGGTTAGGATACACGTCGCAAATCTCCATAGAGATGGTACCACCAGCCAGTTCCTTAACGAGGAGTGCAGCCTGCTTCAAAGCATAGATGACACCATTGGGGTCGATACCACGCTCAAAGCGGAACGAAGCATCGGTATTGAGTCCGTGACGACGGGCGGTCTTGCGCACCGAAGTGGGATTGAAGTAAGCGCTCTCAAGGAAGATGTTAACAGACTCCTCGGTAGTACCCGACTCCAAGCCGCCAAAGACGCCGGCAATACACATCGGCTCCTCGGCATTGCATATCATGAGGTCGTTCTCAGAGAGTTTGCGCTCTACCCCATCGAGTGTCACGAAGGGAGTACCCTCGGGCATGGTCTTCACCACTACCTTGCCCCCCTTTACCTTGTCGGCATCGAAGCAGTGAAGGGGTTGGCCATAGGCATGGAGGATATAGTTGGTGATGTCCACGATGTTGTTGATGGGACGGAGGCCGATGGTTGTCAGTCGGTTCTTCAACCACTCAGGACTCTCCTTTACAGTAACACCCTTGACACTCAAGCCGGCATAGCGCGGACAAGCAGTTTCGCTCACCACCTCGATGGCGATGGGCAGTTCGTTGTTGTCCACAGCAAACGCCTCCACTGAGGGACGGTGCAGAGCAGTCTCATAGCCATTCTGCAACAGGTAGGCATAGAGGTCACGGGCAACGCCATAATGTGAGCAGGCATCGGCACGGTTGGGAGTGATGTCCACCTCAAGCACGTAGTCGCTCTTGATATTATAATAGTCCTTGGCTGGGATTCCGGGTACAGCATCGGCGGGAAGCACGATGATGCCTTCGTGGCTGGTGCCAATACCTATTTCATCCTCAGCACAGATCATGCCGTTGGACGCTATACCACGAAGCTTCGACTTCTTGATGGTGAAGCACTCATCGCCGTCGTAGAGTTTGGTGCCCAATGTTGCTACTACTACCTTCTGACCAGCAGCCACGTTGGCAGCGCCACATACAATCTGCACAGGGTCGCCCTCACCGAGGTTAACCGTTGTCACGTGCATGTGGTCAGAGTTGGGATGCGGTTCGCAGGTGAGCACCTCACCGATAACGATACCTTCGAGGCCACCCTTGATGGTTTGTACCTCCTCCACGCTGCCTGTCTCCAGACCTATCGAGGTGAGCGCAGCGGCTACCTCATCGGGAGTGAGGGTAAAATCGACATATTCTTTTAGCCAATTGTACGAAATATTCATATTGCTAATTTTATTTTATTTCTTTGTTAAAATAAATATTATGCAAAATTACTGAATTTTATTCTTTATACGATGAATTTCCATTGTTTTTTTCACAAACAGGGCAATTCTTATTAGGTATTATTGATAGCAAAGTTTATGATAGCAAAAAAGTCTGGCTTAGCCAGACTTTCCTACTTATATAAAGTTTCAAATTATTGAGCATTGATGATTTTTTCCATCTCCTCAAATTCGGGACCCATATTTAGCATATAATAGCAAGTATACAAACCAGTGGTCCAAGCAGCTTTCTTATCGGGATCAGTTCCGTCATCCAAATCTCTCAGTTTTTCAAAAAATGGCAATGCTTCTCTATAGTAACCTTTAACCTTTTCCTGTGAGGCCTTAAGTTCTTTGCTGCGAGGCTTGAAGTTCGTAGAGGCATCACTTTCCTTTTGTGCAAGATTAGTATAGCAAATACCCAGGTTTTGGTAAGCTCCTGCATATGTAGGATCTTGTTCTATGGCCTTCTTGTACTCTGCGATAGCATTGTCATAATCCTCGTTATTCTGATAAATATAGCCCTTTACAAATCTGAAAATGGGTAACGGATTTTTTTTCAGCATATCATCAGCTATAGACATCAACTCGTCATACTGGTTGTTGTTGCTGTAATATGAGATGAGGTTGCTGTAATAATACTGGTCTTCCGGATATTGCTCCATGCCTGCTTTAAGCAAATCAATCCATTTCAGTGTGTCACCCAAATTAAGATACGAAGTAGCTTCATAACGTACAATATTTGCCTTCATTTCTGGAGTAGAAGCTTTCTTGGCCAAATCAATATGGGTAAGAGCCAACTTATAATCCTCTTTTTGCATACCAGCCAATACCGAATAGTATGCAGCAATATCAGTCATGAAGGTATCGGTTTCTGCAGTGATATTATATTCTTCCAATATAGGAGTATCAGCTACATAGATATATTGAGAGAATAGGTCGTGTGCCTCTTTATACATTCCTTTATTATAATACGCGATACCTCCATTAAGCAGGTTAGGACGATTCACATAGAGCTGTTCCTTGTTTGCAGGACGATATTTTACAATGACCCTGCCTTTTTCATCGGGTTTCTGCTCCAATTCATCACACTTAATAAAGTAATCATACATCTTTGACAAAGAGCCATAGAACAGGTCGGGATTCTCCAGTGTAGCTTCGGGGTTCTCCAGTTTTCTGAGATAGAGCCTCTCATTCTCCATATCATAGAAACGCTTCTGAATCTGTCCTGCTGCATTCCAAGTATCAGGATTGTTCTTGGTGTGCTTATTGTTCATTGCTTCTTGTATCAAGATGTTTGCCTCATTAAGATTGCCTCCTTCAGGCATAGCCAATATGGCTTGTGCTTCCTTCAAGATTTTATTTGCCGCTTTGATTTCTGCTTTAAGTGCCTTGGCTGCTTCCTTGGCAGCCTTCTTAGCAGCCTTGTCATCGGCTTGTGCAAATGTGATAGATACTGACA
The DNA here is from genome assembly GCA_015060865.1 of Bacteroidales bacterium. GTDB lineage: Bacteria > Bacteroidota > Bacteroidia > Bacteroidales > Bacteroidaceae > UBA1189. The sequence continues at coordinate 17,941 of SUXS01000008.1, read as the reverse complement.
TCACTGCTGCAGCCATAAATAATAATACTTTTTTCATACCTTTAATGATTTAGTGATTATTGATTATGTTTGTTAAACTTAATTATTCGTTGGTCGGTTCTTGATCGGCTGACACCTCAGTGTTATCAATCTGTTCAACTATAGTAGCGTCACCTTCTACAACCTCAGCATCTTGTACCTCAGGTTCCTCTGTCTCTGAAGTCACCTTACATACCGAGCTGATCTGGTCGTTGCGCTTACCGAGGTTGATGAGTCGTACGCCCTGTGTAGCACGGCCCTGGATACGCACGTCAGCCACTTTCAGACGGATTACCACGCCCGACTTGTTGATAATCATCAAGTCATTGTCGTCGGTCACAGTCTTGATAGCCACGAGCTTACCGGTCTTCTCGGTGATGTCGAGTGTCTTCACACCCTTACCACCACGGTTGGTTATGCGATACTCTTCCACATCGCTGCGCTTACCATAGCCTTGCTCAGATACCACCATGATATTCTCGTACTCGGCATCGTTGATTACAATCATGCCTACTACCTCGTCTTGACCATCCTCATCGAGTGTCATACCGCGAACACCGGTTGCTGTACGGCCCATCTCACGCACCACGCCTTCATGGAAGCGGATGGCGCGACCATTCTTGTTGGCCAATACGATTTCGTTGTCACCGTTGGTCATTGCTACCTCAATCACGCGGTCGTCTTCACGAATGGTGATGGCATTCACACCATTGGTACGAGGACGTGAGTAAGCCTCAAGGCAAGTCTTCTTCACCACGCCGTTCTTGGTACAGAACATCAGGTAGTGTGAGTTCACGAAGTCCTTGTCGGCAAGGTTCTTCACATGTACGAATGCGTTCACCTTATCGTCGGCATCAATGTTGAGCATGTTCTGGATGGCACGTCCCTTCGAGTTCTTGGTACCCTCGGGGATTTCATATACCTTGAGCCAATAGCAACGTCCCTTCTGCGTGAAGAAAATCATCGTATTGTGCATGGTGGCCATATAGATGTACTCTACGAAGTCGGCCTCACGAGTGTCGCTTCCCTTTGAGCCTACACCGCCACGGTTCTGTGTGCGGAACTCGCTCAGCGGAGTACGCTTGATATAGCCGAGGTGAGAGATGGTGATTACCATTTCGTCATCGGCATAGAAGTCTTCGGGGTTGAACTCCTCAGATGAGTATACAATCTCTGTCTTGCGGTCGTCGCCGTACTTGTCGGACACCTCGATGAGCTCGTCCTTCATCACCTGCTTGCAGAGGTCGTCGTTGACGAGAATTTCCTTCAAGTGAGCAATGAGCTTCATGATTTCGTCATACTCGGCATGGAGCTGCTCTTGCTGCAGACCAGTGAGCTGGCGCAGACGCATCTCTACGATAGCACGTGCCTGCACATCGGAGAGCGAGAATCGCTCCATCAATCCGGCAATAGCGTCGGCCGGCGTGTGGGCAGCCTTGATGATACGGATTACCTCATCTATATTGTCTGAAGCAATGATAAGTCCCTCCAAGATATGAGCACGCTCCTCGGCTTTGCGCAGGTCGTACTTTGTACGGCGGATGACCACCTCGTGACGATGCTCCACGAAGTACTTGATACAGTCACGCAGCGAGAGCACCTTGGGTCTCAGTTTATTACCTTCGCCGCAAGGGATGAGGGCTACGCTGTTGACACTGAAGGCGGTCTGCAGCTGAGTCATCTTGAACAGTTTGTTGAGCACCACGCTGGCATTGGCATCGCGCTTCACATCAATCACGATGCGCATACCGTCCTTGTCCGACTCGTCGTTAACATTGCTGATACCGTCAATCTTCTTCTCGCTCACGAGGCCAGCGATATACTTGATAAGCTCGGCCTTGTTAACGCCATATGGAATCTCGGTTACGATGATCTTGTCGTGGTTCGTGTCGGTCTCAATCTCGGTCTTGGCACGCATCACAACGCGTCCACGGCCCGTCTCATAGGCGTCGCGCACGCCACTCATACCATATATATAACCGCCGGTGGGGAAGTCAGGAGCCTTTACATACTCCATCAGGTCCTCCGTAGTAAGCTCGGGATTGTCGATATAAGCTACGCATGCATTGATTACCTCGCGAAGGTTATGAGTAGGCATATTGGTAGCCATACCGACCGCAATACCTGTGGCACCATTCACGAGGAGGTTGGGGATACGTGTCGAGAGCACACAAGGCTCCTTGTCCTTACCATCATAGTTTTCCTGGAAGTCCACCGTATCCTTATATATATCCTGCATCATGTCCTCACCAATCTTGCGAAGGCGGGCCTCGGTATAACGCATAGCAGCGGGACTGTCACCGTCAACGGAGCCAAAGTTACCCTGACCGTCTACAAGCGTGTAGCGCATAGCCCAGTCCTGAGCCATACGAACGAGTGAGCCATAGATAGATGAGTCGCCGTGCGGGTGATACTTACCCATCACGTCACCCACCGTACGGGCACTCTTACGGTAACCTTTGTCTGACGTATTACCCTGTTCCATCATACTGTACAGGATTCTTCGATGAACGGGCTTCAATCCGTCGCGCACATCAGGCAAGGCACGCTCCACAATCACCGACATAGAGTAGTCGATATACGATTTTCGCATCTCCTGCTCAATATCGACCTTAATAATTCTGTCTTGATCTAAATTCATATTTTAATAGTAATTCTGTCGAAACATAAAAACGTGTAAAATTACACATTTTTATTGATACGACAAATTATTTTCCCGAAAAACTTGTACCGACAGCAACTCCTTTCCCTTTTCCTGGTCCTCTTTGTAGCGCATCTTCCCGCAGCGCTATACATTCCATACAAAAAAGGCCTTCCCGCAAAAGGAAGGCCCATTATGCATTCATTCAGAATATTCGTATCAGATACCCAGCGACTTCTTCATAGCTTCAATCTTGACCATCGCCTTGTCATCGGCCTCGGCATAGTCGGCACGGCTGGCCATAGTGCCCTTGGCTTCCATGTAGAACTTAATCTTGGGTTCCGTACCTGAAGGACGCACTGACACCTTGTCGCCTTCGGCGGTGAAGTATTGCAGCACGTTGGATGTCTCGGGCATGTCGAGCTTAGTCACGTTGCCTTCGGCATCGCGGGCCTCGAGGGTCTTGTAGTCCTTGCTGCATACGATGGGAATGCCTGCCATCTCGCGGGGAGGATTGGCACGGAAGTTCTCCATCATCTGCTTGATCTCATCGGCACCGCTCTTACCAGGCTTCACTACACTCACGGCTACCTCCTTGGAGAATCCGTACTCTACGTAGATGTCCATGAGCAGCTCGTAGAGGGTCTTGCCATTGTCCTTGGCCCATGCAGCCACCTCGGCAATCAGGCAGCATGCCGACACGGCATCCTTGTCGCGGCAGAAGTCCTCGGCGAGGAAGCCGTAGCTCTCTTCACCACCACCGATGTAGGTCTTCTTGCCTTCGCGCAGACGAATCTCGCGGGCAATCCACTTGAAGCCGGTGTAGCAGTCGAGCATCTCGAGGTTGTTCTTCTCGGCAATCTCCTTGATGACCTCGGTAGTCACGATGGTCTTCACCACAAACTCGTTGCCGGTCATCTTGCCCAGCTTGGTGTATTGGGTGATGATGTAGTAGAGATACATCATACAGGTCTGGTTACCATTGATGAGTACCCACTCACCCTTGTCGTCCTTGCAGGCAATACCTACGCGGTCGGCATCAGGGTCAGAGGCCATCACGAGGTCGGCATCGAGCTGCTTGGCGAGGTTGAGTGCCATGGTGAGTGCTTCGGGGTTCTCGGGGTTGGGCGAGATGACGGTGGGGAAGTTGCCATCCTTAATCATCTGCTCGGCTACGCAGTTGACGTTGGTGAAGCCCCAGTCGGCCAAGGCAGAGGGGATGAGCACGCGGCCGCAGCCATGGATGGGAGTATACACGATCTTGAGGTCGGCATGACGCTTCACCACCTCGGGATCGATCATCACGGTGTGTACAGCATCGAGGAATGGCTTGTCTACATCCTCACCGATGATCTGAATAAGGTCTTTGTTGCCCTGGAACTTGATGTCAGTAGCCTTCACCTTGTTCACCTCGTCGATGATGCCCTTGTCGTGGGGAGCCAGCACCTGTGCGCCATCGTCCCAGTAGGCCTTGTAGCCGTTATACTCACGGGGGTTGTGGCTGGCAGTGATGTTGACACCGCTCTGACAGCCGAGGTGGCGGATGGCGAATGAGATTTCGGGTGTGGGGCGAAGGTCCTCAAAGAGGTATACCTTGATGCCGTTGGCCGAGAAGATGTCGGCTACGGTCTCAGCAAAGAGGCGGCTGTTGTTGCGGCAGTCGTGGCCCACAACGACAGAGATTTGCTCCATACCGGCAAAGTTCTTGTTGAGGTAGTTGGCAAGTCCCTGAGTAGCTGCACCTACGGTGTAGATGTTCATACGGTTGCTGCCTACGCCCATGATACCGCGCAGACCGCCTGTACCGAACTCGAGGTCCTGATAGAATGAGTCTACAAGCTCTGTCTTGTCGTCCTTCTCGAGCATAGCCTTCACTTCTGCCTGTGTGGCAGCATCATAAGCCGGTGAGAGCCATTCGTTGGCTTTCGCGGTCACCTGTTTCAAAAGTTCCTGATCCATTTCTTTATGTGATTTATATATTTATTAAATTCCTTCTTGGGACTCATTGCCCATCTATAAAACATACAAAGGTAATGATAAGTTTTATTACTGCAAAATACTACTTGCATCTTTTTAAAAGAGGAACATCCAATTTGGTTTCCATTCAGTGGCTCACATATGAGAACCCAGTCTTCTTCAGAGCTGGTATAAATGCTTTATTCCAAGCAAGAGTGCAATGCTTTTCCTCAACGTCTGCATAATGGCCAACTGCCTTATTAAACGGAAACGCAAGAAAATCCTGTACAAAATTTGTGCAAGCCGAACGGAAATACACTACCAGTCGTAATAATTTGCCCGTATATGGCTTATTATTACGGCTTCTTTGTAATTTTGCAATATGATTCAAGAGGGATTTAAGTTTTACAAGCCATGTAAGTTGTTACAACCTTATGTAAGGTATTATTGGGTATTCAGTAGTATTCAATTGCTGAATACCTATACATTCCCTATTGGATGTCCTCAAATCATTTTTCATAAGCGAACACCGCTATTTATACCGGAATTGGGTACAACACAAAATAAACTGACAATCAGTGGGCAAGTTAATTTTTCTTCACACCTGCAAGCACATGGTGATGTCGAAATGATTGTTGCTGTATTCTATCCGCATACGATGAATACATTTCTGAATGCTCCTGCATCATCTTTTTATAACCAAGAGATTTCGGGCTATGACATTGAGGATAAACAACTGAACGAGTTGGCTGCACAAGTATTCGAATGTAAGGATAACGACATTTGTATAAACCTCATCGAGGAATGGTTATTGTCACGACTATCAAATACGACATACGATACGACATACAGAGTAATGCGGATAAATGCAGCCGTAGAGAAACTTTGTGTTGCTCCTCATACCCTTGTAACTGAGTTGTCTTCAATTTGTTGTTTGGGCAAGAAACAATTCGAACGCGAGTTCTATTTGCATGTAGGGATGAATCCCAAAGAGTATTCTCGTATTGTCCACTTTCAAAAGGCATTATGGCTGATGCAGCATCAGCAGGGTAAAACCAATCAAGCCGATTTGGCATACGCAAGCGGTTATGCAGACCAGTCACACCTCATACGGGAGTTCAAGAAGTTGTGTGGATACACTCCTTTATCATTGCTCGAAGTTTCAACTCCCTATTCCGACTTGTTTACTACTCCTATATAGAAGTCTCGTTTGTTCTATCCAATGTCGGATACTTCATCTACTTTTGCAACTTCATTTACAAACTTAATGACAGAAAAGTATGAAAGAAGTCAATCCTCAAACAACCACTCGTGCTTACGCTTTTGAGATGTGGATGAACGCCCCAATGCCGATGGTTACATTTTTCAAGACACTTGATGTCTCCAATCTTGTAAAAATCAGCAGAAAGAAAAGATTGAAATTTAATATGCTGATGTGCTATTGCATTGGAATGGCAGCGAGCAAAATCAAAGAATTTTATATGCTTCCCGTGAGTGGTAAGTTGATGCGGTTCGATACTATCGCAGTAAATACCATCGTTGCTAACAGCGCTGGCGAAGTAAGTTCGTGCGATCTTCCATTCAACGACAATTTACAGCTATTCAGTAATGATTATCTACGCTTAACTCAACAAGTAGCACAGAGTTGTACCGACCACGACCTTTCACATCAGAGTATGGTGATAGGCACTTCTGCATTGGCACAATATGAAATTGATGGTGCAGTAGGTATGTATAGTGGCATTTTCAACAATCCGTTCATGATTTGGGGCAAGTACAAACGTTCGTGGTTCAAAACCACCTTGACCGTTTCTTTCCAATTCCACCATACGCAAATGGACGGAGCACATGCTGCACGATTCCTGGATTACATTCAAAAAGAGATTTACGAGGTGCGTTTTTATTAGAAAGTTGTTTTGACAATAAATAATAAACCTCCGTCCCCTCGGACTTGCATTCCGCATCGAAAAGTTGATTAGCAGCAAGCACAATCACCTGATTAAAATTGTAACAGGATTGAGGCATGTTTATTGAAACATCTACACTTCCACGCGGCATTTTATCTACGTTTTAGATCTTTTTCCAATTCCAGCTGTTCCTGCATATCCTCCTCGTCGGCTCGTGTGGCTTCGAGTTGTTAATGACTTTGTGCTTTTTGCCATCTGAGGCAGTTGTAAGATATTCCTTTATAACTGAATCTTCTTTTAATTCCTTGTCTTTTAATATATTTGCTATATGATGCCCTACGTTTTGCTTCGAGGTGCAAAAAGTTCTGCCATCTGTGAAACTAAGTACTTCTTAAATTCAGCAACACCATTTTTTCTGAACGCATCGTTCGTTCTCCTGTTTCTGCGAAGCAAATCTTAAATCATAAGCTTTGATTTAGTATTCAGAGCCTTTGATTTATTATTCATAAGCTTTGAATAATAAATCAGTGCTTATGATTTAGTTTTTCGGCGAATACTTTGCAACTTTATGAACGCTGCAAAAGAAGAAATCAGACCTAACAGCACAATAAAACGTGAGTCCGATAAGTACCGAACTCACGTTAAGAAAAGTATAGGAATCAACAACTAAGGAACGTGCGGATGAACTCATCCTTCTCGAGTGTGCCATAGGCTCCCTGCTGGCAGGCTACCTCGTCGAAGGTCTGTACGTCGTCGGGCGCTATGCCGGGGCGGTAGATGAGGAAGGGCACAGGCTCGGCCGTGTGGGTGCGGTGGGCACAGGGTGTGGGATGGTCGGGGAGGATGGCGATGGTGACGGGCTCGGTCCACTGCTCCAGGGCTTCAAGGATGGGGCCTACGGCACGGCGATCGAGGTTCTCGATGGTGCGCAGCTTCAGCGCCACGTCGCCCTCGTGGCCAGCCTCATCGCTGGCTTCGATGTGGAGGTATACGAGGTCGTCGGTCTTGAGGGCCTCGATGGCTGCAGCGGCCTTGTTCTCATAGTTGGTGTCGTAGAGGCCTGTGGCGCCCTCTACGGCGATGCGGCGCAGTCCGGCATAGTGGCCTATGCCATTGATGAGGTCTACGGCAGAGATGACCGAGCCGCGCTGTATCTGTGGGTACATGGCACTGAGGGGACGCATGTTGGGTCTGTTGCCGAACGACCAGGGCCAGATGCTGTTGGCAGGGTCCTTGCCTGCGGCCACACGTGCCTTGTTGAGCGGATGCTCGGCAAGGAGCTGCTGCGAACGCAGGATGAGGTCGTTGACGAGGTCGGCAGTGGCCTGTGCTTCGGGCACCTCGGCCTTGACCATCAGCGGGCGGAAAGGCTGCAGGGGCACATCGTGGGGCGGGGTGCAATGCAAGCGCTTGTCGCCTCCCTTGATGACGAGCAGGTGGCGGTACTGCACACCGGTGTGAAAGCGCACGCGCTCATCGCCCAGATGCTCTTGCAGGTACTGTATCAGCACATCGGCCTCCTCGGTAGTGATATGTCCCGAAGAGTGGTTCTTGAGGATATCGCCCTCGATGCACACGAGGTTGCAACGGGCAGCAATCTCATCGGGAGCGAGGTCTACACCGATATTGGCCGCCTCGAGCACTCCCCTACCCTCGTACACCTCGTTGAGGTCGTAGCCAAGAACCGACATATTGGCTACCTCGCTGCCGGGATGGAAACCGTCGGCCACGGTGCGCAGCATACCCGTACGCCCCATACGGGCCAAGCGGTCCATATTCGGGGTATGGGCATATTGCAACAATGTCTTATTGTCTAAGGCGGGTACAGCCCAGTCGGCCATACCGTCGCCGAGGATGATGAGATATTTCATTCCTTAAATGTTCGCAATCGACATGATGTCGGCAAAGACACCGGCAGCAGTAACGCTGGCGCCGGCACCGTAGCCCTGAATCATCATGGGGTACTCCTTGTAGCGCTCGGTGGTGAGCAGGATGATGTTGTTGCTGCCCTCGAGGTTGTAGAAGGGGTGCCACTGGTTGACCTCCTGAAGCGATACCGAGGCCTTGCCCTCATCGAGGCGTGCCACGAAGCGCCAACGCTTGTTGTCGGCCACGAGACGCTGGCGACGCTCCTCGAAGTCGGCATCGAGCGAAGGTACGTTGGCCCAGAAGTCGTCGAGCGAACCGTCGAACAGCTCTTGTGGAATGAAGAGGTTCTTCTCCACATCGTCCTGCTCGATGGGATAGCCTGCCTCACGGGCGAGGATGACCAACTTGCGGATAACGTCCTTGCCGCTGAGGTCGATACGGGGATCGGGCTCGCTGTAGCCCTTCTCCTTGGCCAGGCGGATGGTGTCGCTGAGCTTGATATCGGCACTGATGGTGTTGAAGATGAAGTTGAGCGTACCGCTCACCACAGCCTCGATGCGCAGTATGCGGTCGCCACTATTGATGAGGTCGTTGATGGTGTTGATGACGGGGAGTCCGGCACCCACGTTGGTCTCGAAGAGGAACTTCACGCCACGGCGACGGGCGGTCTGCTTCAGTTCGCTATAGTTCTCATACTGCGATGACGCTGCAACCTTGTTGGCTGCCACCACAGAGATATTGTGATTGAGGAAATCCTTGTAGAGCGCTGCCACCTCATCGCTGGCGGTGCAGTCCACGAAGACCGAGTTGAAGATGTTCATCCCGATAACCTCGCTCTTGAGGCGCTGCATATTGCTCTCGCCACCTGCCTTGAGGGTGTCGCGGTAGTTGGTTAGGTCGATGCCGTCGCGGTCAAACACGGCATAGTGTCCGCTGGCAATACCCACCACGTTGAGCTTGAGTCCGCGCTCGTGCATCAAGCGCTCGCGCTGGCTGCGAATCTGCTCTATGAGGCTGCTGCCCACGGTACCCACGCCGCAGATGAAGAGGTTGAGCACCTGGTATTCGGAGAGGAAGAACGAGTCGTGTATCACGTTGAGTGTCTTGCGCAGCCACGTAGCATCCACCACAAAAGAGATATTGGTCTCCGAGGCGCCCTGTGCACAAGCAATAACGTTGATACCGTTACGGCCCAAGGTACCAAACAGTTTACCGGCGATACCGGGGGTATGCTTCATGTTCTCGCCCACGATAGCTACCGTGGCGAGCCCCTTCTCGGCAGTCACATTGTTGATTTCGCCCGTGGCAATTTCTTTGGCAAACTCGGCGTTGAGCACCTCACAGGCGAGCGGAGCATCTTGGTTGCGCACGCCGATAGAGGTACTGTTCTCTGACGAAGCCTGCGACACGAGGAACACGCTGATACCATTCTGCGCCAAGGTGCGGAAGATGCGGTGATTCACACCGATGACACCCACCATACCGAGGCCCTGCACGGTGATGAGCGCCGTGTCGTTGATGCTCGAGATACCCTTGATAGGCTTGGTATTGTCGCTCAGGCGCTCACGGATGATGGTGCCGGGAGCGTCGGGGTTGAACGTATTCTTTATTAATATAGGTATGTTCTTGTGGAAGGCGGGATAGATCGTAGGAGGATATACCACCTTGGCACCGAAGTTGCATAGCTCCATAGCCTCCACATAGCTCAGTTCATCAATGGCATAAGCGCCCGAGATTACCTTGGGATCGGCCGTCATGAAGCCGTCCACATCAGTCCATATCTCCAGCAAAGTGGCATCGAGCATGGCGGCGATAACTGCTGCCGTATAGTCCGAGCCGCCACGACCGAGGTTGGTGACACGCCCCGTGTTCTTGTCCGAAGCGATGAAGCCCGGTACTACAGACACCTTGGGCAGCTCACGGAAGGTTTCGCGGATGAGCTGTTCAGACAGTTCTGAGTCGAGGATATGCTTGTGATGCTTGCGCTCGGTCTTCATGAAGGTGCGCGAGTCAAACACCTCGGCATCTTCGATGACAGCGCCCACAATAAGGCTCGACAGGCGTTCGCCATAGCTCACCACCGTATCTTCCATATTGGAGGAGATATCCTTGAGGAGGTACAGTCCTTGATAGATATCCTTGAGTTCATCGAGCAGGGCGTGAATCTTCTTGCCCAACGTACGCTTCTTGCTGCCCGAGGGAATGACCTGCTGTATCATCTCTTCGTGGCGGCGCACCATGCAGTCAAACTCGGCCTCGTAGGCGATATCACCCTTGGTGGCCATAGCAGCCGTGCGGATGAGCTGGTCGGTAATGCCGCCCAAGGCCGACACCACCACGATGACGGGCTCCTTCTCGGCCTCAACAATCTTCTTTACTTTCTGTATACTGTCTACGGAACCCACTGATGTTCCGCCAAATTTCATTATCTTCATCTAATCCTTGCTTTTACGGATGAATACCTATTTCACTTTAAGGATGCAAAAATAATGTATTTTTTTTATTTAGCTACAATAAAATATGTCAACTTGCGTAGTTATGTGCAAAATCAGCAAAAAAGAAGGAGGACCATTTCACAACGGTCCTCCCCCCTATTAACTATAAATTAACTACATTACGTGTTATTTTACAAGAACTTTTTTCACCACTACTGTTCCGTCAGACAATACGGTGTAGAATAGGTTAACGCCTTTCTGAGGAGTTGTGAGACGTACACCATCGAGTGAATAGATGGTTGTAGATACAACTTCGGCTGCAGACTCCATATCTTCTACCGCACTACCGATACCAGACTTACCGAGGTAGTAGAGATGCCATGCACCTACCACTTCGTAGTCGTTGCCAAGGATTTCAGTCTTAGAGAGTCCAATACGAACCTTACCATCAGCACCTACTTCGAACTGAAGCTTGTTGAGGTAGTGACCTTGGTTGAAGAACTCAACGGTAGGTGTAGTACCATCAGGAGCAAACATACCGTTGGGCAGGGTGTAGCACTTCACACCGTAGTCGGTGGCAGAGGCATCCTCGTAGAGGTTCATCACCTTGGTTTCATACTTATTATCAGATGTGGTAGCGTATAGGGTGGTGAGATGAGTCTCTTCACCACTCTCCTTGCGGTTCCACTCCTCATCGTAGTAGCCAGCACGGTAGTAGGTGTGGACGGTAACCTCATACTTACCTTCGGGAAGACCTACGAGATCTTGGTAGAGGTCGATAGCTGCACGGTTGTAGCTTACGGTGTTCTGCTTGTAGCCATTCATCGGGCTGGTTGTCCAACCTTCGATAACGCCAGTAGCCTTGTCGCCCTTGGCAGGGTCAAAGTCGGGGTTGATGATAAGCGAGGTCATATCAACGGGCTCGGGATCGGTGGGCTCAACCTCACCGAGATAATAGAGCTTCCAAGGACCTACCACCTCGTAGTCGTTGGCTAGGATCTCTGTCTTCTCGAGTCCAATGCGGGCCTTACCATCTTCACCAACCACAAACTCCAGTTCGTTGAGGTAGTGGCCCTGCTTGAAGAACTCAACAGTAGATGAGGTCCCGTCAGGTGCAAACATTCCATTGGCAAGGGTGTAGCACTTGACACCATAGTCTGTAGTAGCAGCATCTTCATAGAGGTTCATGACCTTTACTTCGTATCTGTCGTCAGCTGTTGCTGCGTAGAGGGTGGTGAGATGGGTTTCTTCACCGCTCTCCTTGCGGTTCCACTCCTCATCGTAGTAGCCTGCACGGTAATAGGTCTGTACGGTTACCTTATACTTACCTGGCATGAGGCCAACGAGGTCTTGGTAAAGTTCAATAGCTGCACGGTTGTAGCTTACGGTATTCTGCTTGTAGCCATTCATGGCACTGGTAGTCCAACCCTCAACCACACCTGTGTTCTTGTCACCCTTGGCGGGGTCGAAGTCAGGATTGATGATGAGCGAGGTCATATCTACAGGCTCAGGTTCTGTAGCTCCGAGATAATAGAGCTTCCATTCGCCTACTACCTCATAGTCGTTGGCCAGAATTTCAGTCTTCTCAAGTCCGATACGAGCCTTACCATCCTCACCTACCACAAACTCCAGTTCGTTGAGATAGTGGCCCTGCTTGAAGAACTCAACGGTAGATGAGGTGCCGTCAGGAGCAAACATGCCATTGGCAAGAGTGTAGCACTTAACGCCGTAATCGGTGGCAGCTGCATCCTCATAGAGGTTCTTGACCTTCACCTCGAACTTCTCATCAGCTGTTGCTGCATAGAGAGTGGTCAGATGAGTCTCTTCGCCACTTTCTTTACGGTTCCACTCTTCGTCATAGTAGCCTGCACGGTAGTAGGTTTGTACGGTTACCTTATACTTACCTGGGGTGAGGCCCACGAGGTCTTGGTATAGGGTAATCTCTGCACGGTTATAGCTTACGGTATTCTGCTTGTAGCCGTTCATGGCACTGGTGGTCCAGCCTTCGATGACGCCGGTAGCCTTGTCGCCCTTGGCGGGGTCGAAGTTATTGTTTACAATGAGTGAGGTGACATCGACGGGTTCGTCTTCATCGCCACTCATATCGGGAATCTTGAGTTGTACGACAGCGAGGTTACACTCCTCAACCTTGGCAGTAGCTTCGGTATTGTTGTATGTACCTGCTTCATAAGCTGCCAATACCGCAGCATAAATTTCCTCTGCATTCTTCACCGCTTCGTCAGATGCTGTTTCTGCATACTCACCGATGGCAATATTGAGATTATTGAGTGCTGTGTAGAGCTTAGTATAAGTTTCTGTAGCGGTCACTACGCTCTCCATGATATGCTTAAGAGCAATCAGCGCCTCATAACGTCCTTCATCATCAGCTGATGATGCATTATCAATGGCTGTCTGCAAGCTATCCAACTCAGGCGTACCACACTTGTTAGTGAGAAGAGCACGGGCCTCTGGCAGGGTAGATTCGATAACTTCACCCAAAATTTCAGCATTCTTGGCACGGAATACAAGTTTGGCATCGGCCCACCAAGCACGACTGCCGTCAGCATAACGAAGGTCATTGCGGATACCCACACGAAGTGTACCGTCTGTTACAAGACCATATACCGTCTGCACATAACGTCCATCACTAAATGCCTTGTAGGCACTGGCGGCACTGTTAGGCATATAACCACGGTCTCCAAACTTATAGTCGTCAGCATGAGCCATTGTATCGGTAAGTGATACGAAGACTGAATTCATCAACTTCTCGTAGCTGTTGATATAGGTATATGCTTTGTATTGCTCACTACCAGTAAGAACGGTGTAGTCAGCCGCCTGATAACAAGCATTGACCGTGAACTCATATAGACCATTTTGGAGGCCTTCAAGTTCTTGATGTACGTCAAATACCATATTGGGACCTTCACCTACGGGGTTGCCATTAGTGGGGAATGTAACACCCGGTTGAGAAACCCAGCCTCCAGCTTCCGTAAATGCAGGATTCTTCAGTAGACCAGTACAATCAGTACCATCGATCATACCATTAGCCATAGCATCGTCCATCAGATGTTGGATGTATTCCACCTCTGCAAGAATCTCTTGGGTTGAAAGAAGGCAGTTCTCAAGAATATATTCAGAAGAGCCATTGGGGAATTCCTCACCGGGCTCCTCATAAAAAGAGACATAGTCGCTCAAGAAATCCATGCTTTCTCCAAAGAAAGTGTCGCCATTGTCATACATAAACTGTTCTGCCTCGGCCAATTTTTCTTGATAAGCAGCGTATGCTTCAAGACTTGCTTCCAATTCATTGTAGGCTGCATCGAAGGCTAGTAGCAATTGACTGATAGAAGCAGCATCAGTGGCTTCAGCAAGAGCGTTGCGTGATGCTATATATTGCTCATAAGCTGCTATCTGGTAGCGAATGTCTTCATTACCTTCAATGACTTCTTCATAATCTACAAATCCGTTAAGGTACTCAGACATGTAATATTGAAGAGCTTCATCAGAATCACCCATATAGTAGAGTTTCCAGTCATCAAGAATGGTCCAGTCACCATCTTGTGCAAACTCTTCTTTCATACCCAACTTCAGATTTCCATCACTTACATATGCAAGCACACTGGTAGGAGCATATTTGCCAGCCTTCATGAATTCACTTGCAGCATACATGTCATTAGGAATCTTGCCATGCTTATTGCTTAGTAGACCTCCTCCGATTGAGTCCTGAGTAGCGCCGGAGCTAGCCAAAGGAATAAGGGCTACTGATGGGGTCAATCCCGTGGTCACAGCATAGAGTTGAGCATATTGCTTTGAATAATCGCCATTCAATACCAAGTCATACGCAGCAGCATCCATTTCAGCCCATCCAGAACGATAGAAAGCTGTAACAGCGACCTTATAAACACCATTCCTTAGGCCAGTAAGTTCTTGATAGGTATCATAGTTACACCAATAGAACTCACCATTACCATATTGCTGGAATCCAGGAGAAATACCCTTCCAGCCTTCGTTATTGTTATTGTCGTATGACGGATTGGTGATATAGGCAGTATAATCGGCAGGAGTAGCCACAGAAGCTTTTGCAGTCTGGAACTCTACCACAAGCCATTTCAAGTCCTCTGCTGCCTTAAGAAGTTGCTCTTCTGTACTTTCAGAATTATCATACACAGCCTTTATTGCGCTGACATCAATTCCAGTATTCTCAGCTAAAGCCTTGTCGATATCTGCACCCAAAGCAACGGCAGCCTCATAGATTTTCTTGTCTGTTACATAAGTCTGATAGCTTTCGGGAGTAACAAAGCACCAAGTTGTCTGATAATTCTCAGGATTATATGACGGGAGGTTGTAAGTTACCGAGTCACAGAAATAAAGGCGTGTGTCTCTCATTTCTGGGATTATACCTAAATAGGTCCCAGGATAGGTAGAGGGAATATACACACGATTAGCAGGCGACATACCAATCCGGTAGGTGCCATCAGGTTGTGCCTCAAATGTGAAAAGTTTATCCACATCATCGGTCTTGTTGCGGTCTACCCAGATACTAGCCAAACCATCAAGGAAGGTACACATCACTTGATTGTCCTTATTTTCTACCACACTGGTCAGATAATAAGAAAGGTCATCAAGTTCGTACTTTTCAATAAATACCTTGTAACCCTTGTAGCCATTCACACTTGCCCTGGTACCCCAATCGTTGGCACCCAGGAAGAAAGCATCGGCCTCAGGATTGTAGAGGAACAGTTCCTCATTTGTCTGCAACGGCACCGAAGCGGGTGCTGCAGGTTTTGTCCATTGCGCGAATACACCCATGCACATCAACGCAGAAAAGACAAAAAGAGTAAATCTTTTTTTCATAACAAACTATATTAGTTTTTACATGTGAGGGTGTGAATTCCCTATAATGCCGATATGTACACCCTCTTTAAAAACATCGGCATCATTCAAACGCAACAAAGTTAGTCCTTTTTTTAATTATTCCATAATCTTTTAGAAAAAAAGACTTCCGTTATGACCGTCTGTATTGAGAATATCGCTACTTGATAAGAATTTTCTTATGGATGACTATCTTCCAACACCAAAATAAAAGGAAAAAGTCAATGGTATATGAAAAAGAATGTGTATCTTCGCAGCAAGCAGTATTATCATATACAATGATGATGATAATGCTGATTAACTATTATTAGAACAGCGAACTATATTAGCATACACTAATCACAACACAATGCATATGAAACACAAGAATTTTCTATTGCTGACTATGGCAGGTCTGTTTACCACTACCATAGCAGCACAAACCGTAAATGTATCTCCTGTTCCCCAACGATTGGTATGGGGCGACAAGGCATTTGACCAATCCAAGAGCATCGTCATCAAAGGAGCCGACGAGGCCGACGACGACGCCGTAGCCCTGCTGCGCAACCACTTTGCCGAGGAGGGCAAGGGCATCAAGGTTGTCATCGGCGAGCGCGGCGACAAGGCCGTGAAGGCATACGACAAGCAGATTCCCGACAAGGTGGAGGGCTACTATATTAATATAGGTAAGAAACAGGTGGTGATTGCCGGCAACGACGAGGCAGGCACCTACTACGGTGTGCAGACCTTTCTGCAGATGGCTTCGCAGCCTGAGGTGATGACTGCCGAGGTGAAGGACTGGCCCGACGTGCTGGAGCGCGGTGTGGTGGAGGGTTTCTACGGAAACCCCTGGAGCCACAAGGACCGCCTGCGCCAGTTCGACTTCTACGGACGCAATAAAATGAATGTATACATCTATGGTCCCAAGGATGACCCCTACCATCGCAACCAGTGGCGTGTCCCCTACCCAACCGACGAAGCCAAGCGCATCAGTGAACTAGCCAAGGCAGCGGCACAGAACAAAGTAGACTTTGTATGGGCCATGCATCCGGGAGGCGATATCCAATGGAACGATGCTGACCTAAAACATTCCATCGACAAATTGGAGAAGATGTATGAACTGGGGGTTCGTGCTTTTGCCATTTTCTTCGACGATATTTTCGGAGGTGAGCAATCCAAAGCCGAAAAGCAAGCAGAGTATATGAACTACCTCAATCGTGAGTTCGTCAAAAAGCATGCAGATGTTGCTCCGCTCATTCTCTGTCCCACTGAGTACAACAAAAGTTGGGCCGGCAAGCATTATTTGCCTACTTTAGGAAAGGTGATGGATAAGGACATACGTATCATGTGGACTGGCGCCACGGTAGTGGATATGATCAACCAAACTGATATGGACTGGATTAACGGGCGTATTGACCGTAATGCATACATCTGGCTCAACTATCCGGTAAATGATTTCTGCATTGACCACATGCTGATGGGCCCCACCTACGGCAACGATCTAAACATTGCCCATCAGTTGAGTGGCTTTGTATCAAACCCCATGGAATACGCCGAGGCTTCCAAGGTATCGCTCTATAGTATTGCCGACTATACTTGGAACATGGATGCCTACTCCTCTGTAGCCTCGTGGGAGCGTGCGCTGACGGAGCTGATGCCCGATCATGTGGATGCCTTCCGCCTGTTCTGCCAGCACAATATCGACCTTGGCCCCACAGGCCACGGTCTGCGCCGCAAGGATGAGTCGAAGGCCTTCAAGCAAGCCGCCGAGACATTCAACGCCGCCATGGCCGATGGCTACGATGCCGCTGCCGTAGAGGCGATGACACAGGAGTTCACCGCCATGGTGACTGCCGCCGACGAGCTGTTGGCCTCAACGGAAGAGCCCGAGATGATAGCTGAGATAAAGCCTTGGTTAGAGGTGATGAAGCTCATCGGACAGCGCGGACAGCTGGTGATGCAGCTGCACACGCTGCTCAACAAGGGTGAGGAGAAGGCTTTCATCGCGGCTTACGAGCAGCTGGCACAGCTGGAGCAGGCACAGAAGGGTATCCTCTCGCGCAACTTCGAAGGCTCCATCAAGAAGCCCAATCCCACCGTAGCCAATGAGGTGGTAGGCCCCTTCATCAAGGCGGCGACCAAGAACCTCATCCGCGAATACAAGAGCAAGCACACCTACCGCAAGGAGATATTCCCTGCCGACCTCATCGAGGAGGGACGCTATTATATAAAGGTGAACGGACGCTGGCTCACCGACGTGAATG
>SUXS01000035.1 GCA_015060865.1 Bacteroidales bacterium | reverse complement strand
ACCAAGAACCTCATCCGCGAATACAAGAGCAAGCACACCTACCGCAAGGAGATATTCCCTGCCGACCTCATCGAGGAGGGACGCTATTATATAAAGGTGAACGGACGCTGGCTCACCGACGTGAATGCCAACCCCGACCGCACAGGCGACTACCCCGTATTCCAGGCCGAGGAGGATGTGATCAACCCGCAGCGTCAGGAGTGGAACATCGCCATCGACCCCACCACCGAGCGCTACAAGATTACCAACGCACAGGATGGCCGCTACATCAACGAGATGGGTAACTTCTGGAGCGACAAGAGCCTCAACCCCTACGATCCCGCATGGCACTCATTCAACATCTACCGCTTGAATGGTAAGTATGCCATCCAAAGGGCTGGCAATGCCGGTGGCCTCATGTGGAGTGCTGATGAGGAACGTATCAAACCCACGGCGGAGAAGAATATCCGCTACGAGTACTTCATCTTCGAATTCATCCCCGTAGGTGGAAAAGCTACAGAGTGCCCCACCTTTGAGCCCGGTGCAGCCGTGCGCATCGCTGACGGCGAGGGACGCTACCTCACCAACACCTCAGTGAACGGTGTGGGTGGCACACCCGAGTTTATGGAGCGAAAGGAAGACAGCAGCCAGCTGTGGCACCTCAACCTCGTAGATGAGACGGGACGCTTCAACCTCATCAGTGCTGCCGACGGTCGCTACGTGAACGAAATCTGCAACTTCGGTACCAACCCCTACAATCCTCTCTGGAACACCTACGTGCTGACCGAGCAGAACGGCAAGTTTGCCATTCGTAATGCAGGCAACGGAGGTACTAATTTCTGGATTGTCAATGGGAAACATCCCTCTACAGCCAATATTCCGATAGCCGAAGCCTATCAGTTTACCATTGAATGACCCAATCGGAACAATCATCATTCTCCTATATGCGAATAGGCAGACCTGACAGTCTGCCTATTCGCTTTTCGTGTTCTATTCCATCCCGTCAGCTATAGTACAAATATTTGCAGCATTTTCCATGTAGCTATCATATGACATATGTCTCCTAATATGACGAATACGTGGAATACAGAATGTATATAGGGAATCTTTTTGAAGCTGTATAGGACTG
This sequence comes from Bacteroidales bacterium, assembly GCA_015060865.1. Taxonomy (GTDB): domain Bacteria; phylum Bacteroidota; class Bacteroidia; order Bacteroidales; family Bacteroidaceae; genus UBA1189. The sequence continues at coordinate 6,384 of SUXS01000035.1, read as the reverse complement.
CCCCCGTAATATAGGCTACCCCTTCGGCTACCACCCATAGCACAATAGATAGCCCACAGCTGTCATAAAAGGGCTTGAAAGCTATCAAGATAGTCAGTCCCATGAGCACATAACATACCGTTTCAAGGTAGCTTTGTGCTTTCATCTTTCTGAAACTCAGTGCTGTTCCTACAAGAGCGCAAAGCCATACAAAGGCAAATATCACTACTCCCCAAGTTGCCGAACCTCCATCACGCATGGCAACGAGTGTCAATGGCGAGTAACTGCCAGCAATGTGCCAATATATAGCTGCGTGGTCAAACTTCCGTGCCCAAGCCTTACTTCGCGGCAACGTAGCAGGTATAGCATGATATATCGACGAAGCAGCATACGAACTGACAACTCCGAAGAGGTATAATGAGAGACTAAACGGAACCAACCAGGGACCAGTAGTACCACACTTCATAAGGAAGTACACACATACGGACAGCCCCATAACAAGACCTGCAGCATGTGTTGCGGTATTGAGAATCTCTTCGTGAACGGAATATATATTTTGCTTTTGCACGAAACAAAGATACTCCATATTCAGCTAACAACAGTCATTTATCTCATTTTTTTAACACATCTTGATGATGGTTTACTTCGTGAAACATCTATTCTATACTAAAAAAGCAATTATAATTATTAAACAAAGATATTTGGTTATTTGTCATATTCATAAAAATCTACGACCTTTGCCATATGTTTGTTGCATTATCAATACTATGGGGTAGCGTACTTGTCGGCTACTTACTTCGCAGCTGGCCACAACCATGGATAAGCAGATTGCTCATGATATCCATCTGGCTTATGCTATTCATTATTGGCATTGAAGTCGGGAGCAATAAAGTGCTGGTAGATTCGCTCGGTCAGTTAGGTGCTGAAGCATTGCTCCTTACAGTGTTAACGACATTGTGTTGCTGTATAGCTTCTTTAGTGTTGTGGCGCCGTGTACAACCCAAGGAAGACAAACAATCCAAAAGAGTTGAACGTAGTGGTACGAGAAGGTTTACCCTACGAGGATTATGGATTACCATGCAAGAGAGCATAGTCATATTTGTTTGTTTCTCAGGAGGATGCGTGTTGGGATATTTGGGTGCCGATGCCTATCTTCCCTCCCGAGCCTCATTCTATTGTCTTTGTCTACTATTGATATGCGTCGGCCTCAGTGTCGGACAAAACGAAGAGTTGCGCAACAATTTCCGTCATATAAAAAAAGGCTATATCTTGATGCCTATAATAACTATTATAGGTACTTGGATAGGAGCACTATTTACAGCAATGTTGCTGACAAGCCGTAGTATCTCAGAATGGTTGGCAGTAAGTTCTGGATTTGGATACTACTCACTGTCAAGCATGCTCATCACCGAGGTAAAAGGAATAGAACTGGGCACCGTAGCTCTTATGTACAATGTCATGCGAGAGATTACCGCTCTTCTACTGGCTCCTATGTTGCTGCGCATGTTTGGCCCGTTGGCACCTATCAGCATCGGAGGAGCAACAACGGCCGACACTACCCTACCCACCATCTCGCGTGTCAGTGGCGCTCAATTTGTCCCTGTTGCCATTTTTCACGGATTGGTTGTAGATCTCAGTGTACCGATATTGGTACCATTCTTCTGTGCACTATAAGCCACAACTTGACATGTATTACAAAGAGATGTGCGGTCAAGTGTCTTGACCGCACATCTCCAATTACGCATTTCAGCAATTTTGAATCCTATTATTCTTCAAATCCGTTAGGATTGTTCTTTTGCCAGTTCCAACTATCACGACACATCTCTTCAATACCGAACTCAGCTTTCCATCCTAATTCCGCTTCAGCCTTTGCCGGGTTGCAATAGCAAGTTGCGATATCGCCCGGGCGGCGAGGCTTTATAGAATAAGGCACGGGCACGCCATTTGCTTTCTCGAAAGCTTTCACGACATCAAGTACAGAATAGCCATGACCAGTACCGATGTTGTAGATAGCAATACCCTTCTTGGCAACGATAGCTTTTAAGGCTGCAACGTGAGCACGAGCAAGGTCAACCACGTGGATATAGTCACGTACACCCGTTCCGTCATGTGTATCGTAGTCGTTACCGAACACACCAAGTTCAGCACGGCGACCTACAGCGGTCTGAGTGATGTATGGCATCAGATTATTGGGGATACCGTTGGGATTCTCCCCAATGGTACCGCTCTTGTGTGCACCGATAGGATTGAAGTAACGAAGCAATACGACATTCCACTCGTTGTCGGCTCTCTGAACATCCATCAGTACCTCTTCGAGCATTGACTTTGTCTGTCCGTAAGGATTCGTACAATGCCCTTTGGGGCACTCCTCTGTGATAGGGATGATTGCAGGATCGCCATATACGGTAGCACTGGATGAGAAGATAATATTCTTGCAACCATTCTTACGCATAACATCTACAAGAACAAATGTTCCGTTCATGTTATTTTCGTAATACTCAAGAGGCTTTGCACAACTTTCGCCTACAGCCTTCAATCCTGCGAAATGGATACAAGCATCAAACTTATGTTCATCAAACACCTTTTGCAACCCCTCACGGTCACGGATATCAACCTTATAAAAAGGAACTTCCTTGCCTATAATCTTGGATACACGCTTCAGTGAAATAGGAGACGAGTTGTCCAAATTGTCAACTACTACAGCCTCATGACCAGCTTCAATGAGTTCAATCAATGTGTGGCTTCCGATAAAGCCTGCACCACCAGTAAGTAGGATTTTCATATTCGTATTAGCTTATTAGATTAAATACATCGTTGCAAAGGTAAATAATTCTTTTTAACAAAACAAAGCCTTTATCCCCTTTTTGCTGTTTCATATTCACAACACATAATTTTCGCCTTTCCTTCCGACTGAATTATATATCCGATAACATTGTACCGGCAAGTATTATACCACTTGGTGTGACCGAGAGACATAGAATTGCTGTACAATCAACAAAATGTCATACAATCGACACGAAAGATGAAGGATAAAAAATCAAGGGATTTATTTTGTTTTACACTCCGTTTTGCGCTATCTTTGTTTCTTGAAACGAAACTATTGTACAAACACCATAATGAAGAAGTTATTTTTTACCCTCGCAGCAGGGATTTTGGTAACGCTGAACTTATCTGGCGCAGAGAAATTGGACATTCGCAACATTACCAACGGCACATACAGTGCGCAGGGCGTGGGCGGCATGCGCTCCATGAACGACGGCGAGCACTATATGATGATTGGCGGTGGCGGCACTTGCCTCGTACGCTACGCCTTCAAGACGGGCGAGGTGGTGGACACCCTCTTCGCCGTTGACAATGCCCGGGGCTGCGACTTCAAGCGATTCGATGGATACATCATGTCGCCTGCCGAAGACCGCATACTGATACAGACCAAGACCAACTACATCTACCGCCGCTCATTCACTGCCGAATATTATATATATGATGTGAAGAACAAGAAAATGGTGCCGCTCTCTATGGGTGGTCCGCAACAGGTGCCTTCGTTCTCTCCCGACGGCAAGATGATTGCGTTCGTGCGCGACAACAACATCCACTTGGTGAAACTGATGTTCAACAACAGCGAGTCGCAAGTGACTACCGACGGCAAGTTCAACGAGGTGCTCAACGGAATCCCCGACTGGGTATATGAAGAGGAGTTCACGATGAACAAGTGCTACGAGTTCAGTGCCGACAGCAAGATGATAGCCTATGTGAAGAGCGTTGAGAGCCATGTGCCCTCGTTCTCCTTCACAATGTATCGTGGCATGGCGCCCAGCTATGAGGACAATGCCCTGTATCCCGGAGCCTACACCTATAAATATCCGCTGCCTGGAGTAGACAACTCAAAAGTGAGCGTACACACCTACGACATCAAGTCGATGGTGACACGCAAGATTGACCTGCAAATCGACGAAGAGGACTATATCCCCCGCATACACTTCACCTCGGACCCCGAGAAGCTGGCTATCGTAACACTCAACCGCCATCAGAACCGTATGGACATGTATATGGCCAATCCGCGCTCTACCGTATGCAAACTGGTGCTGCGCGAGGAGTCGCCCACATACATCAACGAGCCCACCTATCAGGACATCCGTTTCTACCCCAACAACTTCATCCTGCAGAGCCAACGCAACAACTACAACCATCTGTACCTGTACAGTTTCAACGGCCAACTCGTGAAGCAGCTCACCGACGGAGAGTATGAGGTGACCAACTTCTACGGATGGGACGAGAAGACGGGCGACCTCTACTATCAGAGCAATGAACCCAGCCCGCTGCGCCGCGCCATATACCATATAAACAAGAAGGGAAAGAAGACACGCCTCACGCCCGAAACAGGAACAAGCGACGCCACCTTCAGCAAGAACCTGCAGAACTTCGTGCATACACACAGCGACATCTATACCCCGCCCGTCATCACCATCGAGAATGTCAAAGGCAAGGTGATGAAGACCCTCGTCGACAACAAGGCACTGGCAGAGAAACTGAGCCAACCCGGTATGCCCTCGAAAGAGTTCTTCCAGTTTACCACCTCGAACGGCACCGTGCTGAATGGATGGATGGTGAAACCAAACGACAATTCAAACGCCCAATATCCCGTCATCATGTATCAGTACAGCGGTCCCGGCTCACAAGAGGTACTCGACAGCTGGCGCACCGGTTTCTATGGCGGCACGCTGTGGGAAACCTTCCTGGCACAGCAGGGCTATATCGTGGTATGTGTGGACGGACGCGGCACGGGTGGTCGCGGCGCCGAGTTCAAGAACTGCACCTACCTGCAGCTCGGACTGCTCGAAGCCGAAGACCAGGTAGAGACAGCCAAGTACCTTGCCACCCTACCCTACGTAGACAAGAGCCGTATAGGCATCTGGGGATGGAGCTTCGGTGGCTACAACACGCTGATGTCCATGTCGTCAGGAGAGCCTGTGTTCAAGGCCGGTATTGCCGTAGCACCTCCTACCTATTGGAAATACTATGACTCAGTATACACCGAGCGTTTCATGCGCACTCCGCAAGAGAATGGCGAGAACTACGAAAAGACCTCTCCCATCAACCGCGCCAAAGACCTCAACGGCAGCCTCCTGCTCATGCATGGCATGGCCGACGACAATGTACACGTGCGCAACAGTATGGAATATGCCGAAGCATTGGTACAGGCCGACAAGCAGTTCGACATGTTCTACTACACCAACCGCAACCACAGCATCTATGGCGGCAACACCCGCTACCACATCTTCACCAAGATGCTAAACTTCTGGAATGAGAAACTAAAATAAAAAGACATACACGAAAGTAGTTCACCTCATATTATTGGATTTTATGAGCCATACCACCACTGCTGCCCTCTACCTTATTCCTGTAACCTTAGGAGACACCCCGATAGAAAAGGTACTGCCATCCTACAATCATGATGTCATTGTAGATATCAAACATTTTATCGTAGAGGATATACGTTCTGCCCGTCGTTTTCTCAAGAAAACTGATCGCGATATCAATATCGATGAATTAAGTTTTTACGAGCTGAACAAGCACACCTCACCTGAGGCCATAGCTTCATACCTAAAGCCCCTGGAGGAGGGGTTTTCTATGGGAGTCATTTCAGAAGCTGGTTGTCCGGCAGTTGCTGATCCAGGAGCAGATGTAGTGGCTATTGCTCAACGTAAGAAACTACGCGTAATACCGCTTGTAGGACCATCAAGTATTATACTTAGTGTGATGGCCTCGGGCTTTAACGGACAGAGTTTTGCATTTAATGGTTATCTTCCTATTGATGCCAATGAGCGAATAAAAGTTCTTAAACAATTAGAACAACGTGTTTATTCAGAGCATCAGACTCAGTTGTTTATAGAGACTCCCTATCGCAACATGAAAATGTTTGAGGATATCATACGTTCTTGCCGCCCACAAACAAAACTTTGCATAGCAGCCAATCTCACATGTGAGGATGAATACGCAGTGACACGAACCATTGCAGACTGGAAAGGGAAATGCCCCCCTATTGATAAAATTCCTTGTATATTCCTTATCTACAGGTAAGAAGGCGCATCAAAATGCAACTCAACGATCAAAGTGCTGCTCATCCCCAAAAGAAGCTCACCGCCCGAGGGGGCTAAAGGTAACCCAAAGTGTGAGGAATCCTCCGCATCTGTAATTATTACATTTTCCTTATTGGGTGTAGGTGTCGGAATTTCGACATAACTTACTGTATATATGAAAGGTATCGACCGACACCCCCATTTGTACTGACCCCAAGAAATTGGACGGATTATTAAATATGTTTATTGATACAGAGTTCGGTATTGCACCGGACTCTTTCCGTTTAATTTTAGTTTAATTCGTTCGTTGTTATAGTAGTTGATATAC
>SUXS01000023.1 GCA_015060865.1 Bacteroidales bacterium | reverse complement strand
TTATCAGACAAATCAAAATTGACCGTTTTTACGCATCTTGGAATAAAATGCCATTTTTATGTTGCAAAACATGTTTTTCAAGGGAAAACACGGATGGAAGAAGAAAGGAAAAGAACGGACAACAAATGAAGGAGGGAACGAAAAAAGGAAGGAAATAGGCATGCACCCGCACCCACTAAAAGAAACGGGCGTGCCATTAAATGACACGCCCGAAACTCTTTAGCAATAATGCCAAAATTATTTAACAACAACTTTCTGACCGTTTACAATATAAATGCCCTTCTGCAAGGAGTCTTTCACCTCATCGAAACGTACCTTCGAGTGAACCTTCACGCCGTGCAGCGTATAAATATCTACCATACCACCTGCAAGTACATTCTTTATACCATTGGTTATATTGGCAGTATAAACCACATCGTGAGCAGGCATTGTCTCGTAAACATCGCCTATCCATCCCTCAAAGACATCGCCCTCTTGGGTAGGTTCGTATACGTACTCAGGCATGCTTTCGCCATAGGGAACCTCGGCAGTGTATACCAATTCTTCACCTACATAGTAGTAAACCTTATATATATTTACTGTATAGGTACCCTCATAAACGACATCACTTGCTGGTACAGTCTCAGCCACCTCGCCCCAGCCATCGAAGGTATGACCCTCCTTGGCAGGAGCCTCGGGAGCTACAATCTCGCTACCGTAAGCAAGGCTATCAGCATAGATCACCTCATCGCCGATCTTGAAGATTACGGCATATACATTGACGGTATAAGTTCCAGTATAAGTAACATCCATTGCAGGAACTGTTGCTGCTACCTCGCCCCAACCCGCGAAAGTATGACCCTCCTTAGCAGGAGCCTCGGGAGCTACAATCTCGCTACCGTAAGCAATGCTATCAGCATAGATCACCTCATCGCCGATCTTGAAGATTACGGCATATACATTGGCGGTATAAGTTCCAGTATAAGTAACATCCATTGCAGGAACTGTTGCTGCTACCTCGCCCCAACCCGCGAAAGTATGGCCCTCCTTGGCAGGAGCCTCGGGAGCTACAATCTCGCTACCGTAAGCAAGGCTATCAGCATAGATCACCTCATCGCCGATCTTGAAGATCACGGCATATACATTGGCGGTATAAGTTCCAGTATAAGTAACATCCATTGCAGGAACCGTTGCTGCTACCTCACCCCAACCGGCGAAGGTATGACCCTCCTTGGCAGGAGCCTCGGGAGCTACAATCTCGCTACCGTAAGCAAGGCTATCAGCATAGATCACCTCATCGCCGATCTTGAAGATTACGGCATATACATTGACGGTATAAGTTCCAGTATAAGTAACATCCATAGCAGGAACCGTTGCTGCTACCTCACCCCAACCGGCGAAGGTATAACCCTCCTTAGCTGGAGCCTCGGGAGCTACAATCTCGCTACCGTAAGGCAGAACCTGTGTACTTATCACCTCATCACCAATCTTGAAGGTTACGGTATAGCCACCGACAACATAAGATCCTTCATAAGTAACATCCATAGCAGGAACCGTCGATGCAACCTGTCCCCATCCACTGAAGGTATAACCTTCCTTGGCAGGAGCCTCGGGAGCTACAATCTCGCTACCGTAAGCCAAAGATTCAGAGTAAATCACCTCGTCACCAATCTTGAAGGTTACGGTATAATAATTCACTGAATACGAGCCTCCATAAGTCAAGTTCATAGCAGGAACTATTGCTGCAACTTCGCCCCAACCATCGAAGGTATAACCCTCCTTAGCAGGAGCCTCGGGAGCTATAATTTCGCTACCATAAGCAAGGCTATCAGAAGAAATCACTTCGTCACCAATCTTGAAGGTTACCACATACAAGTTTGCAGTATATGCACCTTCATAGGTTACGTCACTTGCCGGCATAGTAGCAAGTACGTCTCCCCAACCGGCAAAAGTATGTCCTTCCTTAGATGGTGCTTCAGGAGCTACGATTTCGCTACCATAAGCAAGGACAGCCGAATAGATTATCTCATCGCCGATCTTAAAGGTTACGGTATAGCTATTTACGGTATATGATCCTTCGTAGGTCACATCACTTGCAGGAACTGTAGCATCTACCTCACCCCAACCGTTGAAAGTATAGCCCTCTTTTACCGGAGCCTCAGGAGCTACAATCTCGCTACCATAAGCCAAAGGTTCAGAGTAAACCACCTCATCACCAATCTTGAAAGTAACGGTATAGTTGTTCACAGTAAACGTACCATACACCTTTACCTCCCCAGCAGGCATCGTCGCTGGGACATCACTCCAGCCGCTAAAGGTATGACCTTCCTTAACGGGAGCCTCAATCAATGTAATGGTCGCACTGAACTCTATCAGTTCTCTGTGATATTCCTCGCCATCTACAAAATACACAATTTCGTAAGGATTGTTGATATAGCGACCTTCGTAGGTTACATTCTGAGCAGGAACTGTCTCAGCGACTTTCCCCCATCCGCTGAACACCTTTCCTTCTACTGCTGGAGCCTCCGGGGCAGTAATCTTACTTCCATAGGGAAGACTTTCCGAGAAGAGCACCTCGTCACCAATCTTAAAGGTTACGACATAACTGTTTACCGTATAGATTCCATCAACCGTCAAATCTCCAGCCGGCATAGTAGCAGGCACATCCTTCCAACCATTGAAGGTATGACCCTCCTTGGCGGGAGCCTCGGGAGCTACGATTGCAGCGCCATAAGCCATTTGCTCTGTCTTCACCGTCTTTCCATCGGCTACAAACTTCAAAGTATATACATTTACAGTATATGAGCTCGTATAGGTCAAGTCCTTGGCTGGTACGGTAGCAGCCACGGCACCCCAACCATTGAAGGTATGACCCTCCTTGGCGGGAGCTTCGGGAGCTACGATTGCAGTGCCATAGGGCAAGCTCTCTGAATAGATTACCTCGTCATCAATCTTGAAGGTTACCAGATAGCTGTTCACATCGTAGCTACCTGTATAGGTCACGTTCTCGGCAGGTACGGTAGCAGCCACATCGCCCCAGCCTGCAAAGGTATGGCCCTCTTTTACGGGAGCCTCGGGAGCTACGATTGCAGCGCCATAGGCAAGGGTCTCTGAAGAAATAACTACCTCACCAATCTTGAAGGTTACGGTGTAGCTATTCACGGTATATGAGCTCGTATAGGTCAAGTCCTTGGCTGGTACGGTAGCAGCCACGGCACCCCAACCATTGAAGGTATGACCCTCCTTGGCGGGAGCTTCGGGAGCTACGATTGCAGTACCATAGGGCAAGCTCTCTGAATAGATTACCTCGTCATCGATCTTGAAGGTTACCATGTAGCTGTTCACATCGTAGCTACCTGTATAGGTCACGTTCTCGGCTGGCATGGTAGCAGCCACCTCGCCCCAACCGGCAAAGGTATGACCCTCCTTGACAGGAGCCTCGGGAGCTACAATTGCAGCACCATAAGCAAGAGTCTCTGAAGAAATAACCACCTCACCAATCTTGAAGGTTACGGTGTAGCTGTTCACATTGTAGCTACCATTAACAGTGATATTCTCACCTGGCATGGTAGCGGGAAGGTTCGACCATCCTGCGAAAGTATGGCCCTCCTTAGCAGGAGCTACAGGAGCCTCAATAGTAGCCCCGTAAGCAAACGGTTTCTCCTCAATCACTTGGCCATCAATCATGAAGGTTGCCACATAGGTTGCAGGTTTAAAGGAGGCTACAGCATTTACATCCGAAGCCAGCGAAGCAATGGTGTATACATTGTTCTCCACCTGTGCAGTTACATCCTCACCGTTCACCAGCAACTGGTCCAGCTCATAATGTGCTACAGGAGACACTGTTACCTTCATGGTAGAACCGTGGTATGCGTCGCCTTCGACACTGATGCTTCCCAACGAAGCATCAGTGACCGAACTTTCCACTGCATAGCGCAACGACACCTCGGCCGATGCACCAGCAAGACTCATCTCGTTCTCATCAGCAGTAGTGAACAACACGTTGTCCAATGTTGCCGAATAGATGCCGGGGAGTACCGATTCCTCTGCCACAAGTCCGATGGTGAGGAGAGTACCCTCTGTACCTTTGAGGTTGGCATTGTTTCCCGAATAAGCGGCAATACGCACCTTATTCCCCTGTGCGTTGTAAGTCACGCTATGCGAACCGCTCTGACGTGCCTCATCGATAGCAATTCCTTCAGCTATTGCAAAGCCATCGGGAAGTGTCAGGTCCATCTGGAATGCAGAAAAGGCGGTCGTATTCTGCAAATCCACGGTCATCACGGCAGACTCTCCTTTCACGAAGTCCACATTATTCATGCTGACCTTGTTTTGGGCTTGTAGGGCACTGAGTGCCACTACAAATCCCATTACTATACTTAATAGTCGTTTCATTGTCTTGCTTATTTAACGATTACTTTATTGTTGTTTACCACATAGACACCAGCAGGTACGGTGATCACGTGCTTGCCTGCTGTTGCCGATACGCTCTGTACCAACTGGCCTGCTACGGTGTAGATTTCTACAGTAACAGTTTCGGCACTTTCCACGATGATAGCTCCAGCCACACCGTGCACCTTGAATGTACCTTCCGATACGTTCTCAATATCAGTAGTCTTAGTTCTCATAGCTACGTTCACGTCAGCCACGGCATGCTCTGCACCATCGGTTGTCACGAAGATACCCTCAGCAAGAGTCATCACAGCCTCATCAGCCATAGCAGCATCGGCCTTCACTACGAGATTGATAAGATTACCCTCATTGCCCGTGATGGCCGCATTGCTTGCCGAGTAAGCGATAACGCGTACCTTACCATTACGCAAGGTGTTCCAAGCTATGGTATGTGTACTCATCGCACGATCAGTCAATGCCACATCAATAAGCTCTACCCCTTCAGGGAGTTGCAGGTCAACCTGGAATGCAGAATATGCACCAGCGTTGTTCAATGCAACAGGTACCATGCAGTCAACACCCATTGTCAGCGTAGCCTCAGCAGCCATGAGTGCCAATGTACCCGGTTGTGCAGCCAAGCGAGCACGGCTACGTGCATAGCTTACCACATCCATGCCATCGGTGAGTACCATCTGCAGGATGTTCACCACGTCACCCATGGCGATTACATCATCATCATTCACATCGGCAGCATAGGGATGGAACTTCTCTGACGGTCTTTCCAATACAGCGTTCACAGTCATTACCACGTCGTTCATAGTATGTTTTTCGTCGCTGTTCACGTCACCGGAGGTATATCCACCGAGGTATTCCAACTTCACATTATCGAAGGCTACCCAGTTGGCCTGTACAGCGTCACCGCCTGCTCCGACAGTAATCGTATTGCCCTTCACATCAGTATAAACCTCAAAGTGCAAAGGCTGTCCATTCTTAGTAGATACGGCTACAGAGTCCTCGTTGGCAAACAGATAGAATCCGTTGTTCTCGTCAATGACATCACCTGCATTCTGGCGTGTAGCTATAAGGTCAGCGCTCAATCGATAGATACCGTTGGGAATCTCGCTTATCACTTGCGATGCGTTAACATATCCAAGGGCATTACCAGCGGGCACCCACTTCTCGATAAACTTCGACACGAAAGCATCTCCGTTAGTATACGTAGCAGCTTGATACCCCATATTGCCTTCCCATCCGGCTCCAGCAGTACCCTCTTCCATCAGCGGGTTCGCTACGTAGCGGCTGGTAATATCGCACGGATAGGTGAGCGAAGCCACGGCGAATCGGTATTGGAATACAGCCTCTTCCAGTGCCACGTATGCCTCGTCAACCTCGGCCACCACACCAGTAGCGCTTGTCAGTACCGAATTGGCTGCAGCAATGGCACTTGCCAAGGCTTCCACATCCTTATATTCGGCCACCATATCAGCCAATTTGTTGTATGAGGGGATAGCCTCCTCGAAAGCAGCTGTAGCAGCCTTCAAAGCCTCCAGATCGTCAGCAGCAGCGAGCTCACTCTGCAAGGTAGCCAACGCCACACCATTTACAGCCGGGTTCTCGGCGATAAGATGACGTGCATAGTCGATGGCAGCCTGCATCAGTCGAGCATAATCGAAGCAATACAGCTTGGCATTATCCATCACCACCCAGTTAGCATCGGTATTCTTTACCGACATACCCACCTTGAGGGTTTCTCCCTCGGCGAGGGTCACTTCTACAAGCACCAGCTCGGCACCGATTGCCTTATTGACTGCATTGCGGTCAACATTGATGGTATGTACTTCCACAGAGTCATTGTTGGCATACACCTTCACGCCACTAACCTCATACGTATCATTTGCACTCTGCAAACATGCTACAGCATATACCGCGAAGGTATAGGTAGCTGCCGGGAGTCCTTCTATTTCCTGATAGAAGTCAAGGTCCATGAGCGGTGTACTGGTGCTACCACCCCACTTCTCGGCAAATCCGTCATTTACATTTGTCCAATTGTTGTGTTTTCCTGTAGCCATTTCGCCCACACCGTTGGTCCATCCGGCGAGTGATACTTTGTTGGCATCGCCAAAGGTACCGTTGACAATACCAGCCACCTCATTGGCAGCCAAGAACGTTGTCAATGCCGGTTTCAAATCCTGATCAACAGCACCGACGATAGTACCATTGGTATAGCCCTCTTCTGCTGCGGCGATAGCTGCGGCATAAGTATCGTAGCCATTGGCGCCAGCCTTCAACCAAGCCTTATAGCTTTCAATGACTGCCGGCATACCCTTATACTCGTCAATAGAAGCTCTGGCGACCTCCATTGCAGCGAGCAGGCGGAGGTATGCGCCCTCTATCGTATCGTTCTGTTCCAAAGCCAAGGCACCTTCACCCGCAGCGATGGCAGCCGCAAGTTCGTCAGCAGCGCCCACATACATGGCCCCTGTAATGGCATTAGCCTCCACAAGAGTGCTTCTCAGCATAGGAGACAGGCCATAGGTTACGGGGATGATAAACCACTTGCCGTTAGCGGCAGCCGACTTATCAGAATAGGTAGCTGAACCGTTGGTAATGTTATCGGTACCGATTACCTTACCCTTGCCTACCATACCGATGGTATAGGCTCCATCCTCTACTGCCACGAGTTGGTGCAAGGTATTGGCCGACGAAGTTGTAGCAGCGGTCATGCTCCATGTATTGCCATGGTCGCTCTTCACATACTTACCACCAAAGCTCTTCAAGTGATACTGTCCTGCAGTTTCGGTAGGCACGAAATAGAAGCACTGATTGGTATTGGTTGCATCGCGAGAGTCAATGGTTATTCCACTATTGGCCGTCAGGTAGTTAAGTCCCGTAACATTCATGATGGCAAACAGTTGGTCCTCAGGATAATCTGCGGGATTCACACCACCCACCGCCTCGGCAGACAAAGTTGCGCCGTAGTAGGTTAGTTTGAAATTGTCGAAGACAGCCCAGTCATAAGCAGACTCAACCTCCTTCTTTACACCGATGCGAAGGGTACCGTCGGTCACACGTACCCAAAGGTTATGCCTATATTTGCCATTAGCAAAGGCTTCAGCAGCGGTATTGATGTCATCGGGTACAAATCCATAGGGAGTTTCATAATAACGTCCTTTTATAAAAGCTGTATCCTGCGCCTCCTCAAGGATAGACATCAGCGGAGTCTCCTTATCGTTGGCATATAGATATGCGTTCAGTTCCTCAGTACCAGCAGCACGGTTTGCTATCGCAGCACCAGTAGCATCGATATCGCCTCCCATACGGTAGTAGCCCTGTGCGCTGACAAGATAGTAGCCGTTGAGCATGCCTACAAGTTCCTGATGCACATCTACGGTAGATGTATCAAATACCTCTGCACAGTGATTGGTTGCAGCTGATGACTCATATCCATCAATCCTTGGTGTCCCCTCCCACAGCTTATTGCGAGCATCATTTCTACCGAAGGTTGCGCCAGGAAGCAGGAAGGTTGCATCCATTGGGCTACCGCTTGTAGCACTGGCCAGCTCCGTCATACGGTCTTCCTTACTTACCAACTGCCACTGTGCATTAGCATTTGCAGGGTCAGTCAGGGTTAGGCTTACCACTTCACTACCGTCGTAACCCAAATAGTTGACCCCATCAGCAGTAAAGGCAAAATGGCCATCACCCAGATCCTGCATTTCCCACTGGGCTTCAGGAGCATCCGTATATCCATCAGTACCTAAATAATACAAATCCAATCCATTAATCACGCCAGTTTCTATCAAGAAATATCCGTTTTCTAAAGGAATAATCTTGACATCAAGTCCTTTCTCGCCCAACGTTGCACGCGCATCCCAAGATGCGCCAGCCTGCAAGTAGGTACCTGAGCCTACATTCTTAAGATAGCAAGTGCTAAAGTAGGGCAGCCAAGAATAATAATTGCTTCCTGCCGGATAGTGCATCTCAGCCCCATAAGCAATACCAGCAAATGCCTTATCACCCAATACCGGAGCCGTAGCCGCAAGTGAAGTCACATCCTTCAGAGAAAGACAACCTACAAAGGCACTGTGTCCAATACTCGTCACGCCCTCGGGGAGGGTGATGGCGGTAAGGCTGCCACAAACTGAGAAAGCCCCGTCTCCAATGCTCGTCACGCCATCGGGAATGTTGATGGCGGTGAGGCTGCCACAACCTGAGAAAGCCCACTCTCCAATGCTCGTCACACTCTCAGGGATGGTGATAGAGGTGAGGCTGCCACAACCTGAGAAAGCCAGGTCTCCAATGCTCGTCACGCCATCCATAACCTCTACTGAGGTAATCTCGCTACGCAAAGAGTGCCAAGGATATTCCGATGAAGAAGAATAATCGAAATCCTTCCATACTGTCAGATGCCCATCAGCGAAGGAGCAAGCCTTGCTATACTTCAGATTCTTAAAGGAGAGCCAGCTTATGTTATTACCATCAAGCACGTTGAAGTTGATGGTGAGGTTACCATTCTCATCGGCAGCTCCGTAAGCCGTGTACACCGCATGGGTAAACTGACTTTCACCAACCACCGCACCTTCGGTAACGTCTACCGTATCGCCATCACCTATTGTGAGCGTAATGCCCGTAGCCTCAGCAGCAGCCACCCCATTCTTGGCACGGGTACGTACCCAAGCCTCCAGAGCATATACCGTACCAGGCTCCAAGCCTGTTACAGTAGCGGTCTTGGTGGTAGCACCGAGCGATTGGTCATCACCAGTCCAGTACTCGAAGAAGGGAACCTTGAACTCAGAGCCGTCGGTTTCACCTTCAATAGACCATGTATTGATATAAAGATTGGTATCGAAATCCTTCACGCCGAATGCAGAGAGCAACAGGTCGTCATAGTCTACATTTGCGCGCCAGCCGTGGATGGCAGCAGGATTGTCAACAGTAGCGGTCAATGTACCGGCCTCATACTGTGCAAGGAAGTCCTCTGCCTTAGCCGAGTAGGTAGCGTATGCCTCAGCGGTGTATACATTGGTGTTTTCCAGCAATGTGAACATAGCGTCGATAGCTACCTTGTTGCTGGCATATTTAGCAACCGAGGCCTCAGCAACAGACATTGCCTTTTGCAAAGCAGCAGTAGCTGTAGATATAGATGACAACGAGGTTTCATCTACCGAGAGGTTTAGAGCTGCCTGCAAGCCAGAAAGCGCTTCTGCCGACATACTTTTTACAACCAAAGCCTCAGCTAGAGCCTTGGTCTCCCGATAAGCTTCGAGATACACATCAATGTCTACCTCTCCCAGGTATGACAGACTCACATTGTCAATACCCACCCATTCGGCTACAGCGGCGGTCTGCTCAAAACCCACTTCAATGCGGTTGCCGGAAACCAATGTCTGCACTGTATAGGCAGTAGGTTCACCAGCTGTGAGGGGCTGCTGATCCTGATTGGCATAAACATGCTGCGCCGAAGCATCGAACACGCTTACAAAAGCACAAATCTTAAGTTCGTAAATTCCGTTAGGAATGTTTTCAATCACTTGATAGATCTTGCCGGTAAAACTTGTAGGATTCCAGTTCTCAAAGAACGGCACGTTGAAAGCGCCCTGCTGATTACTGGCAAGAGCCTTATTTACTGCATTTGTGGTACATACCCAAGGATCTGTTGAGCTATCAAATGTCCCATTCACAACAAAGTCGGTAAGTATAGGATTCTCGGGAGTAGCCCCTACCAAAGCATTCGTCCTATTTGCGAGTAGAACAGCGGCCTGCAAAGGAGCGATGGCAGCAGTCACTTCTACTAAGTCCGTAGAGTTGGCATATATGCTCTCTGCCGTTGCGATAGCTTCAGTCAGAGCATCCGTTGAGGGCGACACCGCCCTTGCAATCTCTATAACAGACAGCAAATCCGCTTTAGCATCCATGAGAGCTGCATCACCTGATACATGGTATGTAAGTTTCTTAATCTGGATGGTGTGCCAGTTAGAGCCGTCGGCCTTCTTGGTCATACCCATCGTAAGGGTCCCATCGGTAACCTCAACACCCACCAACACATGTGAGGTGTTGTTGTTCAAATTAGCATTAAACACAACAGGGATAGAAATCTCCACATTGTTAGCAAACAAGAATGTGCAATCGAGCTGTCCGTCGGTTGCAGCAGACTCAAATCCACGATTTGGTGTGTAACGGGCATTTGCCCAAAGTTCTACGGTGTAAGTACCATTGTCGAGACCCTCGACAGTTTGCCACAGCATATCGCCTTGAGTTGCTGTGGTCTCCTCATACTTCTCAGGCATTGAGATGCCATCGATAGTTACAGGACCACCCGTAGCGTGCCAAGCATCCCTACTCGTGCCCACCTTGTCAGTCACATCAATGGACACCTCTCCTGATTCTTCCTCAGCCACTGCATCGCCCAAGCGGGTCAGTGTCCATGCACCGATGTTGCCATAGTCACCAGCAATGCCATCAACGGTAGTGATACCAATCTTCACCTGGCCCTCCTCTTGCACGTTGAATACGAGTTCGTTGGCATACTGGCCTGCATCGAACCAAGCCTGAACAGCAGCAGATGAGTTGGGCACGTACTTACCATTGATAGTTACAGAGCCATTACCTGCTGCATAGTCGGTATCAGAAGCGCCTTCGTTGCGGTTCTGTATGTTAGCCTCATACTTCTTGGTAGCAGTCTCGGCATAGAGCTTAGCCTTGTGCGTATCAGTACCAGCCTGGATAGCATTATACTCAGCCTGCTCGTTATCGCCATAGCGGTAAACAGCCTTCGCGGTCACCCTATACTGACCTGCGGGAAGTGTGATGGTCTGGCTGAAGTCATATACAGCCTGTGAGCCCACCTTAACCATACCGCCAGAGATACCCTTGGTACCCTCGGTATTCCAAGCATCGGTGGTAGAGAGGTCGGCATTCACTATAGCATTGGTATAGTCAACCTCCTCAGCCTTTACCATCGTCGTAAAAGCACATAGTGCCCATAACGACATGCAAAAAAGTAATCTTTTTCTCATGATAAATAAATTTGGTTAATAATTAAGTTGATTATTTTGTTATTCTCATTTTCCTCAGACCGTTTTCACATAGCATTATTAGCCATTAAGGCATATTCGGTACAAATGTATATAATTTAGTCCTTTTTTGCCCCTCTCAATCGTTAAACGTTGTTAACAGCCATTAAATACCCCAAACAAAGTCTCACTGATTTCTGTTTTCAGTACTTGCCTACAAGCCCAATTTACCTTCGCTCATGCGTCAGTGGCACTGATTTTAGCCTGCCCCGATAGGCAGAAATTAGGCGGCACCTCGGAAATGCGCAAATAAATTTGGCATTTCTCTCGGCTTGCACTAATTTTGCAGAATGAATTGGTTGGAGCAGTTTGCTGAGCAAATCTCATTTGTTGAACTTATACTGAAAGGTATCATCATAGGTATCATCGTATCGGCCCCCATGGGACCGGTAGGAGTGATGTGCATACGGCGCACCTTGAACAAGGGCCGTTGGCACGGTTTCATGACGGGCATAGGTGCCTCGGTGAGCGACCTTGCCTATGCCGCCATCACCGCCTTTGGCATGTCGTTCGTGTTCGACTTCATCAACAATGCGCACAACATGTTCGTATTGCAGGTTGTAGGTAACGCATTGCTATTCATCTTTGGTCTGCACACCTTCCGCACCAACCCCCACAGTTACCGTGCCAACCCGATGGATAAGCTCGGAGCCTACCCGGTAACCAAAGGGAAACTCGCCTACAACTTTGCCACAGGCTTTGCCCTGGCCATCAGCAATCCCCTTATCATACTCATGTTTGTAGCCCTATTTGCCCGCATGTCGTTCGTATTGCCCGAATTGGGGTTCTTCGAGAGCGTAGCAGGCTATGCCTCCATTTGGGTAGGGGCCGCAGCATGGTGGTTCGGAATCACATGGTTGGTCAGCAGGCTGAGGAAACGCTTCGACGTGCGAGGCATCTGGATACTCAACCGCATCATCGGTACTGCCGTGATGATATTCGGAATAGGCGGACTCATATATACGGTAGCAGGATTGCACTTCTAAAAACAGCATACATATATATAATAAGATGTATATATCCAAGAAACTGAAAGAGCAAAGCATATCGGAATACTTGCTATATATGTGGCAAGTGGAGGATCTGATACGAGCCAATGAATGCAACATCGACCAATTGGGACAGACGGTGGTGGCGGCGTACAACCTGCCCGAAGAGCAGCGTGCCGAACTTACTGAATGGTATGCCAACCTCATAGAGATGATGCGTCTCGAAGGAGTGAAGCAAAGCGGACACTTGCAGATAAACAAGAACGTCATCATCACGCTCACCGACCTGCACTTCCGACTGATGCACTCACAGAAATTCCCCTTCTACCAAGCTGCCTACTACAAAGCCCTACCCTTCATCGTAGAGCTACGCGCCAAGGGCGGACAAGAGAAGCCAGAACTGGAAAACTGCTTCGATGCCCTCTATGGCATTTGGATGCTGCGTCTCAAGCATCAGGAAGTAAGCAAGGAGACTTCCACCGCCATGGCGGACATCGTAAGATTCATTGGCCTGCTTTCCGACTATTATAATAAGGAAAGGGCAGGAGAACTGGATTTGGAGGAGTAGCAGCGATTAACGTTTAACGAGAACGAATACCAAGACGAAAACGGAGGCAGTCTGTAGCCAGTTGTCTGTTGTCCGTTGTCCAAAAATAACAAACATGAACGAAATAGAAAGAAGACGTACGTTTGCGATCATATCGCACCCTGATGCTGGTAAAACCACCCTCACCGAGAAGCTGCTGCTCTTTGGCGGACAGATTCAGGTGGCTGGTGCCGTGAAGTCAAACAAAATCAAGAAGACCGCCACATCGGACTGGATGGAGATAGAGAAGCAGCGCGGTATATCGGTGACCACCTCGGTGATGGAGTTTGACTACAAGGACTACAAGGTGAACATCCTCGACACGCCCGGTCACCAGGACTTTGCCGAAGATACCTTCCGCACACTCACGGCCGTAGACAGCGTTATCATCGTGGTGGACAGCGCCAAGGGTGTGGAGACACAGACCCGCAAGCTCATGGAGGTGTGCCGCATGCGCAACACACCCGTGATCATCTACGTCAACAAGATGGACCGCGAGGGACGCGACCCCTTCGAACTGCTCGACGAGCTGGAGGATGAACTGAAGATCAGCGTGCTCCCCCTGAGCTGGCCTATCGAGCAGGGAGCTCGCTTCAAGGGAGTATATAATAGGTACGAGAAGAAGTTCGACCTCTATACACCGAGCAAGCAAACCGTGACCGAGAAGAAGGAGATTGATATCAACAGCAGCGAGCTGGAGGAGAATATCGGTGAGGCGCAGGCCGAAAAGCTGCGTGCCGACCTCGAACTCATCGAGGGCGTTTACCCCGAGTTCAATGTGGAGGATTACCTCTCGGCGACTGTGGCACCCGTGTTCTTTGGTTCGGCACTCAACAACTTCGGTGTGAAGGAACTGCTCGACTGCTTTGTGGAGATAGCCCCGAGTCCGCGCCCCACACCTGCCGTAGAGCGCGAGGTGGTGCCCGCCGAGGACAAGTTCACCGGCTTCATCTTCAAGATCACCGCCAACATCGACCCCAACCACCGCTCGTGCGTGGCCTTCTGCAAAGTGTGCTCGGGTAAGTTTGTGCGCAATGCGCCCTACCTGCATATCCGCTCGGGCAAGACGATGCGTTTCTCTTCACCTACCCAGTTCATGGCGCAGCGCAAGAGCACCATCGACGTGGCCTACCCGGGCGACATCATCGGATTGCCCGATACCGGCAACTTCAAGATTGGCGACACGCTCACCGAAGGCGAACTGCTCCATTTCAAAGGATTACCCTCGTTCTCGCCCGAGATGTTCAAGTATATCGAGAATGCCGACCCCATGAAGACCAAGCAATTGGCCAAGGGTATCGACCAGCTCATGGGTGAGGGTGTGGCACAGCTCTTCGTGAACCAGTTCAACGGCCGCAAGATCATCGGTACCGTGGGCCAACTGCAGTTCGAGGTTATCCAATACCGCCTGGAGAACGAGTACAATGCCAAGTGTCGCTGGGAGCCAGTGAGCCTCTACAAAGCCTGCTGGATAGAGAGCGATGACGAGGCCGAACTGGAGGCATTCAAGAAGCGCAAGTACCAGTTCATGGCCAAGGACATCGAGGGACGCGACGTCTTCCTTGCCGACAGTGGCTACGTACTGCAAATGGCACAGATTGACTTCAAGAATATCCGTTTCCACTTCACCAGCGAATTCTAAAAGAGATGAACGAGCAGTATCGCGAAGAGATAAAGCGGGCATGTGACGTGCTGCATAAGGGAGGTATAATCCTGTATCCCACCGACACGATATGGGGCATCGGATGCGATGCCACCAACGAGGAGGCTGTGCGCCGGGTGTACGAGATCAAGCGGCGTGCCGACAGCAAGGCCATGCTGGTCTTAGTGGACAGCGACGTGAAGGTGCAGAGCTTTATCCGCGAAGTGCCCGATGTGGCATGGGACCTCATTGAACTATCCGAGAAGCCACTCACGATCATCTATGACGGAGCACGCAACCTGGCCCCCAGCCTCGTGGCCGAGGATGGCAGCGTGGGCATGAGGGTCACTCGCGAGGAGTTCTCCAAGCAGTTGTGTTTCCGCTTCCGCAAACCGATTGTGTCTACCTCGGCCAATATCAGCGGCGAGCCCTCACCGGCTTCGTTTGCCGAGATCAGCGAAGAAATAAAGCAGGCAGTAGACTATATCGTGGCTGTGCGTCAGGACGAACCACCCTGTGCCACTCCGTCGAGTATCATCAAGCTCGGTGCTGGCGGACAGGTGAAGGTGATAAGGGTTTAGAGTTTAGGGTTTAGGGTTTAGAGTTATGAATGGTAATGTCAATACATCTGCGGTAATAGGAGGCTCCCGTAAGGCCTCTTGGCTTATCCGCTTCACCCAATGGCGCGAGCGGCATATCAGTGCCAAGAACTTTACGCTGATTTTGGCTGTAATCGTCGGACTCTTCTCGGCCTTTGCAGCCCTCATCCTTAAGAATCTTATCCATTTTATCCAGCACTTCCTTACAGAGAACTTCTCTACCAACGAAGCCAACTACCTCTACCTGCTCTATCCGGTGGTAGGTATCTTCCTGGCCGGACTCTTCATCCGCTATATCGTACGTGACGACATCGGGCATGGCGTGACGAAGATTCTCTATGCCATCTCGCGGAAGCAGGCCCGTATACGTCCACACAACATGTATTCTTCTGTGGTGGCCTCCTCTATCACTATCGGCTTTGGTGGATCGGTAGGAGCCGAGGCACCTATCGTGCTGACAGGGTCGGCGATTGGTTCCAATCTGGGCAAGCTGTTTCGTGTAGATGCACGCACGATGATGCTGCTCGTCGGATGTGGTGCAGCTGGTGCTGTGGCTGGCATCTTCAAGGCTCCTATCGCCGGACTGGTGTTCACCATCGAGGTGCTGCTCATCGACCTCACCATGTCTTCGCTCATGCCGCTGCTCATTTCCAGTGTGACGGCGGCTACCGTATCGTATATCGCTACAGGCACGGAGTCGATGTTCCATTTCACTATGGTCAACTCGTTCACCATGGAGCGCATCCCTTATGTGATACTGATGGGTATCATCTGCGGGTTTGTATCGCTTTACTTCTCGGAGACGATGAACAAGCTGGAAGACTTCTTCCGCCGCTACAAGAACCCTTATGTCAAGTTTGTCATTGGTGGTGTGGCGCTCAGCCTGCTCATCTTTATTTTCCCTTCGCTGTATGGTGAGGGATATGAGACAATAGAACTGCTGCTCAATGGAAGCAATCCTACTGAGTGGGGAGCGGCCATGGACAACTCCTTCTTCTACGGACACTCCCGTATGCTGCTCATATACCTTGCTCTTGTAGTGCTCTTCAAGGTGTTTGCCACCACAGCGACCAATGCCGGAGGCGGATGTGGCGGTATATTTGCTCCCAGCCTCTTCCTTGGATGCATCACGGGATTTGTGTATTCGCGCTTCTGTAACAATATGGGACTGAGTGTATATCTTCCCGAGAACAATTTTGCACTCTTTGGCATGGCCGGACTCATGAGCGGTGTGATGCATGCTCCGCTCACAGGCATTTTCCTCATCGCCGAGCTGACGGGAGGTTACGACCTGTTCTTACCGTTGATGATAACGTCTGCCTTCTCCTATCTTACCATCCGCGTGTTCCAGTCGCACAGTATCTATTCCATGCGTTTGGCCAAGAAGGGCGAACTGCTCACACACCACAAAGACCAGTCCATACTTACGCTCATGCGTACAGAGAATGTGATTGAGAAGGACTTCAAGACCACTACTGCCGATATGGAGTTAGGCAGCTTCACTACCATCATTTCTGAATCGCGCCGCAACCTCTTCCCTGTACTCAATAAGGACAATCGATTGGTAGGCATCGTACAGCTTGACGACGTACGTCACTATATGTTCCGCAGCGAACTCTACCATCGCTATACGATGGACAAGTTCATGCGCGAACCCGTAGCCCGTCTGTCGGTTACCGATGCCATGGATGTGGTGATGCGTAAGTTCGACGATACCCGTGCATGGAACCTCCCGGTGGAGGATGAAGATGGCCGTTACCTTGGATTTGTGTCGCGCTCAAAGATTTTCAACGAATATCGCAAGATTATGCTCGATTACTCAGACGAGTAACCCCTTACATTATTTTCATCTGTATTTCTCAAGCAACTTCTTGGCAGCCCCATCACCTATGGCGGCTGCTTTCTCCAGATAGGGGATTCCGCGCTGCTTGTCACCCAATTGAATATAGCAAAAGCCGAGCAGACGGTTGCAATCCATGTCGTTGGGGAAGGCTGCTATGAGAACTTCAAGGATGGGGAGCGCTTCGGCATAGCGTGCTACACGAACATTGAGCGATGCCTTCTCGAGCAGATACACGGGCTGGCGTGGTGCAAGAGCAATGGCACGGTCAATATCGTCGAGTGCCTGTTGGAACATGCGGCCGGCAGCCTCGGACTGCTCGCGCAAGTAATAGAAGCGGTCGGTATTGATGGTGCCCACAAGCTCTTCATAGAGGTTGTAGTCGGCCACGGCAGGACGGTGTAGGCCATGACGTGCTTTGAGTAGCGCTCGTTCTAGAACATAAGGGGCTGTTGTCTGTTGTCTGTTGCCTGTCGTCTGTTGACCTTTGACCACAGCACTGTCAATAAGCGCAATGGCAAGCTCCACGTCTCCCTCACCGGCACGCTGCTCTATGATGTAGGCGGTGCGTAGCCAAGTGTCGGGGCTGCCGATGTCGCTTCGGTTGACCTCCATATACTTCTCGTAAGCGGAAGTGTAATCCTTCAACGTAATGTAGATATCGCCCTGCTGCTGCGTGTAGATGGGCAGGGGATTGATGGCACGGGCCTTGTCGATTTCGGTAAGTACGCGCTCATAGTTCCAGTCCTTGTATTGTTGCAGCGTGTCGAGGGCTACCGAGAGCATTTGCTTGGCAATCTGGAAGTGTACCTCGTCGGCTTTGTCTGCAGCATGCTCAAGTGCCATGGCGTGATCGGCCTCTGCCAGTGCATAGGCACTGTCGCTCTTGAGGGCGATGTGGTGAGCAGCGCGACTGAGATAGCCTTCGTGGCTTTCGGGGAATGAGATGATAAATTCATCGATTACCTCGCTGCGCAGTGCTGCATCGTCTTGGTCGGATACGAGGAAAAGGCTTACTAATGCTTGGTCGATATCTGCCGGCAATGCCTTGCGCAGCGGTAATGCCCGGTAGCTATGGTCGTTCACGGAAAGTGCTTTCACCGCGAGGTCAAGAGCATAGCGTATGTCGAGGGCATAGAGTACCGTGTCGGTCTCTACGGAAGGCTGTACGATGGCCACTACATTGCCCGTGGCATCCAACAGGGGGCGATGGCTGAGTGTAGGGCTGCCTGCATGATGCAAGGTGTAGTAATTGTAGTTACCTGCTGCCTGCTCGGTGCTCAGTACGGGAATCCACGTGTCGTACACCTTCTTCTCTTTGCCGATGGCAGGCAGAAAAAGGCTCGTGTGCTCCATCGTAGAAGTAGTGTCGATAGGCGTGCTTGCCAATTTCTTAATGGGAGCAGTCTGGAGACGTACGATGTCGTAGGTCTCGTTGGCGCCCAGCACCTTCACCACCTCATGTGTTTTTCCCTTACTGTCTACGACTACTGCTTTGGCGCAGTTGGGCAACAGCGCATAGGAGGTGATGAAGTCTCCTGCTTCATTGGCAAAGAACCCATTGCCTGTGCTCAGCACGTTGCCCTCAGCATCGTAGGTCTGCAGGGTGTAGACTGCCTTCTTTACCTGCTTCAGCGACTTGGGAGATTGGGCCGAGGCAGCGAAGGTGACAAGTAAGAGGAGTATGTTTATAATGTTTCGTTTCATAGTGGTTGTTGTTTTTTTTAGAGTCTCAGAGTTCTCAGGCTCTCGGAAATCTCGGAGTACTCCGAAATTCTTAATAACTCTGACGTGGAATTGTCAATTCTCCGTTCTCTGCCTTACCGCCTCATATATCAGCACGCCGGCAGCTACCGATACGTTGAGCGACTGTATATGTCCGAATTGTGGGATGGATATCCATTCGTCGCACAGGGCGAGGTGCTCATTGGGGATACCTTTGTCTTCGGCTCCCATCACGATGCACACGGGGTCGGTGAGGTTGGCTTTGGTGTAGGTGTATTTTGCTTTCTCGGTGGCGGCTACCACACGGAAACCGCAGTTCTTGAGGTATTTGATGGCATTGCCTAAGTTTGGCTCACGGCATACGGGCAGTGTGTGAAGTGCTCCGGCCGAAGTCTTCACCGCGTCGGCATTGACACTCACGCTGTCGTGTGTGGGGATGATGACGGCATCCACTCCGGCACACTCGCAAGTGCGAGCAATGGCTCCGAAGTTGCGCACGTCGGTCACGCCATCGAGCATCACGAACAGCGGGTTCTTGCCCTCCTCATAGAGCATGGGTACAAGGTCCTCGACGCGCTGATAGGTCACAGCCGACGTGAAGGCGATGACGCCCTGATGGTTCTTGGTGGTAAGGCGGTTGAGCTTCTCGATGGGCACACGCTGCACAGGGATGAGGTGTCCCTTCAGTGCATCGAAGAGTTCGCGCGAAAGCTCGTTCTGCAAGCCGCGCTTGATGAGTATCTTGTCAATGTCTTTGCCCGCTTCGATGGCCTCGATGACGGCACGGGTACCAAAGATGAGTTCGTTCTTGTCGATCATAGTGTTACAGTCGATTTATTAAACTGCAAAATTAGTGCAAGCCGAGAGAAAATGCAAGTTTACTTGCGATTTTCCGAGGCGCCGCCTAATTTCTGTCTGCACGGAAATCACATTTATTCGATATTTATTACTAAAAAATGGTTAACGAATAAAAATAAGCCGTAATTTTGCACGTTCTAAAAAGACGCTGAGTAGAATAAAGGTATTATTAAGGTATAACGATATCGTAAACAGAGAACAATGAATTACAGTTTCAAGAGTAAACTACGAATGTATATCAACTCCAGTGTGGTGCTGATATTCTTTACTGTTGCGGCACTGGTGTGTGCCAATATCCCTGGTGTGAAGGATTGGTATGCTTCGTTCTGGACACAGGAGGTAAGCCTTGCAGTAGGCGACTTCAATTTCTTCAGTCACAATGGCCATGCTATCACCTTGGGACAGATGATCAACGATTTCCTCATGGCCATCTTCTTCCTCTCGGTAGGATTGGAGATCAAGCGTGAGATTATGGTGGGCGAACTCTCCTCGCGTGAGAAGGCGCTGCTGCCCGTCATCGGAGCTTGCGGAGGTATGCTTGTGCCCGTACTCATCTTCCATCTCGTATGCCCTGGCGATGCAGCCATGCAACGTGGTCTGGCCATACCGATGGCAACCGACATAGCCTTCTCGCTGGGTATATTGTCTGTATTCAGTACACGCGTACCCATCGGACTCAAGATATTCCTGGCTGCTCTTGCTGTGGCCGACGACCTGGGTGGCATACTCGTCATAGCCCTCTTCTATTCCTCAGATATCCATCTGGTTTATCTCGGACTCTCGGCGCTGTGTGTGGCAGGCATGATAGTGGGCAACGTATTGAACGTACGCACCAAGACCTTCTATATATCCATAGGCATCGTGCTGTGGTACCTGATGCTCAACTCGGGCATCCATGCCACCATCGCTGGTGTTGTCATGGCGTTCTGTATTCCGTCAAACTTAAAAAAGGGCACGGGATATTACCTTGAGCGCATCCGTAGCAGCGTCAACAGATTCCCTGTTATTGAGGTGGGAAAACGTCGTAGTACCATTGTACTCACCAACGAACAAATAGGAGTGTTGAAGAGCATCGAGTCGGCTGCGGATAGAATGATTAGCCCTCTGCAAGATATGGAGGACCTTCTGCATGCACCCATCAACTACGTCATCCTTCCCCTCTTTGCCTTTGCCAATGCGGGCATCGACCTCTCGCAGATGAGCCTTGGTGATGTGTTCTCTGGAGTAAGCCTGGCGGTGATGATGGGTCTCGTGTTGGGTAAGTTTATCGGAGTATTCTCCTTCTCATGGTTGGCCGTGCGGTTCCGTCTCGTTGCCCTGCCTACTGGAGCTACGTGGAAGAGCTTCGCAAGCGTTTGCGTCATATGCGGTATTGGATTCACCGTATCCATGTTCATCGCAGAACTCTCCTACGCAGGACTCGGAGCCAGCAGTGCAGCACTGCTCCCCCAGGCTAAGCTGGGTGTGCTCCTCGGCTCCATCATCTCAGCCGTTCTCGGTTGTTACTTCTTGAACAGGACATTACCGAGACACAAATAGGAACTCATAATTATTCCTTTTGCTGTTTTTTAGGCAAGGTGTCGGTATTACGGCACAATGCGCTGATATTATTAAACTTTATCGTTTGATATACACCTTGCTTGCCCTTTGGCCCATCGAGCGGATGCCCGATGTGGGGTCTTGGCATAGCTCACGCAGTTCGAGCGAAGCCGTGGTGCGCGACAGCCCCGTCAGTTTCACATAGTCAGGCACGCGCAACACCGTGTGCTCCTCTATGAAAGCAAGTGCTCGCGTCAGTCGCTCATCGCGCGTGTAGGGCGAGCGGTGGAGGCGGCTCTCCTTGCCACGCTCGAGGCGGCACTGCACACGGATGTCCTTCACCAATGCCTTGTCTGCACGGAAGTTCACTCCCTTCACCTCGATGCTCTGCGCATTGCGCTTGGACTCATCGGCGTCGAAGGTGTCCTGCTCCTTACCTTCCATCACGCCTATGGCAGTGCGGAAGGTCCCGAGTCCACCTATTGTCACCGTATGTCCATCCGCCAACAGGCGGGCCATAGTCTGCACCATCTGCTCCAGCACATGCGTCACGGCTCCCTCAGAGAGTCCCGTACCCAGTCCTGCCACCTCTTCCACAAACTCCGCGGCACCGATATTTCGTTCCGTCTGCATGCGGTAATACACCTGATGCTCACCCTTGCCCGTAATGTCGGGCATCTCCTGCTTGATATACTTTGCCATAATCCTTGATTGTCGGTTCTATTTCTTTCTTTATTACCTCCGTAAAGATACAAAATATTTGCCGAAAATCCAAATCATAAGCACGGATTTACTATTCAAAACTTGTGAATAATAAATCATAGGCACTGAATATTAAATCAAAGCCTATGATTTAATAATTCGGCTAATCGAAGCGGAAAAACTGCCAGTGCGTTTAGTAGAAATGGCACCGCTGATTATAAGGATTTTATGGTTGCGCAAACCCTATAAGGCCTTCAAAGTACGTCTTCGCCTATTCTTTTCAGACCTTATAGGCTATTGCGAGTGATTTTTCGTTCGTGGCCTATAATTCACTTATAACACAATAAAGTTCAAAAAAATACATACCTTTGCAACTAAAAGGTGTTTTGTTACGTCTAATAGATAAGCAAACAAAAGAATACGGCATTACGATTATGAAAAAGTTTCTCAAATATCTCATTGTTTCCATATTGTCTATTGTTGGTTTATTGGGGATAGCAATTGTGTTGTCTGTTACTGTCTTCAAAGATGCACTGATAGAGTTTTTAACGAAAAGCCAACAGGAGGAGATGAAGTCCTATTATATTTCAGAACTTCCTGTTGAACCCGAGCTGTTTGCCGAGGATTTTAAGAGCATTCACGATCAAGTTGTAGAAGAGTGTTCGCTCTGCAAGCAAAAAGGTTATGATATGGATTCTCTTTATACCACATTCTCGAACCGCATTGGGAGTGAGGTGCAAACAAAGGAGGACTACGGTATAATGCTCAATGAGTATTTTGCTGCGCTAAAGATAGGTCATGCATGGCCCTTCTTTCGAGGCCATGCGGCACAGTATCATCCAACAATCGCAGAGGATAGAATCTTTATATCCAATCCGAGTGAGCATCTTCTTCATTGTGGCTTTTGCGATAAAGATGAAATCGTTGCCATAAACAATATGCCTATTGACCAATATGTTGAGAATAAGAAGAGACACACTTTTGCCTCGACCGAGGAGTATCGGTTACGTAAGGCTCAGCTCGGAATCTTTACATCGCCGACCGACACCTTGATTACGTGCAGTGTGCGAAGAGATGGAGAAATGTTATCTCTCGACCTTCCTCTAAACTGCACGATGCCCATCGAGGAATCACAAGCGTGTCATAAGATAATAAACGACAGTGTTGGATATATTTATTTGGAGTCAATGATGTATACTGTTGTGGAGGATTTCAAACAGGCATACGAGCAAGTGCGCCATCTGCCGTACTTGATTGTCGATAATCGTTACAACAGTGGAGGGAGTAGCAATAACGGTCGAAAGATTGCTGAATATCTCCTTTGCAAGAAGCAGAAACATTGTGTAAATGGGAATATCACACCACAGCCCAACGCATATACAGGCAAACTGTTCTTGTTGACAAGTAATAAGACCATCTCTGCTGCCGAAAGCTTTACTCTCGACCTGAAAGAGAGTGGGCTTGCTACGTTAGTGGGAGAGAGAACAGCTGGCGACACAGGTTGTGGCCCAAAAGTTTTCACCTCTAAATATGGTATCTGCTTTTATATTCCAACGCGAGAAGCAGGGGTATCTCCCAAAGGCTTTCCAATGGAAGGAGTGTGCATAGAGCCTCACCATGAGGTTAAACAGACGGTTGCTGATTTCTTTGATGGCAAGGATACGGTTATAGAATATGTGTTGAATGAGCTTATCGGTTAAGATTCTGCAGTAAACGCAAATTAATATGAAAAAGGAAGGCAGGAAACCACTCGAGTCTCCAGCCTTCACATGTATTTCTATATATGCTTACTCCTCCTCAAACAAGTTGAGCTGTTCGTGTTTTCTCCCATTACTTTCCCATCTCTATGACCGACACCCCTCAACGGGGGTGTCGGTCGATAGCTTTCTGTACTATAATGCGTTATGTGTAAAAACCGACACCTACGGCTAAAAAAGCTAAATGAATTTAACGATGCAATCAATACATATAGGAGTGTCAGAAATGACGTCAACAAAGACGTTTGCGGGATGCATGTCTTCCAAATAGAGTCGCTGACCGATATAATTTACGCCATTCCCATCACGATTGTCTGTAAACCCTTTCTTGGCAACATTTCACCATACCCTCATCTCCCAGTTTGCTGGGCCGACTTCGCCTGCTGCAGCATTGCGACCTGCTTCAAGGCTTGCTCTCGCGTAGTTGCATACGATGTACGCCCCGATGAGCATCTCACCTGCAAGGCAGAGACCTGCATGCTCCTGCTGATTGAACTGAGTAAGGTTTGTTTTTCCATTAAGTATATAATTTGTATAGCTATCTATCAATTGGAGCGTATACTCCGAGAATCCATTGTCGCGGATAGAACAATACACTTCCTCCAAGGATAACAATGTGTGGCCTGTAGGATATAGATTCATATTACGCGACAATATTCTTTTACGATGCGAAGATAACACTTTTCTCTGAATATTTGTATAAGTTACGGCTATAATATGTGGAGTATACGCTACCTAAATAATTATTTATTTAAATACATATTTCCTCTATGAAAACTTGTGGCATCAGCGTCTCTGAGGAGCCGAGCACCTTTGCTGTCAGCACAGGTAATGCAAAAATCAGTGCCGAGATGACAGCCACAAACAGCGATGTGAGGATGATAGCTTGCGAGATATTGAGCTGCGCAGCTCTGGTATTCTGTCGCGAGAGGTGGATGGATGCCACCACCGAGCAGCCAGCACCTATCATCAGCCCTATGCCCGACATAATCTGATAGATGGGTACAACGATATTCACCGCTGCCACGCCATCGGCACCCACTCCGTGACCTACGAAAATGCCGTCAACAGCCGTTACGGAGACATGGATATCGTCCCCAGCAAGGTAGGAATCAACAACTTGCGAAACAGTGTAGAAACTCTGTCCTTCTCAAAATCAATTGCATCTCTATTCATCAGATACTCTTTCTATATATGTAGGTCAGGTAATCGTCGGAGTCGATCTTCCATTCGTCAGACTTGAACTCTGCAACCATCTCAAAGCCGTGATGGGCGTAGTAGCTGTGGTTGCACGATGAGTCGGTCCATAGGTAGAGGCTCTCGTAGCCCTCGCTCCTTGCCAACGCCACAATCTCTGCAAGCAACCGCTTGCCGCATCCCTGCACTGCCGAGATAAAGAACGAGAGATACAAATCCTTATTTGCCCGCATATGGCGATAGACCTTTGGCGAGGTCTTGCCGAAATAATCACGCAGGGCCAACGCCTCATCGCGCTGCTGCGCGTTGAATGTCGGCATCAATCTGTCCAGCCACTCGTTGTAACCATTGTCCTGCTCGATATTGCCCGCAAGGATGCACCCTACCATTCTACCCTCGTCAGTAATCTTAAAAGCGTATGGCGCACCATACCATCCATAGCGGATGATATACTCACACATCAGCAGGCCGAACTCCTCGCCCTGACCATTGGCAGCGTGCCCCTCGCCCCAAACGGGGTAGGCAAGATGTGCCGCCTCACGAATATCCTCTTCGGTAAATGTCTCTATCTTCATTGCAGATTGGTTTTTCGGGTGCAAAGTTACACTATAAAGAGGGCGCGATGTGTATACAAATCGCTCCCCGTGAGGTACTTTTCGATACTATGATTGGAAAGCGACGGATATTTAGCCTATCTTTGCGGCATAAATCAAGAATATGGAGAGATTGCAGATTGGAATCGTTGCCGATGGTGGCAAAACGGGACAGACAGACTTTAAGGCATACGGTAGCAACCGCATAGGAATAAGCGGCTGCATGGTACTGATTGTCGATAGTGGGTGCGCTATCGTCTCGGTAGGCTTCAAGCGAAGGGTGCTCCGTCGAGGGATGATGGCCGTGCTGTTCTATGACGACATATTCTGGATAGAGCGAAGCAGCAGCACCTTTTGTTGCCGGTATGTGGCTCTTGCCGACGACAATGTGCAGGAAGCAATCTATAAACTCTCCTCGCCCAACTTCTGGGACTCCTTGTCGGAAAATTCACTGCTCCGCCCCGACATCGCTCAATGGGAACTCCTTGAGAGATGGTATGAACAGATGGTGTGGATATGCCACAACTCGGCAAGCGAGTACACCAACCAACTGCTCCGCAACAATATATACAACCTCTTTATGGCAATGGACGGTGAGATGACACAGAGCGGTGCTGGCTCAAATAAAGCCATCAGCCGAAGCCGAATCCTGATTATCAAATTCCTGAAACTCGTGGCACAGCATTTCCGCACCACACGCGAAGTGTCGTTCTACGCCCAGCAACTGTGTATCACGACAACCTATCTCTACAAACTGACGCATAATCGATGGAACTTATCTCCCAAAGAGTTGATTGACCAACAGACAATCTGCGAGATAAAGACACTGCTGTCGGGTACGGACATGTCGGTCAAGGAGATTGCCGCCACGCTCCATTTCGAAGATACGCCCTATATGTGCCGATATTTCAGACAACGCACAGGGCTCTCTCCCATGGAGTTTCGCAATAAGGAGAGGAGATAGATTGCCTCCTCTGACAAGTTGAGCTGCTCGTGTTTCTTTTCATTACTTTTCCATCTCTACGACCGACACCCCGGGGGCGGTCGTAGTTTTTGTACTACAATGTATTATGTGAAATTACCGATACCTACGGCTAAAACAGGGAAACATAAGGGGTTCTTGTTTGGAAATAAAAGAATAATTTCCTAAGTATACGCTACCTAAATAATTATTTATTGTTGTTACCAATTCACGACAATTTATGTTCTCAAAAGAAAAGGAATAGGGAAATCCTTGCAATCTATCCGCCCAATCCCCAAGACATTCGAAAAGAACGCAACCATGAGCGATTAGGAAAATGCAAGAAGTAAGCGTAAACGTGAGTTTTTGAGTTTATAAGTTTTTGAGTTGGGCAGGTCTATACTTCCGATTTCTGTACCGTGTAAGCAAACCGTAGGGTTTGCCTTACATTATGCTACAAAATTTTTGTACAAGATTGCTCTCCGTTTCGTCCTATAATATAAAAAGAAGGCAGGAAACTACCGAGTCTCCTGCCTTCACATGTATTCCTATATATGCTTACTTTTCCTCGTTGTATTCTTATACCCCCAGCATCTCACGAGCATTATTTATCGCCGCCTCGGTGAGGGTGCCGGCACTCATCATCTGTGCGAGTTCACTGATGCGCTCGTCGGTAGTGAGTGTGCGGATGTGGCTGACGGTAGCATCTTCTGTGTCCTCCTTATATACCTTGTAGTGCGCGGTGCCCTTGGCTGCAATCTGCGGCAGGTGGGTGATGCTGATGACTTGGCGGCCGTGGCTGGCGATGCTCTCCATGATGTCGGCCATGCGGGCTGCGATAGTGCCCGATACGCCTGTGTCAATCTCGTCGAAGATGAGGGTGGGCATGGCTGTGGCCGTGGCGATGATGCTCTTGAGCGAGAGCATGATGCGCGAGATTTCACCACCCGATGCGACTTCGGCAATATTTTGCAATGCACTGTTCTTGTTTGCCGAGAAGAGGAAGGCTACGCTGTCGGCTCCCGTGCTGTCGGGCTGACGGCGCGGCGTGATGTCTACGGCAAAGCGTGTGTTGGGAATACCCAGTTCGACGAGGCGTGTGGCAATCTCCTTCTCAAAGGTGGTGGCAACGGCTTGGCGCTGTGCTGTCAAGCCTTCGGCAGCATGTTGCATAGCCTCAAGCGCTGCGGCTGTCTCCTTCTCCATTGCAGCAATGCGCTCGCCTGCCTCGTCGATGCGTTGCAGTGTGTCGCGGAAGCGCTCGGCTATCTCCAAAAGTTCGGCTACGGAGCCTACGCGATGTTTCTGCTGTGCCGTGTAGATGGTGTCGAGCCGTTGCTCCACCCAAGCCTGTCGCTCAGGGTCATAGCTAATGCGTTCGCTGGCATCGGACACGTCGTCGGCGATATCCTTCAGCTCTATATATAGGCTCTCCATGCGCTCGTGCCAGTCTTCGGCTCCAGGGTAGATGGCTGTCAGTGAGCGTAGCTGTGAGGTCACGCTCTTCAGTGCAGATGTCTGCCCACCATCGTCACCGCTGAGCATCGCGTCGATGCGGTAGAGGCTCTCCTTGATCTCTTCGGCGTGGCTGAGGAGCTCGAGCTCTTGCTCCAGTTCCTCTTGTTCGCCCTCTTGCAGGCGCCACTCGTCGAACTGGCTCAGCTGGAAGCGGATATACTCCTCATCGCCTTGGTCGCCCGTAAGCTGATTGCGCAGTGCGTCGAGGCGTGCTGCCGTCTCGCGATAATGGCGGTAAGCCTCGGTGTATTGTTGACGGATGCTTTTGTCCTCGCTCAGTGTGTCGAGCACGCGGAGCTGGAAGCCCTCGGTGTTGAGCAGCAGGTTTTGATGCTGTGAATGGATGTCCACGAGCCGCTCGCCCAGTTGCTTCAGGATGCCCAGCGATACAGGCGTGTCGTTGATGAAGGCGCGGCTCTTGCCTGTAGAGGCTATCTCACGTCGCACGATACACTCGTTGTCGTATTCAATGTCGTGCTCCTCGAAGAGCGGTTGCAGGTCGTATCCCTCGATATCGAAGTTACCCTCAACGACACATTTGGCCGCTCCGGTGCGTATGGCGGCCGTCTCGGCACGCTGTCCGGTGAGCAAGCCGATGGCACCGAGCAGGATAGACTTTCCTGCACCGGTCTCACCCGTAATGACCGAGAATCCCTCGGTGAAGTCGAGGTCGAGCGACTCGATGAGCGCGTAATTCTGTATATGTAGGTTGCGTAGCATTGCTGTAATCGTTTATTCTTTTATCTTGTCCCAATCACTTGTCAGCGAGGGATTCACAAGGCAGAGGATACGGTTTACCTCCTCTTTCTCCTTCGAGGTGCCTTTGCTGTAGACGTTGATGAGTTCGTCTTTCTTGATTTCGGTGAAGAGCTGGGGCAGTACCGACATGGGCTTGTCCTGCTTGGCCTTTTCGAGCAGCGTCAGCGAAGTGGTGATGTTGCTGCGTCCACGCTCGGCATTCTGTACCATCTCGTCGAGCCCTTTACGGTGGTAGTCGTAGAAAAGCTGGCGATAAGGCTCCATGGCACCATTCATGTAGTCGTTGATGAGTGCGTGGCGGTTCTTGCTGTCGCCGAAGGCTTTCCAGCCATCCTCACCCAGCATCTGTGCGTTGTTCACCACATTCTCGGCTTTGTTGAGCACGTCGGTACCGCCCTTCGGGGCAAACGTGTCCATGTCGAGGCCAATGATGAGGTAGGCATAATAGGCAAGTACGGCAGTGAGGTTGTTGTCAACGATGTCGTCGGAAAACTCCAGCTTGTCGTGCTCGATGTAGTTGAAGTCTACGGCATTGTCGTTGAAGTTGAACACCGTGGTATTGTACGAAGCATTGTATACCGGGCGGTTTGCCTGTACCATGAGGCTGCAGCCGAAGCGGCCGTCATCGCTGTATTCATTGACGATGAGGTTGAAGCTACAGGCTATCTTTTCCCGAGTGGTGTACTGTGCGTTGCTCCACTTGCGGGTGTTGATAAACTCCGTCATGGCCTCTTGCAAGGTGGTGAACACGGAGGTGTTCGTGCCCTGTATCTTCGAGTGGTTTACCACCACCTTGGCTTCCAGTTCCTGCGCTGTGCTCTTTTGCGGCAATAGACTCAAGGTCACAATCGCCAGCGGCATGATATAGTGTAGTACTCTGTTCATCCGTTAAATATTGCATTTTAGAGAGCAAAGATACGGCATTCTAATTGCCCAACCAAACATAAAATGCCAAAATATCCTATTTAAAATAAGGTATGCACACTTCCCTACCCTACAAGCAGCATTCACAGGAAGGAAACACAGATACGGTAATGAATAAACATACAGAGTTTATCCCAAATTACTTTTTTCTCACAACACGGAGAGCGGTGCACCTTCCTTTTTAACATCCAAGACTTCATTTATTCATTTATTATGTGTAACTTTGCGGGCTATTTGCATATAAGCTTTAGTTTCTCTATAATATTAGGGATGGGATAAAAATATTACTTGGACAAAATAACAGATACAGAATAATGAGAAAAAGATCAGTAATGGTTGTTCTCGGAGCGATAATGGCCTTTCAAACGATACTTGCGCAAAGTTTTGTTGTAAAAGGCACGATCCTCTCCAAAGAGGACGGCGAGCCATTGATAGGAGCGGCCGTACGTCAACTGGACAATCCGACAAATGGCGTAATCACAGATTTTGATGGTAACTATGCCATAGAGATAAAAGGTAAGGAGGCTACGCTGAGCTTCACCTACCTCGGCATGCAGGAGCAGCAGCATAAGGTGACTGCTGCGACGAAGACGCTGAACATCGAGATGCTCTCAGATGCACAGATGGTAGAGGAAGTGGTAGTGGTGGCCTACGGTGTAAGGAAGAAGGGTACCATTGCTGGCTCGGTAGGTACGGTGAAGGCCGACAAGATTGCCGAGGTGCCTGCAGCGGGATTCGACCAGGCACTGCAGGGACAGACGGCGGGCTTAACGGTGCTCTCCAACTCGGGTGAGCCCTCCAAGGCGGCTACCTTCCAGATACGTGGTACCAACTCCATCAACTCGGGTACGGCACCGCTCTTTATCCTCGATGGTGTGCCCATCTCAAGTTCAGACTTCAACACCATCAGCCCGAGCGATATCGAGTCGGTGTCGGTGCTCAAGGATGCCTCGTCGACCTCTATCTATGGTGCGCGTGCTGCCAATGGTGTGGTGGTAATCACGACCAAGCGTGGCACACAGATGGAGAAGCCCAAGGTGACGCTACGTGCACAGGCCGGATTCTCACAGCTCGCCAGCTCCAAGGAGTGGACACTGATGAACACGGCCGAGCGCATACAGTTTGAAAAGGAATTAGGCCTCGACAAGGGGCAGGATTATGACCTGCTGAGCTTGACCGATGTGAACTGGCAGCGGGCTATCTTCAACAACCGTGCCATGTTGCAGAACTATGACTTCTCGGTGAGCCGTGCTACGGAGCGCATGAACTACTTCGTGTCGGCCAACTTCTACGATCAGGACGGTATCGCGCTGGGTTCTACCTTCCGCCGCTACTCACTGCGCAGCAATGCCGACGTGAAGGCTGGCGAATGGCTCAAGATGGGAACCAACACGATGCTCGCTTACGAAGAGGTGCAGCAGGCCGACGAGGGTGCCTACACACTCTATACGCCCATCTCGGCAAGCCGCTTCATGCTGCCTTATTGGAATCCCTATCGCGAGGACGGCAGCATCGCATCGTCGAAAGATGGTTCATGGACGGGTACTACGCAGAACCCCATCGAGTGGATGCAGACTAACCCGCAGCTGATGAAGAAATACAAGGTGCTGAGCACCATCTACGCCGAGGCTACCCCGGTGAAGAACCTTACCCTGCGTTCGCAGCTCGGTATTGACTTCTCGCTCTCGACGACCGACGTGAAGTCGCTGCCCAGCTTTCCTGGCAACAATGGTATAGGTACGGCGGCCAACGCTACAGGCAACACGATGCAGCTCACGGCAACCAATACCGCCAACTATAAGTTCGACATTGATCACATACACGATTTCAATTTCCTGCTCGGACAGGAGGGCGTAAACTACCGCTCCGAGAGTTTCCAGGTGGTGACACGCGGACAGAACAACGACTTCCTCACCACCTTGTCGAACGGTACATACGCTTCGTCGTGGGCCAACAGCTATTCGAGCTATGCCTACCTCTCCTTCTTCGGACGTGGTGAGTATAACTATATGGATAAATACTATGCCGACTTCTCGCTCCGTACCGATGCCTCTTCGCGTTTCGGAAAGAATGGCCGCTGGGCTGGCTTCTGGAGTGTGGGCTTGATGTGGAATGTGCTGAAGGAGAAGTTTATGCGTCCCTATACATGGATTACCAATGCCCAGGTTGCACTCAGCACCGGTACATCGGGCAACTCCTCTATCCCCAACTACGACCATCTGGCTCTGGTGGGCGGTGGATATATATATAATGGAGAGTCAGGTATCGCTCCATCGAGTGAAGGAAATCCTGATCTCAGCTGGGAGCAGCTATGGAGCAGTAACCTGGCGTTGCACTTGGGATTCCTTCACCGCTTCAATGTGGATATTGAGTTCTACAACAAGCTCACTACCGATATGCTGATGCTTGTGCCTCAGTCGTATGCCAACAATGGATTCGGCCAGCGCTGGGACAATGTGGGTGCTATGGTCAACCGTGGCGTGGAACTGTCGGCCAACCTCGATGTGATTCGCACGGAGGACTTTGTATGGAACATCAGCGGTAATGCATCGTACAACCATAATGAGATTACCGAACTCTATAACGGTCTGAACGAATACGAGATGTCAGGCACCTCGACCAAGCTCGTTGTCGGACATCCTGTTGGCGAGTTCTACATCAACCGCTACGCCGGTGTCAACCCTGCCAATGGCGATGCCCTCTGGTACGACAAGGAGGGTAACATCACCACCGAGTTCCGCGAGTCGGACAAGGTGCTTGTAGGCAAGACCTATATGGCACCGTGGCAAGGCGGCTTCGGCACCTCCGTGCAGTGGAAGGGTTGGGCCGTGAGCACCCAGTTTGCCTGGGTGGCCAATCGCTGGATGTTCAATAATGACCGCTTCTTCGAAGAGAGCAACGGATTGTATACCGTATACAACCAGTCGAAGCGCTTGCTCTATGACCGTTGGAAGAAGCCCGGTGACATTACCGACATACCCCGCTATGGTGTAACTCCGCAGATGGACTCCCGCTTCCTCGAGGATGCTTCGTTC
Source organism: Bacteroidales bacterium (assembly GCA_015060865.1). Taxonomy (GTDB): domain Bacteria; phylum Bacteroidota; class Bacteroidia; order Bacteroidales; family Bacteroidaceae; genus UBA1189. The sequence continues at coordinate 11,529 of SUXS01000023.1, read as the reverse complement.
CTGCGCATGAAGAACCTCATGCTCAGCTACACGCTGCAGCCCTCTACCTTGGCCAAGCTCAAGGGCATAGGTGGCGCACGCCTTTACGTGCAGGGGCAGAATCTCTTCACTTTCACCCGATTCAGCGGCATCGACCCTGAGTCGACCAGCAATGTATATGCGGCACAGTATCCTATGTCGCGCCAGTTCTCAATGGGTATTGAATTGTCGTTCTAAAGTATGAATAGATTAAGTTGAGTAGATAAATGGAGGTTTGTTGTCATCCTGAGCAACGCGAAGGATCTCGCAAAGTTTCTGGCAGAGTCCCTGCGTGAGATTGCCTTTAGCCCCTTCGGGCGGCGAACACGTTTCTTCACTACGTTCAGAATGACACAGCATATAAACGACTCTAACTACACCACAAAAGATAACAATATGATTAGAAAAATAAAAACATCCTTGTTCATTGCACTCAGCGTGTGCATGCTGTCATCTTGCCTCGACAAGTATCCGCAAGATGAAATACCTGCCGATAGTGCCATCACCACCATCGACGAGGCCAACCAAGCTGTCATCGGTATCTATAGCGCCTGGCTCAGTGGTGCGCTGTATAGCGGTTACCTCACCCTGCTGCCCGACCTGCAGGCCGACCTCGCCTACGCCGTCAACGGATACACCAATACCTATGGCGACATCTGGCGTTGGGACATCCTGGCCACCAATTCGCAAATCACCTCCGTGTATGGCGCTCTGTACGATGTGATTGGACGATGCAACTTCCTGCTGGCCAATGCCGGCAAGGTGCGCGAGAATATCTACGACGACACAGACTTCGACCGTCTGGAGCAATATTGCGGCGAGGCCTATTTTGCCCGTGCCTTGGCCTATTCGGAGCTTATCAAGCTCTTCTGCAAGGCGTATGAGAGCGATGAGGAGGCGGCCAATGAGCTGGGTGTAGTCATCAAGAAGGACTATTATAAGACCGATTCGCTGTCGCGCGCTTCGCTGAAAGATTCGTATGCCTTTGTCATTGCCGACCTCGAACGTGCCGAGGACCTGCTGCAGCTGACCGATGAGGACGACAGCTACACCTTCTACAGCAGTCCCTACTTCAGTATATATACGGTATACGCGTTGCGTGCGCGTGTAGCCCTCTATATGAAAGACTACGACAATGCCATCAAGTACTCCACCCTGCTCATCGAGAGTGGAGAGTTTGCCCTGTCAAGTGCAAATACTCCCTATACCACCATGACCGACTACCTGTCGATGACCAACAAGCAGATCAGCTACTACGAGTATATGTGGCGCTACAACCTCTCCACCGAGAGCATCTGGCAGGTGGGCTTCACCACCACGGCATACGGTGGTGCTTTGGGCTCGGTATTCTTCAACTGGGACTATCAGTCCTATAAGCCCGACTATGTGCCTGCCCAGTGGGTGTTGGGCTTGTATGCAGCCAACGATATGCGCTATAGCGTCAACTTTTGCCAAGTGACCACTGGCCACAGCCACGGACTCACCTGGCCGTTGCTCGCCAAGTACTGGGGCAATCAGGAACTGTTTGAAGGTGCGCAGATACTCCACGTATGTGAGCCACAGGTCTTCCGCCTCTCTGAGCAGTACCTCATCCGTGCCGAGGCATACGCCCAGCAGAAGCTCTATGCCAAGGCCTCGGCCGACATCCTCGAGCTGCGCAAGGCACGCTACAGCTCAGGTGCATCGGCTTCGCTCACCGAGGCAAATGCTATGGACATCATCGAAGAGGAGCGCGTAAAGGAACTCTATATGGAGGGCTTCCGCCTTCAGGACCTCAAGCGTTGGCACAAGGGCTTCGAGCGCACACCGCAGGAGCAGTCGCTCAGCAACGGCAGCAGCCTCAAGGTCGAGGCCGACAATCCGCTCTTCGTATGGCCCATACCGCAGCACGAACTGGAGTCGCCGGGCGCCGACATTGAACCCAATGAGAGTAACAAATAATAAGGATACGAACGTATGAACAAGAAGATATTTCTCGGCATGGTGGCATCGCTCGTGATGCTTGCCGGACTGACCAGTTGTGAGGAGCAGCGCACCGTATACGACGGGCCGCTCTACATCATGTTTGCCGATACCCTCTCGGTATTGGGTGTAGAGAACAGCGAAGAGGTTTTCGACATTCATATCGCGGCCACACAAGCCAGCGACAAAGACCGCACGCTTGCCGTGGAGGTGGTCGACAAGGAGAGCAGTGCCATCGAGGGAGTCCATTACACATTGGAGTCCAACACCGTGGTCATCAAGGCTGGCGAGCTGGCTACGAGTGTGCGCGTGCGTGCCATCTATGATAACCTGACTATTGACGAAGACCCTACGCTGGTGCTTCGCCTGATTACCGATGACGATGTCCAGTGGAGCCTCTACGAGGGCAACGAGACTAAGGTCATCCTGCGTAAGATATGCCCGTTCGATATCAACGCCTTCACCGGCTATGCCGTAGTGACATCTACCTTCCTGATGGACTACTCGATAAAGGATATGCGTCTGATAACGACGGAGGTCGACCCCGAAGATTCCACTGCGGTCATCCTTCACGACTACTTCTACGACGGTTACGACATGAAGGTGCGCTTCACTACCGAAGACATGCTCAATCCGCTCATCGAGATGGACGACCAGACCATGGCCACCACCGGTGAAGCCTTCGGCACCATCTATGGCGACGGCATGCTCCACGCCTACCAGCCCTCATCGCTCGTGAGCTATTACAGCTCGTGCGAGAAGTTCATCTTCCAGTACATGACCGTATGGGTACCCGGCATGGCCGAAGGGACCAACGTTGTGGGCACCTTCATCAATGCCGTCGAGTGGATAAGCGACGATGAGGCCCGCATACTTAAGAACCAAGGATATTAATTACATTATCACGATACGACAATGAAGACAATGAAAACGAATAAGTTTTGGATGTGTGCCCTGGCAATGACAGCTTTCTTGATGGGCGCTTGTATAGAGGAGAACGAGGAACCTATTCTACCCAATTTCCCTGATTCCACAACCTCTTATTTCGTAGAACCTGGTGATACGGTTGTCATCCCTCTCAACCCAACTTTGGATTGGCAACTCTTCTCTGATGCTATGTGGTGCAAGGTTGATGGGCTCTTTCTCGATACAAATGGCAAGGCAGGCGACAACTTATCTGTGAAGTTCCTTATCAGTGATGAGTCGCGCGGCTTCGAGGAAAGCTATGCTAACATAACTCTAAGAATGGGCGAAGAAAGTATGGTGATTGCCAAGATTACGCGCAGAGCTTTGGAGTATCAAATGACTATCAGCGATGATATTACGAGTTATGATGACGGTCAGTCTATAATTATAGGAACATCAGGGACAAAAGGACTCCACGTAAAAGCTAATTTCAACCTTGACGCAATAAAGATTAATACACCTCAGTGGATTAGTGTGGAACGCAATGAAAACAACTTCAGATTGAGTGTCATATCTGATTCGTTGAAATATACTATTGACAATGCTACGGACTCTATAGTCTTTACTAAGGATTCTGTATTTTCTACCAGCCTGCATATACAATATACAGGCATGGATGCTAAAACCATACAACTTAACCAAGAGTGGATAAATGCTACTGTGACACAAGATGGTCTTTCATATAGTACTATGACAGAGGCCTACAATGCTCCTTTCGAATTTTCGGTAGCCGCATTAAATGATGGCTATGAACTTGTGCTTGTTAATGAACAGGATAGAACTCTTTCTTTTGTGTCTGAAGCGGAAAGTTGGTTGTCGATTGCTGATGATAAGGTTGGTAATGTGTGCATATCTTTCGACAAGAACGATGGAGACATCCGTACTGCCTATGTCTTTGTATTTCCAACTGCTTTGTCTGACAGTCTAGTTGACGAATATGCCCTAGGAGATTTCATGTTTTCCGAAATAGAAGGTGTTTTTATAGTTAAAGACGAGGCTAAAAGCTATTTTGTTGGTAAATTCACACAAGATGGTGTGATGACTGTCAAGTTCTCTCCTGAGACACAGTGGGGACTTAGTATATCGGCCGATGGAAAGACCTACAAGAATGCAATGTCGGTGATGACAAACCAGGTGTTCGACAGTCCTATTAAGGTTTCCATACAGGCTACAAATAATGCCTATGAATTGGTATACCTCAGTTATGACACGAACAATGGATATGCATTCATGTCCGAAGCTGACTGTTGGATAAAGGTGCAGGATGACGAACAAGGCAATATCAGTATCGGTTTCGATGCAAACAACAGCATTGAGCGCAAGGCCTATCTTTTTGTTCTTACTGAGGCTATGGTGCGAATGATTGCCAATAATTCTTCGAATTATGAAGAAGGAGTCATTAACTATCTTATAGATAGTGAGGGAGTAAAAGGCGATTGCGAGCAATACCTCATTGCCGAGTTTACCCAAGAGGGAATGATCGACAATAGCTTCAGCGTCATCAATGGCGCCAGCGGAAAATGGGAAGATATGCCTGTTGAGGCCGAGACAGATAGTGAGTGGCTTGATATAGCTATGGGCTACTATGTATCGAAGGAGAAAGTTTATCATACTTGTCTGGAGTCTGGAAGGCCCTACATCATAAATCCCATGTTGGATAAAGAGCTATGGAATCCTGGAGTAGTCGATGGTGCGCACATTCAAGTGTGGGGTAAGAGCGGCCAGCAATATCTCGCCAGTAATAAAGATTTTATTGCCGAACCAGCAATGACTGAAGATGACCTTTATTATTATATACAATACCAATTGTACATCGAGGAGGATCATATCATCTATTTTATGGATGCCAATAAGATTGCTCTCAAGGCACTGGTGGTAGAATTAGCTGAATTTGAAGAATGATGAACAATATGAAAAGATACCTGTCACTTAGCAACCGACTTATTGCTGCTGCATTCCTTATATGTGTGGTAGCAGGCTTCACAAGCTGTGCCGAGAAGGATGACCTGCAGAACGTAGAGTATGGCTATGTGCAGTTCAAACTCTACAAGAACGACACTGCACCGGCCAAGAGTGCCACGCGTGCTACGTTGGATTTCCTGTCTGACGCGCATAAGGTGAAGGTGTATATGCAACATGGAAGCTCTACGATAGAGCAGACACTGGTGCTCAACTCCTACAATGCAGAGAATGCCGAGTATGGCCTGCGCAGCGATAAGCTGCAGCTGTTGGCGGGAGACTATCGTGTGGTGGGCTATACGCTCTATGACAACTTGGATGAGGAGATTATGACCGATGAGGCTTCGTCGCAGTTTACTGTCGTCCCCGACGGACTGGTATACCATAACCTCTCCGTTGATGTCACGCCGCGTGGCAAGGCTTCGTTCCGTCTCGTCAAGCCCGAGGCATTCACCGCCACTCGTGCCGGTGAGGCAGGGGCCTATCCGTTCAGCAATATCAAGGCGGTGAGCCTCACGGTGATGAATGTCAACACACGGGAGAGCGTAGACATCAACAAGGTGCTTGTGGCGTTCCAGGAAGATTTTCATGACCACGCTATCGACGGATCGGGCTACAATGCTCAGACAACCTACTATACCGTAGATACCGTGGTGTGGCTCAAGGCTGGTGAGTATGCCGTAACGCACTATACTACCTATTCGGACAAGAAGGCACGCACGGTGCTCGAAGCGGCCAGCGTGGCTGATGGAGCGAGATTCACCGTTGCTGACAATGAGCTCACCGAGGAGGTGCCCGTCACCATCCAGCTGAGCGAGACGGCCGAGCACATCAAGGACTATCTTGCCCTGAAGGAGATTTGGCTTGCCCTCGACGGACCCAACTGGAGCTACTATGGCGAGGCCGAGGCTCCCGGTTGCAACTGGGACTTCAACAAAGACCTCGATATGTGGGGCGAGCAGCCGGGCGTAACCCTCGACGGTGACGGCCGCGTGGTGTCGCTATCCTTGGCCGGTATGGGTGCCCGTGGTGTAGTGCCCGACGCCATAGGTCAGCTCAACAAGCTGGTGGTGCTCTCTCTCGGCACACACGACGAGAAGTTGGGCGGACATCTCTTTGAGGATGCCGGTGCCAACATGAGTGCCGAGCAGCGCGAGCGTATCCGTATGGACTACCATAACCGTTTCCTCAAGCGCGATATCCGCGAGGGACTCTCCGACATCCTCCAGGAGGGTGTCAACCGCGATGGCAAGCAGGCTCCCATCTTGAAGAGCACTCGCATAGAACTCAAGGATGTACAGTCGGGTAACCTCACCAACCAGATTACCGGAATCTCACGTGCCATGATGCGCCTTACCGAGTTGCAGCAGATCTACATTGCCAACTCGCCCATCACCGTAGAGAACTTCTTTGTCGACGTCAAGGAGGACTCTCCCTTCTATGGTGAACGCGAGACGTGGAGCTGGGAGAATATGACTGCGCTGACCGATATAGAAATCTACAACTGTCCTAAGCTCACGGCACTGCCTCTGGACCTGCTGACCAATGTGCCCGAATTGCAGTCGCTCAACATTGCCTGCAACAGCGGCATCAGCGGCGAGCAGCTCAAGAGCGACTGGGAGGCCATCATCGACGGCAAGAGTGGCGACTGCCTGCAGATTCTCTATATGGGATACAACAATCTGGAGGAGTTCCCCAAATACGAGTACCTGAGCCGAATGAAGAAGCTGGCCATGCTCGACTGCACCAACAACAAGATCAAAACCCTCCACCCCTTTGGCAAGGGTATCAACCTCACCAAGGTATACCTCGACTATAACGAGATAGAGACCATCCCCAGCCATAGGGAAGAGGATGGCTACGACTACTTCTTCGGCTATTTCGATGTGGAGCTCTTCTCTTGCACGCACAACAAGCTCAAGGAGGTGCCCGACATCTTCAATGCCAAGTCTGTCAATGTGATGGCTTCGGTGGACTTCTCCTACAACGAGATTACGGGTTTTGAGCACGGCGACAACCACCACGGCATCAATGCCACATCGGTATCGCTCTCGTACAATCGCTTGGAGACCATGCCGGCCGTACTCTTCAAGACGGGGTCGCCTATGGTTACGCTCATCCTCTCGGGTAATGGTATGAAGCGTATTCCCGAAGGCTCCATGACGGGTAAGTATGCTCATTTCTTGCAGACGCTCGACCTCAGCTACAATAAGCTGACCGACCTGCCCAGTGACTTGTGGTCGAACAATATCCCCTATCTCTATGGTATCGACCTCAGTTACAATAGCTTCTCGGAGTTCCCCTACGAACCGCTCGATGGCGGCTACCTCTCTACCTTCGGCATCCGTCACCAACGCGACGAACAGGGTAACCGCACGTTGAAGGAGTGGCCCACAGGACTGTATACCTGTCCCAGCCTGGGTGCTTTCTACATCGGTTCCAACGACCTGCGCAAGATTGAGGACACCATATCGCCCTATATCCGCTACTTCGAGATTAAGGACAATCCCAACATCTCCATCAACCTGTCTGATGTGTGTGACTATATCGCAGCAGGCCTATACCTGCTTATCTATGACAAGACACAGGACATTCGTGGATGCGACTACTTGGATTTGGAATGATTTTTATTAAGGAGATAAATGGAGATAAAAGGAGGTAAAAGGAGTTAAATGCCGAATGTCCTTACGCGCGAAAAAGCTAATGGCCTTTATCTCCACCAAAGCGAAGCGATAACTTCCTTTAACTCCCTATAACTACAAAAGATAAAAGATAATAAGAACATATGCTTAAGCACGCTAAACTATTATTTGTATTTCTTGCCACCACCCTTCTCTTTAGTGCTTGTAACGAAGAGGAAGGAATGATACAAGGCTTCGAGATGGACAAAGATACCATCAGCATTGCTGCCGAGGGTGGTACAGAATATCTACGGGTGAACTCGGCATCCGAATGGGTCGCCGTATCCTCTGAACCATGGATAAGCATCTCGCCGGCCAATGGCATAGGCAGCACCGTGTGCAGTATTGTCATTGACTCCACCCTTATCGCCGGTTCGCGCGATGCCTCTGTCTACTTCAGGTCCGACTTGGGCACCTATACGGTGCAGGTATGCCAGAGCGGTTTCGGCAAGCAGATTACACTTCAGGAGCCAGAGCTCACCATTGCCTCCTCTACCAACAGCGTGGCCAACCGCTACTTCGAGGCTACGGTCACTACCAACGTTCCCTTTACCGTCAGCGTAGAGTATGAGGAGGGTGAAGCTATGGAATGGATCACTCCGGGCAAGTATGATGTGGAGCTTGATCGCGGTTCGCGTCCGCGCACTACCACCCTGCGCTTCGATTGGAAGATCAACACCCGCTTTGCCCAGCGTACCGCCCGGGTTCACTTCCTGCCCCAGAGTGCCGACGATGTGCTCGACTTCCCTGCCGTGCTCACCGTGACCCAAGAGGCAGCTCCTACCATCACCGATGACCGTGCCGGCGACTCGCTCGCAGTCATCACCATCGCTCAGCGCCTGCAGCTGATGAATGAGTGGGATGTGACGGAAAACATGCAGCACTGGGACGATGTCACCCTGTGGGAAGCCACCGACAAGGCCATTGTCAGTGGTGAGGTACCCCGTGAGGCTGTTGGCCGTGTGCGCGCAGCCAACTTCATGATGTGCTACACCAAGGAAAGCATCCCTCAGGAGGTGCGTTATTTGAAGTATATAGAGACGCTGAACATCTACAGCAACGTCAACACGATGCTCCTCAGCATCGAGCTGGGCAGCGAGGTGTGCGAACTGGAGTACCTCAAGCACCTGCAGATTGGCGCCTTCGGCCTCGTGTCGCTACCCGATGATTTCGTCAAGTTGGGCGACAAGCTCGAAACGCTCGACCTCAACTCAAACAACTTTACCGAGATTCCCGCTGTGCTTACCAAGGAGAACTTCCCCCACCTGAAGTCGCTCAACCTACTCGCATGCCGCCGGTGGTCAGTGTACGACCTGCGCAAGAAAGATACCTATGAGAACGGTATTGGACTCCATTTCAACACGGCCGACAACGATGCCCTCAAGCGCCTTCTCCTGTGGGACACCCTCGAAGAGCTGCGCCTTTCAAACAACTATATCGAAGGCTCGGTGCCCGACTTCACCGTAGGCCAAGATGGGGTAGAGGCCTGGACGGCCGAGGAACTGGCCGGTAACGACACCCTGCAGAACCTCATCGGACGTCCCAAGATATTGCCCAAGATGAAGCGCCTGACCCTAAACCTCAACTTCTTCACCGGCAATGCCCCCGACTGGTTGCTCTACCATCCCTATCTGCTCGACTGGTACCCCGAGTCGCTCATCTTCCTGCAGAAGGAGAACGGCCTCGACTCAAAGGGCAAACTGGCAAAATTTGACAACGAACCCACCGACTTTGAATACTACTACGACTTCTTCCCCGGCTATCGCGAGAAGTATGAGATGAAGGAAGAAATCGAATAACATCAATCCCCAACCCTACACAATGTAAGGTTGGGGATTATTGTTATCAGTCCTACAGATAGAGCAAATCAGGCATCAATCACCTGGCACTTGAGGTTGCCCGGCACGTAGGAGATATGTAACCATCTTCCGTCGCCCTCAAGGATAAGTTGGGTGAACTTGATGCGCCCCTCTTGCTGCATCTTCACGATGAGGCGGAACAGTTTGCGGTGGTCGGCCCTGTTGCCAGCGATAATGTCCGCCGCACAGCCAAGGATATGGTGGCTGTTCTTCACGCCACCCACCAGGGCGTTGAGCTGCTTGCAGCGGTAGCCTGAGGATACCACGATAGGCTCGCCCCACGCTTCGCGTATGGGGTCAAGGAGTTGGTCTACTAATACGTGCAAGAGGTGGTATGCACACTTCGATGGGCGATTGTCGATGCCCTCGCGCAGTGCCGTGGCGCTGGCGGTGAGTTCTTGTATGGTAAAATATTTCATGTTTGAATTTATGATTTATTTGCTTGCATCGCGGACTTTTTTTTGCACGCGAATCTCGCGAAAAACGCGAAGTTTTCTTGCATCATTGATTTTGGTCTCACACAAATCTCACGAAACGTGTTCGCCGCCCGAAGGGGCTAAAGGCAATCTCACGAAGGCAAGTCGCTTCGCCCTTGCTGTCGGTGTTGCACACCGAGTGTACACGCCGGATGGTAGCTGCGAGCTTTCTGCGATGCAGCTTCTGTGAGATTTGTGAGATCTGTGTGAGGCATATTCATAGGAACTGATTTTCGCGTGATTAGCGAGATTCGCGTGAGCAAAACCTGCGTGAGATTAAGCGATAAAGGTGAGTGCGCTGCCAAGTAGCAGCAGCGCACGGATCAATGTACTCATACCGCACAGGAAGCTACGCCCAAGGCACCAGCCAAGGCAGTGAGTACGGTGATTACGATTTTAAGGACTTGTTTCCAGTTTACTTTCATGTTTGTGGTTGTTTAGAGTTTAATGATAGTGATTAATGAATAGCACACTGACGACACAGATGCAGCAGATGACCTCAGATCTTTATTATTGACCACGGATGACGCCCGTGATCAAAGAATCCGTAGTCAAGGATTATCAGCGGTCATCCGCTTAAATCCGCGTCATCAGCGTGCCAAGGCTTACGCCATCGCCTCCGACGAGATGCGCTTCAGCGAGAAGTCCGCAGCCACGGCCTTCTTGAGTGCCGCATCGGGGCGGAACACGATCTTGTGACCCTTGATCATCGAGGCGGGAGCGAAGTCAGTTTCGGCCATCATCTCCTGGGTGTAGCACTTGCCCTGTAGGGTCACCTGGAAGCGGCCGAGGTCGTCGAGCACCACCACCTGACCTTCGGTGAGGGCTTCGATGATGTGGTCCTTCATGCTGAGGAGCACGGCGCGGCAGTCGGTCTGCGTCACGGTGGTGCTGTTGTTGATGCGGCGGGCCAGCTTGTCCAGGGTGAGCTCACCCGTCTTGATGGCTTGGCCGTGGAAATACTGGGTACCTTCGATACCGTTGGGGTTCTTCACTTTCTTGATTGCGTAGTTGATAGGCATGTCTTTTAATTCTGAATTTTGAATTATGAATTATGAATGCTTGTGCAAACGAGCGAAATGCAAACTTGTTTGCAATTTCTCAGCGAGTGCAGCCAAACATCAACTAATGTTGAATTGCCTCCGGACTGCAATCTTCTAATCCATCATTCGGGTTAATAAATAAGGTTAATTTCGCATGCGGGAATTCAGAATTCCTACTGCAAAGGTACCACCTTGCAGTAGGGCAACGTTCCGCAGATGAGAGTTACGGTAAGCCCTGTAAATAATCTTTGAAGAGGTTGAAAATAAATCTGTTAACCATTGATTATGTGACGGTTTTTTTGTAACTTTATAGGGTAAATGCAGCAAGCTGCAAGCTTTTGGCTCTTGGCCGTTAGCTTTTGGCACTACACTCTAAACACTAAACATATGATTCAGTCCCTCACCAAAAGCGAGCTTGCCCAGCTCTACTTCCCCGGCGCACCGCGCTCCTCGGCCTTGCGCCTGCTGCACAAGTACATCACCTCCGCCCACGGACTGCTCCCTGCACTGGAGCGTGTAGGGTACCAGCGTGCCTCGCGCCGACTTACTCGACGGCAGGTGATGA